>JBAUXO010000211.1:0-10563 GCA_049584315.1 Candidatus Sulfotelmatobacter sp. | reverse complement strand
AAACAAAGCCGGGGAATTGG
This sequence comes from Candidatus Sulfotelmatobacter sp., assembly GCA_049584315.1. Taxonomy (GTDB): domain Bacteria; phylum Acidobacteriota; class Terriglobia; order Terriglobales; family Acidobacteriaceae; genus Sulfotelmatobacter. Next base: position 10,543 of record JBAUXO010000211.1, on the reverse strand, counting down.
GGTATCACGAACCAGATTCTCTTTTGCGCTTCGACGATAGTGGGGAGGCTGAACGATCCGGCGAGCAGCACCACGCCCATGAGCGAGAGGCCCATGAAGACTTCATAGCTCAACATTTGGGCTGCCGCTCTCAAGCCGCCAACGAGCGCGTACTTGTTGTTGGAAGACCATCCTGCCAGCACAACGCTGTAAACCCCCAGCGACGACATGGCGAGAAAGAACAGCAGCCCGACATTCAGATCGCTGACAATAATCCCAGGCGCTACTGGGAGCACGGCGAAAGACATCAAGACTGTGACGAAGATGATGGCCGGAGCCATGATGAAAACGGGTTTATCCGCGAACGGTGGGATCCAGTCCTCCTTCATGAATATCTTGATCGAATCAGCTAGTACCTGAAGTAACCCAAGTGGTCCGACGCGGTTCGGGCCGTAACGGTCTTGCCACAGGGCAAGCAATCGTCGCTCGACCCAGATCAGGAAGGCCGCAATTGTCATCGCCACGATGACGATTCCAAGAATCGAGAGAATCGGGTGTGGGGATGTCATTTCGCCCTCGCAATCGTTCCCCATGCGGGCAAGGCGATTCCGACGAGCGGAACAGTTCCAAAGGATAGCCCGGCAACCCCAGGAGGAAAATCCGGACGGATACGAACGGGCAAGCGGAACGTGCTGCCTGAGTAACTTATTTCGACTTCCTGATTCTCCGTGAACTCGCCCGAATTAACGGCTACGTGCGGCTTCGCCGTCAGTTCCGCAATCCCTGGCGCGGAGAGACTCAGTTCATCGGAACCAAAAATGTGATACATCGGCAGCAGCAGCCACTCACCGTCGCGCGGCTGAAATGCGAAGGGAATTACGTTGAAATAGGGCTGGCCGTTGGCCGCGGCAGCCTCGAAGATACGCACGCCCGCATCGCCACCACGCAAGGGTCCACCAACCTCTTCTTGATAAGTGTTGACCGCCTGAATCGAGTTCCAACCTGGCGACCAAAAGAATGGAATCAGCGCGGCAGGCGGTTGATCTGGCGTACCCTCCATGGAAAACGAAAGAGGAGAATCCAAATCCTCGGGCGGCTTGGGCTCGGATATATTGATGTTGACCAGCACGGACGTGCGGCCGCTCTCGCGCTGCGGCGAGCGCGGGATCTTTTCCCCGGCAATACGAAATGCGGCCGAAGGCGCGGCATCACACACCGCGGCAAGTTCCGGCAATGCCGTGGACATTGCCGCCAGCACATCATCCAGGTTCTGCCAATGGTTGGGCTTCAACCACCGCCAACTTGCCGAGACATCATTCTGCGGAACAAATACCTGGAAGAATCTCTGGGCGCGTCCTTCGCTGCTGACGAGCGTGCCATCAGATTCAGCAAAGGTTCCGGCCGGGAGAACGAGTTCAGCTTTCTCGGTGGTCGAGTTGGTAAGGTGATCGAGGATGATCACGTGCGCTGCTGCCTGAAGAAAGGAGTCGACTTCCGCGGCGGGCGCGCGGCGGTAGAGATCGTTTTCCAGGATGATCACGGTGTCGGCGTGTCCGTCGCGGACCGCTTGAAACGCGGCGCTTAACGGGCTTCCGCCCATGAGTGTCGCACCAACCGTATTGCACTCCGGCACAGTAAAGCTAAGTGCGGCCTGCGCTGCCATCGCCACATTCGCCGCCGCCTGGATAACAGCCTCGCTGGTGCAGCTCGCACCGGAGATCACCAGCGGCTTTTTAGCGGCCTTGAGCGCGCGTGCAATCTCGCTCGCCAGCGGACAATCCTGCAGCGCGGGCACGGCTGGTGAGCGCGAGTCGAGTGCATGGGCCACCGCGAATCCCAGGCGGGCGAGATCATCGGGTGCAGCGTGGAACGTCGCGGTAGCAACGTCGTCCAACCGAGTCGCATAAGGCGTCGCAATGTAGAGCGGTCCTTTCGCGCCCTGCATCGCATCGCGCACTCCATGATCCATCCACAATGGGATATTGAGTTTCTTGGCGACCTCCATGGGTTGTTGGCGCACCGACTGCCGGATGGCAAGCGCCATTCTGGGGGCTATATTGGTTAGGTCCTCGCCCAGAATGAAGACAGCGTCGCACTCCTCGATCTCGCGCAGAGTGGGCGTCCGTATGGGGCCACGTCGCAGAATCTCTATTATTTGTCGAACCACATTTGCTTCGGCGTCGCTTATGCCGGAGTGGAAGTGGTCCGGCCCCACGAGAGTGCGCAGAGCAAAGTTGCCTTCGAGTGACGCGCGCGGCGAACCAATCCCGATCACCCTTCCCTCCGCGGCCGTTTTGAGCAGATAACGTTGAGCATCCGCCGCAGGGGTTGGCCGTCCTTGCAGAATGGGCTCGCGGAGACGCCGTTCGCTATTGACGAACTCGTAGCCGAATCGTCCACGGTCGCATAAGAAGTAACCATTCACTTCATGGTTGTAACGGTTGACGATGCGGCGGAGGGTGCCATAGCGCTCGCCGGCATCGGTGTTGCAGCCGAGAGCGCAGTGCACGCAAACCGAGGGAGCGAACTGCTGGTCCCACTTGCGCGCGTAATGCTGCTTCAGGGTCTTATCAGTGAACACGCCGGTGGGACAGATTTCTACCAGGTTGCCGCTGAATTCATTCTCCAGAACGCCATCTTCGTGACGGCCGAAAAAGACCGTGTCCCGGGACGCGAACGCGTTCAGATCGTTGCCGCCCGCGTATTCGCGATAATAACGCACGCAGCGGTAGCACTGGATGCACCGGTTCATCTCGTGGTTCACGAGCGGTCCCAGGTTCTGATTGCGAAACGTGCGCTTGTCGAATTCGTAACGGCGATAGTCGTGACCAGCCATCACCGTCATGTCCTGCAAGTGACACTCGCCGCCCTCATCGCACACCGGGCAGTCATGCGGATGGTTCAGCATGAGTCCCTCGATAATGCCGGCGCGGAAGGCGGCGACTTCGGGATCAGCGATGGAGATGCGCGTGCCTTCCTTTGCCGGCGTCAGACAGGACATGACGATCTTGCCGTGCGCATCGTGCTCGTCCTTAAACTGTTTGACGGCGCACTGGCGGCAGGCGCCCACCGACCCCAGCGCCGGATGCCAGCAGAAGTACGGCAACTTGAGACCCTGCGACAGGCAACCGTGGAGCAGGTTCTCCTCCGGGTTCATCTGGTACGGTTTGTTGTCAACGTAGACGATCGCCATACCTATCTCCACGGGCAACGCCGCTCGCTGATGTGCCTCTCGAAATCATCGCGAAAGTATTTCAAAGCGCTCTGCAGAGGCTCAGCCGCGCCGGGTGCCAGCGCGCAAAAGGTGTTGCCCGGGCTCCACATCTTGGCTTGAAAAGAAAGTTTGTCCAGGTCACCGGGTTGACCGCGGCCATCCTCCATCGACTTTAGAATCCGCTCCGCCCATCCCAGTCCGCTCCAGCAGGGAGTGCAGAAGCCGCAGGATTCCTGAGCGAAGAAATGTGTCATGTTCCAGGTCATGCCGACCGGACAAGTCTTGTCGTCGAGCACAATCATCGTGCCGGTGCCCATGCGGCTGCCGACTTTTTCCATAGCGGTGAAATCCATGGGCGTGTCCAGGTGTTCTTCGACGATGAAGTCGGTAGACACCCCACCCGGCAACAATCCGCGAAACTTCACGCCGTCGCGCATTCCTCCGGCGTGCTCCTCGAGAATCTCGCGCACGGTAGTCCCCATCGGCAGTTCCCAAAGACCTGGACGCTTTACTTTTCCGCTCGCTCCAAAGAGTTTCGTGCCAGCATCTTTTGTCCGGCCCAAATCCCGAAACCACGCCGCGCCGTGGTTCATGATGTGGGGCACGCAGCACAGCGTCTCAACGTTATTGACCACCGTGGGTTTGCCGAACAGACCCACCACCGGCGGAAATGGCGGCTTCGATCTTGGGTTGGCGCGCTTCCCTTCCAGCGCGTTCAGCAGCCCGGTTTCCTCACCGCACATGTAACGGCCGCCGCTCAGGTGAAGATAGAGCTCTAGGCTGTAGCTGGAACCGAGGATGTTCTTCCCCAGATAATGACGTTCGTAAGCTTCCGCAATGGCCCGCGAAAGCCGCTCCGCGGCCAGCGTGTATTCACCGCGCAGAAAGATGTAGGCAATGTCGGCCTCGATCGCGTATCCGGCCGCGATTGTGCCTTCGATGAGCTGGTGCGGGTCCCGCTCCATCAACAGCCGGTCTTTGAATGTGCCGGGCTCCATTTCGTCGGCGTTGACCACCAGATAAGTCGGGTTAGGAACGTCTTGACCAAGCGGGACGAAGGACCATTTCAAACCGGTTTGAAAGCCAGCTCCACCCCGGCCACGCAGATTCGCGTTTTTCACTTCATCGGTAACCGCCTTCGGTGTCATGCCGCCACTCAGGACTTTGCGGATGGCCTGGTAGCCGCCGGCCTGCTCGTAGGCGCGGAGGTTCAAGGCATTGCCGTCTGGGCGCATGTTCTGGGTTAGCGGCTTTTCGATGGTGGCTGTCATTTATATCTCTCGAGCTCCGTCTCAATTTTCTGCGGATCCAGATCGCTGTGCAGATCGCTGTCCACCATCATGGCCGGAGCGTGATCGCAGCATCCCAGACATACGATGGGCAGCAGCGTGAAGCGATTGTCTGGCGTAGTCTCGCCGTACTGGATCCCCAGGCGCTCGTGAAGATGCTGGCGCATACGTTCGTGTCCCATGATCCAGCAGCTTACGCTGTCGCAGACCATGATTACGTGGCGTCCAACCGGCTTACGGAAAATAAGATTGTAAAACGTGGCTACACTATCGACGTCCGTAGGGGACATCCCGAGATGTTTGGCAATGTCACCCAGGCTCTCATCTGACACCCAGCCGCGGTGCCGCTGCACGATCTTTAGCGCGTCGATGCACACCGCATCGCGCTGGGGATAGTGCGCTGCCTCTGCTTCGATCTCGCTAATCTCTGCCGCCGTCAGCATCACTCAATTCCTCACCGGTCGATATCCGCCAGGACAAAGTCGAGGCTTCCTAAAATGACAACCAAATCGGGGATCATCAGACCTTGCGCCAGCGAGGGCAACGTTTGTATATGAGCGAAGGAAGGCGTCCTTATGCGGGTACGGTAGGAGACTGTACTGCCGTCGCTCACCAGGTAGTAACCATTGTTGCCCTTGGTAGCTTCAATGGCGCCGAGCGCTTCACCCACCGGCAGCACCGGTCCCCAGCTCACGCTCAAGAAGTGCGTAATCAGTGTTTCGATGTCGTGCATCGTGCGGTCTTTCACCGGCGGAGTGGCCAGAGGATGATCTGATTTGTAAGGACCTTCGGGCATGTTTCTCACACATTGCTCGATAATGCGCAGGCTTTGCCTCATCTCTTCGATACGAACCACCGCACGGTCGTAGCAGTCGCCGTTTTGTGCTGTTGGAATTTCGAACTGAAATTGTTCGTACCCGGAGTAGGGTTGCCGTTTGCGGAAATCCCAGTCAAAGCCACAAGCGCGAAGATTCGGACCGGTGACTCCCCACTCGATAGCCTCATCCACGTTGAAGCTGCCAATCCCCTTTGTGCGCGCCTTGAAAATGAAATTCCGCATTACGGTGCGGTCGTATTCGATCAGACGGGGGGGCAGGTACTTGACGAAATCAAGGAGCATCTTGCCCCAGCCCCTGGGCAAGTCTGCGGCAACTCCGCCGATGCGAAACCACGACGGATGCATGCGCGCGCCCGTGATTGCCTCGACGATGCTGAAGGCGCGTTCACGATCGTTAAACGTGAAGAAGACCGGCGACATCTGACCGAGGTCTTGGGCAAACGTGCCGTACCAGACGAGGTGGCTGATGATGCGGAACAATTCCGCCAGCATCACGCGAATGACTTGCGCACGAGGCGGTACCGTGATGCCGGCCAGCTTCTCCACTGCCATGAGATAGGCCAGGTTGTTCATCACCCCACCCAGATAATCCACGCGATCGGTGTAGGGAATGTAGGTGTGCCAGGACTGGCGTTCGCCCATCTTTTCGGCTCCGCGATGGTGGAAGCCGATTTGGGGAATCGCGTCGACAATCTCTTCGCCATCGAGCTGCAGCGCGATGCGCAAGACACCGTGCGTGCCTGGGTGCTGCGGGCCCAGGTTCAGGAACATAAAATCTGATCCGTCGCGTTCACGACTCATGCCCCATTCCTCTGGACGGAAGCGGAGCGCCTCCTGCTCGGCGATCTCTTTTTCTGGCGGCAATTGATACGGACCCATCTCGGTCGCACGGGCTGGATGGTCCTTGCGGAGTGGGTGGCCTACCCAGGTGTTCGGCATTAGCAGGCGCTGGAGATGGGGATGGCCATCGAAGACGATTCCGAACATATCCCACACTTCGCGCTCGTACCAATTTGCGGCGGGCCAGACCTGGGTGATACTCGGCAGCGAAAGGCGGTCCTCGGCGAGCGCTGCCTTCACGCGAACGTACTCGTTCCGGTCAAGAGAAAGCAGATGATAGACAACCGTAAAATCGCTTGCCGGCTGCCCATCACGATGTATCCTCACGCGCTCATCGATAGCGGAGAGGTCGTATAGCATTTTGTAGGGCAGGTCTATCTCATCTTTGAGAAAGCGCAGGAGTTGGGGCACGCGATCTTTTGCCACCCAGAAAGTAGGTATGCGATCGTGCGTGTCCTGGGCCACGACGGCCGGACCGAACCGGTCGCTGATCTCCTGCGCGATAGTCGGGGTGGCGATCATACGTCGTCGGGCTCCCTGAGGACGGTGGTTTTCTGCCGAGCCGGCTGCATCAGGTCGCGCATGGATGGAAGCGGCGCCCGAACCGTCTCTTGAGAGCCCACCGCCCAGCTGAGTGGACGCTGTTCCGTTCCCACGGCTTTCTGCAACAACAGCAGTCCTTCCAGAAAAGCTTCAGGACGGGGCGGGCAGCCGGGCACATAAACATCCACGGGAAGAAATTTATCGACACCTTGTACTACGCTGTAAATGTCGTACATGCCTCCAGAGTTCGCGCAGGAACCCATCGAGATGACCCACCGCGGCGCCATCATCTGTTCGTAGAGTCTCTGAACGATGGGCGCCATCTTGATAAAAACCGTGCCGGCGACAACCATCAGATCCGCTTCGCGAGGCGTGCCCCGAATGACTTCGGCGCCGAAACGGGAGACGTCGAACTTACTGGTAATGCTGGTAGCCATTTCGACGTAGCAGCAGGAGAGCCCGAAGTTGAATGGCCACACGGAATTCTTGCGGCCCCAGTTCACTAAATCCTCCAGCCGCGAGAGAACGACGCTGCGGCGAAGAGTTTGTTCGAGTGGCTCAGGATCGGGGCTTGCTACCAGGCCCGTAACGTCCGGTTTGGTTAGTGACCACTGCATCAGCTACTCACCTCGAGCGACGTGCCTTCCGTGCCCAATCCAGCGCGCCGACTCTCCAGAGATAGGCGAGGGCCGCTCCCAACACTCCGACGAACAACAGAATCTCGTAATAGCCGGCCCAACCTAGCTCGCGCGCAGCTCCGGCCCAGGCCAACAGGAAGACCGCTTCCAAATCGAAGACTACGAAGAACATGGCAACCAGGTAGTAACGCACTGAAAAACGCAGGCGCGCCGAGCCTTCCGAAACGATGCCACCCTCGTATGGCTCCTTGGTGGCGGGTTCAGAATGCCTGGGACCAAGCAGGTAGGAAACGACAAGAGTTGCCGTGACCAGTACAAGCACGAACGCGAAATATGCAACCAGTGGCCACATAAAGACAGACTCTTCCCTCGCCGGCCGATCTCCCACCCGCACACACAATCAGGGTTCGACACCGAAAGATTCGGATCTCTACGGTAGCGTGAAGGTAAGAGCAACCGGAGGGCCAAAATTTGGTAACTTGAAAAACCAGCGCTGGGCTATTTTCTTGGGCAAATGAGCATGTTCGGAAAATAACGAACTGTCTCAACTTCTCGCTGAAGACAGAAGACTGACACTTGCCACAAATCTGTCACGACTTCGTCGACAGGCTCACGATCGTGGCTCAACCTGGCGGAATCGAAAATGTCGCCGGAACAGGACCTTAAGGTGTTGAACTTTGACGAACCGAATCGCGGCACCCCGCCCGACGTTCAATTTGGCAGCTGACATGCAGGATGATCGAGAAGAGAAGGAAGGAGTTCTACGGTCTGCTCTGGAGCGTGGTCGTAATGAGATCTGCGGCGCCTATGGCAGTTTCATTTTTCTTCTTCCTCAATGCGAATCGTGGCTTCGCACAGGATGGTCCTGCATTAGCCGGTCGTCCGCGGCACGCACCGCAGAGATGCACATTGAAGGCGACCGGGGCGAGTTTCACGATTTCGGATTCGATGTTGATCCAGGCAAGATTCATTCGTTGGCGGAGCTGATTGATTTAGCGGAATCGCATAACCCGCAGACTCGCGTCGCCTGGGAACGCGCCCGCGCCCAAATGGAAACTCGTCTTGGATAACACGTTGAGGAACCTGGAATTGCTTTCGATACTCAAATAAAACATCAAGCGGGGGTTGCTATGAGGAATCCTGTTTATCGGCCTCAGTGGATGATGGTTCTAACGATCATAGTCGCTGCCGGAATGTCTGTTGCGAGCGGAGAGACCTTCCCTGCGTTCTTCGCGGATCATGACTCTGCTCCTGGAGGCCAGACGTTGTCTGCCTCGGGTGTTCCCGCGCTCCACGGTATTGTGGATTCAGGTCGTAATGCCGATCTTCGCTGGTCCGACTTTACTCCCTCCAAAACAGAGGTCGCCAAACTTTACGAGACGAACGGTTATTCTCTGCTTTGGACTCAGAACGGCCGCGTACGTCCCCAGGGGCTTGCCGTGATCAAGCTCTTACAAAATGCCGACGCTAAAGGACTCGACCCCGAAGATTACGACGGCTCGCGATGGCAGGGCCGCCTCCTCAAGCTGGGGCAAAAGCCGTCTGAACAAGACTTGGTCTCGTTCGATACCGCACTTACGGTCTCGGCGATGCGCTACATTCGTGCCATCCACTGTGGGCGCGTAAATCCCAAGGAATTCAAATTTCAGCTCGATATGGGGGGGGAACAACTCTCGTTGGCGGACTTCATTCAGACCCAGGTCCTGAATGCGAGCGATCCCACCACCGAGATCCAGAAGCTGGAACCGCCCTTCTTGGGCTACCGGAAGATGCTCGCGCTCTTGCCGGTTTATGAAGGATACGCAAAGCAAGACGACGGACAGAAGCTACCAACGATCACGAAGACTGTGCGGCCCGGCCAGACCTATGCCGGCGTGGTCCGCTTGGGGCGGTTTCTTCAAATCATCGGCGACATTCCTGCGGAAGCACAACTGAATCCGAACGCAACCATTTACGGCGGTGCGGTCGTCGAGGGCGTGAAGCATTACCAAGACAGACATGGGGAGACTCCCACCGGCAACCTTGACGCGCGCACGATCAATGAACTCAATACGCCTCCGGCGGCGCGCATCAACCAGATCAAGTTGACCCTCGAACGGTGGCGCTGGCTTCCACATTCCTTCCCACAACCGCTCGTGGTTGTGAATCTTCCTGAATATCGTGTACGCGCGATGAACCCAGATGGCACCGTCGCCTTTTACAAGAACGTCATCATCGGAAAAGCCTACGGCCACAAGTCTCCGGTTTTTGAGAAAGAGATCCAATACGTGGTCTTCCGCCCCTACTGGGACGTAACTCCCAACATTCAGCGGAACGAGATCGTGCCACACATCCAGAAGGACCCGAACTACATCGCGAAGCATAATTTTGAAGTGGTCACGCCCAACGGCGAGGTCGTAACCGACAATCAAGTGAGCCCGGAGGTTTTAGAAGGCATAAGATCGCTTCACCTGATGGTGCGGCAAAAACCCGGCGAAGCAAATTCACTGGGCCTGGTGAAGATCATCTTCCCCAATCCGGAGAACGTGTACCTGCATGGCACCGATGCTCCGGAACTGTTTTCGCAGGACGTCCGCGACTTCAGCCACGGATGCATTCGGGTAGAGAAGCCTGCGGACCTGGTTGCTTGGGTCTTGCGAAACAATCCTGGATGGGACTTGGAGCGGGTGAAGGCCACGATGAACGGCGAGAAAAACAATCTTCAGGTGAACCTCGTCACGCGAATTCCGGTTCTGATCGTCTACGGCACGGCGACGGTGAACGAGGAAAACCAGATTCGGTTTTTCGACGATATCTATGGTTATGACGCAGAACTCGATAAAGCGTTGGCCGCCGGTTACCCCGATGCCTGGTAGGCGCCCTAAACAAGGCGCCCAACAAACCGCATCTAACGTAAAATAGATCTAATGCGGCAATACATTTTGAATTGTAGTGAAGCATCATCGGTGTTATCGCCGAGAACAAAGAGCAAATCCGGCCTCTGTCATTTGTCACTGATTCTTTTGTTTTTGCTGGCGCCGCTGCCTGGGCACGGCGGGACAGAATCTGCGTCCCCGGCCGCACACCAATATCGGCTCCGCTTCTATCACACTCACACGGGCGAGCGGCTGGATGTCGTCTATCGTCGCGGTGATCAATACATTCCAGAAGCGCTAGACGAGCTCGACCATTTTCTGCGCGACCACCGTACCGGAGATGTGCG
>JBAUXO010000210.1:0-3857 GCA_049584315.1 Candidatus Sulfotelmatobacter sp. | reverse complement strand
CGGCGCAAATCCATCCTCAGCAATCAGAGCCTCGCGAATGGGCGTGGCATTGGCCAGCACCGCGCTCGACAAATTCTGAATGCGTCGCAGCCACACTCGGCGCTTGCCCTGGTACCATTCGAGGTGCGCGAGGTCGCGGCGGCTGGAGATGATCGCCGGCACTCCCGCCAACCATGCCGCGGAAACGCCGAGCAGGTTCGACCACAAATCGTGGGTGTGCACAATATCGAATTTCTCCCGCCGCAGGAACCAGCTGAGCCGCAGCAACTGATAAATCCCTGCCGGAGTATCGACACCACCCGTGGGATGGAATTCGCGCAAGACCACTGCCGTTCCCTGGAGCCGTTCGAGCAATGGGCCCTGGGAACGCAAGCAGCCCAACGTCACGTCGTATCCAGCCGCTGGAATGCGCCGCGCCAGTTCCACCGCCTGGGATTCAGTTCCGCCGACGTTGAGCGAGTCCACCAGATAAAAGACCTTGCGCAGGGTATGCGGCGCATCATCATTCTGCACCGCAGGAAGTATCTCCAGGACATCGGCGGAAATTTTATCGGCTGCAGTCATGTCACTCAAGAGTCTCATCGAACAATTTGGGCATAGTTACTTGCGGGCTTCCACGGACTTTGCGGATCGTGCCTACGCGTTTAAATACTATCCGGGGTTTGATCCGGTGGGTATGAAATGGCTGGTGCGAACCCCAATTTTTTCTTGGCCCTTGCATTTTTGAGTTTCCCACTTTTGAACTCTCGATGCCAAGATGGCTTGCAGTATGATGAAAATAAACGAGTTGTATATCTATAGTACGATCCCTAGGCATGCTGGTATCTTTCGGCAAGTAACTGCAGTTGTTATCGAAGCTTAAGTTCGGTTGTTGCCAAAAAAGGGGAATAGCGTATTCGTATGAGTTCATCAATCAGCGTATTCGGGCCTGGCTATGTGGGCACCGTTACTGCAGCCGGCCTCGCGCACAAGGGGCACAACGTACTCGGCGTCGACCTCAGCCCGGCGAAGGTCAAAGCCATGCAAGCCGGTTGCAGTCCGATCGTCGAGCCAAACGTGGAAAAGCTCATCTACGAGCGCCACGTCGCGGACCGCCTGCAGGCAACTTCGGACTCCGAATATGCCATCCTGCACAGCGAGATTTCCTTTCTGTGCGTGGGGACGCCGAGTCTGCGAAATGGGAAGCTCGATCTTGGACATATCGAACCGGTTTGCCAGGAAGTAGGGCTGGTTCTGAAGAAAAAGAAAGGATTTCACCTGGTTGTCCTGCGCAGCACCGTTTTACCCGGAACGGCTGAGGTTATCGTCATCCCGGCGCTGGAAAGATCCAGCGGGAAGAAGCTCGGCCAGGACTTTGGCGTCTGCGTGAATCCGGAGTTCATGAGGGAGGGCACGCCTGTCGCCGATTTCGTAGAGCCCGCCATGACTGTTATCGGCGCTGCAGACTCGAAACACAGCGGCATGTTGCGCGAAATCTACGAGTGGGCTCCAGGACGGATATTTGAAACCTCCTTCCGCTCCGCCGAAATGGTCAAGTATGTTTGCAACGCGTGGCATGCCGTAAAAGCTTCTTTTGCGAACGAAGTCGGCACCCTGGCGAAGCAGTTAGGCGTTGACGTTGAAGCCCTGGTCCAGATCTTCACCGCCGACACCAAGCTCAACATCTCTTCTACTTATCTTAAACCTGGTTTCGCATTTGGTGGCTCGTGTCTGCCCAAGGATGTGCGTGCGCTGAACTATCGCGCCAAAGAGCTGGACCTCAATCTGCCCTTGTTTCAGTCCATTCTTCCGAGCAACGACGAACACCTTGAGCATGCCGTGCAGATGGTGCTCGAAACCGGCAAGAAGAAGGTCGGCATGCTCGGCCTGAGTTTCAAAGCCGCCACCGACGATCTGCGGGAGAGCCCTCAGGTGCAGCTCGTGAAACGTCTCCTCGGCGAAGGCCGGCAAGTTCGGATCTGGGATGACAATGTGTCGTTGGGTCAGTTGATCGGCTCCAACCGGCAGTACATTGAAGAAGTGATCCCCCACATTGGCTCTCTGATGTCAACCAGCGTGTCGGAGGTTCTCCCGGATGCCGAGGTCGTCGTGATCGCGACGCGCGGATTGGATGAGGATGAACTACGCAGGGGTCTCCGACCCGACCACGTTGTGGTCGACTTGGTGAATCTCGAACGAAGATCACGGCCCGCGACGGCAGGTGACTATGAGGGATTTGCTGGTAAGGCCTTCCTGCCATGAAGATTCTGTGGGTGAAAGCTGGCGGACTGGTTCCGCCCGATAGCGGCGGAAGAATCCGTAGCTACAACATCCTTCGGGAGCTGGCGCGCCAGCATTCCGTCACGTTTTTTTCCTTCTATGCCGCACACCAGGGCGACTTGCACGCGGACCTGAAGAAAGTGTTTGACCGAGTGGTGTGCGTGCCGCTCGGGCTCCCCGCACCGAAGAGTCTCGCGGAGATGCTCGACTATGGCATTCGTCTGCCATCTTCGCAGCCTTATGGCATCACGAAGTATTGCCGTCCAGAGGTGCGCCGTAGATTGCGCGCGCTGCTCAAGCAGGTAACTTATGACGTCATCCTTTGCGATTTCATGGCGGCTGCGGGCGTCATTCCGTGGGATTGGCCTACTCCCAAGGTGCTGTTCACCCACAACGTCGAGGCGACCATATGGCGGCGTCACTATGAGGTGGCCACCAATCCCCTCTGGAAAGCCATCTCGTGGTGGGAATGGCGAAAAATGAAAGCCGCTGAGCAATGGTATCTGCGTCTTGCTGACCGGGTGCTCACAGTTTCTGAGACGGATCGTGACGCGTTCTCGTCTTTTCTGGACCTCGGGAAGCTAGCTGTGATTCCCACCGGCGTGGACGTAGATTATTTCCAACCCACGCCCGCGAAAGAAATCGCGAATTCGCTGGTATTCACAGGTTCGATGGATTGGATTCCAAATGAAGACGCGATTGTTTACTTCGTCGACGCCATCCTTCCTTTGATCAAGCAGCAGTGCCCCGAAGTGTCCCTCGAAGTAGTTGGCCGAAGCCCTTCCCGCAAGCTACAGGCTTTAGCTGAGAAGGAAAAGAGCGTTCGCCTCACCGGGTGGGTGGAAGACATACGGCCGTTCGTCGCACGAGGAGCGGCTTGCATTGTGCCTCTGCGCATCGGTGGCGGAACTCGTCTCAAGATCTTTGAGGCCATGGCGATGGGTAAAGCAGTCATTTCCACCTCCGTGGGCGCCGAGGGCCTGCCCGTGCGGTCAGGCGAGAATATCCTTCTGGCGGACACGCCAAGCGATTTTGCCGAGTCTGTGATTTCCCTGCTACGTGATCCCAACCTGCGGCAACGATTGGGGACTGCCGCGAGAGCTCTAGTACAAGAGAGCTACAGCTGGCCGAGAGTGGCTGAGAGCTTTGCCCGTACTCTGCACGATGCTGTCATTTTCTCCAAACCTCGTAACGGTTCAAAGTAACTAAGAGAATTTTCTTTACTGCTCCGATCACGATCCTGCGGGCAATGTACTTCCGGTCGAGGGTCTTGTCCCACAGTGATCTGTCGCCTTCAGCAACCCCACCTTAGAGTTCTGACAGCAGAGTGCGCCTTTTGGGACTTCGTCACTCGGCACAAAACTTACGTCAAGGTCGATATGATAACCCTCCCCGCTATCGGTTTCAGAGTTCTCCGAGTCTTCCGCTCAATCTTTGCGTGTGAAAGGGCTGCCTTTACAGGGATCACTTTGCTCCCGTTGCTGGCGACTCTGGCATGCTCGCCCGCGACGGCACCTAACGCGTCCAACTCGACGACAAATGGGTCGGCCGCCGCAACCATTAGGGTCATGCCCGAAAACCCGACAGTGGCACCGGGC
>JBAUXO010000209.1:0-8213 GCA_049584315.1 Candidatus Sulfotelmatobacter sp. | reverse complement strand
CCAGGTGGGTTTCAAGAATCTGGCCCACATTCATACGACTGGGTACGCCGAGAGGGTTCAGGACGATCTCGACCGGCGTTCCGTCTTCGAGGTACGGCATATCCTCTTCCGGCAGAATGCGCGCGATGACGCCTTTATTCCCGTGACGGCCGGCCATCTTGTCGCCAACGCTCAGCTTGCGCTTCATCGCGATGTAAACCTTGACCAGCTTGATTACGCCCGGCGGCAACTCGTCACCCTTGGTGAGTTTTTCCTTCTTCTCGTTGACGATTTTCTTGAGCACATCGATCTGGCGCGAGGTCATCTCCTCGATCTCGTCGATCTGCTCATTCACGCGCGGATCCTTGTCGGCGTACTTGATACGCTTCAGGTTGCGAGTGGAAATGCGCTCGATCGCGTCGCGATCAAGAATGTTGCCCTTGGTCAGCAGACGCTTGTTCGTGCGCTCGTCGTGCAGGTCGGCCTGCACTTCCTTGCCGCCGAGAATGTTCTCCAGACGCTTGAGCCGCTCGTCGGTAAGAATGCGGATTTCGTCGGAGAGATTCTTCTCCAGCTTGCCGATCTGCGCCGATTCAATCGACTTCGCCCGCTCGTCCTTTTCCTGACCCTTGCGGGAGAAAATCTTTACGTCGACGATCACGCCCTCGATGCCGGGAGGGCAGTAGAGCGACGCATCGCGCACGTCGCCGGCCTTCTCTCCGAAGATGGCACGCAGCAGTTTTTCTTCCGGCGTGAGCTGAGTTTCACCTTTCGGGGTGACCTTGCCCACCAGGATGTCGCCCTGCTTGATGCTGGCGCCGATGCGGATCACGCCCGCTTCATCCAGATTGCGCAGCATCGACTCGCTGACGTTAGGAATGTCACGCGTCACTTCTTCCGGCCCCAGCTTGGTGTCGCGCGCTTCGATCTCGTACTCCTCGATGTGCAGCGAAGTGTAGTAGTCGTCCTTCACCATCTTCTCGGAGACGAGAATTGCATCCTCAAAGTTGTAGCCGCGCCAGGGCATGAAGGCCACTAACACGTTGCGTCCGAGCGCCAGCTCGCCATGATCCGTGCAAGGACCATCGGCGATGACCTCGCCCTTCAACACGCGCTGCCCCTTCTTGACCACCGGCTTCTGGTTGATGCAGGTGTTCTGGTTGGAGCGCTTGAACTTCGTGAGCTGATAAATGTCGCTGCCAACTTCACGCGACAGCTGCGTGGGATGGTGCTCGCCTTCGACGCGCACGATGATGCGGTCAGAGTCGACCGAGTCCACGATGCCGTTGCGCCGGGCCAAAACTACTGCGCCGGAGTCGCGCGCCGTCACGCCTTCCATTCCGGTGCCGACGATGGGCGCTTGCGCGCGCAGCAGGGGAACGGACTGGCGTTGCATGTTCGCACCCATCAGCGCGCGGTTCGCGTCGTCGTGCTCGAGGAACGGCACCAGCGATGCGGCCACCGAGACCAGCTGTTTCGGGCTGACGTCGACGTAATCGACCTCGTCCCGGCTGACCAGCACAAAGTTGCCAGCCTTGCGGGCATTGACCAGTTCGGCCACAATTTTGCCCTTGTCATCGAGCTCCACATTGGCCTGCGCGATGGTGTGCCGGTCTTCTTCCCATGCGGAAAGATAGAAGGAGAACGGATCGACCTGCGCCGGCTTCTTGCGCTTCTCTTTCAAATCGGCGTTGATCTTCTCGATCTCATGCTTCTCCATGTGATCGCCGACCTTATAGTCGCTGTCACCCGTGTTCACCACGGTGACGTAGTCGATCACCCGGCCGCCCTTGATCTTGCGATAAGGCGACTCGATGAAGCCATAGTCGTTGATGCGCGCATAGCAGCTCAACGACGAGATCAGTCCGATGTTCGGACCTTCCGGCGTTTCAATCGGGCAAATGCGGCCGTAGTGTGTCGGATGTACGTCACGCACTTCGAATCCCGCGCGCTCACGCGAGAGGCCGCCCGGCCCAAGCGCCGAAAGGCGCCGCTTGTGGGTGATTTCGGAGAGCGGGTTGGTCTGATCCATGAACTGCGAAAGTTGCGACGATCCGAAGAATTCGCGGATCGCGGCCATCACCGGCTTGGCATTGACCAGGTCGTGCGGCATGGCCGTCGACATTTCCTGGTACACGCTCATCTTTTCCTTGATGGCGCGCTCCATACGGACCAGACCGATGCGGAACTGATTCTCCATCAACTCGCCGACCGCGCGGACGCGACGGTTGCCGAGGTGATCGATGTCGTCGACGGCGCCGATATTCTTGCGCAACTTCAGCAGGTAGCCGATGGTTGCGTAGAAATCGTCAGGATCGAGCGTGCGCTTGTCCAGGCTGGTAGCGTCCTGATTCTCGAACAGCTTGATGTTGAACTTCAGCCGGCCCACTTTCGAGAAGTCGTACTTGCGCGGGTCGAAGAACATGCCGTGGAACAGCGCCGTAGCCGTATCCAGCGTCGGCGGATCGCCAGGACGCAGTTTGCGGTAAATTTCGATCAACGCTTCCTGCGGCGTCTTCACCGAATCGCGCTTCAGCGTCTGGCTGATGACCGTGCCCACGTCATCGCGCTCGGGGAAGAACAGGCTCATCTCCACCACGCCCGAATCAAGAATCTTCGAGACTTTGTCGGCACTCAGTTCGGTGTTGGCTTCGAGCAGTACTTCGCCGCTGGTGGTGTCGACCACGTCGGCGGCGGCCCATGCGCCTTCGAGATCGGTCACATCGACTTCAATCTCGGTAATCTTCGCCTTCTGGATTTCCTTCAGAATCTGCGCATTCAGCTTGCGGCCGGAGTGCGCGATTTCATCTCCCGACTTGTTCTTGATGCTGTGCGCCAGCTTCATGCCCAGCAGGTTCGTAGGCTTCTCGCTGCTTGGGTCGAGGGTCCAGAGCAGCCTTTTGTCTTTGATCGCAATGCGATCCACGGTATAGAACGAGCGGAGAATGTCTTCCCCCGAGCGCAGACCGAGCGCGCGCAGGAAGATCGTTCCCAGGAACTTGCGCTTGCGGTCGATACGGACGTAAAGCACGTTCTTCTGGTCGTACTCAAATTCCACCCACGATCCGCGGTATGGAATGATCTTGCCCAGAAAATAAGTGCGGTTGTTGGCCGTCTCGAAGAACACGCCCGGCGAACGGTGCAACTGGCTGACGATCACGCGCTCGGTGCCGTTAATAATGAAGGTACCATTCTGCGTCATCAGGGGAACGTCGCCGAAAAATACTTCCTGCTCTTTGATATCGCGAATGGAGCGGTTGCCGGTCTCTGCGTCCTTATCGAAAATCGTCAGACGCATGGTGACCTTGAGCGGCGCGGAGTAAGTCATGCCGCGCTCTTCGCACTCCGCCACGTCGTATTTCAGTTGCAATCCAACCGGATCGCCGCACTTGTTGCAGAAGTCCGGCGTGTTCGCGTTGTAGGTGCCGCACTTCTGGCAGAGCACATCGCCGGGATGGAAAGGATCAGTAATGACCGTGTTGCCGCAATTCTTACAAGTGGTGCGGAGGTGATGCAGGCCCTTGAGGTGACCGCACTTGCACTCCCAGTTACCAATGGCGTAATCCACAAACTCAAGTTGTGATACGTTGCGAAAGTCGGTGATCGGGAAGACGGACTGAAACACCGCCTGCAATCCGCCGTCTTCGCGCTCGCTGGGCAACTTGTCCATCTGCAGAAAACGGTCGTAGGAGCGCTTCTGCACCTCGATCAGATTCGGGATCTGGATAGTGGCTGGAATTTTTGAAAAATCAAAGCGTTTACGGAAGGCATTATTCTTCATCGTCAAGAACTCCCAATGTCAGGCGCAGCCGTGCGCTGCGATTACCCGCGGAATGTGGGGCGCCGGATCGCGCCAAACTACCTAGCTGTTGTGAACCTGTATAAACTTGCTGCACACCTTGGAAAACACGACGGGGCGCCCGCAGGGACAAGCGTTCCCGCAGACGCCATGCAAGGCGTTTCGCCAATGTGAATTTGTAATCTTTCGCGCCAGTTTCCTTCGGCCGTTTCCGTTCCGCCTGCCCACGGAACAGTGCCCAAGCTTCCCTGCGAGTCTCGCTCGCCTGTTGAGTGAGGCCAGGGGAAGCGGTGTTAGTTTAGATGCTAACACCCCTGCCCAAGCTTCACAACTAGAACGCTGCAATTTCTTGAGGCTTGCACTGCATCTGGTGCCCACCGGCAGGGTACGAGCGCCGGTGCTGCCAGATGCTTCGCCCAGAGCGCTCCGATAGCGCCTGCGGGCTCCCGCCCGCAAAGGCGTGCTACTTCACTTCTACGACAGCCCCAGCCTCGGTAAACTTCTTCTTGATGGTCTCGGCTTCGTCCTTGGAAACGCCATCCTTGATGTTCTTCGGCGCTCCATCCACCAGCTCCTTGGCTTCCTTCAAGCCCAGGCTGGTAACCTCGCGGACGGCTTTGATTACATTGATCTTGTTGGCGCCGACTTCCTTGAGCACGACGGTAAATTCCGTCTTCTCTTCCGCCGGAGCCGCGCCTGCAGCTGCCGCGCCACCGCCCGCCACCATCACAGGAGCTGCCGCTGCCGCCGAGACGCCCAAACGCGCCTCGAGTTTCTTCACCAGCTGTGCCGCGTCCAGCAGCGACAAGGCTACGATCGAATCTTCTAACTGTTGCAAGTCTGCCATGTTCAGTTCTCCACTCTTCGAGTTATGAATTTGCTTGCTTTCGTTACCTCGGCCGGGTTTCCAGTGCGCCAGGCCCCTCTCCACGCGCCAGACAACGCCTAGATCAGAACCGCGCAACCCCTGACCTGCGGATAACCAAATCTCGTCGGACGGTTCCCACCGTCTTGTAGGGCCGAGGTTCTGACGGCCCTCGAGCCTATGCTCCCGCAGGCGCGTCGCCTGCGAACTTGCCTTTTTCCACGCCCTGGCCGAGCACCACCGCGACATCGCGGCCGACCGCTTGTATCACGGTCACCAAACGCTGCGCCGGGGCGTTGATCAGGAACAGGAGCTTCGACATCAGTTCTTCCTTCGAAGGCATGCTGGCCAGCGCTTCGATCTCTTTGATCGAAATCACGCGGCCTTCCACCACGCCCACCTTGAAGGTGAATTCCGGCGTGTCTTTGGCGTACTTGGTAAGCGCTTTGGCCATGGCCACGGGATCACCCGTGGTATAGGCGATCGAAGTGACGCCAGACAGATTCTTCAGGCCTTCCTCAATCTTCGTGCCTTTCGCGGCGCGCTCGACCAACGTGTTCTTCACCACCTGATACTTCGCGCCCGCGCCTCGTAGAGCTTTGCGCAGTTCGTAGTCCTGGGCCACGGTCATCTTGGTATAGGTAGCGACGACCGCATGGGAAACCTTCTTCAGGTCCGCACTCAGCTTCTCGACCTGTTCCTTTTTTCTTGCCTTCGTAACTGCCATTGTCGAATCCTCGAAATCCTATTGATCTAAGTGTGGGGACCGCCGCCCCCGGCTGTCCGGCCGGGCGCAGCCCGGCAGTTTCTCAACTAAGCCTTAGCAGCCGTTTCGATCGGCGTCGTATCCAGCGAAATCCCCGGCCCCATGGTCGAACTCAGGGTGCAGCCCCTGATGTATTTGCCCTTGGCTACCGAAGGCTTAGCCTTGATCACGCTGGTGATCAGCACCATCGCGTTCTCAATGAGCTTGTCGGGCGAAAACGAAATTTTTCCCACCGGACAGTGCACCAGCGCCGTCTTGTCGGTGCGGAATTCTACCTTGCCGGCTTTCACCTCCTGCACCGCCTTAGCCACATCAAGGGTGACCGTGCCGGTCTTGGGATTCGGCATCAGGCCCTTGGGTCCAAGGATTTTGCCGAGCCGGCCAACCGATTTCATCACATCCGGAGTGGCGATCAAGGCGTCGAAGTCGGTCCAATTCTCCTTCGTGATCTTCTCGACCATCTCCTCGCCACCGGCATAATCCGCGCCGGCAGCCTCGGCTTCTCTGATCTTGTCTCCGGAAGCGATCACCAGAACTTTTTTCGACTTGCCTAATCCATGGGGCAGAACGACCGTCCCGCGCACCATCTGGTCGGCGTGCTTGGGATCGACTCCCAGCCGCATCGTAACCTCGACCGTCTCATCAAATTTTGCGAATTTGACCTTCTGCAGCAACGGCACCGCGTCCGCGAGCGTGTAAGGCCGCTTCTCGACGGCTGCGTGCGCCTTAGCGATATTCTTTCCTTCTTTTTTCATTTCCTTTTCCCTGTCTTCCACCGCTCATCGTTGCTCCGGTGAGCCGTGGTGATCTCGACTGAAAACTAGCCAACCACTTCAATACCCATGGAACGCGCCGTTCCGCGAACGCTCTTGATCGCGGTTTCAACCGAGGCCGCATTCAGATCGGGCATCTTTTGCTTGGCGATGTCTTCCACTTGCTTCAGCGTCACCTTGCCGACTTTATCTTTGTTCGGCGTTCCCGATCCCTTGGCGATACCGGCCGCCCGCTTTAGCAGAATCGACGCCGGCGGAGTCTTGGTGATGAAGGTGAAAGAGCGGTCGCTGTAAACCGACACGACCACGGGAATGATCAGCCCCTCCATTTCCTTCTGGTTCGTGCGCGCGTTGAACTGCTTGCAGAACTCCATGATATTGATCTGCGCCTGGCCGAGCGCCGGGCCCACCGGAGGAGCCGGGGTCGCCTTGCCCGCCGCGATCTGCAACTTT
Source organism: Candidatus Sulfotelmatobacter sp. (assembly GCA_049584315.1). Taxonomy (GTDB): domain Bacteria; phylum Acidobacteriota; class Terriglobia; order Terriglobales; family Acidobacteriaceae; genus Sulfotelmatobacter. Next base: position 1,578 of record JBAUXO010000209.1, on the reverse strand, counting down.
ACGAAACCTGTGACTTTCTTTGCCATGACTTCGGTGGCTCCTAGCTTCTAGCTCTTAGCTTCTAGCCGAGGCTCACTTCCTATGAAATTGGCTCTACGCCACCTTCTCCACCTGGTTGAACTCCAATTCCACCGGGGTCGAGCGGCCAAAAATTGTGACCATCACCTTCAATGTCTCGCGATCTTCGTTCACTTCGTCCACAATGCCCTGGAAGGTCGCAAACGGTCCTTCCGAAATGCGCACCGTTTCGTTCTTCTCGAACTTAACCTTCAACTTCGGCTTCTCGCGGCTGTCGGCCACCTTGTAGACGATGTGCTGCACTTCTTCGTCAGAAAGCGGCGTCGGCTGCTGCCCGGTGCCGACGAAGCCAGTCACGCGCGGGGTGGACTTCACCACGTGCCACACGTGATCGTCCATGTCCATTTCCACGAGCACGTAGCCGGGATAAAACATGCGCTCGGAGGTGTACTTCTTGCCGCCGCGCACTTCCGTCACCGACTCGGTCGGGATCAGCACTTTGCCAATCTTTTCCTGCAGCCCGAAGGCCGCCACGCGCGACTCCAACGACTCTTTCACCTTGCGTTCAAACCCGGAGTAGGAGTGGATGATGTACCACTTCATGTTCGGGTTGCGAGGCGGTTCGCTGCTGGGCGCGGTGGATGGTACTTCTCCGCCGGTCGCCGCTTGGTTCTTTTCTTCGTCCTGCATGATCAAGTTAAACTCCGCCTTCCGCGCGTTGTGGCCTAGTGCCCGAAATAGCTGTACAAAAACGAAACGCCCTTCTGAATCAGGTTATCGATGATGAAAAAATACACGCCAAAAATGAAGACCGTGATGACCACAACCGCGGTGGTGGCTTGCACTTCCTTCCACCCCGGCGCCCAAACCTTGCGGGTTTCGGTGCGCACGTCGTTGTAGAAGGTCTTCACCCGCTCCGGCCAGGATTTGATCTGGTCTCCAAAACTTCCGCCGGCGGATGCCATTGAGTTTGCCATCTTCCTTGTCTCCACTCCCATACTGCGTCTACCTTTCCCGGCTTCCTTCCAAATTCTGGCAGGGGCGGAGGGATTCGAACCCCCAAGTTCGGTTTTGGAGACCGACAGTTTAACCGTTGAGCTTACGCCCCTGTGCTCATCGGATGGATCGGCTGATCGGTTCAGCGGGCGATCTAAAATCACCCGAGGGCCCGATCGCCAGATCTCCCGATCTATTTCACTTCTTTATGCGGCGTGTGCTTGCGGCAACGGCGGCAGAATTTCTTGAACTCCAGCCGCTCCGTCGTCGTCTTCCGGTTCTTGGTCGTCGAATAATTCCGCTCTTTGCAATCACCGCACTGCAAGGTAACAATCTCTCGGGGCATCGCTCACTCCTAGACTCAATCGAGAAAGTCAGATTTCAGAAGTTAAATCCACCTGGCTTTAACTTCTGCGTTCTTACTTGTCGCATCCAACTTTTCCTTACTGCACAATCTCGGCAATGGTTCCGGCGCCGACCGTGTGTCCGCCTTCGCGAATGGCGAAGCGCAAGCCCTTCTCCATCGCCACCGGCGTGATCAACTCGATCACCAGACTCACGTTG
>JBAUXO010000208.1:0-5339 GCA_049584315.1 Candidatus Sulfotelmatobacter sp. | reverse complement strand
CGGCTCTCCGGAAGCCGAATCTCAATACCTTGTACGAAATCGGTCATAGAATCACGAAGCTCGACTCGCAACTCGGCGCGGCTGGTCGTGCCGAAAATTAGCTACTTACACCCCGGGCTGCTAGGAGTGTGTCCGAGTATTCAACCGTGGACCGCTGATTTAGATTGAAACTCACAGGTTCGATATGCCAAGTTTCAGAGCATGGGGAAAACCTACCGCGCCTATCTGCCAGAGCAAGATTTTCTGTTACCGCCGAGCCTGGGCGACTGGCTGCCGGAAGATCACTTGGCGTATTTCGTCTCCGACGTGGTGGAGCAACTGGATCTGAGTGCGATCGAGTCGGTATACGAGGAAGAAGAGCGCGGTCAGCCACCTTATCATCCGCGGATGATGACCAAGATCTTGATTTATGGGTACTGTGTGGGAGTGTTTTCCTCGCGGCGGATACAGAAGAAACTGAGCGAGGATATCGGGTTTCGGGTGTTAGCCGCGGGGAACCAACCGGATTTCCGAACCATCTCGGACTTTCGGAAGCTGCATCTGGCGGCACTGCAAGGGTTATTTGATCAAGTGTTGCAGATCGCGTTAGAGGCGGGGACGATAAAGCTGGGGCGGGTGGTGTTGGATGGGAGCAAAGTGAAAGCCAACGCGAGCAAACACAAGGCGATGAGTTACGGACGGATGAAGGAAGAAGAAAAGCGATTAAAAGAAGAGGTGAAGCGGTTATTGGAGCAGGCCGAGGCCACGGATGCAGAAGAGGATACGCGCTACGGACGGGATCAGAGAGGAGATGAACTGCCGGCGGAGTTGGGGCGACGGGAGACGCGACTGAAACGGATCCAAGAAGCCAAGCGGGCCCTGGAAGAGCGCGCGAAAGAGGAAGCCAAGAGTAAGGGCAAGCCGGAGGAGAAGGCCCAGCCCAAAGCCAAGATGCAATATAACTTCACCGATCCGGAGTCGCGCATCATGCCCGGGGCAGACGGATTTGTGCAAGCCTACAACACGCAGATTGCGGTGGAAGCGGATTTTCAGTGGATTGTGGGGCAGAGGGTGACCCAGGCCACCAATGATAAGCAACAGCTGGCGCCCACAGTGAAAGCGGTCGAGGAGCAAGCGAGACAGAAGCCGCAGGAAGTCATGACCGACAGCGGGTATTGCTCGGAGGCCAATCTGAAGTATCTGGAGAAGAAAAAGATCGAAGGCTTCATTGCAACCGACAAGGAGTCTTATCGTGACCGTCAGCAGCCGGGCCCGCGGGGACCACTACCGCAGGGAGCGACGCGGGTGGACCGCATGCGACGGAAACTGCAGACCAAGGTGGGAGCGGCGATCTACTCCAAGCGTAAAACGGTGGTGGAGCCAGTGTTTGGACAGATCAAACAAGCGCGCGGCTTCCGGCAATTCCTCTTGCGTGGTTTCCAGAAGGTGCAAGGCGAGTGGGCCCTGGTTTGTCTGACGCACAACATTCTGAAGTTACATCGGCTCTGCTATGGATCGAGCTAGAAACGACCAAGAAAGGCCACTCATAACGGTGAGGGCTGCGCTCGGGAACCCCTTCTCCAAGCATTGCTCCGACCTTCAGGGGGTGAACTCTGACGGGCTGTGTTCACCATTCGGTTCTCGGCTGCTGAAGCAGCTTTCAAAAAGCAATTCTCGGACGGACTCCGCTAGGAGTACATTGGGCAAGTTGGCGTACCGGCCAGATGCCCGTCTTGTATCTCGCCCAGGGCTCGGACACTGCGTGCTTTCATAGCCGCTCCCGCCGCTAGCTCGCGACGCAACCTTGCCTTTTTGCGGAGACGTTTTGGCACCATCAACTCAAGATTTTCTTGTGATGTTGGCTGTAGGCCGCCAAAGGGCGGTACGGTCGGCAAAATAATGTTCCAGCTTTGATTTCGTAAGACAGGTGCTTGTGGGAGATTGGCCTCTCCGAAACTAGAAAGAACGCGCACTTCCGGGTGGCCGACGATCCGCGAAGGGGCCGGACGATTCTGGAGTTCTGAGTGATATGGCGACGTTCGCCAACCACCGCGTCTACAAACCCTCAAAGTCACGGTGTTTCGTTGACTTGGTCTGGTCCGAGTCCTAAGATTTCACTGCAATGCTCGGCCAGACCATCTCGCACTACCGCGTCGTCGAGAAACTGGGTGGCGGCGGGATGGGGGTGGTTTATAAGGCCGAAGATCTGAAGCTCGGCCGGTTTGTTGCCTTGAAGTTCCTGCCCGACGAGGTAGCCAAAGACCCGCAAGCACTCGCCCGTTTTCAGCGCGAGGCCAAGGCTGCCTCGGCTCTGAATCATCCAAACATCTGCACTATCCACGAGATCGATGACCGCCACGGCGAAGCGTTCATCGCCATGGAGTTTCTGGACGGACTAACGCTGAAGCACCGCATTGCCGGGCGTCCGATGGAGAGCGAGGTGATCCTCTCTCTCGCTATCGAGATTGCGGACGCACTCGACGCAGCACACACAGAAGGCATAGTCCACCGCGACATTAAGCCTGCGAACATCTTTGTGACGAAGCGCGGTCATGCCAAGATTCTTGACTTCGGCTTAGCGAAGGTCATGCTCGCTGTCAGTTCTTCCAGCCAGTTCGCAGCCGGGCACACGCAAACGACGATGGACGAGGAGCACTTGACCAGTCCCGGCGCCACTCTTGGTACGGTCGCATATATGTCACCGGAGCAGGCGCGAGCAAAAGAGTTGGACGCTCGGACTGATCTGTTCTCGTTTGGAGCCGTCCTCTATGAGATGGCTACCGGCCAGTTGCCCTTTCGTGGTGACAGCTCCGCCTCCGTATTCGATGCGATCCTCAACCGAGCACCAGTAGCACCGGTGCGGCTAAACCCCGACATCCCAGCCGAACTGGAACACATCATCAATCGCGCACTAGAGAAAGACCGAAACCTCCGCTATCAGAGTGCGTCGGACATGAGGGCCGAACTGAGCCGTCTTAAACGCGACGTGGACTCATCCCAGCGCGTTGTCGCGGCCTCGGCGGACGATGAAACGTCAGCGCCGGGAGTTGCTCGAACACGCGCAAACGGCACCAAGAGTCGGCGTGGGTTGTTGGATCAGCAAACGAATCGGACCGATACTCTGAATCGATCGCTCCCTTCTTCATGGAGAATGGCCGCTGTGTCGTGCTTGTTGGGTGCCGCAATCCTCGCCGGAGGATTTTACTGGCGCTCGCGCCGTGCTTCCAAGCTGACTGACCAGGACACCGTAGTGCTGGCAGATTTCAAGAACACCACCGGTGATCCTGTCTTCGATGACACCTTGAAGCAGGCGATTTCCGTTGAACTCGGCCAGTCTCCCTTTCTGAACATACTGTCGGACGCAAGAACTCGCGCCACCCTGAGACTCATGGCGAAGCCACCCGGAACCAAAGTGACGCCGGATGTAGCGCGCGATCTCTGTCAACGCGCGGGCGCAAAAGCTTATGTCGCGGGGACGATTGGAAGTCTCGGCAGCCAATATGTGATTGGCCTTGACGCCGTCAACTGCAAGACGGGAGACCTCCTGGTACAGGAGCAGGTGGCGGCCGAAAATAAGGAACGCGTGCTTAGAGCACTCGGCGAAACGGCGACCAGACTCAGGACGAAACTGGGGGAATCCCTCAGCACAGTTGAAAAGTTTGACATGCCCCTGGACCAAGCGACCACGCCTTCTCTCGAAGCCCTGAAAGCGCTGTCCGTGGGAAGAACAACGCTGCAGGAGCAAGGCAGTGCCGCCGCGATTCCATTCTTCAATCACGCGCTCGAACTCGACCCGAATTTCGCCGCCGCTTATGCGGCCTTGGGGATCTCATACTCGAATCTCAGAGAGCCCGGTCGAGCTACTGAGAATCTGCGCAAGGCCTATGACCTGCGCGACAAAGTGAGCGAGCGGGAAGGACTCCGCATCTCGGCAAACTACTATCTTCTGGCCACAGGTGAACTCGAAAAAGCAATTCAGACATACGAGATCTGGGCGCGAACCTACCCGCGCAGCAGCGAGCCTTTCGGGAATTTAGGAGTCGACTACACCTATCTGGGGCAATACGAAAAAGGAGTGGCGGCAAGCCTGGAAGATCTCCGCCTCAACCCGGGGAGCGCAGCTGCCTACACGAACCTTGTCGGGCTGTATGCCGCCCTGGATCGTCTCAACGATGCGAAAGCGCAATATGACCAAGCCGTTGCGCACAAGGTTAACAATCCTTTCCTGCACGGGAATCGCTACGGGGTTGCCTTTCTTGACGATGACAGGTCCGGGATGCAGCAACAAATCGCCGATGCGAGCGGCAAACCAGGAGAGGATGTTCTTTTTTCGTTTGCGTCGGATACCGAAGCATTCCATGGCCGTCCCGCAAGGGCACAGGACTTATCCAAGCGCGCGATCGACTCCGCTCTGCGCAACGATTCACCAGAAACAGCAGCAGCATGGCAGATGGATGTCGCCTTACGCGATGCCGAGTTTAACAATGTCGCGCTCTCCCGGCAGGAGACCACCTCTGCCCTCGCTACCGCCTCCACGCGAGACGTGAGTATTCTCGCGGCTCTGGCATTGGCTCGTATCGGAGACATCGACCGAGCAAAGCGCATGGCGGACGACTTAGCTGGACGGTTTCCGCTTAACACTGTGATAAATCGTTATTGGCTGCCCACCATCTACGCCTCGATCGAGATTCGGCGCAGCAATCCGGCGAGAGCCGTGGAATTTCTCCAAACCACAGCGCAGTACGAACTCGGCTCTCCTCTTCCGCAATTCGAGGTTGGCGGCACGCTCTATCCCGTATATGTCCGGGGCCAGGCCTATTTGCTGTTGCATCAGGGCCCGGCGGCGGTGGGTGAGTTTCAAAAGTTTCTGGACGAGCGGGGGGTTGCGGTGAATTGCCCTCTAGCGGCGTTGGCACGGCTCCAACTCGCTCGGGCCTATGTGCTGGCGGGAGATTCCAAAATGGCTGGCGGGAGCTACCAAGAGTTTTTTGCTCTCTGGAAAGACGCCGATCCCGACATTCCCATCCTGAAGCAAGCCAAAGAGGAGTACGCGAAGTTGGAGTAATTCCAACGATCAGACTAAAACAGCACAGGGTCTTGATTCCAGGTCTAGGCTGCACAACGAAGTAACCTTCGCAAGCGGCGATCGACGATTCTCGCGCGATTGGTTCCGAGTCACGCTAGTGCTTTTTCGGAGGCGCGCCCTTAGTGAGCGGAGTGGCGCACAACACACGATAGGGCGCGCGTTCGAAAAAGCCGTCAGAAGGAAGCCGCTGGTGCGGCGGACGCGGTCCTTATGCAAATTGAATGGAGCGAGGAAGAGGTGTTGAAGTTGGAGTCGACAGGGAAGCGGAGGTGGA
>JBAUXO010000207.1:0-4325 GCA_049584315.1 Candidatus Sulfotelmatobacter sp. | reverse complement strand
CACAGACAAAGACAAGAACAACGGCCGTGCAGAAGCCGGTCGTGACAATCTCCTCTGCCCCCGGGTGTGGCTCAGCGCGGTGTGGTTCGGCGCCGGTCTCTTTGCCAAGGAAACGGGAATGGCGATGCTGGCGATTCTGCCGGCGATTGCCTCGATAAAACTGAAAGACCGTGTCGCCGGGAGTCAGAGGCTCTGGAGAGCTGCCTTCCCTTATGGCGTGGTGACCGCAGGCTATTTGGTGGTAAGGTGGGCCGTGATGGGCCGCGTGCGCGCCGCAACAGCGGAGCATAGCTGGGCGAATGTCGTCTTCAGTGCTCCCTCGATCCTGCTTTTTTATCTGAAGAAATTATTTTTCCCGTGGAACCTGGGCGGCACCTACGTCAACCCGTTAGCGGCATCGCCCACTACACTCTTCTGGCTGCAGTTGTCTGCGGTCGTAATTGGTGCTGCCGTTATCGCGTGGCTTGCGATTCGTTACCGGTCGTTTTTCGGCCTTGCCGCCGCTCTGATCGTGATCCCTGTGCTGCCGGCGCTGGCCGTGATCCGGATCTACCAGCAGGGGTACACGACGAATGACCGCTATTTGTACCTGCCGTCGGCGGGGGCTTCGCTGTTGGTTGCACTGATTGTCCAGAAAGTGTGGTCTCACGAGAGGCCAGCCAAGGTAACGGCAATCGTTGTTGTGAGTCTCGTCTTTATGACGTTTTCTGTCATGACGATTTCCCAGCAGAAGTATTACCAGGACGACATCGCCTTTTATTCTCGCGTGATTGAAGTCAGCCCGTCAGACGCGTTTGCGATGGATCTGCTCGGCAATGTCTACCTGGATCAAGGGCGCCAAGACCTTGCACTTGAACAATTCCAGAAAGCAAGCCAGATTGCTCCGGACAACCAGAAGGCTAAGGCCTCTCTTGCCCGTGGACTGTTTGCGGCAGGAAAATACGGCGAAGCTGAAACCGTGCTGAAGGGTGTGTTGCAGTCTCCGCAACTGACCTCGGACTGGCGAGAGTCGACGCTGCTATGGTTGGCCAACGTCGAGATCAGCATGGGAAACCTGACCGGCGCGCAACAACTCCTGGAACGGGCCGAACACAGCGACGACCGGTTTCCCCAACTCCATTGGATGTGGGGAATGCTCTACCAACGACAAGGCCTGCTTCCGCAGGCGCTGGCAGAATACGAAAAAGAATTCGAGATCACGGGAGACGAACTGGCGCGGCAGCGGGCGGCCTCAGTGGAGAGGCTGATTCAATCTGGTTCGGCGGGGCGATCCTTGACAAACCAACCGTCGACTGCAATCGGCATCCGCTAAGGGTCGCAGCGAGATTTGAACAGTCCTACGCCCCGAATGATACCGGGATATTTCCTTCCGGATGGTCAGCTACTAGGAAGGTTGGGAAAACTCGTACTTGTTGTTAAATCTCGATTGCGCTCAAAACCCCACGATGAGCGTAACTGGTTTCAACAGTTACCTGCGGAAGCTGCAGAGGCCTACCCTAGCGGTGTCAAATGGATTGTGAGCCTTATCGCTAAAGCCGTGCGGAAAGCTTCGTTACATCAAGCCTTGTGTTGTCTGACCTTGGCATCTGCGATCGTGTCAGCGGTAGAGCAACAGGACCACTCCACATTTCTGGGGATATTGGCGTATCCCTTCTACATGTAAATCTTTCCTCACGCCTCCGCGAGGTTTCAGCGCGATGGTCTGTTCTTTTCCATGGCATTGCAGCTGGCAACAGTCTTGTTCCTGTTGACCAGCGGTTTCTCATGTCTCCAACGCTTGAGAACCACACTCACAATAGTGGCAGGCACCGTCGCCCTGCCGCATATCCGGTTCTTTGCCTGTGGAATCGTTGGTTCTGGATGCGGATGGATGGCAAGGATTTCTTGCTTTGCCTCGAAAGTATCCTCGCCATCGCTGCGGTGCCGTTTCTGGACTTCCGGTTCGCCTACAAACCATCCACTCTCGTCGCTCCTCTGGGATGCTTGCGGCACATTCCACAACAGCCGTTGGCAAACGGCTTGCTTTTGCTTACCCTGGTGGCACTATGCCAACTGGCAAAGTTCGCTGGCACATCGCTATTGGTTTGATCCTTAGCTGCACAACCGCTGCATGGGCGCAATCTCCATTCACGCTGGAGCAGGTGTTGAGCTCGCCTTTCCCCAGCCAACTGGTCGCTGCGACGCAGGGCGGGCGCGTGGCGTGGGTGTTTTATGTGAAAGGAGTCCGCAACGTTTGGGTGGCAGAGGGCCCGGACTTCGCTCAGACCGCGCGACAACTCACTCATCACACAGCCGACGATGGCCAGCCCATCGCCAGCCTGCGCCTGACGCCCGACGGCAAGACGGCGGTTTATGCGCTGGGCACTGAATTGAACGACGCGCAGGAGAGCGCCAATCCTGAAAGCTGGACCAAGGGCGCCAAGCAACAAGTGTTTGCGCTCGATGTGGATTCCAAAGACAAAGACGGCGCGCCTCGGCTCTTGGGCGACATGGGTTGCCCGGATGAGGACTGTGAAGATATTGAGATTTCTCCCAATAGCGTATGGGCAGTGTGGTCCGCGAAAAAGAAGTTGTGGCTGGCCAGTGTTGATGGCAAACAGCAGGCCAAGGAGCTGGCTTCCGTACGTGGAGCTGCGGTTGAGCCCAAATGGTCGCCCGACGGCAAACACATCGCTTTCGTCAGCCAGCGTGAAGGTCATAGCTTGATCGCCATTTACGACTTCGAGGGAGGCTCTATTCGCTATCTGGCGCCCAGCGTGGATAAGGATTCCATACCACGCTGGTCACCTGATGGAAAATGGATACTCTTCGTGCGCACCGCGGGAGATGAGCAGAAGCTGCCGCTGATTCCAGTGCGCCCGCAGCCCTGGTCGCTGTGGATTGCCGATGCTGTTGCCGGCACAGGAAGCCTGTTGTGGCGCAGCGGAGAGAAGCCCGAGGATTCTCTGCCCGGTCTCAGCGAAGATGGTTCGCTCAACTTTGCTGGCGATGGGCGAGTCGTGTTTGCTTCCGAGCAGGATGGACGCAATCACTTGTATTCGATTGCCGCCGGCGGCGGCGCAGCTGCGCTACTCACGCCCGGCGACTTTGACGTGGAAGACGTCACACTTACTGCGGATAAGAAGTGGGTGATCTACTCCTCAAACCAAAACGATGTAGACCGGCGGCATTTGTGGCGCGTCGCGGTAGCCGGCGGTACGCCGCCGCAGGCATTGACCAGCGGCGAGACAATGGAGTGGTCTCCAGTGCGGACCGGCGACGGCAAGAGCATTCTTTGCCTCGGGTCCACGGCAACTTCACCGGCCATGCCGTATGAAGTCACTTCGAAGGGCCGTGAAATGATTGCGAAACAAGCTCTGCCGAGCGATTTTCCTTCAGCCTCGCTGGTGACCCCCAAGCAGGTGGTTTTTCAGAGCGAGGACGGAGTCACACTGCACGGCCAGCTTTTTCTCCCGCGCAATCCGAAGGGTAAGCTTTCCGGGCTGGTGTTCATGCACGGCGGGCCGCGCCGCCAGATGATGCTCGGCTTTCACTATATGGATTACTACCACAACGCTTATGCCGAGAATCAGTACTTGGCCAGCCGCGGATATGCAGTGTTATCGGTAAATTACAGGCTTGGCGTTATGTACGGACGCGCTTTTCGCGAGGCGCCCAACGGCATCTGGCGCGGAGCAGCTGAGTACAAAGATGTGCTGGCGGCAGGACGGTATCTGCAATCGCTTCCGGAAATGGATAGAGAGAAGATCGGGTTGTGGGGTGGTTCCTACGGCGGCTTTCTGACCGCTATGGGCTTGGCCCACGACTCAGATCTGTTCAAGGCGGGGGTGGATTTTCATGGCGTACATGATTGGAGTGTCTTTCTCACGGAGCGGCCGTATTTCGGCAATCTGGCACTGCGCCCGCCGGACGTAGAGACGGCGGTGAAGTTGGCATGGGATTCCTCGCCTGACGCCTACGTGAGCACGTGGAAGTCGCCCGTATTGCTCATCCATGGCGATGACGATCGCAATGTCCCCTTCAGTCAAACCGTGGACCTGGTGCAGCGCTTGCGGGCACAGCACGTGCCCTTCGAACAACTGATCATTCCGGATGAGATCCACGGATTCCTGAGGTGGAAGGACTGGATACGGGCCTATGCCGCGACCGCCGACTTCTTTGACCGGACGCTGAAGCGCGGCGAGAAGATCGGGACTGGCGACTAAGGTCTCAATTGAAGTGCCCGAGAATATTGCGCAGCCAGCCTTTGACGAGGTTGTCCCGAAGTCGGCTTGGGAGAAGTGTGGTGCTGCTACGGTTAATCTCCGCGAAGCCCGTTTCTAGCT
>JBAUXO010000206.1:0-27053 GCA_049584315.1 Candidatus Sulfotelmatobacter sp. | reverse complement strand
ATTCGCCTCCGCCGCTGCCTGCGCCTCCTCGTGCGCCCGCCGGTCCGCTTCAATCTTCGCCTGCTCTTTGCGCCGCAACGTCAGCACGCGCGCATCTTCTGCCGTCTGCGTCGCCCCGCGCGCCGCGGTCCCAATCGGCGTCCGCCCTTGCTTGCGCTGGTAATAATCCTCTGCCCGTTGCAGCATGTCTTCCGCTTTCGTCAGAGTGTCCGACGCATACTGCTGTGCTCCTGCCGCCTTTGCAATCACCACTGCATTGCGCGCTTCCAGCAGGTCTAGCGGAACCTTGATGCTCGCCCGGCTCGACGGCAATTGATCCGCCGGAACGTCGATGGTGTACTGCTCACCCTCCAGCACGTCGAACTTCGCATCAATCGGCTCTTCAAACCCCTTCGTCCCGCTGCGAATAATATTCTCCGCCACCACCTTGTTGCTCGGGTGCGTCACCGCATAATAAGGTTCCGCCGTGATGATCATTCCGAAGGCCTGCAGATCTGTCGTGACGTCGATCTTGTCCTTGCCGTTGTCTCCCGGCAAAATTTCACCCAGATTCACTGCCCGCCCTTCAGGCGTGACTGCCCACAGCACATAACTGAGGTATTGCCCTCCGAACCGGTTTGCCGGCGACAAATGTTTCAGTTCCGCATCGATGGCCAGCCGCCCATCTTTGCCTTCTACTCTGGCGCGGCCTTCCACATCCGGCATCAGCTCTGTCCCCTTGAAGTTCACCTCGGTCGAGCCACCGCGGTTGCGGTAATTCACCGCCTTCGTCGTCCGCGCACTCACCTGCACGCGAAACACCGGCATCTGATCGTTCTGCCCCGTGTTCTGATTCACCCGTCCGGAGCGCGGTCCTGCTCCGGGTTCGGCGTCTGAGCGGGATGAGGATCCGTGGGATAGATCGGCGCTGGCTTACTCTGCGCAATCATTGCCCCCGATAACACCACCTGCGCCAGCAGAAGAAATAGAATATTTTTCGTAACCATCTTCACCCAACCATTTCCTCGCTTCACCCAACCATTTCCTCGGGAGTTTCAAAAAGCAAACTCCCTGAGGCTTCCACCGTAACGGGGGTTGACAGGCACATCAAAACAGCACATAAGGTAGAAACCCTCGTCCCAGGCCGCATTTGCATCGCTCATCTCTTCGCAAAATAAATCGGGCCGCCCGCAGGCGGCCCGTTGGTTCGAGTTAGAAGCTAGTAGCTAGCAGCGCCCTTCAGTCTCCCGCCACCGGCTCGCCAACTTCCGCCTTCGCAGCATGCGCTCCGTTGCCATTGCCGTTTCCGTTTGGCTTGCCCAGCGCTCCCAGCGGAATGAATCCGTTCTCCGCCACCGCCGGCTTCTCTTTCAACACCACTTCGCGATAAAGCGCCGCCATGCGTGCGTTGTAAGCCTCGTCATTCTTCTGCGGCCCACGATGTCCTGGGACCGGCGTTGCCGAATGATCGGTCCCCGCATCCGCCACTTCAGATCCCGCAGCCGCCGTTGCCGCCTTCGCGTCTCTCGCCCGCTTCTTCTCTTCACGCGCGTTCTTCGCGATACCCAGCTTGTCCAGATCGCGCTGCAGTTCGTTGGTCACGATGTCTTCGCGCAGCAGCAGGGAGTGCACTTCATCATCCATCTTCACTTTCTTGCCACCAGCAAAGATCTCATGCCGTCCATGCTCCTCGTACCACTTGGTCAGCGTGGCCGTCATGTGCATCTTCTCGATGATGTTCCTCCAACCCACGCCGGTGTTATACGCGCAGAAGCTGATCTCACCTTCCTGCGTCGCGTACGGAATAATGCACTGCTCCGTCCGCCGGAAGTCGTAGTTGAACAGGTCCTGGAACCACATCCCCGCTATGAACAGGAAATTCCACCGGTCCTGCCGCCGCTTCATCACATCTTCAATGCTGCGGTCCGGCCCCACTTTGCCATAGTTGCGTCCTGTGACGTTGTAGTTTTTGTCGAACTTGCTCAACAGATCCATCATCTTGAAATGCGTCGGTGCCTGATACGGATCGTAGTTCTTCATCAAGCACAACGCCATGCCAAACGCGGTCAGGAATTTTCCTCGCGAAGCATCATTCACCTTCGCAATGTCTTTCGCCAGCTGATCCCCCGCCAGGAACGCCGTCACCGGAACCGCTTCCTTCGTTTCCTTGTCAATCATCACCGCCATCCCCGTCCCGCAATTCGGGTGACAACCGCAACTTAGTTGGCCCCAGTCGTTCTTGACGTCGTTGGCGTGCATTAGATCGGCCCAGTCGCTGAAGGTGCCCATGAAGCTGATCGGGAACCAGTCGCGGCTGGGCTCGCCCAGGCCAGTTTGATTTTTTACGTCATGCGCCAAGTGAGAGAGCGTGTAGCGCTGGGCCTGGCGGCGGTCGTCGGTGACGGCTTCGTCGCGGCCAGTAAAGCTTACGGGCTGGAAGCTCAGGAAGCTGATGGTCTTCGGATTGTCGAGCGCGAACTTGATGATGCGTCCGACTTGTTCGTTGTTGATGCCGTTCACGATCGTGACGACGGGAACGATCTCGACTCCAGCCTTGTGCAGATTTTCGATCGCTTTTAATTTCACGTCGAACAGGTTGCCGACCATGCGGTGCGCGTTGGCGGCGTTGCCGATGCCATCGAATTGCAAATAGGCGTAGCGCATGCCGGCTTCGACGGCCTGCTGGCAGAACTCAAAACTTTTTGCGAACTCGATTCCATTCGTGGCGGCCTGAACGGAGTTGTATCCCACTTTGCGCGCGTAACGGACGGCATCGAGAAAGTACGGCGACAAGGTTGGCTCACCGCCGGAGAACTGCACGCTCATTTGACGACGCGGTTTGATGGTGATCGCGTTGTCGAGCATGGTCTTGATTTCTTCCCACGTCAGTTCGTGGACGAAGCCGACCTGGTTCGCGTCCATGAAGCAGGGATCGCACATCATATTGCAGCGATTCGTAAGATCGATGGTCAGCACGGAGCCCCGTCCATACTTCACGGTGGAAGAGCCGTGATGGTGCAGTTTCTCGTCATTGTGCGCAACGATGTCGCGGCCGGGGAAGACATCTTCGAGGTGCTTCGAGAAATCGGTGTCGATCGACATCACGTCTTCGAAGTGGCCGTGCTTGGGGCAATCTTTCACCATCAGAATTTTACCGTCGCGCTCGACGATGGTGGCTTTGATCTCGCCGATCTTCTCGTTCATCAGGACTTCATGCGGCAGTTTGCCGTCGAGAATCTGCTGGCGGATTTCGGGCACGCACTTGGGGCAAAGCGAATCGGTGGAGCGGGGCCAGCCGAGGGGTGGCTTGGATTTTTCATAGGACTTGAGCAGAGGTTTGTCGGACCATTTGGGAGTGGGCGACGGGTTGGGCTTGATGCGATTCAAGCCGTCGAAGACAACCCAAGCGCCTTTGGCGGCGACGGTAACTGCTTTTTCCACGTACTTGATCGGCTTGCGCATAATGGCTTCTAGCTCCTTGCTTCTAGCTCTTAAGCTTCTTAGGTCTTGGGTGGTCGGTCTTAGGAAAACCGGCAGAACTTTGCCGCAGCTGCACCTGAGATCCTAGCCCACAAAACCCAGCAACCTGTGGCTCCCCGGGAATGGAACCTGGTTCGTACACTCTTCCCTGGGGAGTTGTCTGAAGTGATGTTATTGGAAGGGAAGGAGATGCGCATCATTATCCCAATGAACGGGAGAAAAATGGGGTTTAGCGGTTGAATGCGGGATTGGGTGGGTGTAAGTGATTGAAAGGAAAGGGGGCTGGGCTCAAGCATTCGGAGGTGAGTATGCAGCTCGGGATTTGGAGCCGATCCATGCGAAGTCAACCGGCCCCGACAGCCATACAAATCTGCCGGGGCCTGCCCCGCAAGCGCTCGCCAAGCATGGCGAGCTCCCCCCTAACAGCGTGTGTAGACGTATTACGTCAACGAGTGATGGCGGCAACGGGTGCTTCCTGATTCCGGTTTCCGGGAGCCGAGACATCTGCAATCTTCGGCGCGCTGGATCGCTTCGTGCGAAGCTTGGTGGTTCCCTGCGCTGTCGAGACGGGTGTGAGCGCGGGTTGCTGCGGGTGAAAGGCGGCGGGGCGCAGGACCGCCTTATTCGGTATGGCGGGAGAGACGGGGTTGGGGTCATACCATGTCGGATCGACATCCTGCTGGCCAAAGGCGGGGAGCGGCAAAGTGGAAACCATCGCTCCCGACAGCATGGCAATGAGTGCCAGCGCTTTGCACGGGCTGATTCTTCTTGAGCGGTTCATTGGAGTCTCCTCAATGATGGCTTGATTTCGATCCGACGGTAGCGGCAAGAGGACGAAATCATGGTTGGGATAGTGCAATGGCTTGCGAGAAGAGTCCATGGAGAGGGTCTGAAGTGATATGAAGCGATCTGAAGAAGCGATCTGAAGAAACCGCGGGGCGGGCAGGTGAGGGTGCGAGTGGAGGGGGCTTGCCGCTTTTCGGGAGGACGCGATTAACAGTCAGACTTGACGGGGTGTTTGGCGGGAGCCTTCGGAGTGTCGCGGGGATTTGCGGGATCGAGGCCAGCGGCGCTCATGATGGCGCGTCCGAGGTCTTCGGGGGAGAAGACAAAGGGCTCGGCGGGTGCGGACTGGCCGGCCTCTTCTTCGGCGGTGGGAGCGACGAAGCGATAGCCGCGGCCGACGACGGTCTGAAGGTACTGCGGTTCGCCGGCATCGTCGCCGAGGGCGCGGCGGATTTTGCGGATGGCGGTATTGATGCCTTGTTCGACGTCGACGAAGACATCCTTGCTGCTCCACAACTCGGTGGAGATTTGCTCGCGCGTGACGAGCCGGCCGCGGTTTTCGACGAGAAACATGAGCAACTGCAACGGCAGGCCTTCCAGTCGAATGGGGATGCCGTGGCGGCAGAGCTGAAAACGAGCGTAATCCAGCTGGAAATCGTCGAAGCGGACCTTCTTCTCCGGCACAGCACAACTCCTAAGGTATTGACCGAGGCTCGGTGACTCTGCCTGCTGGTGCGGCCGGCAGAGACTTTACAGGTTCAGAAATTCTGTGCCGCCGGGCTTGCCGTGTCAAGCCCAGTTGAACATTAAAATCCCCGCCCCTTCGGCGTCGCTCAGGGCAGGTTCCGTCTCTCCAAGAAACGGGGAGACAATGACGGGGCACCCACGAAGTTTCTTATGTAGTTGGGTTGAATGGCTTGAGATTTCGCCGGCAGGATTCGCGCCGGTGGGATCAGGACGGTGCTGAGCAATGAGAGCACGAACGGGCGGGCGAGTCGCGTCCAGACCCAGGAGGAACGCGTGTTCCGCGTCGTTGGATGGCTGCAAGAGAGGGTTACGGTTCGGGGCAATATCATTTCGCTTCTCCTTCGAAGTTTTCTTTGTGGGGGAAGGAGACGTGTTGCGAAGTCGCAGGACGAACCTGGAATCGTCCTTAATGGATAGTGACGACCGGCGGGGATTCGTTTCAGGAGAAATGTGTGGCCGAGCGCGGATGAGCGGACCTGCTAGTTCTGTGCGACCGAGGGAGCGGGAGCTGGCTTGGCGGGAGTATGGACGGACTTAGGAATGGGTGGCTTTTTCGCGGCGGAAGCAGCCGCGGATTTGGCGGCGAGTTTCTTTTTGTTGAAGTCGCGAACGATGCGGGCGACGTAAGCCCTGGTTTCGTAGTAGGGCGGGACGCCGTGATACTGGTCGATGCGTTGGGGGCCGGCGTTATAGGCGGCGAGGGCTTTGACGAGATCGAAGTTGTAGCGCTCGAGCAGTTCGCGGAGATAACGGGTACCGGCCACGACGTTGGCTTCGGGGTCGAAGGCGTTCTGCACGCCGAGTTGCGAGGCAGTTTGCGGCATGAGCTGCATGAGTCCTTGCGCGCCTTTGGGAGAGATGGCGCGGACATTGAATCCGCTCTCGGCGCGGATGACGCTGGTAACGAGATCGGGATCGAGCTGGTAGGTGCCGCTGGCATCCTTCACGGCTTGTGTGAGGTCGAAAGGATGGGACATGGCCGCGGCGGCGGGATCGGACGCGGCGTGAGGAGCGGGAGTGTCGGGGAGGGATTCGAAGTGATCGATCTCGGCGGTGGGAATGTCGACGAAGCTGGATTGATCTCCGTCGATATAGAGGCGGGTGACGGTGCCGATGATTTCACGGCGTTCGTGGCGGATGGAGAAGCCGTTGCGGAGGACGGCCGAGTCGGCGGCGAAGGAGGGAAGCGCGGTGAGTGCGAGGAGCGCGGTCCAGAGTGCGAGTTGGATCGGCTTCTGCATCTTGGGTTCACGTACCTCAGGGGCTAAAGCCCGAATCTTTTCGAACGCTTTACGCGGCGCTGCCTGTGATCCCACGGCCCGGCGACCCGATGACGCGCTTCAGATTGCGAATGGCCATGAACCTTCTTTTCTAACCTTCGATCAGATCGGCTACGGCGGCGGCGACGCCGCAGTTGTCGTTGGCCAGAGTTTCGCGCCAGCCACGGGCGCGGAGCTCGGCGCAGGCATTCCCCATGATAACCGGATGGCCGGCGAACTCAAGCATTTCGACATCGTTGTGGTTATCACCGATGGCCATGACCTGTTCGCGACCGTAGCCGCGGTGGGCGGCCCAGCGGCTGAGAGCGTGACCTTTGGAGCAGCCGGCATTCAGGATGTCGATCATGGAGAGATCGCGCTCGGGATATTCAGTGCGGAGGACAGTGATGCGGTTGCCCATGTCGGTGGCTTCGAGGGCGCGCCGGGCCTGAGCCATGCGGTCCATGGAGCCGCAGAACATGGCCTGGACGGGATCGGTTACCAGGGCGCGCTCAAGGGGGATGATGAAGTCGATGTACTGCATATTTTTTTCGAGCCAGCGGCGGATGCTGATATTCAGGGCTTCGAGGTGCTCGAGAACGATGGCGCCTTTGGTTTCCTTGTCGAAAGTAAGAACGGTGTGATCGCGGAAATCTTGCATGGCGCTGACTAATTGGCGGCAAAGCCGGCGCGGCATGAGGTCGCGGTGAAAAGTTTCGCCGGCGAGGGAGCGAGTGACGGCACCGTTGGAGCTGATGAGCCAGAGATCGAAGCCAAGCTGTCTGGCGATGGGCAGGGCAAAGGTGTGGCGGCGTCCGGTGACGAGGACGATCTCGATGCCGGAGCCGTGAGCGCGGCGGAGCGCCTCGAGGTCATCGGGGGAGATTTGAAATTGGGGGTTGAGGAGAGTGCCATCGATATCGGAGGCGAGAAGGCGGATGGGGCCGGGCTTCGGGTGTCCGGCTTCCGGCGTCGGTAGGGGACTTACGATTTCTATCACGTTTCATTGTTACACAGGCTGAGTTACACAGGCTTTCGAGCTTCGCTCGAGTGCACTGCCCCTTCGATTCGCTCAGGGCACGCTTGGGCGGCTGTCCCGCATGAATGATCTAAGCTTTTCTTCGTTTGTCGAGGGCGGCGGGAAAGTTGATCAGGTTGTAGGTGGAGACGTTTTGAGCGTCGTGGAGAAGTGCTCGGATGGCGGAGCGAAGCTCGGCGATTGCGTTTTCCAGTTCTTCTCCTTCCGCGACGGAGAGTAAGGCACACAACTGGCGAACTCGCTCTTCGGGGGGAATTGCCATCGGGTAGAGCATGGCAGAAAGCCGGCGAAAATACTGTACAGAGTTTCGCGTAGCTATCTACCGTGTCCGCCTTAGGAGCGAAGATGCGCAGCGGCCTGGACCGTTCCCTTGGCGTGATATATTGCGCTTCGCATGGGATACTTCTTCTTTTTCTTACATGGGTGGGGATTTTTGTTGCAGGCGGTGGCGATTGTGCATTTTATTCGCCGGCGACCGGACACTTACTGGATTTTCATCATTTTGTTTCTGGGGTGGATTGGGGCAGCGGTTTACATTGTGGCGGAAGTGATTCCGGATGCAGGGCTGTTGCGCGGCTCGTTTCAGGCGTTTCCGCGACGGCGCAGGATTCATGAACTGGAGCGGGCGATCCTGGATAATCCTTCGGCGGGGAATTACGAAGAGTTGGGATTGCTGTATCTGGATGATGGAGATTTTGCAATGGCGCGCGTGTGTTATGACCGGTCGATTGCGCAGCGGACCGATTCGATGGATCCGTTTTACCGACGGGGAGTCGCGGAGGTTGAGTTAGGAGACTTTGTCGCGGCAGTGCCGGACCTGGAGCGGGCGGTGGGGGCAGATCCCACATATGACTTTCATCGCGGAATAGGATTGCTGGCGCACGCCTACGCGCAGACGGGGCAGGCGGAGAAGGCCACAAAACTCTTTGAACAGGCGACGAAAATCTCTACGAGCTCGGAGACTTACTACAACTACGCGACGTTTCTGCAGTCGCAGGGGCGAGTGGATGAGGCGCGGCAGTGGACGCAGAAAATTCTGGATAAGCGGGCGACGATGCCAGGATATCAGAGAAGGCGGGAGCGGGTGTGGTTTCGACGGGCGTATGCGTTGATAGCGCGGTTGAGGCTGTAGGGCGGGGCTAAAGCTCCAGTCCTAGGAGGCGTTAATCGAAGCGCGGAAGCGCCGCTCTGCCACCATGCTGCGGGGGACGTGCATGGTCCGGACATCGAATCCCGCACATTTGGAGTTCGAAAGAATTCCCGACGGTCAATCGTGAAGAGAAAAAGGGATCCCTCGACTTCCCAGGATTATTCTCGGAGTGAATAATCCTGCTGCGCTCGGGATAACAAGATTAGTCGGCAACCGAGGCGAATCGGCGCGGCTGAAGAGCTGCGCCCTTTCAAATCTGAGCTTAAAAGCGGTCGTTGGTGTCGATATTGAAGCCGAGGATGGCGTTAACTTCGACGGGCTGGGCGCCGCGAGTGGCGGGGCGGAATTTCCAGCTGGGAAGAGCGGCCATGATTTTCGCGGTCATGGTGGCGGGGCCGGGTTCGAGGACTTGCAGGTTTTTCAGGTTGCCGGAGGCGTCGAGTTTGCATTTGACGACGACTCGGGCATGGGGAAGGTCTTTGGGAAGATCGGTGCGAAGGCCTTGCGGTCCTGTGAGAGCGCCTGAGCGCGCATGAGCGTTGGGGTCGACTTCGGCGAACTGCATGACGACCGTGCCGATGGTGGTGTCGAGGTAGACGCTGTAGTTATCCCCGGGAAGCTTGCCGTAGAAATCGAAGACGCCGCCGGAGCGCGAGGTGGCGACGATGGTGATGGCGGGGCCGGGATCGCCTTTCACGCTAGAGCGTCCGGGAAGATTCGGGGCGTTGCTGTTTCCGGAGCCAAAGCTAGGAAGATTGACGACGGTACTGCCGCCGCGAACGTCCACACCTGGGGCAGCGGGAATTCCAGTGGGGGCGGTGCCGGCGCCGCCGGGGCCGGGGGTGGGAGAGATTCCTGCGCCTGCGTTGGGGTCGGAGCCGCGGCCTGCGCCGGATTTTCCCGCGCCCGGGTTTTCTCCCCGGAGGCCACTGCCAGGGCCGGTGCCGTTTCCGATGCCGGACCCCCCGCCGGAGCCGCCCAGGCCGGGCGCGTCGCCACCGGCGGGAGACATGGCGAGAGATCCTTTACCGCCGGTGCCGGGCTTGCCCGGTAGCGAGCCGGGGTCGGTGGATAAGACGACACCAGAATTGTCCGCGTTTCCGCCTGCGCCTTTGGGGGGCGCAAGAGCGGAACCGACGTCGCCGGGGCCACCGAGGCCAGAGCCTCTTCTGCCGGAGCCGGCAAGTCCCGAGCCTAAGCCGGCCGAGGACGGGGGTGGTGGAACGACGTTGCTGGCGATAAGACCTCCGTTGCCCGAGCCACCGGAATTGCGCGTGCCGCTGCCGGACGCTTGACCTGTGCCGGTGACAGATGGAGGCGGCGGGATCACGCTAGAAGCGCCAAGTTGTGTGCCTTGGGTGCGTCCGTAGGGCGAACCGCCGGGGGCCGAGCCGCTGCCGCTTGCGCCGGAGACGGAAGGAGGCGGAGGGACGACGTTCGGGGTGGCGTGAGATTGTCTGGAGGAAGACCCACCCATGGTGGCGCCGGAGGCCCCGACGGAGGGTGGAGGGGGAATGACACTTGCTGTGAGCGAAGTGCCCGATCCGCCAGTAGAGGTGCGGGAAGATCCGGCAGCGCTGGCGGAAGAGACGGACGGCGGAGGCGGGACGACATCCTGTGTGCCGAAAAGTTTTCCGATGATGCTGCTGACGAAGGACCCGTTTGTGGCTTGCGTGGGTGGTGGAGGAACGACCTGGGATACGGTGGAACGGATGCTGCCGCTTTCGAGGCGGCGGGGGTCACGAGAAGAATCCGCAGACGGCGGAGGCGCAACGACGGAGGGCGCGGGCAAATTGAGCTTGGCAGTGCGGGCGGAATCGTGCTCGGGCGCGGAGACGGGCGGGGGTACGACGGCGAGGGGGCTCATCTGCACACGCGAGGGAGCAACTTCCCGGGTCACGGTGGAAGGCGCGGGCGCGATCACGCTGCCGTTGAGGGCGGGAGCGGAGCGAGCCTGGTCGCGGGAGACGCGGGTGGAAGCCGGAGCAATAACGGTGGAACTTAAAGTGGGCGCGTTGCGGTTGCGGTCGGGAGAGACGTTGGGTGCAGGAGCGATGATGCTGGAATCCAGTTTGGGCGCGTAGAGCGTGTGTTCGGAGGTGACGCTGGGCGCGGGCGCGACGATGGCCGCGTTCAAAGAGGGAGCCCTGCGAGATTGACTGGCGGAAACGTTGGGAGCGGGAGGAACAATCGAAGTGAGGGTGAGGCCGCTGCGGGATTGATCGCGGGCCACGTTGGTGGAGGCGGGTGCGATCACGTTGGCGGCGAGGCTGGGTGCGGAAAAAGAAGAGTGCAGACCTTCGGCGGCAGAAACATTTGGCGGACCGGGTCGCGGTGCGACCGACTTGAAGGCGAGAAGGTTGGCGACGGCTCCGGTCGAAGAAGGGAGTTTGAGGTTGGGAGCGTCGACAACTTTCGGAGCGAGGGAAGCGCCGCGAGCGACCTTGATGGTCTGAGAGCGGTGATGAGCTTCGCGGCCGCCGGTTCGGCCGGTGGCGCCGGACTGGGCTCCGCCTAAATCTTCGGTGCGCGGCAGTTCGTCGGCGGAGTAATAAATGACTTCGTCGGGCTGGATGCGGGGCGGGGCGTAGGGGCGGAGGCGGTCAATTTCGTGGGGAAGAACCATGAAGACTACGATTATGAATGCTTGTAGGAGCAGGGATGCGGTCATGCCCCGGTAGGGAAAAATTCCGTGGGGAGCTTCTCCAGCCAGACGCGGGGCGGAACGGGCGAAGGCGGGACGGATGGAGGTGGAAAATTCCTGCCAGCGCGGTGACCACTCGACCAGAAGCTTGGGAGCGTCGTGGAGGTGAGTGAGTTCTTCGAGTTGGAGATTGTTGGCCACGACGAAATTTGCACGCGGTTGGTTCGACCGCAGGGGCTAAAGCCCACATCGATCCGGGAGCTCTTTTCGCAGTGCTGAAAGCGCTACCCCACCCAAAAGCTCGACACGACGCTAACGCGCCGCCCTTCCACTATATTTCTAGACGTCCCCCTTCAGGTTGATTTCGATTCTATCGCCCAGGGCGGTTTTTGTTTCGGCGACGGTGTTGCTCGGTAATTCCAGAACTGAAGCGGCTTGCAGGCGGATGGGGGCGAAACGCCAAGGCTGCAGGTTCGGCTCGAGGTGCACGACGGTGCCGTCGCGGTCGAGATAGAGTACATCGATTGGGAAGGACATAGCAAGAGTATGAACGCCGTGGCAGGGACGAATCCAGAGGCCGCGGCCGTTACGAAAGTCATTTTCGGAGGCTCCCACGAGGCCGCGCAGGCGAGACCAGTGCGTCTGGGCCACGGCGAGTTGGGTGGCGAGATAGCACCGGCGGGTTTGGTTGAAGGCCCGGCCGTGTGGGACGACTCCGGACATGGATTTCTCCTGACTTCCAGTAATCTGATGCGCCCGATCTTCCGATCCCGATCTATTTGCCGGTGAGGGAGCGATACGCCTGAATGAGTGCTGGGCCCACGGTGACAAAGAGGAACGGAACCAGAATGAATATGACGAGGGGAGGGACCATCTTGATGGTAGTTTTGGCGGCTTGCTCTTCGGCGCGCTGCCGGCGGGCGGTGCGTAAAGAATCCGAATGCACGCGCAAGGCCTGGGCGACGCTGGTGCCGAAGCGATCGGTCTGGATGAGGGTGCCGACGAGCGAGCGGATGTCATCGACGCCGGTGCGGTCGACCAGATTGCGCAGAGCTTCGGCGCGGGGCTTGCCGGCGCGCATCTCGAGGTTGACTAGATGAAATTCGTCGCTGAGATCGGGGTGGGCGTGATGCAGGTCCTTGCCGACGCGCATCAAGGCCTGGTCGAGAGCCAGGCCGGCTTCCACGCAAATGACGGTGAGATCGAGAGCGTCAGGCAGTGCGATGCGGATGCGCCGCTGACGGTCTTTGATCATGCGTTTGAGAAAGAAACGCGGAATAAAGAAACCGAGGGCTGGAATGCAGACTAGCAGGGGAACGCTGTCGACGCCGGAGAAAACGACGACGCCCGCCAGACCAAGAGCCGCCAGCATCATACGGGCGCCGAAGTAGTAGCTGACATGGCGAGACTCGCGGAGTCCAGCCTGGATGAGCCAAGCCCGGGTGCGGGAGACGTCGGAGGGGGAAAGCGGGATGGCTTTGCTGAGGGGATCGAGGGCTTGCTCGATGCGCTCGCGGACCTTGATCGCCGGTTTTTCCTGAGCCATCGCGGGCTGGCCACCCAGGGCGCGTAAGCGGGCTCCCAGCACGGACCCGGGCGTGACGGCGGCAGCGGCGAAGGCGAATACCACCAGCACAACGGTGACAAACACGACGATGGTCAAAATCAACGGCATGGTTCGACCTGAATGGGAAAGATCTTCATACCTGAATCTTAATGATCTTGCGAATCACGAAATAACCCACGGTTTGCAACGCGATACTGACCACGAGCAAAGCATGGCCGATGGGATCATAAAAAAGTGGTTTGACGAAATCCGGACTGAAGACGAGAAGAATCGCAACCACTGTCGGTGGCATGGCCATGAGCAAAGCCATGGTGAGGCGGCCCTGGGCGGTGTGAACGCGCACCTGGCGCTGGATCTTGAAGCGCTCGCGGATGACGTAGGACAGGTTATCGAGGATTTCGGCAAGGTTTCCGCCGGTTTCGCGCTGCAGCATGACGGCAGTGACAAAGAATTTGACGTCGACCAGGGGGACGCGCTCGGTGAGATTCATAAGAGCATCGCGCATGGGCATGCCGAACTTCTGCTCTTCATAGAGTTTGCGGAATTCACCGGAAAGCGGTTCGGTAACCTCGTTGGAAATCATTTCCAGAGCGGTGGTGAAGGCGTGCCCGGCGCGGACGGCGCGGGCCAGGGTGTCGATGGCTTCGGGGAAGAGTTCCTCGAATTTTTCGAAGCGCTTCTGGCGGCGATAGGAAACGACGGAATAGGGCAGCACACTGCCAATGACGAGCGCGGCCCAGGCGATGGCGGGATTCTTGGTATAGAGGACGGCAGCGAGTCCGGCAAGAGCGCCGCAGAGAAGGCATAACATCAAGAAATTGCCGGCGCGGAATTTCATGCCCGCTTGTGTGAGAGCGTCCTGAATGGCGGAGACGCGGGCGGAGCGACGCAGCAGAGTGTCAAGTGCAGGAATCTGGCTGAGTTGTTCGTCGCGGAGAAGGGCGAGTTCCTCGTCGGGTTCGCGCTCGGGCGCTTTCTGAACGTTGGCGAGGCGGTCCTTGATGAGACGGGCGCGGGCATTGCGCTGGTCGATGAGGGAGCCCGCGGCAAAGACGGCGAGAGCCACCACAATAAAGACGAGAACTGCGATCAGCGCTGGCATAAGAAAGTTTTCGATATATCTAAGGCTCGGGAGAGCGGCAGGGAACTCAGCGGAACGCCCCCTTCGGTCGCTTGCGCTCGCTCCGGGCAGGCTCCGTGGATTGGCGCCGCTCCCCCAGATTCCCTCGACCAGTTCGGGACAGGCCGTTCCCTGCGCAAGAAACGCTTACGGAGGATGACAAACGAATTCATATCTCAGTCCTCGATTCAAATAGAGCGGGCCGGATGCGGGCTCCGTAAGTGGCCAGGCGATCGGCAAACTGAGGGCGAATGCCGGTGGCGCGGAAGGCTCCTCGCACTTTCCCGTTCTCGTCGACCGCGCGCCGCTCGAAGATAAAAATATCCTGCATGGTGATGGACTCACTGTCCATGCCGGTGACCTCGGAAACCGAGATGACCTTACGGGTTCCGTCTGACAGGCGGGCTACCTGTACGACCGCGTGAATCGCGGAGGCGATCTGATGGCGAACCGCGCGTTCGGGAATATTGAGGTTTGCCATGGAAACCATGTTCTCGATGCGGGCAAGGGCATCGCGCACGGAGTTGGCGTGGACCGTGGTGAGCGAACCCTCGTGACCGGTGTTCATGGCCTGCAACATATCGAAGGCTTCTTCGCCGCGGACTTCGCCGACGACGATGCGGTCGGGGCGCATGCGCAAACTGTTGATGACTAACTGCCGCTGGCGGACCGCGCCTTTGCCTTCGATGTTGGGAGCGCGGGTTTCGAGGCGGACGACGTGTTCCTGCTTGAGCTGAAGTTCGGCGGCGTCTTCGATGGTGACGATGCGCTCTACATTGGGAATGTATCCGGAGAGAACGTTGAGCAGCGTAGTTTTTCCCGCGCCGGTACCTCCGGAAATCAGAAGATTCAGCTTGCCCTTCACCATGGTTGAGAGAAGCTCAAGCATGGGCTCAGTGAGGGAGTGATTCTCGATCATGTTGCGGGCGGTTACGGGGTCGCGTCCGAAACGGCGGATGGAGAGGCAAGCCCCATCCAGGGCGAGAGGCGGAATGATGGCGTTGACGCGGGAACCATCGGGCAGGCGCGCATCGACCATGGGAGAAGATTCGTCGACGCGGCGGCCGACGCGGGAGACGATGCGCTCGATAATCTGCATGAGGTGCGAGTTGTCTTTGAATGATAAGCCGGTGAGTTCAAGTTTGCCGGCACGCTCGATGTAGACCCGGTCAAAGCGATTGACCAGAATGTCGGAGATGGTGGGGTCCTTGAGCAAGGGCTCGAGCGGGCCGAGGCCGAAAATTTCGTCGAGGATTTCGCGCGAGAGGCGCTCCC
Source organism: Candidatus Sulfotelmatobacter sp. (assembly GCA_049584315.1). Classification (GTDB taxonomy): domain Bacteria; phylum Acidobacteriota; class Terriglobia; order Terriglobales; family Acidobacteriaceae; genus Sulfotelmatobacter. The sequence goes on along the minus strand of JBAUXO010000206.1, from coordinate 12,007 downwards.
GCTCGGTGAAGCTGAGGGGAACGACTTCGCTGTTAACCGAGTTTCGGATAAGAACGAGAACTTCTTCGCGGGCAGAGTCGCTGGTGGAGCGGCCGAGCTTTTCGAGGTCCAGGCGGTCGAGGATCTTGCGGTGCAGATCCGCCTTTACCTGCTGGTACTCGCTACGCTCGAAGGTCTGCAGATTAGCCATAAATTCCTAAATCGTTTCGCTGACCGAATGTTGCCTCGGCGGCGAAAGCCGCTGTTGATTCTGTCTTCCTTAGGGCGCGGCTAGATGCCGCGCCCTTTCAAAAACCTTAAACGGTCTTAAACAGCGACCAGGCGGCGCGTTTCACGTCGGCGTCGTTACGCGTCAGTTCTTGCGCGAGCCCCGCAAAACAGCGGGCAATTTCGGTGTGACTCTGTTCCATGACTGGCGCGCCGCGATCGATGGCGGACGAAATGGCGAAGTACTGGTTGGGGATTCGCCACAACAATTTCACGCCCGCAGCGTTTTCCGCGTCGGCTTCGGTGAATCCCGGGACCTTGCGGAAACGGTTCAGGACCAGACGCAAGCGCTCGCGGTTTCCGGTTTCTCCCAAATATTGTTGTACGCGGGCAGCGCTCCAGAGAGAAGCCACGTCGGTGCAGGCGACCAGGAGAACGCACTCCGATAAATTCGAGACCAGGCGGCTGGCAGCATCCAGTCGGGACGAGTTGTCCACGACCACATAGCGGTAGTGGTTCACCAACATATCGAACAGGCGAACAAACTCCGCAGTGGAGGGTTCGATGGCTGCGGGAGAATTGGTTCCGGCCAGCAGTTGCAGGCCGCCACCATGCCGGGTCATAAAGCTCTCCAGCAGGGAGCTATCCATGCGGTGAAGATTGCGGGTGGCGTCTGAAATATTAAAAAGAGGCTTGAGGTTGAGATGAAGCGCGGAATGTCCCAGAGGCGCGAGGTCCACGAGGGCTGTGTGGCCGAAGGCGGATTGCAGCGCGAGGGCCAGGTTGACGGCCACCGTAGTGGCACCGCTGCCGCCCTTGGCGTTCACGATGGAGAAGACTTTCCCACGGGGGCCTTCCTTTTGAACGCGGCGCTGAGCGGTGGTGAGGCGGACAAAAGCTTCGAGCAAGTCGGTGGTAGTGGTGGGGCGCTCGATAAACTCGCGGGCGCCGGCGCGCATCGCATTGACGATGATCTGCGGCTGACTAAGTCCTCCGATGGCGAAGACGGCAGAATCGGGGATTTCCTGGCGGAGAAGTTCAATGGCGCGCATGGCGATGGGAGGATTGTCGCCCGGGATATCCACCAACAGCACGTCTGGATTGGCAGCTTGCACCCGGCGCATAATCGGATCGGAAGCAGCTACCGGGAAAGTGGCGCAGGTATGGACCGTGTTGGCCACACTGGTGCCATCGACCAGCACCTGGAGCACAGTGCGCTGCTCGTTGTCAGGGGCCACGATGACGACTGAAAGCTCGGGCATAAACGGCTTCGTTCTCCTGCAATGTAAATCCAACAGCGATCTGTTTCGCTAGCAGTTCGCTTGCGCCTCTTCGGGACTTCTCGGCCTGTCAATTCTACCCGTGGCTTGCGGCGCAGTCTGAATTTTTGCGCCGCTCCGCGGCTGTGTTTCCGAACCTCCTTGCGGGCTACTTGCCCGAAGGCTTGGCGCCGGACTTGGAGCCATCAAACTTGTCGTTGTTGATAAAGGGTTGCGGGTTTGCGGGACCGGGCGGCGCCTCGTTGTTGGGCGAAATCCGATGCACGGTGCACAAGACCATCAACTCTGAATTGCTCTTCGAAATGCTCTTGCTTTTAAAAAAGGCCCCGAGGATCGGGATGTCACCGAGACCCGGGACTTTGTTCCAAGTGTCGGTGACGCGATTATCGATCAGGCCGGCGATGACGAAACTCTGTCCATCCCGGAGTTCGAATTCGGTCTCCGCCTTGCGCGTGCTCAAGGCGGGGACGGTAAAACCAGAGATCGTGAGGGCGTCGGCGAAATCTAGCGTGCTGACCTCAGGAGCCACAGTAAGGTGAATGTTGCCGTTGGGCATGATGACCGGAGTGAACTCGAGCTTGACGCCGAACTCCTTAAAGGAAATGGTAACGGCGGTGAAGCCGGCGCCGGGCTGCACGATGGGGAAGGGAAATTGGCCGCCGGCGAGGAAGCTGGCCTTCTTGCCGTTGACGGCGATGAGATTGGGCTCGGAAAGAATCTGGAGAAGGTTCTTGGTTTCCAGCGCCTCGATTACCGCGCCCAGATGAAGGTTGGGCGAAAATAAGAACATGTTGAGAACACTGCTGATGGTTTGGCTGGCTGAGTACGGGGTGTTCTGACCTTGCGTCTGGGTAATGCCCTGCGAGGCGAAGCCGCCGTATTGGCCGGTGGTGGTGGTGCCGATCAGATTGGCAGCGCCGGTGGAAAAAATGTTGATGCCAACCTGGCTGAGGGCGGAGCGGTCCACCTCGGCGAATTTTACCTCCAGCAGAACTTCCTGGGCGCCCACGGGACCGAAGGTGAGCACGTTGACGACGTTCTTGGAATAGGCAGCCGCCAGTTCCCCGGCACGCTTGGCGACATCCTCGGTGGTGACGTGGCCAGAGAGAACGATGGCGGATCGGGAAGGCGTAACGGTGATCTGTTCGTCGGGGAAGACGCGATGTTCTTCTTCGGCGCAAGCGCTGACATCGACGTCGACACGAAGGTCGAAGCTGCGCGACCGTTCGAGTTCATCCCAGATGATGAGCGAGACCTCGCCCGGAGACTTACCGTGGACGAGGATTTGCGTGGGCGCGATGACGGTAGGATCCGCGATGGTGGCGTCAGTCACCGAGATGCGCTTGATCTGTTCGGTGGTATTGATGAGCAGCGACTTGTCGACCATGACGCGCAGAGGCGCGGAACCTTGCGGCTGAGCGGACTGCGCCGCGAGCGTGGTCTGAGTAACGGGGGCTGTCTGTTCCTGGGCTGGAACCGGGGCCGCAGCGTCCTGGAGTTCGGCCGGCGGATGAAACCCGGACTTGGGAAGGGCGAAGGCCGGGACCAGAAGCCACAGTGCGACAGCTACCAACGATGTCCAGCGAAACTTCATCGTGTGATTCCTCTCCACATGAGGAAACTTGCAATCCGCGTACGGAACGCGTAGGGCAAACCTGCTTTCTGCTATTTGGTGTCTTCGCTGCTTTGTTCCGGTAACGGAACGACAGTCTTTTTGTCACCTTTATAGACGTCAACGCTGAACACCGAAGGAGGGGGAGTCGGTGGTTGAGCCTTTTGTTGTTTTACGGGACGAACGTGAACCGGCGTCGACGGAGCTGCGGGCGGCGTGCCACCCTTATAGAGTCCTCTGGCGTTGGCGGCCGCCACATCCTCCTGTTGCGTGTCCAGGGGGTTGCGCAGGGCGAGTTGAATATGGCCTTCGGAGCTAGCCAGGGTGAGGCGTTCGGCATCGTCAGGCGAAGCCAGAAGAGTGATCACCGGTGTGCTCTGCGCTTCTCCCGCAGCGTTGCGCTCCAAGGTGTGGCCGGAGGCGATGACGGCGACATTCTGCAACACAGTGGTGGTCTGACTCTCTGAGCTACCGTTGGGAGTGCCGGTAAGGAGTACGTCGACGCGAGTGCCGGGACCGACGAAGCCAGCGACGGAGACGACCTCATTCACGCGGACGGAGACGGCGCGCATGCCAGGGGGAATCAGGGAAGGCAGACCCGCACCGGCGTTTTCCGGAGCTAATTTGCTGGGCAAGATGAATTCGCCTCGGGAAATAGGGAGGATGACGCCGCGTCCGAGAACTTTTCCGCGAGTGCTGAAGGTTCCAGCGGGTAGGGCAGAGGCGGGATACTTGACGATGCGCACGTCATGCTCTTCGACCCGGGCTCCGACCTGGATATCGTCGGCAGCCACAACCACATCCGCGCCGGGTTCGTTGTTGGCCGAGACCCTACCTTGCAGGTTCCTGTAAACGAAGAGGCTGACAACAATGCCCAAGCCTAAGGCCACAGCCCCAATCATCAACAGACGCGTACGGTTCATAAGACTCCGTCAGGACAAACAAAGACGCTGGGACGCACTGAAAACCAGGCGAGATCCGTCCTCGCCTTACTGCGCCAAAGCCAAGTATTACTGAATGGAACTGGCTACATTCGAGAAAACATTGTTGGCGTTTGAGCCAATCAGACGAATGGTGCCGACAACGATGACCAAAATGACGGCGAGCATTACCGCGTATTCCGCAATGTCCTGTCCTTCATCGTCGCGCCAGAGTTGGTAAAGGTGCTGCATAGGTGATGCCTCCTTTAGAAACAACACGCGTTTCAAAGCACACAAAAGCATTGGCCCCCGCAGAAGTATCATATAGGTTGCTTGCTTTGTCCTACGGAGGAGTGTCCAGAATATAAACCATAATACCCTGCAAAGTAACCAAGATGCGTAATTAATTGCATATCGGGAGTAACCCGTCGGAGGGGTTTCGGGTCGGTCATTCCTGGTTTTCGGAGTGGGGGATGGGGCCAGCTAGAGGGTCCGGTGTGGTCAGGATCATGGCCTGGGAATCCCGGTAGGAGACGGCCCAGCCGGGAGCACTCTCGAGGCCAGCCGCCAAAGCTGAGTCTGGGGGGACAATGACGGTGCGGATTCCCCAGCGCTGCAGGATCTTTTGCCACGAATCTTTGAGTTCATACGCGTCGGCAAAGTCGTGAAACAGTTTTGCGCCATAGAGATCCGCGCGGCCGTCGATGAAAACGGGGGTGGTCGGGTAAAGCTTCCAGATTAAATAGCCGCCCCAGTCATAGTGGTTGAAGATGGGGCCGGAAGCAGGATGAAGCTGGAGAAATGCCACGGCACCGGCGGGGAACCGCCCGGCCTCAGCCTGCGGCTGGCGCTGGATTACCTGAGCGATGTGAAGGCTGGCAAAGACAGCCATGGCGAGGACGATGGCAGCGTCGAGCAGGGTCCGAATGGCAGAGGGCAGACGCCGAGAAGAGGGCGCGCGCGGGGGCCAATCGCCGAGGCGGCGGGAGATGAGCGGCACGGCTATCAAAGCGAAGAAAGGGATCATGCGGATCGAAATTAGACTGGCGTAGAGGCTAGCGAGCACCAGGATCAGGTCACGCGGATGCACCGGGATGCGAGACCAGAGGAAGGTTGCGAAGCTGGCGAGCACGATCAGGAGAAAGGGCCAGTACTCGGCATGATGAAAGTTGGGCGAGGCCCATTCCAGGATGTAGTTCTGCATGGTGGTGGAGCGCAAGGTTTCAATCGGGTAAGAGAACAGGCGCAGGCCGTTGGGGTTCAGGGGCACGAGCAGGAGGTCGAGGAAAAGAACGAGCGCTGATGTGCGCCAGGGCACGCGGTGTGCTGGGTGGCCGAGCAGGCGTTCGAGCAGTGCTCCTAACAGAAACAATGCCGAGAGGGCTAAGCCCAGCGCGAATCCGGCATGCAGGTTGACCCAGAGAAGGGTAAGGGGAAGCGTCCACCAAAGAAGCTTGGGGTTGCGGTCGGCGCGTTCGAGGATCAGCAACCACAGGCTGGTCAGCAGGAACGAGAGAACCTGAGGGCGAACGCCCCAGATGGGCGCCGTAGCCCAGGCAGTGCAGAGCGTGGCGACGCCGGCGATGTAGGGCGCGGCACCACAGCGCAAGTAAAGGCAGTAGAAGGCTGCGCAGAGGATTGCGGCGAAGATCAGGATCAATCCGGCAAATCCGGTCGTACGTTGAGTCTGGTAGAGAAGAAATTCGGTGAGCCATTCGTGCGCCACCCAGGGCTCTCCGGCGCGAGTGTAAGAAAAAGGATCGGTGTGAGGAACGAGGTGATGCCGGGCGATGTACTCTCCGGTCTTGAGGTGCCACCAGAGGTCGGGATCGGTGACATTGCGCGCCGCCATGGCGAACAGGCCCAGAAAAAGGATGGCAAGAAAGACGCGGGTTGTGCTGAACGCAGTTCTGAAGTTTGTTCTGAGCAGGCCCGTCATAGGGAATCCATCATAGCCGGTGGCCATGGCAGGAGGTACAATCGCGATCGATCGTGGCTGCGAACGGCAGTGAATGCATCCCGGCAATTTGGAGCGCATCGAGGCGACGCCTGGTGCGACTTTTTGTTGCGGGCGTGTTGTGCTTGCACCTGTTTCTTTTTATAAGCCTCAGAGAACGGATTAAGCAGGGTTATCCGGACTTCACCGTTTATTACACGGCCGCTACGATTTTGCGCCACGGGCTTGGGCATCAGCTTTATGACGCGCACGTTCAATATGAAGTACAGAAAAAGTCCGTGGGCGTTATCGCCGCGCGGCGCAGCGCTTTGCCTTACATCCACCCCCCTTTTGAGGCATTGATCTTCCTGCCACTCACTTATTTGCCTTATCCCCAGGCGTTTGCAGCATGGGACGCGCTGAACGTGGGTGCGCTGTTCGGGGTGGGGCTGCTGTTGCGGAAGTTCGTGAAGGTGCTCGGCCGGATGCCGGCGTGGGAATTTGTGCTGGGAAGTCTGGCCTTCTTTCCAGTTTTTGTCTGTTTTCTGCAAGGGCAGGATTCTGTCTTGCTGTTGTTGCTTTGCGGGTTGGGATTCAATGCGCTCAAGAAGAGGGCCGATTTACTGGCGGGTTGCTGGTTTGCCTTGGGGATGTTCAAGTTTCAATTTGTGCTGCCCGTCGTGCTGCTCATCGGGATCTGGAAGTGGAGGCGGGCGGCGATTGGGTTCGTGGGTGTTTCCGTGCTGCTGGTTCTCACTTCGGTAGGACTCGCGGGGTGGGGGAGCTTGCTCCGTTATCCGGAATTTGCTTTGCAAATCGCGAACGATCCAGGGTTGGGAGGAGTGGCAGCGGAGTTTGCGCCGAACCTGAGAGGACTGGCTTTGGGATGGCCGTTGCATTTGTCGCGGACAGTTGGGAGTGCGGTCGCATTGGTTGGTTCAGTGCTGCTGTTGGTTTTTGCGGCGTGGAAAGGGCGCAGACGGATCCCGCACGAAAATCTGGAGCTGAGATTTGCTCTGGCGGTGATCGTGTCCGTGTTGATCGCCTGGCAAACCAACATGCATGACCTCTGCTTGCTGGTTCTGCCTGCGGTGTTGGTCGCGGATTATTGTGTGCGTGTGCCGACGCAAAGAGCGGAGAAATTGGTTGGGCGATTCGGCTTGCTCCTTCCAGTCTTGCCACTCTTGATCAGCCCGCTGTGGCTTGTACTTTGGATCGCGGAGGGGGCGGTCAATCTGATGGCGATTCCGCTTCTGTGGTGGGTGGGGTGGATCGGCAAGAAATTGTCGCACGACAACATCAACCTTCGAGCTTGACTAGGCCGGGAGGTCTGCAGGAGACGAATGAGGTCTGCACAGAACGACGGCCAGCATGGGCAGATAAATGAAAAGAACGGTCCATCGTCCCACTTCAGTGAAATTGTGTGGGGGGTGGTACCAGCGCCATAAGCCAGTTCCCCAACTAAAGAAGAGAGTCCATACAATCTCACGGCGTGACTTGGGAATGAGCCAGAGAATGAAGCTGTCGAAGAACCAGCGCTGCGGCATGCAGGCCGCCAGCAGGAGGAGAATCGCATCGCGGTCGCGATAACGCGACAAGGCCAGCAGCAACAGCGGACCGGGCAGGACCAGAAGCGGGATGAAGTGCTCGTAATGGCTAAGCTGGGCGATCCAGAGTTGGGGCCACCGGGGCATGACGATGAGGCTGATTGCTCCGACCGTTATGCAAGCTACAAGACCGCGGCGGCTGAGACGGGTGAGGAATACTGGAAGCCCGATCTGCGGCTTGGCCATGGTGACGGGCAGCAGAATCGGAAAGAAGGCGCTGGCCGCAACGAATGGCGACCACTGTACGGTAATCAGTGCGGCCCAGTAGGGGTACGCGAGAAATACGAGCAGGCCACGATAGCTATATCGCGTGAGCCCGAAGGCCAGGGCTGCCGAACTGATCGCGTAAAACAGACCGGCAGCGGTCTCTGGCTGAAGGCGAACGAAGGGCAACGCGACGAGGCCGGCGGTTAGCGGATATTGCTCGAACGGCGTGTCGTATGGATTTTGCCGCGCAAGCAACCGGTGCGCGAGATGGAGAGCCCAGCGGAAATCGGCGGCATCCTGATGAAGATGTTTCATCAGGAACCAGCACAAGACACCGCTGGCCAAGCCCACGGCGGCCGAAACCACGACACGCAGCTTCATGAAGAGCTCTTCAGAGCATTCAGTTGTAACATGGACGGCCGGGGAATCGGATATTCGAATACGGGCGAACGTCGAAGTAACGGCGGACTTCCTTGCAAAACATTTTGCGCAAAGCTTCTCAACTCGGATTGCTGATTGCGCTGCTTTGTGCGGGCAGTATGTGGTTCTATGTGCAGTGCGTGCTCATCCCCCGTGAAAGGGCAGATGCGGCGATGCAGCAGCGTCCACGGGGGAATCTTTCGGATCTCTATCCGCGGTGGTGGGGAGCGCGCGAACTGCTGCTGCACCGGCGGAATCCCTATTCGGAAGACATCACGCTGGAAATTCAGAAAGGCTATTACGGGCGGGTGCTCGACCCGGCTCGACCGAATGACCCGAAGGATCAGCAAGGATTTGCGTACCCGGTCTATGTCGTGTTTCTATTGGCGCCGCTGATCGGGTTTCCGTTTCATGGGGTGCAGATATTTTTTTACTGGCTGCTGCTCGGGCTGACTGCGGCCAGCGTGTGGCTGTGGCTGCGAGTATTGCGATGGCGGTTGCCCCTGAGTTCCTTGGCGATCGGCGTTGTGCTCACCTTGGGAAGCTTTCCGGCGGTGCAGGGAATCAAATTGCAACAATTGAGCCTGTTGGTAGCGGCGATGCTGGCAGGTGCGACTGCTTGTGCGGCCAGCGGACGTTTATTTTCCGGTGGAGTGCTGCTGGCGTTGGCCACCGTCAAGCCGCAACTGGCCGCTCCTTTGGTGGCGTGGCTTCTGATATGGGCAATAAGCAATTGGAGGGTACGCCGAAGATTGGTGTTTGGATTTGGAACGGTGATGGGACTGTTGCTTGGCGGAGCAGAAGTGGTTGTGCCGGGTTGGTGGCGAATGTTTGCCGACGCGGTGCGAAAATATCATCGCTATACCCAGAATCAATCCGTGCTGGATGTGTTGGCGCCGTGGGGCTACTCGGGCAGAGTATTGGCCGGAGTTGCGGTGCTGAGCTCCGCGTTTGTTCTGTGGAAGCTCCGAGACAAGACCGCTGATACGGCCGAGTTTGGGACCGCGACCGCTCTGGTGATGTCGTTAACGGTGCTGGTAGTTCCCATGTACGCGCCGTATAACCAGGTTCTGCTTTTACCGGCGATTCTTGTCGTGGCAAGGGATCGAGCGAGGTTTCTCTCGCGATCGCGGGCTTGGCGGTCGGGTTATCTGGTGGGGGCGTTGCTCGTGGGTTGGCAGTGGGTGGCAAGCCTGAACCTGAGCGCATTCTATCTGGTGGGCGCGCGGAGCTGGGCTCTTGAGCATTGGACGCTGCCGTTTTTTTCAACGTTTGCCGTGCCGCTGTGGATATTCGCGCTGAATTTCTTCGTCTTGAAGACAAGCGGCGGCGAAACAGAAGAGCACTCATTCGTGGAAGCCAGCTGAACGTGCTCTCCGCCGTAACTGGACGCTTCGAGATTGTGTGATAATCCTGCCCGTATGAATTCTCGAATGACCGCCTACGTTCTTGCCGCGTTGACCCTGGTGGCGATGCGCGTGGTGGTCGCGATTCGCGAAAGTCGCAAACGGGATTCATCGACTGCGGAGCCGGAAGAGGAATCCGAGCGCAAGCTGTGGCGACTGTTGCTCGCGAGCTTCCTGGTATTGTTCGCCGAACTGGCGTTCATCCGCTGGATTGCGGTGGAAGTACGGATCTTCGCATACTTCAAAAACCTCGCCCTGCTGCTTTGCTTTCTCGGTTTCGGAATGGGATGCGCCTTGGTTCGCCAACCAACGCGCTGGAACCGGGCGGTCACAGCGCTGTTGGGGCTGTTGCTTTTGGTTCGCGTGCCGTGGGGAGCGGGAGGGTTACTAGAAAATCTCTCGCAAAACCTCGGTGCCGGAGCCGACACCAATATCTGGGACACGGCCGCCGCGGGGAATGTGTTGGGATTCTTGTCAGCCGCCGCTTTTTCCGCTTTGCTTTTTGTGTTGATCGTGTGGGTGTTCGTGCCCCTGGGACAGGTCGTTGGCCGCCAGATGAACCTCACTCCGAAGCCTTTGACCGCATACTCGCTGAACCTGGCTGCGAGCCTGGCAGGAATTCTGGCGTTTCTTGGGGTCAGCCGGCTGATGCTTCCGCCATGGGTTTGGCTTGGGGTCGTACTGCTGGGCTTCGCGCTACTGCAAAGAAACAGGGAGCGGCGGATTCTGCTGGGGAGCTTGCTGATTCCGCTGACGCTGCTTTTGCACGAGCCTTCGGATCACGATCACTACAGCATTTGGACGCCCTATCAGCAGATTGATTTCACTCGGATTTATGCGGCGAACGGGGAGATGGCAAAGGGGCTCGTGCAAGTCAATCATATCGGATATCAATTTATCGTTAACCTGAGCGACGACTTTCTGGGCCGGCATCCGAAGATGTTAACCGAAGCGATCGACGAGAATCCGTACAACGTGCCTTTCCGCTTTGCGGCCGCCGCGCCTTCTGTGATGATTGTGGGAGCGGGGACGGGCAATGACGTTGCCGCCGCGCTGCGGCATGGTAGTCCGCGGGTCGATGCGGTGGAGATCGATCCGGCTATCCTGGAGATCGGAAAGAAAGAGCATCCCGAGCACCCTTATGATTCTCCGCGAGTCTCGGCGCATCTTACCGACGCTCGAGCCTTTCTCAAGCGCAGTCCGGGGAAATACGATCTGATCCTTTTCGGGCTGCTCGATTCGCACACCGAGCTTTCCGATTACGCGAATATGCGGATCGACAATTTTGTATATACGGGAGAATCTTTTCAGGAAGCGAAGGCGCACCTGAAGCCGGACGGCATCATTTTTGTGAAATTTGAAGTGCGTCGGCCCTGGATGGCCCGGAGGTTGAAGGAGATGCTGGCCTCGACCTTTGGCAAAGCCCCCGTGGTTTTCAACGCGGAGTCCAGTTACACGGCGCGGGCCCGCTGTTTCGTGATCTCTTCCTCGAGCCGCGTGCAGGACGCGCTGAACCACGACCGGCGGCTGGCGGAGCTTGTGGCGGATAGTCCCGTCGACAGCGGAGACGCGGACGTGCCGGTGACGACCGATGACTGGCCCTATCTATACCAGCGCGACAAGACAATTCCGCGGCCTTACTGGGCGATTTCCGGAATCATTATTCTGCTGGCGCTGCTGCTGTATTCGCGAATTTCCGGCGACGCGCCACGGCGACCTTCGTTGTTTTTCTTCTGCATGGGAGCGGGCTTCCTGTTGCTGGAGACCCAGGTGATAAGCCGGCTGGCTCTGTTCTTTGGCACCACCTGGCAGGTCAACGGTATTGTGATCTCTGCCATGCTGTGTGCTTTGCTGCTCGCGAATGTGATCGTAGAGCGCAGCCGCAAGGCTCCGTCGCCGGCATGGAATTTGCTGGCTTTGCTGGGCGGTCTGGCGCTGGCGTTCTGGTTTCCCTTGGAACGAATAGGAGGATCGCCAGCGATTGTCGGGATGGTGGCGGTGGCGGTTTTCTCCATGCCCGTGGTGTTTGCCGGGATCCTGTTCGCGACGCAATTTCGGGCGGTGGAGTCACAAAGCGCGGCGCTCGGGGCAAATCTTTTAGGCGCGGTAGCCGGGGGCTTGATGGAGAATTTGTCTCTACTGCTCGGTATGCGTGCGCTGTTGCTGATCGCCATGGGCGTCTACGCCGCGGCTGGCATTGCGCTCTGGCGGCGGGCCACCAGCGTAGGAACGGAAGCGGCACCTGATTTTGTTCGCTCTTGAGAGTGCTGGTCTTCGGACTAATCTCAGGACTCCTGATCTCGGGGCGATATTGAGGGTAGAGCAAGAAAATAGGATGAGCCAAGAAAGGGGTTGTGGCAGAGGGCAGTGGGGAGAGAAACTGACGGCGAGATGCCACAGCTACAGCTTCCA
>JBAUXO010000205.1:0-2345 GCA_049584315.1 Candidatus Sulfotelmatobacter sp. | reverse complement strand
AACAAAACTGTTCGCCTTCCCACCGGAATCGTGTTCACCTTCCCACCGGAATGCTGTTCGGAATCACAACGGAATGGCGTTCAGCTTCAGCCCGGAATCGCGTTCACCTTCGACCGGATTCCCCAGCCTCCTCCATGAATCCTATTTGTCATCCAGCCTTCGGAGCTTATGTTCATCTCGCCCGGTCATGTGCTGCACCGCCATTTTATGCACCTGCGCTATATGTTCCCGCAAGGCAGCCCTCAGTTTCGAGAGGACTTCTGCAGAGTTAGTGCTGTCTGCCCCAATTCTTGAACACAGGGCGGATACGATCTTCCAGTCGGCGGGAGGGCACGATCGAGATTGCATCGCGTTGCTGGGATTCAATAGGGTATTCGCGGTAGGTACGATTCAGTCAGTAAAGCAGCCCTCAACCGGCAATGTACGGCAGAAATCCTGAACTGAAATCTTGCTCTTGCCGGTGGCGTCTACCAGAAGCTGATCGCTTCCCAGACGAAACTTTCCCGTACGCGGCCCTGGCTTCAGTTCTGCTGAGGGGCTCAGATCGGACCATGCAAGTTTCGGTTCTTTTCGCAGTCGGTCCAGAGCATCGGGGTCAATGGTCAAATCAAGCATCGTAACTCTCGAAGCGTCAACGCCGACGGTGCTCGAGGCGGATATTTATGCTGCTGCTGCGCTAGCCGCTGGCGTCGTAGTGGTGATCGGATATGAATTGCATTACCCGGCTTTTCTGATGATGACCGTGAGCGCACTTCTTTGCGTCTGGCTGCGAGTTATGGCGATATCCGAGGATGGCATTTGCCCAGACGCGAGTCCTAGGCCCGTATGGATCTCCCTCAGTCCGATGCGCATCACTTACTCGTTTCGCCACCTCTAACCTGCTTCGGGGAGGATAGATCAGTTTCTTCCCACGTCCGACGAATTGTGGTAAACGACGCCATCCTTCATCATGAAATCGACAGTTGCCTAGGCCTCAATATCCGCAAGCAGATCACCGGGCTTTGCCACTATATCGGCGAGTTTGCCGGATGAGTGCGATCCAAAATCATCGCGCCCTAGCAATTCAGCGGCGACGCTCGTGGCGCTTTGGCCCTAGGGTGGAGCGAAGCGGCCAATTCCTCGATCGTCGGTAATTCGGACGTTTTGGGCTGTGAGCGACGCCGCCAGATTACTTCGGCATAGCTCGTCACCCGGACATCATACGTGTCCGAGTGGCACCCAAATGCAAAACACTCGACTCCGAATACATCCACTACGCTTCTAGACTACCGCTCACCCTGTTTGGTCAACCACCTTCATTTGTTCTTCATTCATCCGGCCACCGTGCATTTTGATTTTAGAGACAGCGCTGTCAATCTCACGAAGATCCGCAGGCGTCAGATGAACATTGACTGCACCTAAGTTCCCGTTTAGGTGATCGATGTTGCGCGTGCCAGCAATCGGAACGATGAATGGCTTTTGCGCAAGCAACCAAGCCAATGAAATTTGAGCCGGTGTTGTCGGTTCGTAAAAACCCATCACACTAAAGAGCAGGAAGAGTGCCAGCAGCAGGTTAGTCACTGGCCGGGCTGGGGCGGAGCGCAAATGCGCCCAGCGCTTTGGGCGCTCCATGAACCACGCTGGGAGTCTCAAACGCAATCATCGCAAAAACACTCAATACACTCCCGGAATCAGCCGCTTTGTGCTACGACTATAGTCTTCGTAATCGGATCCGAAAGCCAGGCAGAGCGCGGTCTCTTCAACATGAATGCGATACAACACAGCCAGAGTCGGTGGAACGAGGACAACGGCAAAACAGGCCCACGTGCGTGCGTGCAGGGCAAAAGCCAGGAGAATCAGCTCCAGACCGAGATAGGAAGGATGACGGACGAGGCTATAGAGTCCGCTTCGCTGCAGTCTCTGTCCGGCGCGCGTCGCGACGTTCGCGCTAAAGGCTCTGCCCAGCGTAACGATTGCTACGACACGAACTCCCAAACCGAGAATCAAAATCCCCAAGGCCGCCGGCCGCAGCCAGCTATACCTTCCTGGCATGTCGATCGGGAAAAATCTGTGCATCCATTCGTCGATTCTGAGCGATGCAACAATGACAACCCAGAGAATGATCTGCGTTCCGCGATCTTGTACCTTGCCCTCGTCCTGGTGCATTGTTCTGAATACGGCGATGAGGATTTCACATACGAGCCACACATTTGTGAGTGCATGAAAAAAGAATTCAAGATTCATGATCGTCCTGATTTGCCTCCTGATTCCACCTGGTACGGCTTTCGGAGTTGCCTCACGCTCTCGCGTGACCGTAAGAGAAGAATGCGCTGGACGGCCAGGGAAAAACAGTAGCAGGTGTCATC
>JBAUXO010000204.1:0-1894 GCA_049584315.1 Candidatus Sulfotelmatobacter sp. | reverse complement strand
GCACCGACCTGGCGAATTACAGGCCCGCCTGCGCGGGCTGGCGCAAAAACTGCGTTTGGCTTGAAGCTTGAAGGTCGAGGATTTTGCTAGGAGCGTGTCCGAGTATTCACGTCTGCGCTGCCGATTTTGCTTGAAACAGAACGCAAGAGCGCGCAGTTTGTCGAATCATGACAAAGACCTTCCGCTCCTACGTTCCTGAACAAGACCTATTGCTACCCCCCAGTCTCCGCGATTGGTTGCCAGAGAATCATCTGGCCTATTTCGTGTCCGACGTAGTGGACCAGTTGGATCTATCGGCGATTGAGTCCGTGTATGAGGCAGAAGAACGAGGTTCTCCTCCCTACCATCCGCGGATGATGACAAAGGTCCTGATCTACGGCTATTGCGTGGGCGTATTTTCTTCGCGCAAGATCCAGAAGCGATTGGTGGAAGACCTGGCCTTCCGGATGTTAGCGGCGGGGAACCAGCCGGATTTCCGCACGGTCTCCGATTTTCGGAAGGTTCATCTGCGGGCGCTACAAGAGTTGTTCCGGCAGGTGTTGCGGATCACCCTGGCGACCGGCACGATGAAGCTGGGGCGGGTGGTGTTGGACGGGAGCAAGGTAAAGGCCAACGCGAGCAAACATAAGGCCATGAGTTACGGTCGGATGAGGGAGACCGAGAAGCGGCTGCGGGAAGAGGTGCGACGGTTATTGGAGCAAGCCGAAGCTATCGATGCGGAAGAGGATTCCCGGTACGGAAGAGATCGGTCCGGAGACGAACTGCCAGCGGAGTTGCAGCGGCGAGAAACGCGAATCAAACGGATTCGGGAAGCCCGGCGAACGCTGGAAGAGCGAGCGCGCGAAGCGGCCCAGAACGAGCGCCATTCTCCGGAGGAAGCTAAACCCGATCCGAAAGCACAATACAATTTCACAGACCCGGAATCGCGCATCATGAAGGGTCCAGATGGGTTCGTGCAGGCGTACAACACGCAGATCGCCGTCGAACCGGACTTTCAGTTGATTGTGGGACAGATGGTCACCCAAGCCACGAATGATAAACAGCAGCTGGTGCCGCTGGTGGAGGGGATCAAAGAGCAATCCGGACAGAGACCGGAAGAAATTCTGGCAGACAGTGGATATTGCTCGGACGACAATCTGAAGTACCTGACCCAGAAAAAGATCGAGGGATTCGTGGCCACGAAGAAGCGGAAGCACAGCCAGCGGCGAGAGCCCTGCCAGCGAGGGCCGTTACCGGCAGAAGCCACCCGAGTCGAGCGGATGCAACGCAAACTGGAGACCAAGGTGGGGACTGCGGTATATCGAATGAGGAAAGCGATCGTGGAGCCGGTCTTCGGTCAGATCAAACAGGGGCGAGGATTTCGTCAGTTTCTGCTGCGCGGAATCGAGAAGGTGCGCGGCGAGTGGTCTCTGCTCTGCCTGACCCACAACATCTTGAAGCTCCACCGATTGTGTTATGGATAGATCGAGCTGTCCAGGGAGCGCTCGAAGATGAAAATGGATCACAGCAACTGGGCTATGGCCACCGACACAGGATTTCTCACGCCCATCAGCAAGCTCATTCGATAGCTACTCCATCTCCGCACTCCCAACCCAATTGATCTGTGCCCTTACTCGGACACGCTCCTAGCTGGCCGGATGCGCGCCTGCGCTTCGCAGTGCAAGACTCGGGGGCAAAGGTCCTGGTCGCGCCGTCGGGACTTTTTCAGCGCCTCGCAGTGAACGTGCGAGGCATCGATTGCGTCGAGCAAGCAAATGCCATCGCTGCCGGTCCCGAAGTTTCCGCGACGGCGATTGGGCCTGAGACTCTCGCTTACGTAATTTACACCTCAGGGACCACGGGCGTCCCGAAAGGGGTGGAGATTACGCATGCCAATTTGCTGCACCTTGTTCGC
>JBAUXO010000203.1:0-35226 GCA_049584315.1 Candidatus Sulfotelmatobacter sp. | reverse complement strand
GGGCCCCGAACATCTGCAGCGAATCATCGAAGCCACCAGGCAGTATCAGGCAGCTCATCCCAAGCAGACAAAGCAACGGAAAGACCGCCAGCGTAATGTAAATAACTAACTGTACGATGTACTAGTGGGCCGGCGCGGGTTAGAAATTGACCTTAGCGCCGATCTGCACGTTGCGGGGAATGTGATAGGCCGTGATAACCCCGAAGGATGAAGTGCCCACGACGCAGGTGGTTGCACCGGCGTCGTTGCAGATCTGGGAGGGACTGCCGTGATTGAACGTGTTGAAAGTTTCCAGCCGGAGTTGGAAGCCGACCCGTTCGCCGAAACGCACATTCTTAAACAGCGACGTGTCCCAGCGTTGGAAACCTGGTCCTAGGACTGCTCCCGGTTGCGAGTTGCCAAAGGCTCCGACCGATTGCGAAAAAACAGCGGTATTGAAGAACTCGTTCACGGTTTTTGGGCCACTCGCGCTGCCGCTTTGGTTGGCCCGGTTCGTAGCATCGCCTTGCAGAAAACCTATTCCGCGGTTTCCGGCGCCGGGTGCGCTCGGGTTCCCAGTTCCCGGATCGAATGGGTCGAGCGGCTGCGTTACGGTGATCGACTGCCCGGTCTGGAAGTTGACGATTCCGGAGAGCTCCCAGCCGCCCAACACCCGTCCTAAACCGCGCTGATCCTTGAAGAATGGCTCCTGGTATACGTAGCTGATAACCAATATCTGCGGGGTGTTCAGCTGAGACAGCCCGTAGCCTTGGCTCAAGTTGTAGGTATCCGTGGCGCCAAACCCTCGGTCCACGGGATTGGTCGTGAGCAGCTTGGACCAGGTGTAGGAAACTCCAAGCGTCAGTCCGTGACTCATCCGGTGATTGAGCGAAGCCTGCAGCGAATTGTAGTTGCTGGTGAACACGGGGGCTCGATCGGCGAAGGCCCCATAACCGGCAAACGGCCGTATGGCGTTCACGTCCACCAGTTCGTTGGCAGTACGGGCCGCCACCGTGGGCTGATCGAGATCAATGTCGCCCAGCAGATGCGTTCCTTTGGTGCCCACATAGCCGATCTCCAGCACTGTGCTCGGCATGATTTCGCGCTGCACCGAGAAGTTGTAGTCCTGGTAGCTGGGAGCTTTGAAGGGCAGAGAGCCACCTGCCGTTGGCGTTCCGGTCATCACTGGGTTGATGGGTGTGAGAGAGGGGCCCGGAGGCGTCCCGGCGGCGGAGTTGTCTAACAGGTTAAGGTTTTCCGCCGGGCTGTTCGTCGCCGCGGTCTGAACCAGGGGAGGGTCAGCATTAAACGGGTAAGTCCCGAACTCATTCTGTTCCCAGATGCCGTTCAGCGAGCGGTCGTAGAACAAACCATAACCGGCGCGAACCGCCATCTTGCCGTTACCTTGTGGATCCCAAGCCAAGCCGAATCTGGGACCCCAGTTGTTTTTCGAGTCAGCGTTGACCCCGCTGCCGTATGGAGAACAAGTGGCCGCAGCATAAATCGCCTGCGCAGCAGCGCAGGTTGCTCCGGTGGGAAAGATCATGCCATTGGCGTATGTGGCAGCATTGGCTGCCGGCCCCGGGTTCATCGTGCCCGTGCTGGCAATCGTAACCACGCCGGGCGTAAATTTAGCGGGATCGAAGTTGACAAGGAAGTGGTTGGCATCCCAGGGCGACGGGAAATAGCTGTAGCGGACGCCAAGGTTCAGGGTTAGACGCGGCGTCACTTTCCAATCGTCCTGCACGTAGGCTTCGAAGTTCACGTAGTGGAGATCTGGGATCGTATCCTTGTCGGCTTGGTTGTAGCTGGCCGCTTGTCCCAGCAGGAAGTTTGCAAAAGGATCGTCCCCGTTGGCCGCGTCAAAGGTAAAAGTAGCCAGGCCGGCGGAAGCGTTCTCTGTTTTTGTCATCCACATCGCGGTAGCCCCAAGGCGGATGGTATGGTTTGCGTGCTGGATAGAGAGGTTGTCGAATAGGTTCTTATCGATGTTTCTCTCAAAATAAGGGGCATCTCCGTTGGTCAGGCCGGTATAAGTACTATTGGTAAAGTTGACGTTAGGAGCGCGTCCATAGGGATCCTGGTAGGCGGTTTTGCCGGTGAGCTGACTGGTAAAGGATGGTGAATTGGCGAAACCGCTCAGCGTTGCGTTGATCGCTCCCCACGAATCGGCGAATTCTACTTCGTTCACAACTTTCGAGGAGATGTTTGCCGTTACATTCGCCACCAGATTACGGCCCGGGGCGTTGAGCGAGACTGCGTCGGTTCCTGGATAGTTCGCTGTGCCCCAGAGCCCGTAAGGAAAATTCTCCGGCACGCTGTCCTGCATATAGCGGGCAAACACGCGCACCCTGTCCCCGACGTTTTGATCGAGGCGGATAATGTCCTGACGGAAGTTATTCAACTGACTGTAGCTCTCCACCAACTGGTTACTCCCCGTGCTGGCCGGATTGGGTATCATGAAAGCCTTTAGATAGGCTGCAGCGTTGTGGCTGTAGCATAAAGGATTGATGGAGTAGGTTCCGGCTGACGGGGTTACGCAGGAGACAGCAGTGCCGGGAACATCCGGGGCGACAGGAATAGGTGTACTGAAGACGCCACTCAGTTGCGCGGTGGTAGGCACGGGGATTTCCGCACTTCCGGGCGTGCTCGCCTTGCGCCACTCCTCCGACCAGAAAAAGAAAGTCCTATCCTTGACCGGCTTGTAAAGTTTGGGAATTTCGAGAGGGCCGCCGACCGTAAAGCCAAAATCATTATAGCGCTCAATCGGGACGTGGTTAGCCGCATAGGAGCCCCCATCCGCGATGGCTTGCCGGTTCTCAAACGAGTTCGCGTTATAGTAGTTGTTGCGATTGAATTCGTACGCGCTGCCATGGAACTGGGACGTTCCGGACTTGGTGGCAACTACGACCTGGCCGCCGCCGCTGCGCCCGAACGCCGCATCGTAGTTGCTTCTTTCCAGAGTGAATTCCTGGATGGCATCGATGCTCGGGGTGTTCAGCAGTGTCCCGTTCGAGCCGCTGTCGTTGATGTCAGCTCCGTCCACTGTCCAGTTGTTGGCACCAGTGCGTGCTCCATTCACCGAAATCGCTGTATTGCTCGAGAGCCCAAACCCGGGTTCATCCCCCAATTGGTTGGCGACTCCGGGCTGAATTAATACCAGTTGTTCGAAGTTGCGATTATTCAGCGCCAACTCGCGCACCTGCTCCCCGGTGACGGTGCCCGATTCTTCGGCCGTTGTGGTCTGAATCGGCGTGTTTTCCGCCGTCACTTCGACAATCTCGCTGGCCTTACCGGTCTGCAACTGCACATCGAGAGTGTGTTTTTCGGCGACGTTGAGAATGACACCCTTTGCCACGAAACTTTGAAAACCGGAGTTCTTGACCGTGACTGTGTATCGGCCTGCGGGAAGGTTCGTGACGTTGAAACTGCCAGTATCGCTGGTGATCACGGAGCGGACGTCCGCGCCGGTTTCCTCACTGTGAACCAGGAGAGTAGCGCCAGCTATGACGGCTCCGGTCGAATCGGTCACCGTGCCTGTGAGGGTTGCCGCCAGTTCTTGTCCCAGACCCGCCGGCGCCAAGCTCAAGACCATAATGCAGACCGCGAGAAAGGAAGAATGTTTCCGTATCATTCGCATCCCACAATCGTCTTCGGTTGAGTCTTTCCGCCCTCCGCACGTCAACTTCGTCATTGCACACCTCCTCCAACCAACCTCCACAGCTGGCTACAAACCGGCGAATAATCTAAACGCATTATGCTATATAGCACATGATAGAGCATAGTCAAGAAGAAAAAACAATTGGCCGAAGAAAATTGTGGGCTATGCTGCGGGCGATTCTTTCCTTCCTGACCGCTAAGGATTGCCAGGGGGAACAAGCTCTTAGAAAAAACCGTACAAATCGAAAAATGACTGTGTCCAGTCGCCATAAACAGTTGTTACCGTGGAAAGCGGTGCGCTGCAACAATCTGATTCTCGCTGGGGGCGCACCCTTTATGCCCAGATTCTCCGCCACTCCTCCGTGAAGGACCATCCACGCTATCCCTTCGAGAATTGAGCCTTTACTTCAAACTCTCAATAAGCTATATAGCATATGACGCTATCAGTGGCTGAAATCCAGGACTTGAGGCATCCTGTGGCCGTCCCAGAAACGAGACCTATGACTGGAAATCATCGCAACCGGCTGCCCGCTTACAAGAGAATCCAGAGCGAGATTCGCGATCGCATCGCGTCCGCCATTCTGAAGCCGGGAGATGCGGTCGCGTCGGAGCGCGAACTAGCCAAGACCCATAAGGTGAGCCTCATGACGGCTCGCCACGCTTTGGCTAGCCTCGAACACGAGGGAATCGTCGAACGGCGCCTCGGGGCAGGCACCTTCGTCGCCGTGCCCAGGATCCACTTTAACAAATTGATGAGCTATACCGAACAAATGTCGAGCCGGGGGTTGGCTCCACGCTCCCGCGTGTTGCTGGCCAAAGTGATTGAGGGCGATCCAGAGGTTGCAGCCCGCCTCGGGCTGTCAGCGGCCAGCCGATTACTAAAAATCCAGCGTCTCCGGCTTACCGGGGAAGAGCCGTTTGCGCTGGAAACCTGTTACTTGCCAGGGGCGGATTTCGCCGATCTCGCATCGGCTCCTCTAGGAAGAAGTTCCTTGTTTGCGATTCTCGAACACGACTTTGCCACGAAACTGGCATACGCCGACGAAGAAGTCGATGCCACGTCAGCCGATGCCAACATTGCGGAACTGCTTAGCGTGCCTCGCGGCGCTTCGGTGCTGCGCATTCGCCAGATCATCTATTCAACCAAGGGCAAGGCTACGATTTACGGAGTCGGGTTCTACCGCTCAGAACGGCACACGCTGTTTATTCGGCGCTTCCGCTAAAACGCATAGCCCTCGGCCCGAGAAAAGAGGCCATGATGCATCGAATGGTCGCAGTGCTTCTCACAACTCTTGTTGTATCGTCCGGAGCACCGAGTCAGGCAGCGCCGCCACAGAGCCCAGCTCCCCGATTCGTCAACACCCTGATGCCGCAGCCGGCGCAGCTTTCCGCGAAGGAAGGACGGCTTACGCTCACCGCCTCCTTCGTTGCCATCACCGACCACTACCGGGACGCGCGATTCGACGCCGCTCTGGCACGCACTCTGGATGGCCTAAGAACACAGACTGGCATCGCAATTCCAACCTCTCCCCCGCCCGCCTCGATGGCGAACGGTGGGCTGGTGGTCAGTGTTGATGGACCTGGAGAAAGTATTCAGTCGGTCGACGAGGACGAGTCCTACTCTCTTGAAGTCACTGCCTCGGGCGCGCGTCTGCACGCAGCCACCGTGGTCGGAGCCATGCGCGGTCTCGAGACTCTCGAACAGCTAGTCCAGTCTGATGCCAGCGGTTACTTCGTTCCCGCAGTGTCGATTCGCGACACTCCGCGCTTTCACTGGCGCGGCCTGATGATCGACTGCGGACGCCACTTCATGCCGCTCGACGTGATCAAACGATCTCTAGATGGGATGGCCGCGGTTAAGCTCAATGTCTTCCACTGGCATCTTAGTGAGGACCAGGGCTTCCGCATCGAGAGTCGGGCGTTCCCAAAACTCACTGGGCTGGGCTCCGACGGACTCTTCTATACGCAGGAGCAAGCCCGCGACATTGTTGCCTATGCCCGCGACCGCGGCATTCGTGTCGTGCCTGAGTTCGACATTCCGGGGCACACCAGCGCATGGTTCGTCGGATATCCCGATCTCGCGAGCGCGCCCGGTCCCTTTCACATCGAGCGCGAGTTTGGCGTCTTCGATCCGGTGATGGACCCTACGCGAGAAGGCACCTACAAATTCCTCGATACTTTTATCGGAGAGATGGCGGCCATCTTCCCCGACCACTTCATGCATATCGGAGGAGATGAGAACAACGGCGTAGAGTGGAAGGCGAATCCGCGTATCCAGACCTTCATGCGCGAACACAATCTCCAGGACACCGCCGCGCTGCAAAACTATTTCAACCAGCGTCTGCTGAAAATTCTCGAGAAGCATGGCAAACACATGATTGGGTGGGACGAAATTCTCACCCCCGATCTGCCCAAGGACATCATTGTTCAAAGCTGGCGTGGCTTCGACTCACTCGCCAGCGGAGCCAGGAATGGATACCAGAGCATTCTCTCCGCCGGCTATTACCTGAATCTTATGAGCACCGCGGCAGACCACTACAGGGTGGATCCGCTGCCCCCCGCGAACGACCTCAGCCCAGAACAGCAGGAGCGCATTCTCGGCGGAGAGGCCTGCATGTGGACCGAGCAGACCACTGCGCAAGACATCGATTCGCGCATCTGGCCACGCGCCGCAGCCATCGCCGAGCGCTTCTGGTCGCCGCGTGAGGTAAACAATGTGGACGACATGTACCGTCGACTCGATGCCGAGTCGCTGCGACTGGAAGCTCTAGGTCTCACGCACATCTCTCAGGAAGCAGTCAGTCTGCGGAAGTTGGCCAGAAGCGAGCAGATTGAACCGCTGCATATCCTGGCCTCCGTTCTCGAGCCGGTCACCTTCGACGAACGCGCACACATGCAGCACCCGAATCAACTCACGCCGCTCAACCAACTCGTAGATGCGCTTCCGGCCGATCCGCCATCGCGCCACAATCTGGAAGTGCTCGTGCGCGCCTATCTGCAGGATCCTCCGACCCGATTGCAGGAGGAAACCGAACTCACCACCAACTTCAAAGCTTGGATCGGGGCAGAGCCGGGAATCCTGCGTCTAATGGCAGCCTCGCCCACACTCGCCCTGGCAGAATCACGGGCCCAACAACTTACGGCACTGGCAACGGTGGGAATGGAAGCGACTTCTTATCTTTCGTCCGGACTGCCCGCAGCCGCGGGTTGGAGAGCTCAGCAACTGGCTGTGTTGGACGAAGCCGAGAAACCACAAGCGCTGGTTCGCTTTACCATGATCAAAGCGTTGCGCGACTTAGTTGGCGCGGTTCCCCAGGCGACCGACAACTAAGTATCGTCAACACAAAATTTAAGCAGGCTGACTTGGTTAGCCAGCCTGCCCCTGGTGCCATCATCCTGATGGTGAAAATCTCTTCACTCGCAAGCGGACTCGTTACCAGGACTCGCAACCGAGCATCAGCGACCTAGACCTGCCGCCATGGTTTTTACTATGGTTCCGTTTGCATCGTCGTCTTTCAGCGCCCATACGTAGGCGCCGCCCAGCCCTTGCGGAACCTTCAGGTTTACATAGATCATTTTCAGGAATGCCGTCGCGGGATCGTCGTAGGTGTAGAAGGTCCCGCTGGCCGGATCGTAGAGGGATACGGCGATGCGTCGCGGATCGAAGAAATTCTTGTACCCGTTCGAAGTAAGAGTGGAGAGCGTCGAATAGGTCAGAAGTCCGGGAGTTAACAGAGTGTCGCAACCGGGCGTATTTCCGCTGAGGTCCGTACATAAACCGGTTCCATTCGCCAAGAGAACCGGAGAAGGGGCAGTTGAATTCTGGTACAAACCATGGTTCACGTTAGGGACGCCAGTCCAACCCGCGCCGTATAAGGGCACACCCATGGTGTACTTGGAGGGAGGCACGCCGGCCTTGAGATAGGCGTTTACGGTATCGTTGATATCGAGTCCTTGGCCAAACAACGGGTCTTGGCGAGAATCGAATAGGGGCGATGCATCATTGGTCTGGGTGACCCACGAGCCGGAATAGTTGTAGCCATCGATGGTGATGAAATCGACCTGCTCGGCGGCTTGGCGAAGATTGATGTTGACATAGTTCTGCGCGCCCGCCGGCCCATCGAACGACAGAGTGTATCGCTGGCCCGTGGTTTTGCTCAAAGCATTCAGCTGCCTACGAAACTCTTTGAGCAGGGCGGTAAAGTTCTCGGTGTCGGTGGCGGTGGGGAATTCCCAATCGATATTGAAACCGTCAAACAAGCCGGGAGCCGTGATGCCTGCGGCGATGTTGCCGCTAACAAACATATCAATGCAGGAAGCGGCAAGGGCTTGGCGTCCAGAAGCAGTGCTGGCCGCAGTGACGAAGGCTGCAGTGTTGGCAGCGGACGCCCCTCCCAAAGACATCAGCACTTTCAGGTTGGGATGAAGTGCCTTGAGTTGTTGGATGGCGGCAAAATTTCCATAGAGTGGGCCAGGGTAGGGGGTACCGTTCACGCTGGGTAGGTATGGAGATTGATAGTCGGCCCAGGTATCGGCAAAGGCGCATGCTGGAGCCGGAGTCGTGGTCACGTTGCCGAAAGCGTAGAGCAGGTGCGTCAGTTTATCGGCCACACCATTCTGTTGTAGGTTCGCAATGTTGTAACCGGCGTAGTAGATACTCCACTCTTCGAAGTATCCACCGAGAATTTTGCCTTGATTGTGATTTTGCGCGAATGAGGGGGAAATGCATGCGACCAGGGGCAACAAAGTAAGCAAAGCCCCTCGGAGCAGGCGCGGCAGGAAAACTGTAGACATGGCAAACGCCTCCAGAACTCGTAAACTACGAACCGGCGGAGTATAGAGCTATATAGCGGAACTTGCAATACCATACTTTTGGTGCACATTTTTTTGCCCGGCTCGACTCCGCCGACCGAGATCAAAGGCAAGAGAAAATTAAATTAAAAGGCAGGCTGACTGCATCGGACTCCGCGTCGTAAGAGTCAGGGTATTCAGCTTTCATGGAAGATTCCCAGCCAAACTGCTCTATAGCACCAATGCGGAGGAGAGTACTCCGCTTAAACAGCACAGTCAAAGAACTTTTCCCTGTTGCGCAATCCGAACCAGAGCTTAATTCGGCAGGCCCAACCACTAGAGGGCGTGGGGCAGGTAGGTGGCGGAGCAGGTTTGTTTTGGAGTGTGGAAAAAGGTGACTCAGGAGCCATCTTGTTACGAGAACCGAACTGGAGCGGAAGCAATGCGGGTCGCCCGGTGGGCGATGTTTTTCCCCAAAAAAGAGACCCATATTTATAGTTAGGGATGCGGACGTCTCGATTACTTGAGGCCCGCTGCGATCGCCTTCGTCAGAGATGCGCTCGGATCATCATCATTCAGCGCCCACACGTAAGCGCCACCAAGCTTGTTCTTCTTGATGTAGGCCGTCTTCGCTGCCACGGCAGTAGGATTGTCGTAGGTATAGAAGGTGCCGCTGGCTGGATTGTAGAGCGTCGCTCCAACCCGTGCCGGGTCGTACCAGGCAGTGTACCCGTACTTATTCGCGATGTTCTCAATGGTCGAGTAGGTGGCAAACCCGGCGGTCAAAATGGTGTCACAACCGGGCGAGGGCGCGGCTTTGTCCGGCTTCGGGCACACACCCGATCCGTCAGCCAAGAGCACTGGAGAAGCAGCTGTTGCCTTCTGATACAAGCCATGGTTCAGGTTGAGGACGCCGGTCCAGCCAACGGCATACAACGGCAAGCCCATGGTGTACTTGGCCGCCGGCACGCCGGCCTGGCGATAAGCTCTTACCGTGGCATCGATGTAGCGGTCATCCGAATACACAGGATCCGCGGCCGTATCGTACAGGGAAGACGACTCATTCGTCTGCTTTTCGTCCGCCCCGGCATAGTCATAACCGTCGATCGTGAGGAAATCCACTTGTGCAGCGGCGGCCTTTAGGTCGATGTTGATATATTTCTTCGGGCTCGCGGGAGAATCGAACGTCAAGACATATTTCTTGCCCGTCGCTTTCGACAAAGCGTTGAGTTGCGAACGGAACTCTTTGAGCAGAGCGGTGAAGTTCTGCTTATCCGCAGCGCCGGGAAACTCCCAATCGATATTGAAGCCGTCAAACAAACCCGGAGCTGTAACGCCTGGAGCGATGTTGCCCTTAACAAACATGCCGATACACGAGGAGGCGAGCATAGCCCTGCCGGCCGGAGTGGCGGCGGCGGTCACGAAGCCGGCAACGTTGCCGGCTTGTCCCCCCAACGAGATCAACACTTTCAGATTGGGATGAAGCTGCTTAAGTTGTTGGATCGCGCCAAAATTTCCGTAGAGCGGCGCGGTATAAGGCTTGCCGCTCACACTGGGAAGCGTCGAATTCTGGTAAGCGGCCAGGGGATCGGCAATGGCGCACGCCGGGGGAGAAGTCGGGGTCACATTGCCGAAGGCGTAGATCAAATGGGTCAACTCATCGGCCACGTCATTCTTTTGTAAATCCGCAATGTTGTAAGCGGCGTAGTTGATACCCCATTCCTCGAAGTAGCCTCCGAAAATCTTGCTCGGATGGCGCGCTTGCGCAAAAGACGGAGAGACGCACACTACGAGAACCAACAAAGTTGTCAAAACCACTCGGAGGAGGTGTGGTAGGAAAGGTCTTAACATCGCTGCTAGACTCCGGGATTAAAGGATCGACCCGCGGAGAATAGAACTATACAGGAGAGACAGAAGCACTTGAGGGCTACTTCGTTGGCCCGAGGTTCGCTTGCGGAATTTTCACCACATAGAGATAGGTAACGAGATGCGCCGTGGCTCTGATTGATTCAGGCGCGAATCCCAGTTACACCGGCGAGTTACTGTTCCCCTACAAAAACGCGTCGAGACTGAGCATCGCGGTGCCGCAACCCACGCTCTCGGCGGAATCTGTCGTCGATCCCCATTCCAGGCGAAAGCCCTGCGCAGGGTGCCGCTGCCCAAAACCACCGACGAGCCCCATACCACGATGAGGGCGCTAGGCGAGATCGTTCTCTTCTGCAGGTTGGGAAAAACCAACAAACTCCGTCGAATCGCCCGTTCCAGGAACGTGATAAATTTAGCTTTGCACTCACTGAACGGAATTGAAACTCCATTTTCCAACCACTGGAGAAATGCTCGATGCGAACCCCCATCTTGAGGATCACGAGACAGAAGCTCGTCACGTTCACCATCGCAACTCTCGTGCTTCCGCTCACAACCGTTCTTGCCCAAGTAAAACAAGAACCGCCAATCACCAAGCCCGAACCCGCCAAGACCGAGCCAACCAATCCCGAACAATTCAAAGCGGAGCAGCAAGCAAGCAAGGGATCGGTGACCATCGGCGGCAATGTTGTCAACTATGACGCATTCGCCGGAACGCTCGTCGTGCATCCCAAGGGTTGGGACGACGTCCCGCAAAACGCCGACAAGGATGACAAGAACAAGCCCGCCGAAGCTAGCATGTTCTACGTGGCATATTTCAAAGCGGACAACAAAGGCACGCCGCGTCCGCTCACCTTCTTATATAACGGTGGGCCCGGCTCCTCCACCGTGTGGCTTCATATGGGAGCATTCGGGCCGAAGCGTGTCGTGACGGCCGATGATCGCCACACTCCCGCGGCGCCCTATCCCGTGGTGAACAACGAATACAGCCTGCTCGACGTGAGCGATCTCGTTTTTATAGACGCGCCCGGCACCGGCTTCAGCCGTATCGCGGGAAAGGACAAGGAGAAAGCCTTTTACGGTGTCGACCCGGACGCCTGGGCCTTTGGTGATTTCATTTCACAGTTCCTCTCCAAGTATGGACGCTGGAATTCACCCAAATATTTGTTCGGAGAAAGCTACGGCACCACGCGATCCGCCGTGCTCAGCAATATTCTGGAAACCGAACGCGATATCGACTTCAACGGCGTGATCCTTCTGTCGCAAATTTTAAACTTCTCGCTCGATTCAGATTTCCCGGAGTTCAATCCGGGCGTCGACGTGGCGTATCAACTCAATCTGCCTACTTATGCGGCCACGGCTTGGTATCACCACAAATTGCCAGACGCTCCTCCCGACCTCGCACCCTTGCTAACTGAGGTCGAGCACTTCGCGATGAACGATTACGCGCTGGCGCTGGGAGCGGGCTCTTCCCTTCCAGTGGAGCAACGCCACGCCATCGCCGCCAAGCTCCATCAATACACTGGCCTCCCGGTTGCATACATCGAGAAAGCCGACCTGCGTATCAATGGCGGAGAATTCTCGAAGAACCTGCAGGACGAAAGCAATCTCACCACCGGCCGCCTCGACACGCGCTTTTCCGGACCCACCTTTGATCCGCTCAGCAAAGAGGCGCAGTACGATCCGCAATCCGCGGCGATCTCTTCGGCGTACGTTTCCGCGTTCAACGACTATGTACGCAAAGATCTGAAGTATGGCGAGAACAAGGAATACAATCCGGAAATTGAACTTTTCAAATATTGGAGCTTTGCGCACAAGGCTCCCGGAGTACCATTCGCCCTGCCCGGGGCCACCAACGTGATGCTCGACCTGGCCACCGCGATGAAGTACAACCCGCAACTCAAAATTCTTTTGAACGCCGGATATTTCGATCTCGCCACCCCGTTTTACGAAGGCGTCTATGAAATGCAGCACCTGCCGATTCCACCTGATTTGCAAAAAAATATCGAATTCAAATTTTACGAATCCGGACACATGGTCTACGCTCACGAAGCCTCGCTGAAAGCGATCCACGACAACGTGGTGGAGTTTATCCGAAGCAGCGACAATTCAAAGACCAAGTAGAAGCCGGGAGTAGAACACTCAGGCGGGCGCCCATCTCGCGCGGCCTCTGGGTGAGAAGTCTGATCTAACTTCGTAAGCCGCAGCGCCGGCGCCGCTCTGTTTATTCTTGTTGATCGTTCTTATTGATCCGGGGGTATTGGCGCAATCTTCGCAGAGGTGTACGAGCGAAGCTCTCGCGCAGGGCGGCCTTTTCGCGGTGGATTGTAAAATAGCGAAAGGTGATTGCGAATGGATAGGAAAGAATTTCGTGACTTGGGCCACCAGGTCGTCGATCTGCTGGCTGACTATTTCGATCATATCGAGGAAAAACGCGTATTCCCTGACGTGGAACCACGGACGGTGAACCGGATCTTTACGGAGCCACTGCCCCAGGACCCGAGTCCAGCCGACAGCGTGCTGGATGAATTGAAGGAGAAGATGCTTCCCTATTGCACGAATGTCGGGCATCCCGGCTATATGGGACTGATCACACCGTCGCCCAATCCCGTGGGCGTGATCGGAGACTTCATCTGTTCCGCCATCAATCAGAACGTCGGCGCTTATTCGATTGGGCCGTCGGCGGTGGCGATGGAGCGAAGGGTCGTGCGCTGGCTCACCGACCTCTGCGGCTACGACGAAAACGCGGGCGGCAATCTCACCAGCGGCGGAATGTTGGCGAACTTCATCGGACTGAAGCTCGGCCGGGATGCGGTGACGCGCGGTCACGGACAATACGACGGGATACACGAGCGCTGGGCGGTTTACGTATCGGAGGAGCGGCACGTTTCCGTTGACAAAGCCGTCGACTGTATCGGTCTGGGACGAAATGCGCTACGTCCGCTGCCGACAGATTCGGCGTTTCAGGTTCGGCTCGATGCTGTTGAGGAAGCGATTGCCCGGGACAAGAAAGATGGCATCCGCCCGATGTGTGTGGTGGGCGTCTTTGGAAGCACCAATACCGGCGCAGTCGATGATATGCGCCAATTGCGGCGCATCGCCGATCGCGAAGGTATGTGGCTGCACGCGGATGCCGCATACGGGGGTGGCATGTTGCTCTCCCACGAATGGCCGATGCGGAACTGTGGGCTGGAACTCGCAGATTCGATCACCATCGATCCTCACAAGTGGTTCTATGCTCCGCTTGACGCCGGTGCCGTGCTGGTGAAAGATCAGCACCGGCTTACCGCATCGTTTGGCATGAAACCTTCCTATCTCACCGATGAGTTCGATCAAGAGAATGAGCGTTACCAATATTATGTTCACGGTTTCGAGCAGTCGCGGCGATTTCGCAGCTTGAAAGTGTGGATGAGTTTCAAGCGATACGGTGCCCGCCAGATCGGGGCGTGGATTGATAACAACGTGCGCCAGGCGAAACACCTTTATGCTTTGACTGAGAAAGCTCCGGATTTTGAGCCGGCCAGCGTCCCACCCATGTCGGCGATCTGCATCCGCTATAAAGGTGCAGAGCTTAATGAGGCAGAGTCGAAGAATCTGCACGCGGAAGTGGCCCAGCGTGTGGAGCAAAGCGGTCGTTTCTGGATTTCAACGACCGAACTCAAGGGGAAATCGTGGTTTCGAATCAACCCGGTGAATTTCCGTACGCGCCAAGAGCACATGGAGGAGCTGTTCGCGCTACTTCAACAAGAGTGTCGTGCAATCTTGGGCGAAAAGGGCTAGCTACTTTAACGATTGGCGAGACAGAGCTAACTCGCGAGCAGTCTTGGCACCAACAAACTTTTTCAAGTCTGGGCACGGCGCCAGCTATCGAGATCCGGCCGTTGCTGCCGTTGATTCGGAGAATGATTTCGTGAACCGTGGTTCGCTTTCCTTGCCAATCGACTTCCCCGGAAGAGTTGTAGAGAGCGTTCCCGCCAATCGACGGGCTGGGAAATCGCCCGCTTCAGGTACGGCGAACTCTCGACCTCGCACGTGGCTTGGCTTCTCTTGTGCAGTGGCGGCAGGCGTCCACGCCAGGCTGAAAAACAATCGCCAATTTGAGAACCATTGGCATGAAACATCGGATCAAGCGGGTCCGAATAAGTTTCAAGCCGCATCATTTTCGTATTCAGTCGACGGGGCTTCCTCGAATCGCAGAAAGGCACCGGATTCAACTTCCTGGTGCGGATCACTCACCGCCGAGCCTTCTGCACGCGGCGATGCCACTCATCTTCTAATGCGATCGCGAGATCCCGAACTCCGCGACGGATCTCACTCACGCCCAAGGCAGCAAATCCCAACTGCAGCCCGTTAGGCGCCACTTTGCCTTGGCTGTACCGGTCCACCGGAATCACGTCCACATTGCGCTTCGCTGCCGCAGCGGCCGCCGATTCGGCATTCATCCCGCCACAGAGCCATCCCACAGTTTGCAACCCTGCTTCGACTCCTGAGATGTCCAATAGTCCTCGAAGCCGTAAGCGCGCTCCCTCCAAGAGCACCGAAAGACGCTCGGCATAGACCTCGCGCATGCGCCGGAGGTGCCGTCCGAAGTGGCCCTCGGTGATGAACTCGGTGAGCACCAGTTGTTCGAGTAGAGGCGCATGGCGGCAGGTGAGGGACAGGGCCACTTCGAAATGGCGCACCAGGTGGAGAGGAATTACCGCGTATCCCAGGCGAAGCGAAGGAAACAGTACCTTGCTGAAACTGCCCGCATAGAGAACCAATCCGCGCTCATCGAGTCCCTGCAGCGCTGGAATCGGCCTGCCCGAGTAGCGGTACTCACTGTCGTAATCGTCCTCAAAAATCATCGCACCTGAGCTTCGGGCCCACTCCAGCAACTGGAGGCGCCGGGCCAGGCTCATGGTCGTGCCTAAGGGAAACTGATGCCCGGGTGTGACGTAAATCAGCCGAATTCCGTGCGACGGAAGCTGGCTGATTGTGATTCCCTCGTCATCGACGCCGGCGGCACAGATTCTTGCGCCGAGGGCCTGGAAAACAAAGGCGGCGCCGGGGTACCCAGGGTTTTCGACACATACTCGATCTCGCGGATTCAACAGGAGCCGGGAGGTCACATCGAGTGCTTCTTGCACGCCAGAGACGATCGCTATCTGCTCCGGCACACACCTTACTCCTCGCGACGTGCTCATATATTCTGCTACCCCTTGCCGAAGGGGCATGTAGCCCAGAGCGCCACAGCCCATCAGATGTTGTCTCGAAATTCGGCGCAAGCACCGGACTGTAATTTTTGTCCACAGTGTCGTGGGAAATAGATCTAACGCTGGCAGGTTGGCGCGGAAGGCCCGAGTCGGCCGGTTCTCATAGCCCTCGAATAGTAGTGCCCTTTGCGCATAGTCCGAGAGCGGTGAGCATCGCTTTTCCTGCGCAGCAGGCTTGGCGAGATGGCCCGACGCGACCTGCAGCAATCGGTCCGGCAAGAGTCTGCTGACGTAGGTACCCGATCCCACGCGACCTTCAACATAGCCCTCGGAAGCAAGCAGATCAAAGGCATTCACGATCGTGCCCCGCGATAATCCGTACTGGCGGGCGAGATCACGAGTGGCCGGCAATCGCGTACCAGCGCTCAGTCGACCGCCGAGGATCGCGGAGCGCACTCCTTCATACACCCATTGGTAGGCTGGCGCCTCGGGGCTGCGATGGGGAAGCGCCAGTTCGTAGGGGGTGATTTTCTTCGTCATAGTGGTACAGCAAGAATACGCTAAATGGACCTTGTCGTAGGGTCCATTTGATCATAGCCTGATCCGGACGAGGTCACGCGCATGCCAGACAAAGCCAGGCCCTTCTGGCAAACAGCAACATCCCACGCCGGAACAACGGGTTGGCTTTTGCTGGTCGTGCCGGGGCTGATCTGGGGTGGGTCATTCCTGTTTATCGCGGAAGGGATGCGTATCATCGGTCCTAACGGAGTCACTTTCGTCCGCATCCTCGTCGGTTTTGCGACGCTTTCATTGTTCCCGGCGGCGCGAAGGCCAATCCCGCGTTCGGACTGGGCGGGAACCATCGGGCTCGGAGTCCTGTGGCTGGCGTTTCCGCTCAGCATGTTCCCCTTCGCCGAGCGGCACGTCTCTTCCGCGCTCACGGGAATGCTGAACGGCGCTAATCCTCTATTCACTGCGATCGTGGCCGCAGTCGTCGCGCGCCGGGCGCCATCGCGCCGAGTGTTGGCGGGACTCGCGATTGGCATGGCCGGAGCGATGTTGATGGCGGTCCCGGCCAGCGGCGAGGGTCACAGCAGCGCGGCCGGCATCGGGATGATCGTGGCCGCGCTCGTCTCTTACGGATTAGCGCTTAATATTGCGAGCCCACTCCAGCAGCGCAACGGAGCCTTGCCGGTTATCTGGCGAGCTCAGGCGGTTGCACTGGTTCTGACCGCGCCGTTGGGGTTAGATGATCTGCTGTGTGCACGCTGGATGGTTGGTCCGGTGTTCGCGCTGCTGGCTTTGGGAGCGCTAGGCACGGGCGTGGCGCACCTGGTCATCTCCGTTGCCGCCGGCAGGTATGGAGCCACGCGTGCCTCCGCCACGACTTACCTGATTCCCGCGGTTGCGCTTTTCCTAGGGGTGGTTGTCCACCACGAAAAGGTGACGTCGCTTTCTGTGGTCGGCAGTGCCGTGTGTATCGGCGGAGCGTGGATGCTGCGACGGGCCCAAAGCCCAAGTCCAGTGCACGGCATGAGCACTCTTCAAAGCACGCGGCAATTATTGCCAGAGTCCAAATTCTTGCCCTTATATCGTGGAGCATTTCGAGGCGAGGAATGATGAGCGCAAATACAAAGTGGATCATCTTTGTCGTGGCGACCCTTGGCGGCGGGCTGGCGACAGCGCATCTTGCATCGAGCCACGACTCCCGGCCCATTTCGCAGAAGAAAGATCGAGCACGGATTGTGATCTCGCAGCCTCTACCGAAACTCGATGGCGACCATCTGAAGGGCGTCCTGGTGGAAGTTCACTACGGTCCGGGCGAGGCATCGGCGCCACATTCGCATCCCTGCGCGGTGATGGGCTACATCGTCCAAGGAGCCGTCCGAACTCAACTACTGGGCGAGCCGGAGAGGATTTACAAGGCGGGCGAGAGCTTCTACGAAGCGCCCCACGGGGTTCATCTGGTTTCCGCTAATGCGAGCTCCACGAAACCGGCAATGCTGGTCGCGTATTTGATTTGCGATCAAGACACGCCGCTCAGTGTCGATGTGCCGGAGAGCGGCGCTTCGAAAGGACGATCACAATGAATCAGCAAGCACATGTTTCCTCGGACACTACGCTCTACAGCCGTGCCGATAAGCGGCACCGAATGAATTGGGAGCGTGCGGGAGTCCTGTACGCACGCGTTGCCCTGGGCGCCGCCTTTCTTTCCGCTGTGGCGGGGCGCTTTGGACTGTGGGACAGGACGCTCGATCTGAAGCACTTTGCGAATTTCATGGAATATGCGGCAGAAGTAAATTCATTTATGCCGAAGGCCGCCATTCCCTATCTCGCGTGGGCGACCACTGTCTGCGAAACATCGCTCGGAGTTCTTATGATCCTGGGCTGGTGGCCGCGATGGGTTTCGCTGGCGAGCGCGCTTCTGCTGGCGATGTTTGCGACCGCGATGGCGATCTCTTTCGGACTCAAGTCGCCGATGGATTATTCGGTGTACTCGGCTTCGGGCGCAGCCGTCCTGTTGGCGCTCGACGCCGGCAAGCGGAGCAGCAAGACAGAACGTTCATAACGGAGGATTCGTGGTGAAATGGAAGTGGAACGGCATCGTGATTATCGCGGCCTTTTGTGTCGCTACTCTGAGCGCAGTGGATCTGTCCGCTCGACAGCCAAACGACGAGCAATTGCTGCGCACGCGTGATGCGGTATGGCGCGCATGGTTTGCGGGCGACATAAAGGTTCTTGCGGACCTGCTGCCGCCCGAGACCATTGTTATGAGTGGCGGCGAGGAGAAATGGAAGTGTCAGGCGGATGTGCTTCAGACCTCGCTAAACTTTCACGCCAAAGGTGGTAGGCTTGTCCGCCTTGAATTCCCGCGCACCGAAGTGCAACACTTTGGCGATGTCGCCGTCGTCTGGAGCAACTATGTCGCTGAAACCGAAGTTGGCGGCAAGCGAACGTCAGACTCGGGGCGGGTGACGGAGATATTTGTTCGGCAACATGGGCGGTGGACTAATCCGGGTTGGCACACCGACGCCGGAAAATGATTCGCACCTTCCCGTCGATAACAGATTCCCCATTGAGCCCGTTCTCAGTGACCCGGTCACGAAAATGAAGCGGACCTAATACTTACCGGGTTGCTACGGGCAGCATGACGTTCAAGCTTCGCCGAATGGATTGGCCGATGTGATACAACGTTGCCCACTCGGCGTCTATTCGGGCTGAGCTACTAGGTTTCCGTCCCCTTTGGGCGAATTTGAGTAGTGGCTTTGCACGTACCACGCAGCGCCGAACAGGACGGCCAGCAGCAGGATTGCAAGCCCGCTCCGGATTGCAAGCTTGGCACGGAGCTCAGGCACCTTCGGTTCCTCAATTCGGGCCGGAGCCAGGGCTGCGGCTGCGCCTCCACCAACGGAAACTACGCCGAGGGTTTGGCCGCAGCTAAAACAGAAACGCGAGTCGTAGGGCAGATCAATACCGCACTTTGTACAGGTCATGTCCCATTCTGGGAACGATAGGCACTCGACGCAAGGGTACTCAGGTCACACGGGAAAACCCGTTCGCTCCGGGCGGGTGGTAACTGGCTTGCGCTACTGCGGCAATGGCCTGGGATGGTGCTGGTCGTGCGCCTCAGGGTGATTGAGGCTTGCGCCCAGGCTGCTCAAAGTGCCTTCCCTCAGCCGCTCGAGCTTCCCTCTCGAGTCTGCCCCTGAGAAAGACAAAGTCACGCAATGACTCAAATCACCCTTCAATGTGAGATTTGGGCGAAGACACGTAACGCGATAAAACAAGAAGCAGCAAGATCCGATTTCGTGTTTTTTGCCGGCAGTTCAGGTTATCTTCCTGAAAGAGGGTTATCTAGCGGCTCCTGTTTCAGACGTGGAGCCCAGAGTTACAGCATCCTACGCTGGAATAATCTTCTCAAAAGAGAGAGAATATATTCATGTCGGACAACACTGTCCCTACAACAACTGAAAGCGCGGGACGGTACACGAACCGGGGCGCTCGGGGGTTGAGGTCCGTACGACATCTGCCAGTCTTGCATCCAATTGCAGGCATTGCTCGTCGGATCTAAGTTTTTAGCGACGATGCCGGAATTCATCCGCGATTGGTTTTCTAGGGAGAGACATTACTATGGCCACGGTCACAATCGAAGTTGATGCAGCCTCGAGTAACTTCCGGCACGCCAAGCTGGAGCGTTGGGTCGAAGAAGTGGTACGCATGTGCAACCCCGATCGCATTCACTGGTGTGACGGTTCGCCGGAAGAACAGGAGTCGATGCTGCGGATGCTGGTGCTGAGCGGGACAGCGATTCCTCTGGCTGCGACGAAGCGGCCGAACAGCTTTCTGGTACGCTCTGACCCTGCCGACGTGGCCCGCGTGGAGGATCGGACTTTCATCTGCTCGCGAACCCAGGAAGATGCCGGCCCCACAAACAACTGGCAGGATCCAGCAAAGATGAAGCAGAAGCTGGGAGAATTGTTCGCGGGCTCGATGGTCGGACGCACCATGTTCGTGGTGCCTTACAGCCTGGGTCCGATCGGCTCGGACATTGCACGAATCGGAGTGGAAATCACCGACTCAACCTACGTTGTCGCGAACATGCACATTATGACGCGCGTGGGAACCCACGTGCTGGACGTTCTCGGCGAGGACGGCGAATTTGTGCGCGGACTGCATTCAGTCGGGTTGCCGCTCGGGCCCAATCAGCCGGACGCGACTTGGCGCTGTAATAAGGAGCACAAATACATCTGTCATTTTCCCGAGACGCGGGAGATCTGGTCTTACGGTTCTGGTTATGGTGGCAACGCCTTGTTGGCGAAGAAGTGCCACGCCCTGCGCATCGCATCTGTGCAGGCGCGCGATGAAGGCTGGATGGCGGAGCACATGTTGATTCTGAAGTTAATCAGCCCGTCGGGTCGAGTGAAGTATATGACGGGTGCGTTTCCCTCCGCCTGCGGCAAAACAAATTTGTCGATGCTGATCCCGACGATTCCAGGTTGGAAGGTGGAGACCATCGGCGATGACATTGCATGGATGAAATTCGGAGCGGATGGACGGCTTTACGCCATCAATCCGGAATACGGTTTCTTCGGCGTCGCTCCCGGCACGAGCATGAAATCGAACTCCAACGCCATGCTGACTGTAACCAGGAACTCCATCTTCACGAATTGTGCGATGACGCTGGATGGTGACGTCTGGTGGGAAGGAATGACCGAGGAGAAGCCGCCCAAGTTGGTGGACTGGCTGCGTCGGCGATGGAGTCCTGCCACGCCCCGGCCGGCAGCGCATCCAAATTCGCGGTTTACGGCTCCCGCATCGCAGTGCCCAGTGATCGCCCCCGAATGGGAGGATCCAAAGGGCGTACCCATCGATGCCATCTTGTTTGGTGGAAGGCGCGCGGGAATTGTTCCGCTGGTTACCGAAGCCTTCGACTGGCAGCACGGCACTTTCCTGGGTGCAACGTCCAGCAGCGAGACTACCGCGGCCATCACCGGCAAAGTGGGACAGCTACGTCGCGATCCCATGGCCATGCTTCCCTTTTGCGGCTACCACATGGGCGACTATTTCGGACATTGGCTCAACATGGGTGAGCACTCTGCTGCGTCGAAACTGCCGAAGATCTTCTACGTCAACTGGTTTCGCCAGAACCAGAGAGGCAAGTTCCTGTGGCCAGGTTATGGAGAAAACAGCC
This sequence comes from Candidatus Sulfotelmatobacter sp., assembly GCA_049584315.1. Classification (GTDB taxonomy): domain Bacteria; phylum Acidobacteriota; class Terriglobia; order Terriglobales; family Acidobacteriaceae; genus Sulfotelmatobacter. The sequence goes on along the minus strand of JBAUXO010000203.1, from coordinate 14,046 downwards.
GAGTGCTGAAGTGGATTTTTGAGCGTTGCGATGGAAAAGTGCACGCTAAGGAGACGCCGATCGGACGCATTCCCGAAGTGGCCGATCTCGACACAACCGGCCTCGACCTCGACAACGCTCAGGTAGAGGAACTGCTCGGCGTGGACATCGAGGGCTGGCTGGCGGAAGTGCCATTGATCCGAGAACATTTCGCCCACTTCGGCAGCCATCTTCCCGAGGGATTGAACCTTGAGGTGAAGTCTCTGGAACAACGTCTGCGAGCGGCAAGGCACTAAATCGCGGGCGGGCACAGGATCACAAGGCGTTCGCGGCAACTGCGCATTGAGAAGCCAACGTTCCGAAGTAAGGAAAGGCTCTCTTTCCCGAGAGAAAGAGAGCCTTTTGTGTTTATCGACCGCATCAACCCTTGTTACCGCTCCACTTCGCTACGCCACGCCTCGCGCCTTCACGGGCATAGGCACGCCGGCGCTCGATGCCGTTTGATCCGAAGCGCGGACGGCTCGGGCCGCGAGAGGCTTCAGCCACAGCAAAGCCATGAACGCAGCGATCAGATCGCACACGATCATGGCCCAAAAAACCTTGGTCCACGACCCGGTCTTGGCAAATAACCAGGCAGCGCCCGGGCCCGCGAAAGCCGCGGCCACCCCCTTCGCGGTGTACACGATGCCGTAGTTGGTAGTGGCCCACTTTTTCCCGTAGAGGTCGCCCGTGATCGAAGGGAACAACGAGAAAATGTTGCCCCAGGCAAAGAAACACAGGCCGGACAGCGTCACGAACCACACCGGATGTCCAATCAGTTGGAGCAGGGCATAGACTGCGATCGCCTCAAGGATGAACGAGATAAAGATGGCATTCTCGCGTCCAATATGGTCTGAGACCCATCCCCAAAAGGGACGCGTCAAACCATTCAAGATACGGTCGACCGTGATAGCCACGACCAAGGCGGTCATTCCCCAAAGGACCACGACCTTGTCGACGTGGTACGAGGCGGCCATTGGATTGAGTTGTGCGGTGACCACCAAACCGCCGAAGGCCAACATCGTCATCATCACATAGATGAGATAGAACGACGGCTGGCACAGCATTTGCAGCGGCGTCATGTCGAGGGCTGAAATGTTCACTTTAGCCTTGATCTTTGCTTCTTTTTCTTTCCAGTTGGGCGGCGTCCATCCGACCGGCGGCCGAGCCAGGAAGAGGGATGAGGCTAGAACCACGAATCCCTGAATCAGTCCCCAGATGATAAAGGTGTGCTGATAGCCCGAGACTTTCAGCATGTCGGCGATCGGAGCGATGGTAGTTGCGGTTCCTATGCCGAAAGCTGCCGCAGTCAGGCCGACGCACAGACCGCGATAGTCCGGAAACCACTTCAGTGCGTTCCCGATGGCTCCCCCGTAGACAATGCCGGCACCGACGCCACCTACGCCATACCAGAAGTAGAGGCTGCCGATCGTCTCTGCGCGGCCGGAACCGATCCAGCCCAGTCCGACCATGATGGATCCAATCCCCAGCATGAATCGGGGACCGATCATATCCACCAGAAAGCCTTCGAACGGAACGAGCCAGGTTTCCAGGGCAACGAATATAAAGAAGGTTACCTGGACAGCCTCCAAAGAGACGTGTAGATGGGCTTGTATGGGTTTGGTGAAGAGAGTCCACGCGTATTGCAGGTTGGCGATTGCCATCATCGCAACGATACCGGCGATCAACTGGATCCAACGATTGGGGATACGCGAGGGGTGAATTAGAGCGGCCGGAGTTCCAGCCATAGGTGTTTCCTCCATAACAGCGCGTTATACATTAACAGCGCAATGCAAGGACGCCAGTTGCCTCGCGACTTGCTTCCTGCGGAGTTGAGGGTGTGTCAACTGACGCCGGCCAACATGTTCGGCGTCGGCTTCCACTTCCGCCAGCAATTTCATCACATCGGGAACCGGGCAATTTCCCACATCTTATCGACTTCGACTTGGAAACCGTCGATGTTGATCATTGGTGAAGTTCGCCAATCGCCTCGGTTCGCCGCCGGTTTATCCCCAGCGATTAGCCGCATCCTGCCCAGGCAGGCTTCAGCATCCCTTACTGCAGCCAGCCCAGGTGGCCGGAAACGGCGAATCTTTTTTGGCTCGGTGGCAAAACCCGTGATATATACTGGTCCAGTCATCGAACCACTTGCGGCTGGAAAAGTTAGCATGCTTCCCACGGACTGTCAAGAGTTCTCGAATCCGAGCGGCGACTCGGCTCGCAAGGGATCCTCCCCAGATTTGGGGACTCTGCCGGAAACGCAACCGATGGATGAAAGGCTGCGGGCACAGATCGAAACCTACCTCTCTCACCTCAATGGCTTGATTGGCCGCGGCCGTCAGCTTGGGCAGCTACTTGCGGCTGACCCTTCCAGTGCATCTGCCATTGGCGCTGCGCGAGTCTGGCAGGAAGACTGCGGAATCACCATCAATCAATTGTCGGGAGGCAGCAAGGCCCACTGGCTTGCGCGGTCATTTAGCCAGGCTTTTCTGATGCGCTCGGAGGATGGTCATGCCGTGGAAGGGGTAGCGCCGGCCGAGATCGTCCAACGGCTGCTCCGAGTCCTTGAGCAGGGAGTTGCATCGCTCTCCCAAACTGATCATAGGCCGGTCATTTCCGCATCGTCGGAAGCGCCACCTCCTCACCGCTTCGACTTTGTTCACAACCCTGAGCTCCGCCCAGTCGTCGAGCAGGCTTATCTCGATAGTCGCGGCGCCTTTGAGCAGCGCGAGTACGAAACCGCGTTGCTCACCGCTTGCGGAATCCTGGAGGCTATCGTCACGGACGCACTGGAACATAAGGGGCTTAGCGCGCTGATGGCGTCGGGGGCGCCCGCCGAGAAAATTTCTGACTGGTCGTTTGCTGCGCGGCTCGCGGTCGCCGAGAGGGCAGGACTAATTCGCGGCGGATGCGCGCGCCTGCCCGGAATCGCGAGAGCCTACCGAGATCACACCGGCGCCGGGGGCAGTGATGGACTGAATACTAGGATTACGGAGCGCGATGCGCGACAAACCGGCCAGGTATTGCGTGTAGTAATGAGAGATTTGGATCCCGGCCGCTAGCTCCCTCCTCACTGCGTGCGCGGATGCCAACGCGAATTCGACGCGGGCACATGTGCGGCTCCGGCGAGCGAGTTTATCAGGAGAAATAGTATGGGAGTTCGAGAGGCGTGGATCGAAAAACGGTTGGCTGGCCACGGCTGCCGCGAACGGTTCACGGAATGTATCGCAAATGCATTATGCGCGCCAGGGCGTGATTACAGAGGAGATGAGCTTCGTCGCTCAGCGTGAGAGGATCGAGCCCGAGCTGGTGCATAGTGCAGGGCGTGATCGGGTACAAGATTGCGGCACATGCCGCTGACGTAGCGTGGCATCGTCCGGATGCGCGCAACCGTGACGACGCGCTCTCCTAAGCGCGTTTCCTGTTCGACGGGAACCAGCAGTTCGATCTGTCGCTCGATCCAGAAGCCGCGCGCTCCATGCACGATGAGACGCTGAAGGATGATTTTATAAGGACGCATAATTCTGTTCCATGTGCGGTCCGAAGTTTCTGCTCGATGAATATGACGCAGCCTGCAGAGGCGCTCGATGGACGGGACCAGTCCCAGCGCGAACAGAAATTTCTGGAGTTGTTGGCAAAGGTAGGGAGTCAAGGTGAGCCCGCCCTCGACCGCACTTTCAGTGGTCTAATCTTCCAGGTCTTGCCGAAACACCGGCTGGGTAGGATCGAGGCGGCCATCGATCACGGCTACCAGCAGGTTTCCAAAAGCGCTGCTGGCTTCCGGCAGCGAGGCGTAGCCGCGCTCGCGCTGGAGCGCTCCACCGTCCGCGTAGATCAAAGTGAAGTAGCGACCCGAGGAATATTGCAGCTCCAGCAACTTGTCCGGCATGTCCGGATCGCCCTGCTGACCCAGCACATCCATGAGCGCGACGGTCCACTGCCTGCCCTTCGGGTCGGTGACGACCTCGCGCTCGAGGAATTGCCAGTCGTCCATGCTCCACAAGGGCATATTTATTCGAGCAGCTGCGCCAGCGCTCGTCCGACCTGAGCCCCGGTAAAAGGTTTTGGAACCAGCAGAACTTTGCGCGCCTTCCGGGAGCGGAGGCTCGCATCTGCCTGCTCTGGCGTGTCGCTGATGATGACGATCGGAAGCTGGGAGTGATTGGGATGGTGACGCAAGCTATCGAAAAGCGCCTCACTCATATCAAACGCCGTGCAATCGAGCACCACCGCATCGCTACGGTGCTCGATCACCAGATCGTTCACGGTGGGAGTATAGCCCGCCGCGACGACCTCGTAGCCAAGGTCTCGCAGGGAGAACGTCAGCAGCTCGGCGATCTCCGGCGTGTCGTCGATCAGCAGAATGCGCGACAATCTACTTCTTACCCGAGCCGGTGCCAGGCAGACGCGGCTTCTTGCCTTCGCAGGGCTCCAGATCCATCATCCAAATTCGCCCGCCTGCCGTGTAGTAGGCACGATGATCATTCTCAATCATCGCCCCCCAAGCTTCCAGCGTGCGCATGGCGAAGGTGACACCTTCGAAGTTGTTGCGCGCGTGGCTCAGGACTTCATTGGTGTGCCAGTTGTCGGTAAGGATCGCGTCCCCCGGATGCACGCGCAGGACGGTGTAATAGCGGTCGAAAGCCGCCTCCGGCCGCACGTCGCGGGTCGAGCCGCGTTTTTTGCCCTCGGTGACGATATAGCTTTCCTGCGCTTCCGGAGCCGCCGGGGGAGCAGTTGCTTTCGTGTTCATACGGTTTCCGCCATTGTTGCGGCCTCTTCTGCAGCCGCCATGTTAACCAAGTTCTTCGCATCGGCTGCCTGGAGCAGAGCCTCAGGCAGTTCAACTCCCATCATCCGCCATTGCTCATTGGCAAACTTCTGCAGATTGGCAATGTGCTCGGCGCGGAGATGGCCAAAGCGGCCTTGCAATTTCAGATACTCCGAGACCGGCCGCATGCTTGCCGGGCGGAAGCTGTAATTGAACGCCCGCTTCTCGGGATTCCACTCCCACATCGGATAGAGCCCGCATTCAACGACCAAACGGCCAAGATCGATCGAGCGCGGAGTTTCGTAGACGAAACCTTTCTGGCATGGCGTGTAGATCATGAGGTAGGCAGCGCCTTTGTGGTTGAGACCCTTGCGAACTTTGTTCATCAAGTCGATGGGATAACCTACGCTCGCGGTCGCCACGTAGCAGTGGGGATGGCCGGCGGCCATCATGCGGGCGAGATCCTTGGGATACAACTTTTTGCCTTCGGGAACTTCGGGGCCCGGAGGAGAGAAGGTCGTCATGCCGCCGTAGGGCGTGCGCGACGAAGCCTGGATGCCGGTGTTGGCGTACTGCTCGTTGTCGTAGCAGATAATCAGGCAATCGTGATTCCGGTAGAGTGCACCGGAAATCGAGGCCAGGCCGATATCGGACGCGCTGCCGTCGCCCGCCTCGCAGATAATGTTCGGAAACTGGCCCTTCCACTTGCCCTTGCGGATCATGGCCTCATAGGCGGCGGCGACGCCCGCAGTGAAGCTGCCGGAGCTGCCAATCTGCGTGTGCGCCCAGGGCACATTGTAAGGCGTGCACAAGTACGAACTGTTCGCGACATACATGCAGCCGGTCGGTCCGACCAGGATGGTATTGTCGCCCGCGGCCTTGCTCGTCATTCGATATTGAATGGAGGGTCCACAGCCGGCACACGTGCGGTGGCCGGGAACGAACGGTTCGGACGTCGGCAACTCAGGGTTGTAGAAGCGCGCGCCCTGATTCGGGTTATCGAGAATCGGCAGTATCTGCCGCTGAACTTCTATGGTCGCCATATTAATTCCTCCCAGTGACGCGGAATTTCCTCATCACGGTTGTAGTACGAACCTTCCGGCCGGCGGTAACAAAGGCCTACTCTTCAAATCCGACCCAATGCGTGCGTTTTTCGATCTTCCCACGTTTCTGCACTTCCAACATCTTCTCGGTCATCCAGTAAAATTCCTTCAGCACAATCGCCTCGCCACCCATTCCTGCCATGAAGGAGAGAATCAGCGGGCGCTTCTCGCTTTCGTAGAGAGCAGCCGCAGCTTCGGCGTACAGCACGCCCCCGCTGCTTACACTGCCGAGTCCCATGTTGGTCTCGATCACGCCCACCACTTTGAACTTGCTGAGCACTTCTTGCACCCGATCCGTCGGGTAGGGACGAATGGTGCGCAGCCGTACCATGCCGACTTTCAATCCACGATCTCGCATGTGCTGAATCGCGAACCGCGCCGTCACGGCGTGTGCTCCTTGCAGGAAAAATACGACTGCCGCATCGTCGGTCATGAACTCTTCGACCCAGGGATCGTATCGGCGGCCGAAAATCTTTGCGAACTCGTCGTGGACTTCTTCAATCACGGCCATCGAACCCTCCATGGCGCGTGCCCGCTCCAACTGCAGCGGCGGACCCTGCTCCGGCATAATCTGCGGGCCATGGGAAACCGGATGGCGCGGATCAAGCGGATAAGGATGTTTGTAGGGGGGTAGGAATTCCTTCACCTGTCCGGAATCGGGCAATTCGACGTCACCCGTGATGTGAGAAACGAAGAAACCATCCTGGCAAACCATCTGCGGCAGAAGCACGCGCGGGTCTTCGCCGATGCGATAAGCAATGAGATGATTGTCGAACGCCTCTTGCGCATCGCTGGACCAGCCCATGATCCAGCCCATGTCGCGGGTCGAGAGGGCGTCCGTGTGCTCGGAGCCGAAGTCGCCGGGAGGATCGAGGGTACGGTCGGCGATCATCATCTGCACCGGCATGCGGCTACCGGAGATCGGCGAATACAGTTCGTAAGCGAACTGCACTCCGACTCCTGAACTACCTGTGAAGACGCGCGCGCCAGCCGACGCCGCTCCGTGGGCGATGCTCAACTGCGAGTGCTCGCTATCGGCCACGATGTATTCGGCATCGAGTTCTCCGTTGGCTACCATTTGCGCGAGGGCCATCATGGTGGCGGTGTAGGGCCGGATCGGATAAGCCGCGATCACATCGACATCCGCATATTTGGCGGCCTGCGCCGAAGCGACGCAGCCGTTGATTCGAACCATTCTCTTCTTTGCTGCTGTTACTGTTTGCATATTTTGCTCCGCAGCCTCCGCCCTTCTGGCGAAACCCTGCCATCGATGGACTCCGCAACTCCAGCATTGGCGCTGCGCAGTCTTCTAAATGTTCTTCGCCGCCCGGTCGCCCAGGTTTCTCAATTCTTCGGCCTGTCGTCCGTGCAATCCTGGCGAGATGGCGAATGCTGTATCCATGCGTACGACGCCGGTGTCGAAGTCCAGCTCAGGAACGCCCTCGAGGCATCCCGTGGGACATTCCTCGATACACACGCGGCAACCTTTGCAGTAGTCGACCAGGATTTTGTACATGCCGTTCGAACGCTCCGGACGCGCGATGCACGGTTCGGGACAGACCAGATAACAGTTGTCGCAGGCGTTACAGGTGCCGCAACTGAAACAGCGACCGGCTTCCTCAACCGCCTGCTCTTCCGTGAACGCCTGAATTACCTCGTCCTGCGTCTTCTTTCGACTGGCCGGCGGAAGCAGGTCCTGGTGCACACGCGGGAAGTGCGGGAAATACGTCATGTTCATTCGGTTCAGATCGAAGATGACGTCGACCGGAATCATGCGCGCTTGTAACGACTCACCGCGCATCACCTTATCGAGGTTGAAGGCGACGCGCTTGCCATCGCCGACCGCATTGACCACCATCAGGGGCTGACCTGAGCCTAGTTGCACGATGTCGCCGGCAGCGAAGAAGTTCGTGTCGCCGAGGCGTCCGAACTTGTCGATCTTGATGGTGCCGCGCTCGGTTTTGAATTCGTCCGGCAGCCATTGGAGCGACGCACGCTGTCCCACAGCGATGATCACGTTGTCTACGTGAAAGCGCTCGGGCTGAGCCTCTCGATCGACGGTAATGGGGGAAGCATTGATCGCGCCGGAAAACCGCCCTGGATGCAGCTGCAAGGCTTCGACCTTCCCGTTGCCCAGCACGGCCGTCACGACCCGCCCGTGCGTCAACTCCACGCCTTCTTCCAGCATATCGTGGAGATCTTCCGCTACGGCCGGCATCTCCTGGGGATTGGCCTCCACCGTGATCATGGTTACTTCCACGGCGCCTTGTCGCAACGCTTCGCGGGCACAATCGATCGCGGTATTTCCACCACCGACGACCGCGACCCGAGCGCCCAGCTTCACTTTGGAGGTGCCCATGCCGATATCGCGCAGGAAAGGAAGGCCATAAAGCACTCCCTCCTTATTCTCACCCTCGGCTCGCACGCTGTTGGGTTCGGTGAGGCCGACCGCCAGTACGACGGCATCGTAATTTTTATTCAAGTCATCCCAGGTAACGTCCTTGCCGACCTCGACATTCGTCTTGATGGTGATGCCAAGTTCGACGAGGCGCTCGATCTCGCGATCCAGCACGTCCTGCGGCAGCACCCAGTGCGGAATGCCGCCGCGATTGAGTCCGCCTGCCTTCGGCGACTTCTCAAGAATGGTGACCTTGTAGCCAAGACGCGCCAGTTGGTAGGCGGCGCTGTGGCCAGCCGGACCTGAACCGACGACCGCGACTTTTTTGCCGTTCGGTTTCCCGGGTTTCACCACGTCATGCTTCAGCGCTTGGCCGAGATCGCCCAGGAAGCGCTCAACCGCGCGAATCGAGATAGCCTCATCGTACTTTCCACGATTGCAGGCTTGTTCGCAGGGGTGATAGCACACGCGGCCGGTGACCGAGGGGAACGGCATGTCTTCCTTGATCAGCGCGTAGGCGTCCAGGTACTTGCCGCGCTTCACCAGGTCAAGATAGCCCTGAATTTTTTCGTTGGTGCCACAAGCGTTGTTGCAGGGTGGCAACTTGTCCCGGTAAACGGGCCGGATGGCGCGCCAGTTGCCAGTGGGGAACAGGTCCTGTCCTTTTTCTTGCGAGGGCGCAGGCGTGATGCCGGCGAACGGAATCTTGAGACGATCGGGAATGTGTGTGCCTTTAGTCGACATGGAATCCTTCCTATGCAGCCACTGGGTTCAGCTTCATGATGTGCAACTGGTCGAGTGCCAATTCGAATGCCGTTTTGTTCGCGATCATCGGCTGGATCGTCTGCATCTTGACGATGCCGGTGGTCTTGACCACGGCGGCAATCAGCGGAGCAGCGATGTCGGGGGCGACAAGTTTACTGCGCTCGGCAGCGCCTTCAGTTGAGAGACGGTCGAGGCCGAGTTCGCCTAGCCGATAGTAGAGCCATTTGTGGTCGGCGAGGTGAGCGGCGTCGACACAGACGAGTTGCGCCAGTCGCTCGGGACGGGGCACAAAACGAATCATGTAATCAGGGGTATAGTGCGTGTTGATCACCAGCGTTCCGCCGGGCGGCATGCCGCGCATATAATCCCAGCCCTTCACCATCGTCCCTTCGACCAGCACGACGATATTGGGCTGCTCGTTCTCGTAGGTGAGTTCGTTTTCGATCACGTCATCACTCACGCGGCAGTACTTGCGCGTCGGGCAGTTGGTGCGATCGGGATTGTCGACGTAATTTTCCATCGCCTGTGCGTACTTGCCCTCGATGCGGGCGGATGCGGAGATGGAATTTACGATGTCGCGGCCTTCTTTATCCATGATGATGCCGCGCGTCCAAACTGTAAGTTCGGTGTAACTCATAATCAGACCCTCGTCTTGCTTAGTAGATGCGACTCAATCGGAAGCCTCGGCGCAATCCCGAGCGCCGTCGCTCAACGCGCTCGTGTTTTTCCCTTGGTTGATGACTGCCACCTGCTTGGGACTCCCGCGATCGGAATCAAGCACCGCCAGGAAATCGCTGCGCAAAACCACGAATGGCGGGCGGCGAGTGCCGTCCTGGAATTCCGCAATCGCTAACAGCGTCGCCTTCTTGCACAAACTTTCGATGTCAGCTCCGGTGGAGCCTTCCATCCGGGCGGCTATTTCATCGAAATCGACCTCGGGTGTCAGCGGAACACGGCGGCAACAGAGCCGCATGATGGCCGCACGATCGGCTGCATCGGGCTTCGCGAAGGGGAGGATATAGTCGAAGCGCCCGCTGCGCATCAGGGCCGGATCGATGCGCTCGGCCCGATTGGTAGCTCCGAGTAAGACCACGCCTTTGACGTCGCGCAAGTTATCGATCTCTCGCAGCAGCTGACTGAGAATCCTTTGATAAACGTCCGTGCCGAACTGATCGGCCCCGAACTTAGGGGCGACCGCATCGATGGTGTCGAAAAAGAGAATGCAGGGCGCTGACCGTCTCGCCTTCTTGAAAACCTCGCGCAGCGCTCGTTCGGATTCTCCCAACCATTTCGAGTACAACTGCGGGCCGTCGATGGCGATGAGCGGAATCTGTTTTTCTCCGGAGAGAGCGCGGGCCATGGCCGTCTTTCCCGTGCCCGAGGGTCCGACCAGCAGAATGCCCCGGGGCGGGGTCAGCGCCACCTGCTCATACATCTCGTCACGCCTGTGAGTGTGCTCGAAGACCGCATCAAGCAGCCGCTTCACCTCGTGAAGACCGCCGAGGGAGGTGAATGTGGATGTGCTCTTCTCGATGAAGAATTCGCGGGTCGCGCTGGGTTCGACTTCCTTCAAACCGGCGAGAAAGTCCTCGCGCGTAACCTGCAGGGCTGCGAGATCCGATGAGGCAGCACCGTCGGTTTCGAGCGGGCAGGCGGAGAGGAAGCGGCGCAGGGCGATCATGCCGACTTCCTGCCCTAACGCTTCGAGGTCCGCGCCAACGAAGCCGTGGGAGTGCTCGGAAATTTCCCGAAGGTCGACATCGGCCGCGAGCGGCATGGCGCGGGTGTGAATCCGGAGAATTTGGAGCCGTGCCTGCGTATTCGGCACGCCGATTTCAATCTCACGATCGAAGCGGCCGGGGCGACGCAGCGCCGGGTCGAGCACTTCGGGAATGTTGGTCGCGCCAATGACGATAACCTGGCCGCGCGCCACAAAGCCATCCATCAAGCTGAGAAGTTGGGCCACCACTCGCTTCTCCACCTCGCCGGCCACTTCGGTACGCTTGGGAGCCACGGCGTCAATCTCATCAATGAAGAGGATCGCGGGCGCGTGGCGCGCCGCTTCCTCGAAAACCTCGCGCAGTTTGGCTTCGCTCTCGCCGTAGAACTTCCGCATGATCTCAGGCCCGTTGAGGGGAATGAAATGCACACGGCTTTCGGCCGCCACCGCGCGAGCCAGCAATGTCTTGCCGGTGCCGGGCGGACCGTACAGCAGCACACCCTTGGGAGCCAGGATTCCCAGCCGCTCGAAGATGCGCGAGTGCTTGAGAGGTAGCTCGACGATTTCGCGAACCCGCGCCACTTCGCGCTCCAAGCCGCCGATATCTTCGTACGAAACGGAGGGAGCGCGGGCCGCCGTCTGCTCGCCATCCACCACGCGAATGTCAGTGCGTTTGCCGATGACGACCGGTCCGGATGGAATCGTGCGCACGACTTGGAAGTTAACTGCCTTGGCAAACGTCGGCACCCGCACCACGCTGCCCGCGATGACCGGCACTCCTTCGAGATCTTCGAGCATGCGATCGGGGGCAATGGTGGCGGGAGCGGCCCCCACCCATAACGGCGACAAGCGGACAGCCACGGCCTGCGCGTGCTCGACGGGAGCTACCGCAACCTGCTCCTGCAATCCCGCGCTGCAATTGCTGCGGCAGGTGCCGTCGATCTGAATCATGCCTTCGAATCCATCATCCGCAGGTTCGGCGCGCGCCACGCCGCCCGTGGCACCGGTGATCTTTAACACGTCCCCTGCCTGGGCACCAAGGCGCAAGAGATCGGCGGGCGCCAGTCGCGCGATGGCGTGACCGATGTCTTCGACGCGCGCCTCGGCTACGCGCAAGAGAATTGTCGTCGCCGTTTTCTCCATCCCCGTGGGATCCGAATTGCGAGACGCGGTGGTAACACCGGCCGCGTGATTTCCCAGTTCAGTCAAACGAATGATCCCCAGCTAACGATCCCCGGATCGGTAGACGCGAAGGCCTACCTCATTATTTTTTGGCAGAAGCAACCGCCATCTGCAACCCAACGCGATTGCTCTCCCACATGGTGGCCAATCGCTGGACGGCGAAGAAAGTCCCGCCGGTTAAAGCCTGTCGAGCACAATTTCTTCGACGTCTTCAATGTGCCGCCGCATCGCGGCCTTCGCTGCTTCCGCATCTTGATGCTTGATCGCAGCCAAAATTTTGCGGTGGCCGATCAGAGATTTCTTCGGACGTCCTTCGACTTGCAAAGAGCGTTCGCGCGTTTCGCGCAGCAGATCCATAAGGATGTCGAGCACCTTCAGCACCACGCTGTTCCCGGAAGCCAAGGCAACGGCGTAGTGGAATTCTGCGTCTTCGGTGATGGTCGTTTCTCCACTCGAAAGCTTGCCTTCCTGCCGCTGCAGAATTTCTTCCATCTCCGAAATTTCTTCGGGAGAAGCGTGTGTGGCTGCGCGGGCGGCCAGAGGCGGTTCCAGCATCTTGCGAAAATCCAAGAGCTCGCTGACCAGCGCCTGCCTTTGCTTCAGAGCAGTGGCAAAAGGATTCACCAGCGTGTCGGCAGATATTTCGCGAACAATGGTGCCGGCGCCTTGGCGGGGCTCGACCAGACCCATCAGTTCCAGGCCGCGAATCGCATCTCGAATGGAACTGCGGCTTACCTGGAGCATCTCCGCAAGTTCACGCTCCGAAGGCAGTTTGTCTCCAGGCTTCAGCTTCTTGAGAATGAGCCGTTCGATCTGCCGTGCGACCTCTTCGTAGACTTTATTCTTTCGAATCGCCTCGAAGTCGGATTTGACGGGAGTAGCCAACGCAGCCTCCAAGTGGTCCGATAAGTGGACCAGCAAACCAGAGGAGTATACCCCTATTGTCAAGCCTCGGGCAATATTTTTGTTGGGCTAAGGGAAAAAACCTGATGGGACGGGCTTATTGCGCTTGCTGCCGAGCAACACAACCTGCCAATAGCTTCGTGCAGTTGTACACGGTTCGGGTACAAGGCATGGGCAGCCCTACTTTCTCTCCTAATTCCACGACCGCGCCCACCAGCGCTTCCAATTCCATCGGGCGTCCGGCTTCGACATCCTGCAACATTGAGGTTTTGTGCTCGCCCACTTTTTCTGCACCGGCGATTCGCTGATCGATCGAGACTGGCAATTCCATGCCTAGCTTGCGGGAAACTCCCTCTACTTCCTGCATGATGTTCCGAATCACCGAACATACCCCGGGATCACGCACCATCTGCACAAGCGTGGCGCGGGTCAGCGCACTCACCGGATTTAGCGACGCGTTGCCGAGAACCTTCACCCAAATCTCTTGCCGGATGCGTGTAGTGGCGGGGCAACGCAATCCGGAGGCGACGAGCGCCTCGGCAAGGCGACGGAGGCGGTCGGAGCGCGTGCCATCGGGTTCGCCGAGAGTGATTCGGTTGCCCTCGATATGTTGAATCACTCCCGGCGCCGTAATCTTGGTGGAGAAGTAGACGATGGATCCAACCACGCGACGCGCATCGATCGCCGAGGCGATCACGCCACCGGGATCGATGCGCTCAAGACGCAATCCTTCCCATTCGCCACCGAAACCCTGGAAGTACCACCACGGAATTCCGTTCTGGGTGCTGACAACGGTAGTTTCGGGAGCTAGAACCCGATGCAAGTGTGGCGCAAGCTGCGGCAGGCCGTGGGCCTTCACGCCAAGGAATACGACGTCTACCGGACCGACTTCATCGAGAGAGCCGGCCACCGCGGGCCGCGCCACAAAATCTCCGTCGCCACTTTTCACCTGCACGCCGTGCTCCTGCATGGCGCGAAGATGTGGCCCGCGCGCGAACAGGGTTACATCGAATCCGGCGCGCGCCATGCGCGCACCGATGTATGCTCCGATTGCGCCCGCCCCCGCGATCAGGAATCTCATTGGTGGTCATCCAAGAGCGCGGTGGCGACGGCTCGCCGCCGAATTTTTCCGGTTGCGGTGGTTGGGATACTATCCACGAGATAGATCTTTTTAGGACATTTATAC
>JBAUXO010000202.1:0-16719 GCA_049584315.1 Candidatus Sulfotelmatobacter sp. | reverse complement strand
TGGAAGCTGTAGCTGTGGCATCTCGCCGTCAGTTTCTCTCCCCACTGCCCTCTGCCACAACCCCTTTCTTGGCTCATCCTATTTTCTTGCTCTACCCTCAATATCGCCCCGAGATCAGGAGTCCTGATGTTAGTCATTGTCGTTAGTCCTCCCGACTCTTGCGTTTTACCGTTCGCAGGACAGCACTGTGCGGAAATATGTTCGAGATAATATTCTTTGTAAACCCTTTCGAGGTGCTTTTAGCTTGGAGAACGAAGCCTTACCCACCGGTCATCCGTTGATGCTCGGGCTAGTTAACTCATCAATCGGAATTCCGATCAGCGCGCCTTGGCGCAATGTCTCCGTCATCGTGAGTTGCTACGTTGCCCTATTTCAACGGCGAAAAGTCTGTCGGACGCATATACGTCACGTCTACTTTTTCCACGAGTTTGTTGGCCTGTTCGGAGTTCTCTCTGATCAACTCTTGAAAATCTGGGTCGGCTCGCATAGCATCCCAGTTCTTTTTGGCTTCCTCCCGGCTGGAATGAGCCACGATGAAAATGAAGGTGTTGTCCCAATCGGGCGTCCCCTCGGGCACCCAGTAACCCACAATCTTCAGATCGTGTTTGGCGAGTAGCTTTGACTGTCTGTCGCGAAACTGTGACTCCAGTGCCGGCACTTTGCCCGGCACGGTATGGTAAACGTGCATCTCAAAAACGCGATTGCTATCGGCCCTCACCTGGTTAATGTGGGCCAGACGGGCAGTAATCAGCGATCCAGCGCCAAAGGAAACCAGGGCGATGACGCAAACAGTCCAACGTTTCAATTTCCAAGAGTTGATTCTCATGGTCACCTTTCTGCTTTCTGCGGCAAATCCTTAGTCCGCGATCAGGGTACGATGGCCCCGAGCCAGCCACTTACGTGACAACTCCTTGTTGCTTTAAGCGTCCAAAAAGTCTCGGCGTGATGATCACCGCGAGAGGTCCCAGTGTTAGAAATCCAAACTCATACCACCACGGCACCGCTATTCTGCAAACCTTGAGTTCGATCGAAACCGCAACTGTAATCGTAACCATCAATGCTAGAAAAATCGTCGCGCCACGGCGAATTCGGGCAGCGACGCAACCACCGATGGCGGTTGCCGTGAGAAACACAATTGGCGCAAGAATGACTTGCATCGTTTGATCAGGGGAAACCAACTTCGAGATCATCCAGTCCGCAGCAAGCTTCAGCGTTGCCATGAAGATGTACACGCCCATGGCGATACTCATGCTGATGAGGCAATCGCGGCTCCGAATTGAGCACCAGATCATGGACGGGACAGAACGACAGGCTTGACTCCAAAACCAGCGAGATGCGGCGAATGGCGACGCGGGTTCGATCCGAAGCGCGAATTCCTCGATCAGGTCGCCTAGTATGGCCTCTCGATATGGGTCCGGCAGAACAGATTCGAGAAGCCAGCAAGCGAATGTGGGCGGCGAACTGCGCCTCATATCGTCCCCCAGCGGTCTTTCAAACCACCTTTCATGCTGCGAATGGTTTGCTCGGATACTTGCAGCGCCCGCTTACCCGCCGCTTCGACGCGAAACAGCCGTTTCGCCCGGCCCCCGCGCTGCGGCGTCGGTTCGCCAGTAAATGAGCTGACATACCCTTTTGCCTCGAGCCGCTCCAGAGTCGCGTACACGGCGCCGATAGAAATATTGCGACCGGTACGCTCTTCAATCTCGCGGCGCACGATCATTCCATGAGCTCCATCATCCAAACGCGCCAGGGCCAGCAGAATTATGTGCTCCAGCGATCCAAGAAGTTCGCCGCGCTTCATTTCTTATGCAATATAGAACAAATAAGCAAAGGAGTCAAGCATCGTGCCTCCGATCCAATCCTCGGCAAGCACCAACTTCTCACAAGCCGACCTGTCGATCCGGATATCCCAATCTGGCTTACTTTCGGCGAGCCGGCAATACGCCCATAGCGTGGCGGCCGTTAGGGTCAGACCGCGGACAACTCCTGTCAAGGTCCGTCACGTGCGAGTCGCACCTTGTTGCGGGCGGCTGCATGGACGCGACGAACTGCATCGACGACGAGTTCGGGTTCATCAACCTGGATCATGTGGTTACTGTTGTTCGCTCGGATCAGTAGACTATTTGTTGATAACGCGGCGAGCCGCGCCTGACCGTCACTCCAGTCCTTCTCGAGAATTGAGAATGGACCCGGAAAGGGCTGGCCATGCGTGATCACCGCCAGTGGCAAATCCCCGAGACTCCCCACGCCTCCAAAATTTCCCGTGGTTGGTTCTACCAGTTGCAAGGAGGCCAAATCATCTCCCGCCGCCGAATACTCGGCCGGCCGCACAAAAGAGAGCCCCACCTGGTCGAGTGGAAACAAGTGACCCAACAGCCGCAACACGCCGAAACGAGCCGCAAGCTCTACCGCCTTATTCATGAATCTGAGCCGGGAATAGAAATTGAGGACCTCTCGTCGGAAGAACGCCGATTCTTCGGGTGTATCAACGAGTACCAGTCCTGCCATCTGATCGGGATGGTTGTGGGCGTAGCAGCGGACAACGAAGCCACCGTAGGAGTGCGCTACCAGAATGTAAGGTTCTGGGATACCTGCGTTGGTGAGCAGAGTGTGGAGTTCTTCGGCGCGTTCTGCAATTGTGCGTCCCGCTGCAACCGGATCGCTCCAGCCGTAGCTGGCTCGATCGTAGGTACAAACGCCGGCGAACTTGGCGATTCTATCCTGGACTGGCCACCAAAGGCGCGATGGCTCACCTGCCCCCTGTTCGATAACAATGGTCGGGCCGACGCACGCCTTGTAAAGCAAGTGAAGTTTGTGGTCTCCGACGGCAACGATCCGCCCGGGCGCGGGATGGACCTTCTTATCCCTTCGCTCGGCAGCTTTCTCATAAATACAGCCCGCCGTGAGAAGCGCGAGCGCGGACAACAACGCGATGACCAGATCCCATTGCCAGCTTGAGGCCATAAAAGCTATAATAATACACTGCTGTATAAAATACACCTCTGTATTTTGCAAAAAACCGATATGCGACGGAAAAAGAATGCGGTCGATCCAGCAGGGGGCGGCAAGCGGGCACGTACAAGAGAGAAACTCATCTCGGCAGCGGCGGCAATTATCGGCGAAAAGGGTTACGACCGGGCACCGCTCGAGGAGATCGCCGCACGCGCCGGAATGACTCGAGGCGCGGTCTACGGCAACTTCAAGAACAAAGAGGAGCTCTTTCTGGCGCTTATTGCATCGCGCTGGAAACCTATTGTCCCGCCGTTGAAGCCCGGCGCCAGCCTCAAGGAACAGTTGCATATTTTAGGCGAGACGGTCGCCAAAGAGGCACGCGCTCGCCGAAGTCAGGCTGCCGCCGCGACTGCATTTCAACTATACGTGCTGACGCACGAGCCGATGCGGTCCCATCTGACGAAACAAAACGCGGCCACCTATCGGCGTATGGCAAAGGAACTACTGAAGGTCGTTTCAACGAAAGAGCTGCCCATGTCAGCCGAAAAGTTTGTTCGCATACTGGATGCAATGACTACAGGTTTGTTCTTCACATATTTTCAGACGCCGGAATTGATAACCGAAGACATTATCATCACCGCATTCGAAGCGCTGGCCTGAAGGCAGGATCATGAGGCGTCCACTATCGCTCGCGCCAGTGCCTCACGCCGCAGTTTCTGGACAAAGTGGCATTGAAGTGGTGGCCCACACGGAGTAACCCAACCAGAAAACGACGGTAACGTCGTGATTATCTCTGCTGCTCCAACTTCGCAAGAATCCGTGGGAGTATACAGCTTGGCGGTACCAGCCACTCGCACGAGAAACCCTGACGGCTCAAAGCGCGTGTGCTTCAAGGAGATGCGGCGCGGCGCAGGTACGCAAACGGATGACGATGGGCGAGCGAAGCCTCAACCCGATTGCTGACAAGTTCATTGTCCGCGCCATCGCGACCACCCAGCTATTGGCTTCGCTGGGAGCTTTCTTGATGGTTCCGCTCGCATTTCTGTATGGCGGGGCAACTGCCCGGCCGACTGCATTCCTCTACGTCCTCTCCTATCTCTCTTGCGGGTTGGTAAGTGCGATCTTCTTGTATTCCAGACTCGTGGCGGCTCGGGCCATGGCCCTGGTTTGGCATGTTGTCCTCGCCGGAGGTCTTACTCTTGCGTTCTTTGCGGGATCGCAGGCGGGCTGGTGGTTGATTTGGTTGTGGTCCATATTGTCCCTATGCTATCTGGCGGCAACGTACCTTCCGGCGATCTGGGCCGCCACGAAAAGAAACCCTGTCACCGCTAGGAACACCGTTCTGGTGGGTTCAGCGGTCATCCTCCTGGTGGTTGGTTTTCACAATTTTTCTGATGTCAGTGTCACAGGATTGGAGATACAACTCCATTCTACTGACGGGAACGTACGATGTGCGGCCGCGAGGCGGTTGGCCGAAAAAGGGCCGGCTGCCGCGAGTGCGCTGCCCGCGCTCAAGGCCATGCTGGATAATACGATCTGCCCCCATTACGGCGAGTTCGCCGACGACCCGGCGGCGGACATCGAGAAAATCGGGGGTATGATCGAGGCGATGAGAGACAGCAAATCGATCGGTCGATTCGCAGCTACGTGGCGTTTGAGAGAATCCGCTGTCCGATACCCGGACCGCGCCGCAGACCTTGAGCAGGTGTTTGCCGCGGGTCTGAAGAATGACGACAATTCGGTCCGCCGGCTTTCGGCCGAAGGCCTGGGGGACATGGGCCAGAGAGCAGCCGACCTCGTACCCGAACTTCAAGAACTTGTCGACGACCCCAGCCCCGAAGTCCGCGCCTCCGTGGTGGAGGCATTGGGCAAGATGGGTTCCGTAGACAGCCTAAGCCGAGTAGTTGCCAGCCCCGATCAGCAGTTCGCTTTGAGGCGATTCGGGCACTGGCGAGCAATGGAGCGGCGGCTATTCCCGTGCTCGAATCCGCGTTAAACGACAGTTCGGAAAACAATGCAAGAGAGGCGGCAACCGCCTTGGGCAAGTTTGGGAGGCAGGCGTTGCCGGCGCTCAGCGCCCTGGAACATGTGGCGTCGAACTCCGCGGCCCCCTCCACGCGGGGGGCGGCGATCGAGGCACTGAAGAATATCGGTCCGGAAGGTCTGCCCGCAATCGAGAACGCAGTCGGAGACAGCGACGCGCAACTCCGCGATTACGCTATTGCCTTGCTGGGAAGCTATGGCCGAGCTGGCGTCCCGGCTCTAGCGTCGTTTTTAGGCCAACCTTGGACTCCCAGTACCACCAGAGCAGTGGACATCCTGGGGGAGCTTGGGCCGAGAGCCTTGCCGGCGCTCGACGCCTTGGAGCGCACAGCCGTCAGCTCTCCCGATCAGACGACACGCCGGTTAGCGATCGGTGCCCTGGCGAAAATTGGCCCTCCAGCGTATTCCGTTGTGGTCAGGTTGGCGAACGATCCCGATCCGCAAACGAGTGCCGAAGCCCAGAGTTGTCTCAAAGGCATGCGGATCAAATACCCCTCGTTGCCCAATCCTGAAAAATGAAGTCTAAGTACGCGATTTCCGCAGCCGTCTCGAACTTAGGCGGGTCCCCTCACTTTGAGTTTTCGTCCGCGAGTGTGGTCCAACTCCCGATTAACGGGCAACCGTTCCCTAACCGGTGAGGGAAGGGTTGCCGACAATCGTGCGCCACGAGCGCGAAAGGCCGCAAGGCTGAGTAGTGCGTAACTCCCGTCTGCAAGGCCCGTTTTCGTGGGACTGCGGAATGTTCGCGCTGCGGTGCTGATCTTACTGCGCTGATGCTTCTGGTCGCACAAGCATATGCCTTGCGCCAAGCGGCCCGGCAAGCGCTGCGGTCGGGCGACGCGCGGAATGCGTTGGCTTCCGCCCGCGCGGCCCAAGGCTTGCACTCGACCGCGGAAGGAGATCTTCTTCGGTCCGTCTGCGGTGTGCTTGCCAACTGTCGGGCACAGCTTGTTGATGGATAGCCTGGGGCCGGGTTTGCTGACGGGGTCTTACTTCATCGAAGCGGTCGTTAACCTATGCTAAATAGCTTATTTATAATGATATGGATAAATAAAGATTTATATTGACATATCATGGTTAAGAGGTAAGATAGAAGTCGAACAGGGTGAGGGGAAACCATGCCAGCCCAGATGACCAAAAAGTTCACTCCCGAGATCGACGCCAAGCTCTACGATGAGTTCGTTGCGGTCGCCGAGCAGAATGGGCAAACGAAGCGGTATGTTCTCGAACAGGCGCTCGGGTTCTACCTGCACAACGTGGTTCCCTCCCAACACCTGGTCCGCCCCGAGGTGATGGATGCCTTCGAGCAGTCGGTTGTTCGCAATCGTGACTTGTTGCAGCGTCTCGCCAAGTAAATGGCGGAATATCTTACGGTAGCGGAAGTCTACCGGATGCAGCATCGACTGATCGAGATGTTCGGCGGTCTCCATGGTGTCCGCGACAAGGGCGCGGTTGAGGCCGCCGTTTTTCGTCCGCAAACCGGCTATTACAACTCCGTCCAAGAAGAAGCGGCTGCTCTGATGGAGTCGCTCGGCAACAACCACGGCTTCCTCGACGGCAATAAGCGCATCGCTTTCACTGCCACCGATGTGTTTCTGCGACGCAATGGCTTTTACATTGAGGTCGAAGGCTTGGACGGACACGCGTTTATCTACGGATCGATGGACCGACACGAATTCCACTTTACGCAAATCCTCGACTGGATCCTTGAGCACATCAAACCCCTTGTTTAATATTTACTTCGTTCACTCCTTCTCTTCCGTTTGTTCTTGTTTTTCTTCGCCACGACACTGCCGTCGTACTGTCGTCATCTGCAGAGGAAGCCGGACGGTACAGAAGTGTGCAATTTATTAGTCAAATTGTTCAGGGTTGCAATCGAGGGTTTACATTCGGCCAGAACTGCCGTGATTGAGCAAGAATGACGCGGTTGAAGCACCACTCAGATGATTGAGTAACAACGAAATTGGTTCCGGGCACCCAAGTTCGGAACCAGGGGTCGGAGGTTCAAGTCCTCTCTCCCCGACCATTCTCATTGAAAATAAATATTTTGCGAGCTCCGAAAACTGGAATGAATCCCTGGGTCGAGACGAGGGGGTCGAATTCGGCGCCACTGGCACCCATTTATCATTTATCTAAAGGAGTTAACGAGTTGTCGCGGAGGCTTGGGAGTCCTTTTTGTGTTTTTGTGCGAGGACTTACAAAAGGACTTACATTCTTCCAGACTTTTTGGGCTGTCATGTTACACCAATTGGCGTGACGCTAAATAGAGACAAATGGTACAAGCCCTCGTTGAAAGAGCGAAGGACGTGAGCCTTATTCGCGGCTACCTGCTCAAGCGCAATGGCGAATTCGCTCGAGGTTGAAGGATCGAGGATTTCCCCTCACGCACTCCTGCGCGGGGCGCTGTGTTTTTGTACTCAGGCTCCATGATTCGGGTCTCAAGCTACGGCGTCACAGAATCGACTCCAATCGTCTCGTGACCTCTATACCTCGCTCACATCTGGTCCCTCAAGGAGGTACTCGGTGATGCGATCTGTAAGCCGCCGTTTGTCTTCTTCCGAACATTCAGCACGTCGGCAGATGTGATCTAGTGCTGGGAATCCGCGCTTTAGCAGGTAGTCCGCTATTCGTTCATTCCAGCTGCGCCTTTCTTCTTCAGGGGTCAGAAATGGGGGACAGAGGCACGACAGTATGAAACTCAGCCCTGTCCCCCGCTTGGTGAGGAAATAAAGCCAGTACGGGAACTCCGCATCGAGCTTGGAAACGAAGTTGCGAACTTCGGCCATCTCGTAAAGCTCTCTGGGATCGTCGTCAAACCCTGTAACGCATATCTCCACCTGCTCGCAGAACTTGATCACTGCTTGCCGCCTCAGGAGTTGACGAAGCACGCCCAAAGGGTGGTTGATACCGCCAGCTTCGATCTGTTCACGACTGATAACGACCGTGAGCAAATCATAATC
Source organism: Candidatus Sulfotelmatobacter sp. (assembly GCA_049584315.1). Taxonomy (GTDB): domain Bacteria; phylum Acidobacteriota; class Terriglobia; order Terriglobales; family Acidobacteriaceae; genus Sulfotelmatobacter. The sequence goes on along the minus strand of JBAUXO010000202.1, from coordinate 8,764 downwards.
CATCAAGTTGGCAGAACCGTCGTTTGTCATGTCATTGAGCTTCGTTTGTCTCCCCGCCGTTTTGCGCCCCCTGTCCAAGGCTATTTCCTCGGCACCGCCAGCTTGACGTTCAGCGTGAGATGCCGATTGAGGCGATTATTCCACAAGTGCTCGAATCGCATGACGATCGGCTAGAAGTTTCCGCCTGACTTTGTCGTCCGGGCTGCGATTACCCGAAGTTTACCCTAGACTTGGCTGGTGGCACGCGGAGGAGACCGCAGTTACCCTGTATGCTGGTCACAAAGGCGGCCGGCACCTCGTTCGGCAGTCAAAACGCCCCAAAGCGGCTTTCCAGAGCACCTTCTCACCGGGTGCGCCGAATCACTCACGATTTATATGTGGTGAGTAATTCGTCCGTTATTTTGGCAATCGCGAGCTCGGCCGTCCCGCACGAGCTCTTACTGAAACGGGTTGACGATCTGAACTCCATCGATTTCCCGATTTCCTTGCATATCTTCTGAGAGGAGAATGCTGCAGCCCGTTTGCTTCGCCGCTCGGAGGACCAGGGCGTCCCAGAAAGAAACGCCGTTAAGGCGGTGCAGATCGATGGCCGCGAGAATGTCGGCGACTTCTGGAGATGCGACGTCGAACTCGGCGATCAGTTCGACTTTCCGACGGGCGATGCGTGGGTCAAGGTGCAGTTTGCGGGTGACCGTGACGAAATACTCTTGGAGCACCTGCAAGGACACAACTCCAGTCCTGGCGCGGCGATGTTCTGCGATGAGATCGAGGGCGCGTCGTTGTTTGGCGGGAGCGGCCTTGTCGTCCGCGTAGACGAGGACGTTGGTGTCGAAGAAGGTACGAGCGCGCATTATCGCGGGGCGTCTTTTGTACGATCGTGTCTTGTATGCTCGTGTTCTGTACGCTCATGGATCTCGTCGCGGTTAAATCGCCAGCCGCGGGAGTGGCCGTTGCCCGATAGACGCTTGAATTCTTCGATGCTGCCTTCGGGGTCGTCCCCTCCCGCGACCGTCTGCAGATAATCGCGGACAAGTTGATTGAGACTCTTGCCGAGGGCCGCTGCTTTTTTGCGAGCGCGGGCGACGAGCTGGTCCTCGATGGACAGGGTGACGTTCATGAACACAGTATATGTGGCCACTGGTTATGTGTCAACGCTTGGAGAGACCTCCTTTGTGGCTACCTCAAAGGGGCGCCCTTCTATAATGCTAATGCGTCGACTTGGAGGACTCGAAGCCCGTTTGGGGGCAAATTCTTTGCTACACGGGGTACCCTTTCCTCAACAGCCAACCTTGTTCGAGCGCACTTTCCTGGGGAGTGCAGCGCAAAGTCCATTCCAGGAGTAGAGCTTCGGCGGCGCTCATTCCCCACACTGTGGCTTCGATCGTGTCCCGGCCCAGTTTGCTCCAGCGCGGCTATCCGCTTGTACCCATCGATGACCAGGTAGCGCTCGCGCTCCCCGGTACTGAGCACCACCACGATCGGCGTCTGTTGGCCCGATTCAGCCAACGACGCCATCAGCCGCCGCTGCCGCTGCGGTTAGCGCACCCGCAGATGTTCCCATCGCGGCTCGAGTTGGTGAAACTCCAGTTGCATCGTCGCCCGCGGGTTCACTCGCCCCATCTTCGAACTCGTCTTTCGCGACAAGCCGGGAAGTGTGCCAGGAACTCTCGTGGGATCAATGAGATAGGACCGAAACTCGTCTTTCGCGGTGCGTACCATCAGTGCGCCCAGAACCCCCATGAAATCTGCGTGTTGAGACCCGAACTCGTCTTTCGCGAACCCCACGGTAGTTGGTCCAACGGGGCGGGTACGCGCAGCACCTCAGGCGGCTCGGCTTGTGCCGCCCGCTGATCGATCCGGTAGGCGATGCGTAGCCCGGGTTCCGCCGCCGCCAACTCGCTTGGCCTTTCTGGCGCAGCGCTGCCCGGCACTCCGCCTTGCCGCAGGCCCGTTGCCGGCCTCTAGTCGCGGATCGGGACGGAACCATTGTCGGCAGATACAGCAGGGTTTCTTTCGCAGATCAGACATCGGTGACTTATCATCACCGCTTTTCCGCTCTGTCGATCCGCTTAACTAATAAGGTGGGTCACTTTTGACAAGTAGGCGTGGGCAACTTCTCGCAAGTGCCGACGTCGAACGGCGAACCCACGACTACCAACGCCATGCACCGGTTTCTTCGCTGCGTTGGACATCGCCACGGGAGCGGTGATTGGTAAGTGCTGGCCACGTCACCGCGCTCTCGAGTTCCGCCAGTTCTTGAACCAGGTCGATCGCGCCGGTGCCGATCTTGCGATCCATCTGGTGTTGGATAACTATGCTACCCACAAGACCAAGGAAATCCAGGGTTGGTTGCTGCGCCATCCTCACTACCACCTGCACTTCACTCCCACTCATAGTTCGTGGTTGAACCAGGTGGAACGCTGGTTCGCCTTACTGTCGCAACGGCAGATCAAGCGAGGTTCGCACTACAGCGTGCGGGAACTGGAATCTGCAATCTTGGAGTTCATCGAGGTTCACAACCAACAGCCGAAGCCCTTTGTGTGGACTAAGAATGTCGATGCGATTCTCCACAGCATTGGCCGGTTCGCTTCCCGTACTCTCGACACACATGGCGCAAACAATATGCAAGAAATCACTGACTCAGGAGATCAGAGTCCTTCTCAAAATTCGTAACGCAATGCAAATTGCACGATGCGGGGATTATTCAGCAAACCCGTATAGTTGCCAAACGTGCCGGGAGCTGCGGTCAATCCAAGGGTCTGACTGAGCAGTGCTGACTGCACGTCGAACACAGGAGTGTTCGTCACGTTGAAGACTTCCCATCGGAACTGCAGGCTTTGCTTGTCACTCCAGGGCATAAACCACCGCTTAGCCAAGCCGAGGTCGATGCCGAAATAACCCTCGCCGCGGACTTCATTGCGCTGACCTGATTCGCCGGCATAGGCAGGCGCAAATGAACTTATGGCCGCCGGACCGTTGGCGAAAATGTTCGGCACGCCATTGATGAAGTACTTTCCGGATTTGACCGACGCAATCTCATCGGCGTTGCCTTCCATTTCAAAGTTGGTCGGGAAGTTGGTGATGCCGTTGTCGACGGTGACCGGGAAACCGCTGGTCCAGCGAAAGAGGCCGGAAATCTGCCAACCGCCGATGATAGCATCGAGTCCGCGGCTGGCATTACTGGCTAGCATTTTACCCTTGCCCAGAGGAAGCTGATAAATCCAGTTGGAATTGATCTGGTGGGTCGCGTCGAATGACGCCGGCCCGTACTGCGCCCGCGGATTCCAGGCGTTGATGATGTTGTTATTCAAACCGAAGAAGCTGCCGTTGCTCGCAGGTGCAACGCGTTCGGCGTCCGAGGAAACATCGAGCGCTTTGGAGTACGTGTAGTTGAAATCGAACTGCAGCCCATGCGACATATGATGCCGCAGTGTCGCCTGCAAGGCGTTGTAGTTCGACCAGGCGATGGACCGCCACGCGTATAGAGAACTGAACTGCGGCGAGTAGTACGCGTATTGACCGCCGGCAAAATAGTACGTCTGATTCGGGTTGTTGTAATCCGGGCTGCCATAGTAGTCGAGCAGGTACAACGCAAGCGAATCATTGAAAGCGGTGCTGCAGAAATTATCGAAAGCGAAGACAACCGGACTTGTGGTTGGAAGTGTAGTTCCCCCCGTGCAGCCGCTGAGCGTGTACGCTCCCCCTGGCACCAATGGCTGAATCTGATCTGTCCAGAATTGCCGCACTTGGGCCGAAACCTGGTTGGGATTGAATGAGCGTGTCGGTGCCGACGCTCCAGCTACCAACTGTGGACGGAAAACCTGGGCCAGCGCCTTTTCCGCAGCGAAGTAATCCAATCCAGACTTCTTGTCGTAAATGTCGAGTGGCATGGCCAAATCGTCTTGGGCCAAAAGTCTGTGTGAGAGTCTTCCGACGTATGCGACATCGAGTGTGAAGTTTTGCTTGAGTTCACGGCTGACAGCCAAATCCATTGTGTAGGAATAAGGAGTTTTGAGATTCGGATCGAGCCCCCAAGTAATCGCGCCTAATCCCACCGGATATTGCTGCGGAAATCCGCCCGCCGGAGCTGGCTCCAGAATCGGCACTGGCGGAGTGTTGTAGTCATTTTGCGGAATGACGTTCATGCTGGTCAGCCGTGGCGCGGTTTGTGACGTCTCAAACGCAGAAGGATTGTTCAGCTGCGTCGCGAGACCAAAAGATCCGTTTTGGTCGAATGTATCCACCAGGCTTTCGCCCGCGCGGTCGTAGACGATGCCGAATCCGCCGCGGATGCTGCTGCGTGAGGGCCCTCCAAACAGCTTGCCGAGAAATCCTTCGGAGAAGCTTGGCGACCACGCGAAAGCGAGGCGCGGTCCAAAATCTTTTGTGTCCCAGCCGTAGTAGCCGGGTTTGCCGTTCGCCGGCCCAGCCCAGTTATAGGAAATCAAGGGTTGTGCGCTCGAGGGAATTCCCTGGTACATGCCTGCCTGACGCGCGGCAAACCAGTCGCCTAGATTCACATTGGTACCAACTTGCAGCCCATTAGTCTCCCACGGCGGCGAAAACAGCGAATATCGTAGACCGAGCGTCAGCGTCAGATTCGGTTTCACCTTCCACAAATCCTGGGCATACATTTCGTAGGAATCTTCCCCAAACCTCCGCGTAACCGGCGCTCCCTGCGCCAGCGTCGCGCCGCTGCGGTTGTAGTTGTAGACAGCGTCGCCGAGAGAAATCATTCCCGTTAGAGTCATAATGGCGTTGTCGTAGCTGCTGGTGAAACTGCTGTCCACGCCGGGGTAGCCGTTGTTCAACGGATTCAGCGGATCGGGATTGGTCGACTGCGAAATGCCGGAGTCGGCCAGCCAGTCGGAATTGGCCGCGCCCACGCTGAACGATCCGTTCAGGTTGCTCTCCGGATCGCGCAAGAACGCGAACTGTACGCCAAACTGCCACGTGTGCTTGCCGTGCACCCATGAGAAATCGTCGGTGAAGTTGTGGATGGGCCGCTGGAACGAAGAGGAACGCGTTATTCCCTGGTTGGTATACTCATAGTTCAGATAATTCCACGGGAGATCAGAGTCGCCCACAATTCCTGAACTCTCCCGCACAAAACCGTAGTGGAAATTGTTCAGCAGGTTGGGCGAAAGAACCGCAGTGTAGCTTGCGATCAAGCCCTTGTTGAAGTTGACGGTAGTTTGTTCCGCTACCTGGCCCGGCAAGTATGGCGCACCTGCATCGCTTTCATTCGCCAGAGCACCGCTCAGCGAGAGCCGGTGACGGCCGTCGGCGGTCAGGTTGTAATCGAGTTTACTGATGTACCAATTCTTCTTGGTAAAGGTAGAACCGCGGAAGCGGTATCCGGCTTCGTTCAATCCATCGCCCACGGTCAAGTCGTTGGGCAGCGGATAGCTGCCATAGAACTGAAGGACGGCCGGATTCGGCCCATGCGGACCAAAGCTGCTGCTATCCATTTGGGTGATCTGGGTAGGGGTGAGAATCATGTATCCGGCAGGAGCTGTGAATGACGTGCCATTGATGATTGCCGTATTCCCGGGACATTGCATTGTGTCGCCGTTCAGGCAGTAATAGCCTATGCCTCCATTACGCAGCAAAGATGTCGGGACAATCTGCTCCTGGTCCACTGCCTCCGCGGAGCGATAACCTTCAAAGTTCAGAAAGAAGTAAAAGCGGTTTTTGAGAATGGGCCCGCCAAGCGATGCTCCGAAAATATTCCGGTTCAACTGGAGAGGTTTGTTGGGCTGACCGCCTTCAATCTGCGACGCCTTGATGAAAAAGTCGTTGGCGCTGAATGCCGAGTTGCGGTTGTACTCGTAAACTGATCCGTGAAAATTGTTAGTCCCGCTCTTGGTGACAAGCGCAACCTGCGCCGCGGAAGAGACTCCCTGATCTGCCCCGTAATTTGTGGTCGTAACGCGGAACTCCTGCACGGAGTCGAGCGTAACCGGCAGAACCGAGGTGAAGGCATTTGCTCCCTTGTTGTTCGCAGGAATGCCGTCGACCGTGACATTGCTCTGATCGCTACGCGCGCCATTCACGGCGCCGCTGCGGGTATCCACATTGGTATCCACATCGGGACTATTGCCGGTGTAAAGTACCCCCGCCTGCAGGCTGAGCAAATCGGGGACATTCCGGCTTTCGAGGGGAAGTTCCTTGACCTGTGTTTCGCTGAATGCATTGCCCAGGGAGGCATCAGTCGTGTTGACCGTCGCGCCTTCAGCGATCACCTCAACTTTCTCCGACGTCGTTCCGATTGCCAGACTCACGTTGCTGGTCGTGGGAACATCTACCGCGAGTTCTATGTTCGTCCGCTGAAATAGACGGAAGCCGGACTTTTCAACCAACAGGTTGTACGAACCCGGCGGCAGAGCGAGAAAACTGTATTCGCCCGAAGGGCTCGTTTGCGTCTCGCGTTGCACAGCCTGGCCTGCATTCATGATGGTCACCTTCGCACCGGCGATGGCCGCGCCGGTTTTATCAGTCACTGAACCTCGAACAGAAGTGGTTCCGGTTTGACCGATTGACAGAGAAGAAAGGACCGCGATGACCGGAATGAGACGGCGTAGAGTTTTCATCTGGCTCCCAGTAAAAAAGGATCACATTGTAGCACTCTAAATTGGCACAAACGAATCGACTTAAATCTTGGGCTTGATAAACCAAGCAGCCCAGTAGCACGACACCGCGTAAACACAGCGCGTCAATGCTCGCATGACCTCTTTTTGCATCGTTTCGCAATTCGATACATTCCTGAGAGCTGCGCTTTATACCACTACCGGGACAAAGACCAGGACGAGGTTGACTTTGTGATTGAAACGGGAGTGGCGCATTGGTCGGTATCGAAGTCAAGGCTAGCGCTACCGTGAATGCGGGTGATTTCAAAGGACTCCGGAAGTTGGCGGACGCTTGCGGCGATAACTTCAAGTTGGGAGTAGTGCTCTATGATGGCGGAAGACGGGTCCCCTTCGGTAACCGTCTTGTTGCTGCGCCAATATCTTGTTTGTGGGGGTGACTCGCTCTTCGCACGGCCACCTTGACCCCCTGGCAGGGTTGCAATTGAGGGTATACATTACGCCAAAACCGGTGTAATTGAGCAAGAATGAGAGGGTTGAAGCACCACTTAAATGATTGACTAGCAACGAAATTGGTTCCTGACCGCCCAAGTTCGGGACCGGGGGTCGGAGGTTCAAAATCCTCTCTCCCCGACCAATTCCTTAGCAATTTACAATCGAGTCAAGACGCCGATTTCGCACTGATCATCCGCGAGTTTACAGAGGTCCAAACTGACATGATTGAGCATGGTTGAAGACACGGGAAGACGGCGTACATCTGGGATCCTACTGTTGCGCGGTGAGTCGGAAGCAAAGATAGTGGATCCAAGCCGGATCTCGCAAGTGCAAGCCGTCGGCTGTGAGGTGGATTTCGCCCCTCCAATGGAATAATCACCCTATGACTCCCTATACCTCATGTTGACGAAACCGAGCGCCGAGCTGACGCTGTTCGACACACTTTCGCGACTCACTTTCACCAGGGCGGCGAAGCTACTTGGCCCCAAGGGTAACCGCCTTATCGCCACAGGCGGCAAATTCGACATTGACCTCACCACTCAGGTCAAATTCGATCGGGAAATGTTTCGGCTGACTCTGGACGGCGCGGCGGTCACGCTGACTTTGAGTCCAGCCGTCCGCCATCGTCTCGAATGGCGCTGCGACGCGTGCGAGGTACCGTGTGAGCACGCCGGGGCGGCCTTCTCTCTGATTCTGGAAGAAAAGCTCGCGCTGGGACTGGCCGGAGCGCCACCCGCGCGGGCCCCAGCTGAAAGCGTGAGCGAGGAGGCGCTGGTCGCGCAAGCGCTCGCGGAGCGGGCAGAGCGCGCCCGGACCGAGAAAATGCGGCTTACGTCTCTCGACAGTCAGGAGATCTGGACCGACTACACATTGACCAATGCGGCCTCTGGCAAGTCGTACCGGGTCGCTCTGCGAGGGTGGCAGCCGGGACAGTCGTACTGCTCCTGCCCGGATTTCCGTAAGAACACGCTCGGCACCTGCAAGCATATCCTTCATGCGCTGGAAAAAGTCCGAAGACGATTCTCAGACTCGCGGCGCAATCGACCGTATCGGCGCCGGGACATCAGTGTGCATCTGTCATATGGGGAGGAGCTGGAATTGCGTATCTTGTTGCCGCCCCACCTCGATGACGTGGCCAGCGGCATCGTGCGCCCGATCCGCGATAGGCCGATCACTGATCTCCCGGATCTGCTAAAACGCATTCGTCAACTCGAAGCACACGACGTCGCCGTGACGGTCTATCCCGATGCGGAGGAGTACATCCAGACCCGTCTGCGGCTGCAGCGCATCGCGGAAAAGGTCGCCGAGATCCGGCGCAATCCGAAATCTCATCCACTGCGCACGACGCTGCTGAAGCTGGAGATCCTTCCCTATCAGCTGGAGGGGATCGCTTTCGCAGCAAGCGCTGGGCGCGCGATCCTGGCTGATGACATGGGACTCGGGAAGACCCTGCAGGGTATCGGTATGGCGGAGCTACTGGCGCGCGAAGCAGACATCCGCAGAGTCCTGATCGTTTGCCCCGCGTCCGTGAAAGCCCAATGGCGCAGCGAGGTTCTCCGCTTCTCAGGGCGCGATTGCCAGATCGTGTTAGGGAGCGCTGCGGGGCGGAGCGGTCAGTACGAGAACGAATGCTTTTTCACCATCTGCAACTACGAGCAGGTATTGCGTGACATTATCGCGAT
>JBAUXO010000201.1:0-2364 GCA_049584315.1 Candidatus Sulfotelmatobacter sp. | reverse complement strand
CGAAACCTGAAGTTCGCATTGCGACCGGCTCCGATTCCATATCGAATATCTGAATCCCGCCGGCATCCCATTCGGTGACACGATGAAAGCGTCCGTCAAGCCACGTTCCCCAGCCCTTAATGCTGTCTGGACGGCGCAGGTGCACGGATATCGAAAAAGCCCTTTCTGGCGGAATGTGTGGAGTGGGTCCAGGAAAGCCGTTCGGCATTCGCATACGTGTCAAGGCTACCTGAGAGTTTCCCTTGGGACCAAACACAAGTGAGGAAGACTCCAGCAGAGAAAAATGCTCCGCCAATCTTTTTCCAAACATGCCTTGAAGCATAGGTTCTGCCTCGCACCGCGCTAGAACTTACCGTTGCTATTTTTCCATTGATCGCGAGGTGGAATCGCTTGGAGCGTATCCCAGTGCTCTGCGATTTTACCCTTTTCAATGCGGAAGAGGTCATAAATGCCGGTGGGCACGCCACCAAACGTAGCCTCGGCAACGACCAAAACGAAATTACCTTCACCAAGTACCATATGCACGCGCTCGTAGACGACTGCCTGCCCCTTGGCGGCAAGAGCCTGTAAACCCGCAATCAGTCCCGGGATGGTGTCGGCGACCCATGGATTGTGCTGAATGTATTGGGTTCCGTTGAAGTACCTCGGGAAGGTCTCCCGACGGCCTGCGAGAAGGTCGTCCATGTAGCGCTGCATGAGCGCCTTATTTGCATCGGTCGCGTCCAGATCGGAGGCGATCGTGGGACCGTCGATCATCGTGTGCCCGCTGGGGCTAGGTTCGGTCGCAGTCTCCTGTAAATTATCCCAATGCTCGACGATCAGGGAATCCTCGTAGCGGAAGATGTCAAATCCGATGCGCGGTCCGAAGAAGTTGTACTGCGTGTGAGCGAAGAGATAGTCCCCATCTTCAAAGACGCGGATCGTGTTGACGGACGCATCGGGCGGCATGTTCTTGATGAGGGCGGCGACACCTGCCGGACCGGGTCCCACCTGCAAGTTGTGCTGGATATACTTATTGGGATTGACATATGCGAGCGGAACCGGATCTTTGGTCTCAAGCGACTTCAGCAGATCGATGACCTGTTGTTTACGGCTGGGCGACATGGGTCCTCCGGGACAATCTCGCTCGCTCTTTGTAATAATGGACCATTCGGTCCTTTATTTGCAAGCCCACTGTCGAATTGACCGATAATGTTGCAATGGGACGACGAAAACTGTTCACCCGAGAGGATGTCCTCGATAGAGCAATCCCAGTCTTCTGGAAGCATGGCCTCGCTGAGACGAGTGTTCAGGACCTTGAACAGGCCACAGGTGTACGCAAATCTGGCTTGTATGCTGAATTCAAGGACAAAGAAGACCTGTTCGTGGAGAGCCTGCGCAGGTATTTCGAAGTCCTGATGGCACGCGGACACCTGACGAAACAGCCTCTGGGATGGACCAATGTTGAGAGTTTTCTCAAGGTCTGCTATGGGAGTTGGGGCCAGAAGGGCTGCTTCTCGGTCAACTCTATGCGCGAGTTCGCAGACCTCCCCCCAAAAGCCCGCCAGATCATGGTCGCGAGCGTAATGAAAGCCCATCAACTGCTCATCGACAATCTAGCTGCAGCGCGTGGATCTCGTGACGATAACGATTCCCTCGCTGGCTTGATCGTCACGTTCTTTAGCGGAATTTGCCTGGAGCAGAACCTCGGTCCCGACCGGGCGCGAATTACGAAGAAGATCGACGCCTTCATGCGGCTGATTCGCGCAATCTGATCGTCGAGCAAGACGAAGAAGGAAAGAATCCTGAACCATTCACCACCTTGGCGCGGTTCGGATTTTCCTCCTTAATGTTTGCTGCTTCTTCACTTCGTCCCAAAATCGGTGGAGACGCTGAGTTTTTTCCAAATTCGTGCTTCCTCTAATCGCGCAAGATCATTCTTTTCCGCAGCGGCGTACGCATCGCTACCGAGCAAGAGTCGCAACGGAGGGTTCCGTTCTTGCGTCAACTGGACGATCGCCTGAGCTGCCTTTTTGGGGTCACCAGGCTGTTTGCCGTTGTAGTTCCGCTGAAATCTTGCGGTAGCTCCAACCGTCGAATCGTATTCAGGATGACCTTCGCGAAGTTCGGTGGAACTGCCCGCGAAGTCTGTGCGAAAGCCACCGGGTTCAACGATGGTGACCTTGATGCCGAGCGGTGCCACTTCCCGCGAAAGCACCTCGGAGAAGCCTTCGACACCCCACTTCGCCGCCGAATAAGGCCCACGTCCCGGAGGGCCAATCCTTCCGCCCACCGATGAAAACTGAATGAACTGGCCTGCTTTCTTTTCGCGAAAATACCTAAGAGCTGCCTTCGTCACAATAATCGTTCCAAAGAGGTTCGTTT
>JBAUXO010000200.1:0-2871 GCA_049584315.1 Candidatus Sulfotelmatobacter sp. | reverse complement strand
CGTACATCGTGTCATCCAGAGCTTGTTCCTCTTCGATGTTGTCTCCGGCGATGTGAAATAACTCCCGTGCCCTTAGTGCAAGTGCTTTCTCTGCTTGCGCAATGCGCTCCGGGAGTCTGGCGTTATCCACCTCAAAGAGCGCAGCCTTGTACAAATCCCTCCACGCTCTGCTGTCCAGAGATTTAGAGCTGCTTGTATTCATAATCCCCGCTTCCGTCTCTCGCCCACCCACGGCATAACGTCGTATTATTGAATCGAGCTGGCAGCGGCTGAGAAGGCGTTGTTGGCGTTCGAGCCGATCAGCCGGAGAGTCCCAACCACAATCACCAGAATGACCGCTAGCATCACCGCGTATTCGGCAATGTCCTGGCCTTCATTCTCTTCCCACATCCTGCGAAGAAGGTCGCTCATATTGACTCCATACAACTCTGTTGGCCGTTCACTCCCTTGTTCGGCACAGGACTCCCCATACAGCTAGGCGATTGCTCACTAACCACAGCCACAACACCCGTGCTTAATGCAGGTACAGACAACAAGATGCCCCCAATCATTAAATACGATGGCGCCGGTGATCCCTGCTGAGAAGCAACTCGTGTTCGCCACGGTAGAGCTTAGGGCGAGCTTCATTGACAATCAGGGCGCGCCCGCCGTGGACCGAACCGTTCAGAGTACGAATAGCATCTCGCGCCTCCGCAGCATTATTCATCTCGACGAAGGCAAAGCCCCGCGGTTGACCCGTGTCGCGATCCGTGACGGCCGTGACTGTGTTAACGGCTCCGTACGCCGCGAATAATGTCTGAAGCTGGTCTTCGTGAGTGGCGAAATCTAAATTACCGACGTAGATGTTAGTCATGGCTTACCTCCGGTGGTTTGAGCATCGCTCTGCAGTATGTGATCGTCTAACCCGTCAGGCTTCACCAACGATTTTCACCGTGATCTTTGAGCTTGAGGCTCGGACGCCTTTTCGTTCGTTGCTTCCTGCTTCTTCGCCTTCTGCCTGAAGCCAGTCTTCTTCCGCGTGGCCATCTATTCTGCCGCGCACCTCATACAGCTCATAAGCGCGAGCGCGCACGTTCTCCTCATCGTGAGTTGTGATAGCTGCATCTCCCTTGGTCAAAAGAGCCGGTTTCATGGAATTTTCTCCTTGATTTATTGTCTCCATCTGGCTGCTATCGGCCTGTGAGGCCTTATGCGACATGTAGGACTCCTGGCCTCTGCACCCAGTCTTCAGGAACCTCGCCGCGGGCGATGACTTTGTCGGCGCAGGTGGGAGACAGGTACGTTGGGGGTCCAACCAGGATGATCCGCTGACTTGGATGCTGGCTGCGAATCGTTCGCCAGAACTCCACTGCTTCTTTGGATCTCTGGCGCACGTCCAGCAATACCAAATCGAAAAAATCAGGCACCCAGAGCAACTCTGCTTCCGTGACGCTTTTGGCCGTGTGCACGTGAACTCCGTGGCTTCTCAGCACGCGGGCGCGCACCTTCTGCATCGCTTCGTTGCCGTCGACGATGAGCACGTTTTTCGTGCGAATTTGAAAGGAAATTGGCGGTTGCTGGGGCACAGAACACCTCCAAGTCTTCTGGAGGCGGGCGTTTCGGAAAGCAGCTACCGTTTGAGAAACGGGCGTAACCAGAAAGATCTAGACCTCGACTCTTCTTGTCTCTTTCGTAAGGGGGGCGGGGATCGGCCCGCCCCCGAACGAACACGAAAGCATTCCTGGTTGGCTCACGCTGCTACGCGAGCAGCGGTCTCTTGCAAGGTCGAGTGGGCCACCTCAAAGTTTCGAACCTCTGGAGTACCGTCTACCACTTTCGCCAAGGCCTTCAGCACTTCCGGATAGCTGCCGCGGAGATAGGCTTCCGCGTCCTCTTTCTTGTCCCAAAGACTGATAGCGACCGCTTCCGTTCCGGATTCGGGGGCGACGAATACGATTTCGTCTTGGAACCCGTGCTGTTTCTTAAGGAGGGGAAGAATCTCCTTCTCGACAGTCTGGGTAAACTCTGCTCGGGTATTAGGCTTCAAGTGCATGGAAACGTGACGAGAAAACATGTCAACCTCCTGAGTTGTCGTGGCTAAGAGGAGGGAACTTCAGATGGACTGCCTTAGTTCAGAGGATCTGAAAGAGGAGAAGGCGTGATCGGCTCTGCCTTACACACTATACCGAATCCCAGTGTTGTCAAGGCGGAAATGTCCTAAGGTCGGGGACCAGAACCCCACCATAGCTTGGACGTCTCTAGTTGCAAAGAAGAACTCTTCAAGCCGCGGTGACGAAGCGCCTCACCGTCTCCGCCCATTGTTGAGGTTCCCTTTCTGTACCCATGACCTCGGTCGGCCAAGTCAGCGACAGGAAGGTCGGAGGGCCGACGAGAAAGACAACGCGCTCGCCGGGGCTCGCGTGCTTGATCTCGACATAGAATTCGAGGGCCTCTCCAGGGAGATGTCCACGAGCGGCAAGCAACATCAGGTCGTAGAGCTTGGGTCGCCACAGAGATCGCGCCGCCTGGACACTGTCAGTCGCATCGACCTCGATGCCGCTACTTCGCAGGACACTCGCGCGGACGTCGCGAGTGCACTGGTGGGGATCGATGAGGAGAACTTTCTTGTCATCGAAAACTGAGCGACGAAGTGGTGGTGGCTGGTACATCCCACACTGCCGAAACTGGCGCGCTTCCGTAGCGAAGGCAGGTCTGGCCGGATTCTCGTCCTGGGAGAGACGGAAGTCAAGGAAAATGGCAAAGCCTGTCAACCGACATTAGAAATGTCCCCATTCTTACGACATTAGAAGTGTCCCCTTTTCTTAGTAAATGAAATGTCCGGTTATTAGTTAATCTCCCGTAGTCGCCGAGGCTGCGGGAAAGTGGGAATCC
>JBAUXO010000199.1:0-5322 GCA_049584315.1 Candidatus Sulfotelmatobacter sp. | reverse complement strand
AGCACCCGGTGATGGATCAAAAAGGGCTCGTCTTTGCGCCGCACATCATGGCTGTGCAACAAGGCACAACGGTTGAATTCCTGAATAGCGACACCGTGCAGCACAACGTCTTCTGGACTGCGATCGGCAGCGATAAGAAAGCAGGACACAATCTCGGTACGTGGCCCAAGGGGGAAAAGCGGTCCTTTACCTTCGATAAGCCGGGCGTCGTGCCGGTGCTCTGCAATGTGCACCCGGACATGGCGGGATACATCGTTGTCAGCCCAACTCCCTATTTTGCCGAAACCGACGACAGCGGCAATTACATAATCAAAGATGTACCCGACGGCAGCTACACGGTGACGGCGTGGCACGAAGGCGCCAAGAACCAGTCCAAGCCGGTGACTGTGGCCGGCGGGGGCAAAGCGGATTTCACCCTGAGTAAGTGAGGAGTAACAAAGCGAGAGCAACGCGGAGCGGCAGGGTGATCGACGCTTGCCTCCCGTACTTAATCGCTCTCTTCATAGCCAGTCGTAATCCAGAAAAACTGGTTGACGTTCAGCCGTACTAGAAGGCAACAAAGTGCTCTCATGCTGAAGCGATACAAGAACAAAAAGGTCGACGGGGACTGGTTGAACACGAACTTCCCCTGCATGATGGCTTGCCCGGCACACACCAACGCCGGGCGGTACGTCGGCCTGATCGCCGAGGGCCGCTTCGAAGAAGCCTACCGCATCGCACGCGACCCCAATCCGCTGGCCAGCATCTGCGCACGAGTGTGTGCGCACCCTTGCGAGACCGCCTGCCGCCGCGGCGAAATTGACCGGCCCATTTCCATCCGTGCTCTCAAGCGCTTTCTCACCGAGCAGTTTGGCCCTGAGTCGAAACACCCCATCCACATCAATGAAGGACGTGGGCAAAAGAAGCTTCCATTCAACGTAGCGGTCGTCGGCGGCGGCCCGGTGGGACTCTCGGCCGCACACGATCTTGCTCTTATGGGGTACGTCGTGACGATTTTCGAAGCCGCGCCGGTGGCCGGCGGAATGCTCTATCTCGGCATCCCCGAATACCGCCTGCCGCGCGACGTGGTGGAAGCGCAAGTGCGCGAGATTCTCGGGACCGGTGACATCACGCTCAAGTTGAATCATGCGGCGGGTCGTGACTTCACGATTTCCGATCTGCGCCGCCAGGGATTCGACGCCGTGCTTATCGCCGTGGGAGCGCATCGCAGCCGCGATCTCAGCATCCCTGGAGTCGATCTCGATGGCGTGCACAAGGGCATCGACTTTCTGCTGAATGTGAACCTGGGCTACAAATTCACAATCGGCAAGAAAGTGATCGTGATCGGCGGCGGTAACGTGGCCATGGACGTGGCGCGCTCGGCGGCGCGCGAAGTGGTTCGTCAACACGCAGGCGGCGTGCTGGATGCCGAACCTTCCGCGGAAAACATGACTGCAGTCGCCACAAAGGAAATGGTCGACATTTCTCTTTCCGCTTTGCGCATGGGCGCACAGGAAGTGAATCTCGTCTGCCTGGAACACCGCGAAGAAATGCCTGCCGCGCTGGAAGAAATTGAAGAAGCCGAAGAAGAAGGCATCCGAATGCACCCGGGCCTTGGACCTAAGCGAATGATCGGCAAAGATGGCAAGGTGGTGGCACTCGAGACGCTCAAAACCAAATGGGTCTTCGATCAGAACAATCGCTTCAATCCGGCATTTTTTGAGGGCAGTGAAAGCCAGATCGAGTGCGACACCATCATCATGGCCATCGGGCAGGCTCCGCGCCTCGACTTCCTCATGCCGGAAGATAAAGTGGAACTGTCTCCCCGCGGCCTGATTGCCGTCAATCCGCAAACCCTGATGACCTCAGCCCCTGGGATCTTCGCCGGCGGCGACTGCGTCTTCGGTCCACGCCTGATTATCGATAGCGTAGGCGACGGAAAACGCGCGTCAGTCGGAATCGACGAATACCTGCGCAAGAACAAACATCCCGAGCCCATCATCGAGGTCGAAGTCCTGAAGCGGCATAGCATGCCGCTCGATTATCTGGACATCAACCGCCAACCCGTGCCGATGCTGCCTCTTGAGCGTCGCACCGGCGTGACGGAGGTGGAGGTCGGCTACGATGCCCCGGAAGCGATTGCGGAAGCGCAACGCTGCCTGCACTGCTGGGTCAACACGATTTTTGAAGGTACGCCCGAAGACGGCAGCATGTGCATTCTGTGCGGCGGTTGCGTCGATGTTTGCCCGGAAAAATGTCTGGAACTGGTTTCGCTCAATCGTATCGAGTTCGAACCCGAGACGGTGCATCACATCCGCGACCATCAGGAATGTTTCGGCGTGGAATTCGACGAAGTGACAGCTGACGAACTGGGAATCGTCACTGGCTCCGCCATGTTGAAAGACGAAACACGCTGCATCCGTTGCGGTCTCTGTGCGATGCGTTGTCCGGTGGGCACGATCACCATGGAATCATACAACCTTATTCCCGCCGAACCGACAGGTTTGATCTCGGTGGCCGCAATTGGAGCTGGGCTGCAGTCGAAATAGGGGACAGAGACACACATGCTAGACGAGACCAAAACCGCAAACCCTGACAACGCGGTCGACCGCCGCCAATTTTTGGCGAAACTTGGTTTGGGATCGCTCGGCATCGCCGCTGCCGGTACGGCGGCCTTTGCGTATCAGTTCCTTGAGCCGAATGTGCTGTACGAACCTTCGCCCGTCGTCAACGCCGGCAAGCCCGACCGCTATCCGCTCGATTCCGTCACGCTCGATGTGAACTCGGGAATCTACATCATTCACTCTCAGGAAGGCTACTTCTCGCTCAGCGCCGTGTGCACGCATCTTGGCTGCCTCACGGCTTGGAAACCGGAACTGGGCATCATTGCCTGTCCGTGCCACGGCAGCAAGTTCAAACAGAATGGCGAAAAAATTGAGGGCCCGGCGCCCAGGCCGCTGCCGTGGAAGCGCATCTGGCTTAACGACGACGGAGATTTGCTGGTAGACCGGTCTACCGACGTTCCTCCTCTGCAGCGGGATTCCTTCGTGAGGGTCTAAGCAATGGCTAAGACAATAGACCAATATTTCGACGACTTACGCGGCACGCGGGTGTGGCGTTCGATCTTTCGCAGCGGTACGGGCTCGAGCACACTGAAGCGCTCGCTGGCCATCCAGCAGAATGTTTTTCTGCACCTGTTCTCCACCAAGGTGCGCACCCGCATGCTGGGCTTTAATGCAACGTGGTATTTGGGCACGCTTACTCTGGGAACGTTTCTCATTCTGGTAGCGACCGGAATTCCTCTGATGCTCTACTACCACCCGTCTGCTCCGCAAGCGTATGCCGACACGAAGGATCTGCAATTCGTCGTGTCGTCTGGATTGTTTCTGCGTAACCTGCATCGCTGGTCGGCGCACTGCATGGTTTTTCTTGTCTTTGCTCACATGTTCAAAGTGTTTTACCGAGGCGCCTACCGGACCCCGCGCGAGTTCAATTGGGTTATCGGTGTAATTCTTTTGTTGATGACACTGCTTCTCAGCTACACCGGCTACCTGCTTCCATGGGACCAGCTTGCCTACTGGGCCATTACCGTGGGATCGAACATCGCTTCTGCCGTGCCGCTCATGGGCAACAAGATTCGCTTCCTGATGCTCGGCGGGAATGCGGTCAACGCCAACGCGCTGCTGCGGTTCTATGTGCTGCATTGCATGATTCTGCCGTTGACGGCGATGTTCTTCATCGCGATCCATTTTTGGCGTATCCGCAAGGACGGTGGTCTCTATTTCCATACCAGCGAACCGGCGACAGTGCGTGCAAAGGCTGCGAGCGATGACGTTACTGCGAAGGAGGCGCAGTAATCATGGCCGATTCTAAAGATTTCACTGCGGGAATCGATTCCAACGCCAAGAAGTCTCCGCGCCGCATCGTCTTCATCACCCGCCGCACTTCGGCTCAGGTGAAGGCCGACACTGAGGATCAGATACAAACCTTTCCAGAGGTCCTGTTTCGCGCGGCCGTCGCCATTCAAGTGCTCGCCATTGCGCTGGTATGGATCGCACTCGTGTTCAACGCACCGCTCGAAGGCCTCGCCGATCCTTCCCACACTCCAAATCCGGCGAAGGCTCCGTGGTACTTCCTCGGGCTGCAGGAGATGCTGCATTACTTTCCACCAGTCGTTGCAGGTGTGCTTGCGCCCGGCTTGGTGGTGATGGCGCTGATCGTCATTCCATACTTTAAGGTAAACATCGAAGCGGAAGGACTCTTCCTGAAGGATCGCCAACGGCGGCTACGAATCTTCTATCTAGTCGCGACGGCGCTGTCGTTGTTCCTCTTGTTTTTCAAAGTGTACGCGGCTCTCATGCCAACGCTAATTATGGGTGCCGTGATGCTCTTGGCTGCCCAGAGTTCTCCGCAATCGTCCTCGGCTTTCCGCCGCTATCTGGCGGCGAGGCCGCTTTCCTATTGGGTTATGACATGGTTTCTATTCGAACTTGTGGTGCTGACCGCGATCGGCACATTTTTCCGCGGGCCGGGATGGGCCTGGGTCTGGCCGTGGCAAGGGTCTTAATGCGCTCATGAAAGAAACACTCAAGTCGCTTTGGAAGAAGTTTTTCGGGGACAGCGTTCGCGCCTTCGGCGTGGTCAGCCTGGCGCTTCTGGTTTCGCTAGCGATCGCACCCGCGAAAAACCACTTCAGCGAATGGCGTCATTATCAGCACGGCTATTTGAAGCTGATTCGCAACCGCAGCGATGCGGTCACGCTGCAACGCCACTTCCAGGGAGGGATTCAGCAAATCTGGCTGCCCGACCTCGGTGTGGTCGACCGATGTACGAGCTGCCATGTTGGTCTGAAAGAAGCCAGCCTAAACGACGTAAACGTGCAGCCCTTCCGTCCGCATCCCGCAATTCCGCATAAGCTCGACCAATTCGGATGCACAATGTGCCATCGCGGTCAGGGACCAGCGACCACCGTAGGCGAAGCGCACAACAGCACGCTGGCATGGGAGCAACCGATTCTGCCGGCGAAATACATCGAGTCCTCGTGCGGCGAGTGCCATCGCGAGCCCCTTGCGGGCGCACCTCAACTGAATCAAGGCCGGCAGCTGCTTTCCCGCTATGGCTGCGTACATTGCCACACCGTAAAGCTGCCCGACGGAAAGATAGTGAAGCCGACCGACGATCCGCCATCTCTTGAGCACATCGCCGACAAGACCACACGCGAGTGGATTTATGCTTGGCTGAAAGATCCGCAAGCCTACGCGAGCACGGCGACAATGCCCAATTTCAAGCTGAGCGATGACGATGCACGCGACGTATCCGCGTTTCTGATGGCGAACAGCGCTC
>JBAUXO010000198.1:0-12299 GCA_049584315.1 Candidatus Sulfotelmatobacter sp. | reverse complement strand
TCTGTGTACGGTGCTGCCGGTTAGCTGCGCGGAGGCGCGGTGGATCTACGCAATACCAACTCAGGTTCAATCACGATTTCCGCCACGTAGTTGGTGCGCCCCTCGATTCGGTTGTCATCGATCATCTGAAAACGTAGTTTTCTGAACATCTGCCGGAGTAGACCCCTCAACATCATCGGCGCCGCAGGCGCACCTCGTCCGTCAATCATCGTTGAAGCCAGCTGAGGTTTAATCATCGTCGAAGGTGGGAGCTAGAACGGGACCTCGCCGCTTGTAACGACGAGGTCCCCGGTTGGCAACCTTCATCAGGTAGCCATCCATCGGAATGGACCTACCCTGCCATGATCGGTCGCCGTTGTCCAGTCCCACCTGGCGACGCGGATGGCGTGTCAGGGCGAGGTTGTTCTCCGTCAGCGGGTTTGCCGCGGCAGTAAATGCCACGCCGTGTTCTGGATCTGTCGGCACTGCGATCGGGGACAGCGTTATTGCAGCACGGCCTGTCAGGCCGAAGCCCGCCGTCAACAGCGCCGTTGTGCCAACCGTCGCCACCAACAAAGCCCCGAAGGACGAAAAGACCATCGCGATCGGCAGCGTGACTATCGCCAACGCCGGGCGCAAAAAAGTGTGACGGATCAGGGTTCCGCTGCGATCTCCTCGCCGGGCAATATGCCGACGTGGGATGCGAGAGCAGCGCGGGTCGCGGCCCGAGTAGACTTCGCCATCGCTTCTGTGCGAGCGCGCAAGCCGTCGAGTAAGCCGCGTCCGCCCTTTCTGCGCTGTATTGGGTGCGGTCGGCGCGGTCGGTTCGTCGATCCGTTCCCCAAAATCCCCGCAGTGAGGATGCGGAACTTCGATGATTAGCTCAGAAACCCGCGTACAGATCCGTCATTGGTTCTACGCCGAACATTGGAAGATTGGCACCATCGCCCAAGAACTTGGCGTCCATCCCGACACCGTCCGCTCTGCCATTGAGTCCAACCGCTTCCACCGCGCGCAGACCCTGCGCCCCTGCCTCACCGATCCCTACTTACCTTTCATCCGCCAGACTTTGGACTTGTATCCCCGCTTGCGCGCCACCCGCATCTATCAGATGCTCCGCGAACGCGGTTACCAGGGTAGCGTCGTCCAGTTGCGGCGCGCCGTGGCCAATCTGCGCCCCCAGCGGCCGGAACCATTTTTACGTCTACATATGTTTCCCGCCGAGCAAGCGCAAGTCGACTGGGCGCACTTTGGCGAAGTCCGGGTCGGACGCGCCCGCCGACGTCTGTCCTGCTTTGTCATCACCCTGGCCTACTCTCGAGCGTTGTATCTGGAGTTTTTCTTCGACCAAACCATGGAGAACTTCTTGCGCGGCCATGTCCACGCCTTTCAAGCCTGGGCGGGCTCTCCGCGCGTGATTCTTCATGACAATCTTCGCAGTGCGGTGCTGGAGCGCCGCGGCAATCAAATCCACTTCCATCCTCGTTTGCTGGAGTTGTGTGCCCATTACCATTGCATCGCCCGGCCCTGCCAAGTGCGGGCCGGCAATCAGAAAGGCCGCGTCGAACGCGCCATTCGTTACGTGCGCGAATCCTTCTGGGCCGGTCGCGACTTCACCACCTTGGAACAATGCAATCGTCAGGCCCTCCTCTGGCGCGACCAGATCGCGCAGCAGCGCCCCTGGCCCGGGGACGATACTCACACCGTGGCGCAGGCCTTCGCCGAAGAACAACCGCGTATGCTGCCGCTGCCCCTCCATCCCTTCGACACCGATTTGATTCTTCCCATTCGTTCCGCCAAGACCATCTACGTCCGCTTTGATCTCAACGATTACTCCATCCCACCCGAAGCCGTACGCCGTCCCCTCACCTTAGTCGCCTCCGACACCTGGGTTCGTATCTTGGACGGAACTCAGGAGATTGCTCGGCATCGCCGCAGTTATGATCGGCACCAACCGCTGCTGGATCCGGCTCATCAACAGGCACTGCTGCAAGAAAAACGCAAGGCCTTTCATTCCACGCCCACCGGCCGGCTTGCCCAGTCCGTGCCGGAAAGCGAAACCTTGCTGGATCTCGCCTTCGCCCGTGGAGAATCGGCGGGCAGTCAAACTGCCCAACTGCTCAAACTGCTCGATCTCTATGGGGCTCCGGCCTTACGCCAGGCCATCCGAGAAGCCCTGGAGCGGGACACACCCCGCGCTTCTTCCGTGGCCTTTTTGTTGCGGAGGCGGCAGCAACCGACCTCCGCGGCGCCCAAGGTCGATCTCAGTCGCCACCCCCAAGCGCAAGCCATTGATGTTCAACCCCACAACTTGGAGACCTACGATGAACTCGCCCACCACCGCGACGACGATGATGAATAACCTCGCCGCTCAACTCGCCCACGTTGGATTGCGCGCGCTACCGACCAACCTGGATGACTTTGTCGCACGCGCCACCCAGGGCCGCTGGTCCCCGCGCATGCTGCTGGAGCAACTGGCGCAGGCGGAGACCGAGGACCGTTCGCGACGCAGTCTGGAACGGCGCTTGCGCGTCTCCGGCATCAAGAAGTTCAAGTCCATGGTGGACTACGAATGGACTTGGCCAACCAAGATCGAACGCGACGTCATTGAACGCGCTCTCACCTTGGACTTCCTGCCCGAGGCTCGCAATCTGGTCCTCGTCGGTCGTAACGGGTTAGGCAAAACCATGATCGCCAAGAATATCTGCCACGCCGCCGTGTTCGCCGGCAGTTCAGTACGGTTTCGTTCCGCACCCGCGCTGCTGGAAGAACTCCAGCGCCAGACCCCGGAAGGACGCCGCCACAAGCTTCGTATCTGCGCCAACGTCGACCTGTTATGCATCGATGAGGTCGGCTACTTATCCTTCGATGACAAAGCCGCGGACCTGCTCTATGAAGTCATCAACCGCCGCTACGAACGCAAGTCCCTGATCGTAACTACCAATCGTCCCTTCAAAGAATGGAACGAGGTCTTTCCCAACGCTACCTGTATTGCCACCCTTCTCGATCGTCTCCTGCATCATGCCGACGTGACCCTGATCGAGGGCGAAAGCTATCGCATCCGGGAAAGCGAACAAGAAGCGGCAGCCCGCCGGAGGAAGAAATGACCGCCCCATCCTCTGACTCCGATGCCACCCGCTACGTCTCGACCGTCTTGACTCTGTACTTAGGGCTGCCCGAGACTCCCTTGCGTCCCAGCACCCAAGATCGCAGGTGTGCCCACGAGCTCTATGATCGCAATGTGCCCCTGCCTGTCATCGAGTCAGCTTTCCTGTTGGCTTCTCTGCGTCGCTTACTCCGGCCAGCTGACCTACCACCCCTGTCTCCCATTCGATCCCTGGCCTACTTTCAACCCGTGATCGAGGAACTGCTTTCCAATCCTGCCCCAGATAACTACCTCGACTACTTGCGCTACAAACTCCACCGCATCGCCAACGGCAAGAACATCGCTAACGGACCCACTCCGGCAGATGTTCATAAAACTACATTTTCAGATGATCGCTAACAGTCATTTGGCTGTGCAGCGGAAAATATCAGGCTCGTTTAGCGAAAAAGGTGCATACGACTACCTCCGGCTCCTTGCGATCGCGCAAACATGCCGATTCCAAAGGAAATCGTTCCTCGGATTCCTGCTATCGAGATCAACAAACGTCGATGAATACAGAGACCGGAGTAAGGCCCACCAGCAGCGTAGCTGCGAGAAATTACTCTAGCGTATTGTGCGCAGGTCGTCCCAAGAGATACGGAGCTGAAGCCAGAGACACTTCCGCTTGAAACGCCGCTGTCAGAGCAGAGCGGCCACGGTCCAACAGTGCGTAGCACCTCATCCCCTCACCAGGAAGAACCGAAGAGAACCGAGAGGAGAGGCAAGAACCATGAAGCGCGGATCGGGAAAGCAATCGGGTGGCAGGGAAAGGCTTCCGCTTGGCGGAGGAAGTTCGTTACATCCAGAACAAGGCTCCCGAGCATGATGGACGGGTGGTTACTCTCGGTCAACTGATCCTGTTTTCCACCGATACCGGATACGCCTGGTTGCTGGACGTCGCCGATCAACTGGCTGCGCCCCGCTCGGGATGGTGATCCGGAGCCGATTCACCTGGAGGAGCTTCGCCATCGGATGGAAGGGACAGTATCGCATTGAGGGGACTGCCTTCATCTCGCCGATCGTGACTCGGAACGGGTCAGAACCATCCTCGGGTATCCCACGCAGAAGATCGCCCGAGCCGGTTAGTTCGGAAATTTCAAATATATTTGGCTAGAATTCCGTTTCGTGTCGTCTCCTCACTTTGGTGCTTGCCGCACTCAGGGTCCCATTCCCTTCTCAGGACCCCACATATCGCGGTAGGCATTCACATATTCGACGGTAGTGACAGGATCGATTGATAAATAGTGGCGGCACAGCTTCTTATACAGGACGAGCGCTTCAGAGTCGAAACAGAAACCCTGCAGTCCATCCAATGCGTGTTCAATCTGCCGGACATCTCTGGATTGGGTATCGATAATCGCATCCACTATGGGCGTGTATGTCGTCACCGCCTCACGGCCAAGCTCTAAAATACTGCCGGCAAGATTCTTCAGATTTGAATCGGCGCCGCCAGCTGGCGCAGCTTTTCTGCTTGTTTTCTTTATCGGCTTAGTCATTGGCTGACATCTCAGGCATTAACGGGCTTGGCGAAATATAGAACCGCGTTACTTCTATCCCGATGGTGCGAGTATTTTTATAGTCCTGTTTTGGCGGCAGCGTTCTCCCGAAACAAGGTACCTTACCGGATATAGCGGCGCAATGTCGTCACCGAGCAATGCCGCGTCTGGCGCATGATGAGCCGCTCGGGGACGCCGTTCGACGCGGCTTGCGTTGCCAGACCCGTCCCCAGGCTGTGCCCCGCAAATTCTTTCGCGTTGTAGCCCGCGGTTCGACACGCCCGCTTCACGATGGCTCCAATCGAGTTCGCGTGCAGGCCTTCTTCCGAGACTCGCCCATGGCGGTCCACCGCGGCGGAACAGCGGCCCACTATGCACGCGCGCGTCATCGGGGTTTGGGGAGCAATGGGAACCGAAAACCGGCTTAAGAGCTTCTGGCCCATGTGTAATCAATGGGTTAGAGCAAGCTTCTGCGAGGGAACAGAAGGGCTCCTCCGATGTCTTCTCGCACGTTTCGCTTAACCATTTTTCAACAGTTTAGCGGGATTCTGCACTTCCTTAAGTCGGTTTTCTGTTCCATTGCTACACAGACCCCAAGATCAAGGCTGCACAAGGACATGTTTGAGGACCACGACCTGTAGTCCCGCTAGACTGCCCAGCGCCTCATCGTTCGTGACAAAGAAGGTTGCATGGCCCGCCTGCGCCGTGGCGAGCTGGATCGCATCCGGCGTTTTGTATCCGTGATTAGCCCGAAGGCGGGCAGCTTCGGTAGCAATGGACGGCGATACCGCCAATGTGCGAACGTGCGACGCGTTGAGGAGAACTGAGGAATACTGCCGGGCCAACATTTGACTTCCCTGGCGCAGAGGGTGAATCAAGACCTCGGTTAGAGTCAGCGTGGACGTGATGATCTGGATGTCCCCGCGCTCGACTGCCTCAAAAAACGGTCGCACGGTGGGGAAATACTGCGGATGCTTTTCGATGAAGTAGATCAGAGGAGCCGTATCGAGGCCGACCGTGTGGCCGAGAAGGGGTTTTATCCATTCCACGATGCTCGCTCACTGTTTACGTACTCTTGGGCATCCTGACCTTGCCAAATCTCCTGCCCAAGACCGCAGAGTTCCATCACGCTCGTAGTACCCGCGTGCGCCGTGTGCTCCGCAAGTTCCTGAATGAGCCGGAGTTGTTCGTCGCGGGGTAAAGACTCCGCCACGCGCAATACCTGCTCGTATGAAGTGCTCGTCATCGACGGACTCCTTTTTCTTATAATACTTGGCAGCTCATAGAAATCGCAAAAGAATTCTCATCAATGTTTACCGTGTTAAAGCGCCCAAAAATAGGCCTCTGGACGAGGGCCCACACCGAAAGTTAACAACTTAGAGTCCGAGATATGAAATCCTGCTAGACAATTCGTATTTGTTTACCGGGTGGGATCGCTCCAGAAATGTTGCCGGGATCGAATACGCGAAGGCTCTTGGAGCCTTGGCCGCGAGCTCTGGTGAACGTAATCATTGACCCGCTTCTCTCCGGACCGAAGGAATTGGAGAAAGTCAATTCCCCTGTATTCGCAGGTCTGATAAATGCTCAACAGCACCAGATAATCGCGGATGCCACTTTCAGTTGAAAATGCCTCGATTACGTTGCGTAGCGCTGCGAACGCCTTTATCGCGTGTTCTGCGTTGTTATTGTTCCAGGGGACATTATCATGATCCAGAAAAGCGAAGAGCTTTCCTTGGTTTCTTCTGAACCTGTCCTGCGCTTTCCGAGCCAGTTCTGTTTTGTAATTGCGCTGCAGGAGGCGCTCGTAGAATCGCGCCACCTCTACCCTGTGTTTTTTGAGAAAGTGCGCCTTTAGGCCAAACCTGTCGATAGTCTCGACTACGGGCTTCAGTAGCGCCGTGAACTCGTGCACCAGCGCCTTCATTTCTTCATTAAACGGCTCCTTGAGAACATTTTCGTTCAAATCGCGAATCAAATGGACCAGGCATTTCTGTTGTGCGCAACTGATCGAATCATACGCAGAGTAGAAATCGGAGACCAATACACCGTTGAAACCACCCAGGAACTCCTCGGCAACATTCCCTTCACGGGTCTCAGACCAAAGGTAGACCACTTCCTCCATGCTCGTGAATACCCAAACGTAACCGCTGCTACTTTTAGTGCTCAGGTGAGTTTCATCAGCATGTATGAGCTTTCCATGCAGTAGCGTGGATTTGATCTCTTCATATGCATCTTGATAAAGCTCCGCAGCCCTCCGCTTCAAGCCGTTGATTGTTGGCTGACCGAGTTGATAACCAAACAGCTTGAGCATACTTCCAGACAGCTTGAACTGAGGAATATGTAGCTCAATAATGTTATGAATCACATATGCTAAGAGCTGTAGGCCGTAACGATGCCGCGTCCATTCATACAAGTCCGAAGGAAAGGGCATCCCACAACTCCGGCACTTGTAGTGGTCAATGATGTATTTGCTAACCCACCGCTTTACGCCACCCGTAGTGAACCGCAAATCGTACAGCAACTTGCTGTGCCTTCCATTCATTCTGATCTTTCTGGAATTACACTTCGGACACGTCCAAGGCCGGGACGGGCTCACTGTCACGTTCACCGCCAGAGTTTGGCGACGCTTCTTTCGTTGATTCCTTCTAGCGACTCGCCTGAGGCGCGGATTTGAGCGAATGTATATTCTGTCGCGTTGATAGTCCCAGTACGCGCACTTATTGATCTGGTCGAGTTCGGGAAGCACAAAATCCACTGGTCCCAGCCTGTACGGCGTCTGTGGCTTGAGAGAATCAACGTGGACGGCATTTGGATACGGTAGCGCTGTGGGCGAAGCGCCATCTCTGGGGATCAGTTGGAGCAACGTCTGCACCACTACTTCCAGGGCGGTGCAGTCGTCAGTGTTGTAGTTTATGAGGTCCTGCTTGGCCGTTTTGCTACCCGTGAGTTCCCACTCCCGCCGGAGAGCTAGGCTTCGCTGGCCCGAGGGTTCCTCAATTGACCACTTGAATCCGAGATAAGATGCAATGTCCTTGAGACCGTTGGAGTACGTCGGGAAATAAACGCGCCCATACACAACAGAGAGAACATTCTGGGCGGATTTCATCAATCCGTGCACCAACGAGCACCCGTCTTCGGCGGTGTCGCCGTACCGCTTCTTCAGGTGCCGGAGAAATACAGTCTCATAGCTCCCATAGTAGATCAGTTGAGGATTATCGATGTTCGTGATGATTTGAAGAAACTCCTTCCAGATCTTCTCTTCGTCCGCACGATCATCCGCCCAAAGAGATCGTTGAACAACAGAAGCGGCGCCTGGAATTCTCAGGCCAATGAGATAGTAGGAGTCACGATCCGGCGTGCCTTCGACGTCAATATATATGGGAGTGCCCGCGATGGTCAGCTCCGGCTTTCCAACGACATAAATCCGTTTCTCCCGAAGCGCAAGGGCTTTGAGAGCATGGTAGTACTTGATAATTCTGGGATTAGATCGTTTTGACTTCTTTCTCGGTCGAAACGTGTATGACAACTGCGTAACAGTGAAGATACCCTTCTTCCTGAATTTGACGATCTCCTTTCCCTTGATTCCTCGAAGGAGACTAAGGTCATCCTTCTCAAGGGCAGTTGCCCGGCAGTTGTTCCTGAACACACAGGTTGGGCAGTGCGCGTTCAAGTGGAGCTGCGGAGGCTCGCTGGGCCGCTCGACGAGCGCACGTATCTCTTCAAGTGCCTTGTCAGCCTGTTCCAATGCTCTGGCCAGCTTGACCTTCCTGATCCGGAAGTCGCTACCATGGAGAATCCTTCCGAACGAAGGCCGACAAGCGTGCCAGCGAATG
The DNA here is from genome assembly GCA_049584315.1 of Candidatus Sulfotelmatobacter sp. Taxonomy (GTDB): domain Bacteria; phylum Acidobacteriota; class Terriglobia; order Terriglobales; family Acidobacteriaceae; genus Sulfotelmatobacter. Next base: position 3,846 of record JBAUXO010000198.1, on the reverse strand, counting down.
AGAACCGAAGCACACAGTGCGAGCCGCAATTCGTCCTCTTTGCTGATCTTCTCGTTATTGACGAAGATGATGGGGATGTAGTCAGGTTGGCTCCCGCTCGCGTTACCCGGAGCCGCCATTAACGCGTCAAGCCGGACAGAGGCGTTGGTGTCGGTCGCAGTGACGTCGATGGCGAGGTCATATCTGTTGGCAAGGACCACGGATATTCCGACGTTAGTGCACACCTGTTTGCCCTCGTCGCGGTAGGCCCGCAAAAGGTGCTCGCGAGCCTGGCTATGGTAGCGTTCACGGAGTCTGCCGGACACGTCAAGGAGGTCTGATTTTGGTTCAGTTGCGCCAGTGATCTTCAGATACCCCCGGTATCTGCATTCGATGAAGTCCAAGAAAAGTTCATTGGTGATCAGCGTTTTCATCGCCATGTTTCCTGCTACGTGGGATCGCAGTATAAACGCTGCCGAGCATCGCGGACCAGCGGATAGACATAGATGTCTTTGATGCCTTGACGGCCCCATGCCGAGATGAGTGAGTTTTTTGTACATAGAGTCAGGAACCGGTTGATAAATCAATCGCTTACAGCCCGTCGATTTTGATGTTGTTTAGGCTTTAGTATTTCTCCTCGGAAACACCGCATGGAGGAGAATCTTGCCATCCGCCGAGCGCACCGCGTATCCGCAATTCAGCCCCACCGTCACCACCAGCGAACTGGAGCAGTCGTTTACGCCCACGGAGGGGGAACGAGAGTTCGCACAAAGCAGTACCCGGACCAATCAGCACGCTTTCTGCTTTCTGGCCCTGCTGAAGTGCTTCCAGCGACTTCATTACTTCCCATCGATGAAAGAGATCCCTGCGATCATCGTTGATCATTTGCGCAGCTTCCTGCATCTTCGACCGGAGGTGCCGTTGGCGTACGAGAACGCACGGACCCTCTATCGTCACTGCGACACGATTCGGTCCTACTTGGGCATTAAGACCTTCTCTGGGAAGCAAGTCCGCCATACCGCAGTGCAGGCAGTTTACAGAGCAGCACAAGTGATGAACCCGACTGCGGACACTTGATCAATGCAGCTATCGAAGAGTTGATCCAAAAACGCTATGAGCTCCCTGCATTCTGGACCCTAAATCGCATCGCCCAGCGAGTCCATGGTGTTGTACAACGTCGGCTTGCGCAGCAAGCCTTCAACTGCCTCACGACTGTCCAAACCCAACAGCTGGATCGCTTGCTGACGGCTGAATTCGAGCAAAGGCAAACAGAGTTCAACAGACTCAAGAACCTACCGCAGCGACCATCGCGACAGCACCTGGAAGATTTACTCGACCATCTGGATTGGTTGAACTCCTTTGGAGACGTCGAGGGCCCACTTGCGGGAATCGCGCCGATGAAAATCCGCAACTTCGCCCATCAAGCGAAAGCGTTGGATGCCGGAGAACTGCAGGACTTCGCTCCGGCGAATCGATACACTCTGCTCCTGTGTCTCATCTACCGCATGGGGGTGAGGACCAAAGACGATATTGCCGAGATGCTCTTGAAACGAATGTCGACGATTCACAAGCGGGCCAAAGAGCAACTGGTTGAGATCCAGTTGGGGCAGCGCGAGAGATCTGAGAAACTCATTGGCACGCTGGATGACGTCGCGGCCATCGCCGGAAGCAGTCTAAGCGATCAGCAGGCAGGCCGAAGAGTTCGCGCGTTACTATCGACCGACGGAGGACTGGAGAGGCTGCGGGAAGAGTGCGCAGCCGTACGGCTTTGGCAAGGCGACAACTATTTACCGCTGCTTTGGAAGCATTTCGTTCCTCTTCGTTACGTCCTGTTCCGATTGGCCCGTGCCATCGTGATGAAATCTACCACGCAAGACCAGGCGTTACTGAGCGCCCTGGAGGTAGTGCTGAACCATGAACACAAGCGGGTGGATTGGATCGCAGCCGAGGAGGTTGATCTCTCCTTTGCCTCAGATCGCTGGCAGAAATTGCTCAAGCAGCCAGTCAACGGCCAAAAAGATGGGATTAATCGTCGGCAGTTGGAAGTCTGCGTATTCTCTCAGCTCGCCGCCGAATTGAGATCCGGCGACATCAGTGTCGTAGGCTCCGAGTCGTTCGCTGACTATCGTCAACAGCTGCTGTCCTGGGAAGAATGCGAGGTGGGCTTGAAGAATTTTTGCCGACGAGTGAGCCTGCCGGATACGGCGGCCGCTTTCGTGAAGGAATTGAAGACCAGGCTGATGGAAACCGCGGTGCAAGTAGATCAGAAGTATCCGGAGAATGGAGACCTCTCCATCAGTCCGTCCGGAGAACCAGTGCTGAAAAGAGTTTCGGCCAAGGATGTTTTGGAATCGGCGGTAATGTTACGAACCCGTATCACGCAGAAGATGCCGACTAGAAATCTGCTGGACATCCTCGTCAACATCGAGCACTGGACGAACTTCACGCGTAACTTTGGTCCATTGTCGGGCTCCGATCCCAAGGTGGAACGGGCGGCCGAGCGCTACATACAGACGGTATTTGCGATCGGCTGTAATCTCGGGCCGAATCAAGCTGCCCGGCATATGTCGGGAGCGGTTTCGGCACACGCACTGTCGTTTGCGAACAGACGCCACTTTAACGTCGAGAACTTGGAAGCCGCGCAGCGGGAATTGATTGAACTTTACCTGCAACTGGATTTGCCCAAAGCGTGGGGTGACGGTCGCACAGTGGCGGCCGACGGAACCCAGTATGACTTCTATGAGGAGAACCTGCTGGCGGGATATCATTTTCGATACCGGAAGATGGGAGCCGTTGCTTATCGGCACGTGGCCAACAACTACGTCGCCGTTTTCTGCCACTTCATCCCCCCGGGTGTGTGGGAAGCGGTTTATGTTATCGAAGGGCTCATGAAGAGCCAGCTCAGCGTCAAGGCCGACACCGTACATTCCGACACGCAAGGGCAGTCAACGACCGTTTTCGCCTTCACTCATCTGCTGGGTATCAACTTGATGCCGCGGATTCGGAACTGGAAAGACCTGCACTTTTTCCGGCCTTCCAAGAAAACCCGCTACAAGAATATCGATTCCTTGTTCACTGAAGCGATCGACTGGGATTTGATCGAGACCCACTGGAAGGACCTAATGCAGGTGGCGCTCTCGATTCAAGAGGGAAAGATCTCTTCGGCGTTACTGTTGCGCAAGTTGGGCAACTACAGCCGTCAAAATCGTCTCTTCCTTGCCGCCCAGGAAGTCGGGCGAGCGGTCCGCACCATTTTTCTGCTGCAATGGATCTCGAGCCTGCCGCTGCGTCAACAAGTAACCGGCACAACCAACAAGATCGAATCTTACAACGGCTTTGCCAAGTGGTTGTCATTTGGCGGGGACGTGATTGCCGAAAATGATCCCGACGAACAGCAGAAACATTTGCGCTACAACGACCTCGTGGCCACCGCCGTGATTCTGCAGAACACCATCGACATGGCAAGGATAGTGACGGATCTGAAGCGAGACGGGTGTAAGATCAGCGCTGCGGATCTCTCGTTGCTGAGCCCGTACCAAACCAGCACCGTGAAAAGGTTCGGAGAGTATGCCGTGAATCTGAGCCGGCCGCCGGAGCCCTGGATAAAAGAGGTGGCGGTGCAGTTCAAGCCCGGCAATTCGCAGTCAGCCACATTACCAATGGTTAAGGAAGCACGACCATGACTCGCTTCTGTATGCGTCGCAAACCCATTTGCGGCCAAATTCGGCGTTTGACAATATTCCCACATTGAAAACGTTGGGCATAGCCTGAGTCTGAACCTGGACACGCGTCTGCGATTCGGCCCCGGTCGAAGTAAGTGCTTCTCGCCATTTCGTCATCCTGCTGTCCGAGTTACTTAGTCATATA
>JBAUXO010000197.1:0-7000 GCA_049584315.1 Candidatus Sulfotelmatobacter sp. | reverse complement strand
GGCCACCATCGCGAGAGCACGACCCACAAGAGCCGGTCGGAGCGCTGGAGGCGCAAGCGCCGCGGCGCATTCTTTTGGAGAACGGTGAGTTGGTGACGAAGCGCGAGGATCTCCGCCTGCAGGGCGGCACGGGTTCGAAAACTGGAGGCGACGACAGCGAGAAGGGCGACGAAAACAGAGCTCATCGTGGTAGCAACAGGATCTCACAAACGATCGGAACCTCTGCAGTTTCAGAGCGGACGGAGTTTTCGGTAACCACAGCGTCAATCGTAGTTTGGTATTGATTCGTCGTAGATATCAGCAGCCGTATGCTCATAGCCTTGTCGCCGCGTTTGTGCTTGATGAATGGAGCGTCACCCTGTACTTGTCATTACAACTGCTCAACCACATACGGACATGCCGTGTTCCGCCGAACTCGGAGCCGGCAAGGGGTATAAGATCCGGGATCTCTCCATAGTGCGTTCCTCGGATAAGCATTTACTACCCACGGGTCTACGGTCGAGACGACCTCGGACCATTGATCTTCATTCCGGCCAGCATTTATGAGGCTACCGACGCCTTTGAGGATAAGAGAAACGGTTGGCCGCAGCAGCGCTTATTCCAATTTGTGCAGTTCTGACTTGGATAGCAGGATTCCACGCAGAACGTCAATCAGTAGTTTACTGTAGTGCCGTGCGCCGCTCTTCCCGGACTGCCGGCTCTACAGGGTATTGAAAATGAGAACGTGGTTCCCGGACCATCATTCGCTGTCGCCCACCAACGCCCCTCAAGAGCGTCGATGATGAAATGACTGATCGACAGGCCGATTCCCATACCCTCACTCTTCATCCGGATGTTTCGAACGGCCCTCCTACCTAATGCGAATCGAAGTTGTGACGCGCTCAGCACGACTCATGCATAGGTATCAATTCATACCCTTGTCTAATAGATTCCGCGACTCCACTTGCCCTAATCTTCTTCCATGCCAGCGAAGAGAACAGCGATTGTGACGGGGGCAGCGCAGGGTATCGGTGCAGGTCTTGTCGAAGCTTTTCTGAAGGAAGATTACAACGTCGTCGGTACTTCGGTCGATGTCAGCCAATCGTTAAGAGCCTCTGCCAACCTAGTTCTGCTCGATGGCGATATTGGCGAACCGGACACAGCCACGAAAGCGGCCCTTGCAGCCGATGACGAAAAATGGTGCCCGACAAAAGACGTTGTGGACGCTGTGCTTTATCTTGCACAGGCTGGTGACGCGACCGTAGAGATACTCCACATGAATGGCAGTGCTCACGCTGGACACTGTTAGCAACGACGAACGTGAAGATCCTTAAAAAGGAGGAAGTCATGGAAAGCACAACAGTATGGGATGCACGACGGCCTGACGCGGACCAAAGCGATCCGCACAGCGGAAACACCGGCACGATAGCTTTCCCTCTAGCAGAATGTCTAGAATGCGAGCAAGCTAGCGAATCGGAAGATCATCTGGCCCAGCAGAGCATCTCCCTTGACGACGCAATCGTTGTCGAGCACGGCTTTAGGGAAATCGTCGGGAATAATCCGCGCCTGAAAGCCGTGCTCGACAACGTCGGCATCGTCGCTCCCGCTGACTCATCGGTGCTTATTTTGGGTGAGACGGGCACAGGCAAAGAGCTGATCGCACGCGCTATTCACGAGCTAAGTCCCCGAAACAATTACCCGTTCGTGAAGTTGAACTGCGCGGCCATTCCTTCCGGGCTTCTCGAAAGCGAATTGTTTGGTCACGAAAAGGGTGCGTTCACAGGCGCGATAGCTCAAAGGATCGGACGATTTGAACTGGCGAACAAAGGAACTTTATTTCTCGATGAAGTCGGGGACATACCGCTCGAATTGCAACCAAAGCTCCTAAGAGTCCTGCAGGAGCAAGAGTTCGAGCGACTGGGGAGCACCCGCACTCAATGCGTGGATGTTCGAGTGGTGGCCGCCACGAACGCCGATCTTGCGACCTTGATAGAGGAAAAGAAATTCCGCAGTGATCTTTATTACCGTGTGAGCGTTTTCCCGATTGCCGTTCCGCCGCTGCGCGAGCGAGGCGATGACATCGAGCTTCTCGTCCGCTATTTTGCCAGCAAGTACGCTAAACGAATGAGAAAACACATTACGAGTATGCCACGAGCAACGATGGAAGCTCTCATCAATCACAATTGGCCGGGGAACGTTCGCGAGTTACAGAATCTGATGGAGCGAGCCGTGCTCCTATCCAATGGTCCATCGCTGCGAGTGCCCTTAACAGACATTCTTCCTGATTGCCCGCCGCCTGACAGCAATGTGTTGGAGCTCGCAGAGCGGGAGCTGATTTTGCGTGCGCTGCGTGAGAGCGACTGGGTTGTTGGAGGAACTCGGGGGGCGGCTGCCCGGCTACGCCTTAACAGGACAGGACTCGCATACAAGATAAAGAAGTTTGGCATTTCCCGCCCATCGTGATAGAGACCTCGGCCGAATGCGCCGACACAAAAACGGAAGGCAACAATGCGTCACCGAGTGAACATTGGGTCGACGTCTTTCGGAAACAAGCGGAGTCCTCAAAACGTTTGAGCCGCATAGGGCGATTCCAGCAAGGGAAAAATGATCTCACAGTCGTACGAAAAGTTTTCGTTCTGTTCTTGAAATCGCTTGAAAAGGATATTTTCTATGCCAACGTATGCTTGCTCTGTTCCTCGTGGGAAACTGGACGAGTCACAAAAGTCTGAAATTGCAAAATGCATCAGCAGTCGTCACAGCGAAGCTACCGGAGCGCCTCTATTCTTCGTGCAGGTCGTTATTGAGGAAAGCCGGGCGGATCGGTACTTAGGAGGGCAAAAAAGCTCGGATCATATCTGGGTTCGCGGCGACATTCGTGCTGGAAGGACTGAGGAGGTCCGCAGCAAAATGATGCTGAACATGATGAAGGACATCAGCAGAATCACGGGCCTCAGCGACGACAACATCTGGATTTACGTCTGTGACCTGGAACCGACAGATATGGTCGAGTACGGCCACGTGTTGCCCGTGCCCGGCAAAGAGAAGGAATGGTTTGAGCAGCTTCCGCAATCGCTCCGTAGTTACCTCGCGAACCTGGGTACGACGGTAGAGAACTTCACGCTATGAGCCAGTACGTTGCTGGCATCAATACCTTCCCGTTGAGGGCGACCAGTAAATACGTTGGGCGATCAAGAGATTCACTACCGGAGATGAATCATGAAGGTCAGTCAGATCGCGAACAGCTCGGATTTCGCTGCAGTGTCGAGAGACGGGGCGTCAAGACCCGGACAGTGGCAGCAACGATAGGCGATTTTAGACTCTCTCCTTGACCGCAGAACTCAGAGCCAGAGCCAGCAAGGCGAAGCCGATTGGCAGCGTCAAGGACCACGGCCCGATCACGACCTCCAATAACGCACCGAGGCTGCAGCCGACGGTGAAACCGACAATCGCGGGCCAAGTACGCCTTGCACGACCACGAGCGTAGGCTACTTCATTAGGGTCGCGCCGGAACAGTATCGCGCCGACATCCATCACGAAGGTCGTGATGTCGGTCGTCATCACCGCGGTCGCCGGTGCCCCGACTAAGATCCGTACGACCGCGTTCTGCACCGCCATCGCAGAGACCCCGAGCATGCCGGCAAGAACGCCAGTCGGCGCAGCGGGATCGAGACCCGAACCCACTGCGACCCAAACCACCAGAAAACTCACGAGCAGCACAAGTTGTAGCCCCAGCAACGGCTGCAGCGGGCAGTGACGGGTTTTCTCCAGGCCGGCGGCCGTCAGCCTGGTCAAACCGAGCACCGCAACAAACACCGGCACGGAAAGGATCGGCGCGAGCGACGCGGCTCTTCCCGTAACGAGATGCGCCGCCAGAACCACCAGATTTCCGGTGATGTGCGCGGCGAACAGCCCACCCAGCCCGAGGAAGCTGATGACATCGACGGAGCCAGCTACAATGCTGAGAACGCCGGGCAGCAGCTTCGTGACAAACGAGCTGTCCACAGAGACAGCCACGGTGCGCGCTATCATGCGTTCACTTGCAGTGGCGGGGACCATTGGGCGGTTTCCATTCGCGACCCGGCATCTATCGCGCTTTTTTTTCGGGAGGTTTTTCATCATCTGCCGATTTCGCGCCTTCGAGCCACGGCCTCTATCCCATTCCTCTCGCAGAGCGCGTCGGTAGCCGACGCGCTCTGAACGATTCAAGCCGATCACCCCTGGAAAATGGAGGCCGTTAGCGCGTTTCGGTGGAGGTGGACGCAAATTCGGCGTCGGTCGGTAGTGCCCGAAGACGTGCCTTAAAAGTCTCTGACAACGACTCGAACCAACGTTCGTCGTCATGGGGCACTTCTCGCGGGTCGGTGATGGGTACGATTTCGAGCGTCTCTGCTGGTCTCGGACGAGGCATTATGTGCCCCCACTCCATGATGTTCATCGCCGGAATGTCGGTAAGATAGAACCAGACCGACTCCTCAGGGACATTGGCGGTCTTGGCAACGCCTTGCTGGATCCGGTGAAGGAGCCTGGCCTTCAGTTCCTCATCCCTTCCGGCTCGAACGTAGCATTGAATCCACACTACGTCAGGCGCGGGTTGACCGGCGATATACTGGTCGCCGCTTGCAAACTCCTCGAATATCACCTGTATAAGATATCGGGCGATCCCAAACTCCTCGTGATATACGTCGGTACACCAGTTCGCGATCTCCGCTTTCTGAGGCACCGTCAGTTTCTTGGGGGCTGTGTAACAAGTAAAAGTTGGCATTTCGATTCTCCTTTTCTTTCGAGCTAAATAACAGAGTTAAAGTCCAAATCGATCGCTTCTGCGTATCCAGCAGAAGCTCTGGCGAAAACCTCGGTTTGAGTAACGGAGTCGGCAGAGGAACTTACCGGCCCCCGGGCGCTCTATCGGGCCAATTCCCCGCCACGCTAAGAGCGGCAAACGAGCAACACACGTGGCAACCTGAAACCAGGAACGGAATCAAGATGCGGCGAATCATCGTTTTCTTTTCCAATCGGTTCGGGAGTTGCTATTAGAACTCGATTGCACTCACTCATCCGCCCGTTATTGTCATAGGTCACTAACCGCTTCAGTGCTGTCCTCTTGCAATATCTGAGAGCAAACCAAATACCAATCTCCGTGGGTCGCGTTAAGACGGCTGTAACAGGGCGCTTCGCCCGCGAATTTCAAAACGAGGGACAGCCTTGTGGCAGCTGTTGTCAGAAGTGTGCCCTGAGATAGACGTGGATAGAAGAATCGGATCGATGTCATGAGTGTTTTCGCTAATGAAAAGGCAACGACCAAAAAGCTACGTCAGTCGCAAATAGGGATGGAGTGCGGGTGGTCTGGATCTGTCATGGTTACCCACAAGAAATCCCACTAACTAAGGAATACGAACCGAAGGTTCCAGTCTGCGGCGGAGCACAAGTAAAGCGTGAAAACGCGTGGGATATAGCTCGTTGATTTTGGCGCGGGCACCGAGAATGGAATCGCGAATGTAGTACACCCGTCGAAGCGAGGGCAATGCGGCAGACAAGTAGCCATACTTCCAAGGAGTGATCAATGTCCGTGGTAATGCTAGAAGACGCCCGCCGTGTAATCAGCGCGGCAGAAAAGAAACCCGGGGAAATTGGCCAGCCAATGAACATCGGAGTGGTCGACGAAGGTGGAAACACTGTAGCGGACGTTCGTATGGACAACGCGTGGATTGGCAGGATTGATATTTCGATATTTCTATGAAGAAGGCCTACACGTCACGTGCATTTGACATTCAAACGAAGGAATTGGCAAAGCATTCTCAACCTGGAGGCGAGTTCTTCGGCATTCAGGTGTCAAATAACGGAAGAGTCATGATTTTTGCCGGCGGCATCCCGCTGAAGCGGGACGGAAAGATAGTAGGGGCGGTTGGTGTCAGCGGTGGCTCCGGGGATCAGGATCATGTCGTCGCCTCGGCCGGTGCGGCTGCGTTCTGATCCCGCCGCAATGGATTGCAGCGTGCCGGCAGCTTCTCCGAGGATGTTGTGAACGCGGAATGCCCGACCACAAGTGAAGCAACCTCGAAGTGAGCAGAGCAACAAAAGGAGGAGTAATCCATGTCACATCATTATTCTGGCCCCGACTTCAGCTTTCCTCGTGGGGACGCCCGACTGGACTTCACCGATCTATACGCGTTTCCGAAACCGGGAGACACGGGTAAATCGATACTGATTATGAACGTTCATCCCTCCGCCGCCGAGAACCCTCCCGCGCCCACTACGATCGAGCCCTTCGCGCACGAAGCGATCTACGAGCTAAAGATTGATACCGATGGAGATGCAATCGCCGATATCACGTACCAGCTGCGCTTCTCACCATTCGAAGACGGCGCTCAAAGCGCAACCCTTCGCCGCATTGACGGCGTGCAAGCTGCCGGGACTCGCGATGGAGGGCGGGTTATCGTCGAGCGGGCACCTGTTTCGACCGGAAAGGGCGTACGGGTCACAAAAGCAGGTGAGTATTGCTTCTTCGCTGGCTGGCGCAGCGATCCCTTCTTCTGCGATGTGCAAGGTGCGAAGAACAAGCTGCAGTTCACCGGCAACGATTTCTTCGCTGACAAGGATGTCTGCAGCATCGTGCTTGAAATGCCCAACTCTGCTTTGACAGCCCACGAGCTTCACCTTTGGGCACGCACGCTTGCGCCAGGTGGTGGCGGCTGGATCCAAGTGGAGCGAGGAGCTCGGCCTGCGCAAGCTGTCATTCTTGCGGAAGAGAAAGATGCCTACCTCACGGGTGAACCGGCGGACGATGAGCGCTTCCTTGCCGCCTTCGCACACGCTCTGGAGCACACAGGGGGATACTCGCCGGCTGAGGCGAGGCGGGTGGCGGGGACATTGCTTCCAGATGTTCTGTCTTATGACCCTAGCAGCCCGGGGTGTAAGTCCGGATGCGTAAGCAAAAGAGTTTGAAGGATCCACAGGTAGGATTCGTAGAATGCGCGTATGGCGATGGGGACGCGCAAGCAGCGGGAAAAGCAAGAAGACATTT
>JBAUXO010000196.1:0-52293 GCA_049584315.1 Candidatus Sulfotelmatobacter sp. | reverse complement strand
TCTGGCGAAAGGACAACCCCGCGGCCAGCTGTTTACCGACTCTTAACCAGGCGGCGCCCATCCTTGAGATCTTAGGCGATCTTAAGGCGATTGAACACGGGGACTTTGACAAAGTCCACCAGAAGCGACCAGCCTCTCGATCGCGGAGCCTTCAGCCTCATCGCGCAAGCCTTTTTCGTCTGGAACACGGACTTGGCTTTATATTTCCGTCAAACCCTTGCTGCTTAAGGCATGAAGGTGCTCTTAAGAGCACATTAATTCCGTTTTATGTGCCTTCACTGCTGGAAGCGCTCACAGAATACTTAGTTGACGAACTATATTGCATCATAATCATATTATGATGAATATTAGGGTATCACTTGATTTTGATCGTGATGTAGTATATTGTATCAATCATGATTAAAGATGCAACAAAGGGTGTCAAGCCGCTAAGGCCAAAGGCGCTGCCCGCCGAACTGCGCCGTGCCCTGATAGAGGCGCGTCAGAAGCGCGGCTGGAGCCAGAGGGACTTGGCAAGCCATCTTGGGATCGGCCAAAGACACATCTCCGGCATCGAGTCGGGCAAGATCGTGCCGCGCTACGACACGCTGCTTGAGATCGTTCGCATGCTCGATCGCGACCTCATCATGGTTCCCCGCACCCTAGTGCCTGTCGTCCAGTCGCTCGTGCGCGACCACCATAAGGACCAGGAGGGCGAAGGAGAGGAACGATCCCTCTATGCCGCCGACCGCGACTACGACAGCTCGCAGGAGCCGCGCGATGAAGTTTGACCCCAAGAAACTCAACGCACTTTCGGTGTGCCTGTACGGAAAGCAGATCGGCGTCATCAACCGCCTCGCGGGCGACCGACAGTTTTTTGCGTTCGAGCAGGACTACATCGACGATCCCCAGCGTCCCACGCTGAGCCTCTCCTTCAAGGGCAGCACCGGCGGGCTCGTAACGAGCTTCCGTCCCGTGGGACGCCGTGTTCCGGTTTTCTTCTCCAACCTTCTGCCCGAAGGCCATCTGCGCGACTATCTGGCCAAGCGCGCGGACGTAAATCCCGAACGCGAATTCTTCCTCCTCGCCGTCCTCGGTGCCGACCTGCCCGGCGCGCTTATTGTTGCGCCTCTTGAGGATCACGAGCAGCCATCCGGACCTCATCACGATCATGATGATGACAGCCGCGACGGCGGCCGCGGCGGTGAAGAGCCGCTGCGCTTTTCTCTTGCCGGCGTGCAGTTGAAATTCTCCGCCGTCATGGAAGCCTCAGGTGGCCTGACCATCCCGGCCAGCGGCATGGGCGGGTCATGGATTGTTAAGCTGCCGTCCGCCCGCTTCGTCGCTGTGCCGGAGAATGAATTTGTGATGCTGGAACTGGCCCGGCGTGTCGGCATCACCGTGCCTGAAAACAAGCTCGTCGATATCGCTGGCATCCAAGGCCTGCCCGAACAGGCTCATACGGTCGGAGGCAGGGCTCTCGCCGTGAAGCGGTTCGATCGCCTTCCGGACGGCACACCCGCCCACATGGAGGATTTCGCGCAAGTCTTCGGGGAATTCCCCAACAACAAGTACAAGTTTCACAGCTACGCAAATATCGCCGCCGTGTTGTGGGCGGAAATCGGAGAGGATGCCGTTATCGAATTCGTCCGCCGCCTTGTGTTTTCCGTCGTCATCGGCAATGCCGACATGCACCTCAAGAACTGGTCTCTTCTCTATCCCGACCGGCGCAGGCCTGCGCTCTCGCCGGGTTACGACTTTGTGGCAACGCTCCCGTACATTCCCGACGACACGCTCGGCCTGAGTCTCGGCGACAGCCGCAGCCTTTCCGAAATCACTCCCGACCAGATACGCCGCTTTGCTGATACGGCACGCATTCCGGTGAGCCCGCTCTGGCCGATCGTGGCCGAGACGGCGGAACGCACCGCTGCCGCGTGGGAAGGACTTGCAGAAAAAGAACTGCTGCCCGGCGACATGCGTGTCGCAATCGGCAAGCACATTCTTGCTGTCGCCGCGAAAGTTCGCGACAATCCGCAGCGCTAGGCCGACATTTTTCTGCTCAAGTCGCGTGACGACTAGACAATCGGGCTACCTCATGCCCCTCATCGACCCTATTGAAAACGCATAGCCATCGGCGCCCGACCACACCGCGGGGCGGATTCCTTCAAGTCGTTGTATCAAAAGCGACCGCCGCAGATTCTGATGAGGCTACCAATTTCTCCTCTGCGGTCGCTTCTGATACAACACTAGGACTTCTCAGTACTAATAGCGGGATCGGACTACTTCGGATGGCCAACCGCCCGCCATGAGACTCGACGTTGCGCGACCCGCCATCCTGGTTGTTCTATCACATTGACTGATTCCAGTAAATGCGCGTTAGCCGCCGGCGGCTATTTCTGCAAAACTGTGCCGGCACCACTGAACTCTTACGACTACTCGGCGGTTGTCGGATCGATTACCGACCGAATTTGCGAGATTCGGTTAGCCGGAAAACCGCCCTGCTGGGCGTGCTTACGCACAGCATCTTCATCGGGTGCCACGTACACGCAGTAGATTTTATCGTCCGTGACATAACTCTCAACCCACTGAATCTCAGGACCCATTTCTCGCAGAATTCCACACGACTTCTGCGATATCGCCTGCAGTTGCTCCGACGATAGGCTTCCGGCTTCCGGAATGTCTCTCTCGATAACGAATTTTGGCATGGTAATTTACCTCGTTTCCTCATTTTTATTATTAGCGAAGAATTTGATTATCTAATCTCAGCCGTCTTGCCCAACCAACCCGGGCATGGGATGTGGAAAGCACTCCGTGCTTCCCACATTCCCCGACACTATTGATGGTCGCAACTCACGTGATTGTTCCAGTCGACATACGCACCCTGGGGGTTGTCCCGCCAAGCCCAGACGTGCAGCTCAAAGAACGCAGGTATGTTGAAGCGGTTTGGGCTGTCAACGAATTGGAAGACTTGGCCATCCAGCACTGGAGGGGTGTTGTTATTACTTGCCAGCCAGGCGTCCGCAAAGAGTATGTACTCGACGCCCACCAGCCGCATGGCGCCGTCCGATGGCTCGTAAATCAGGGCTTGCGGTTTTGAGACGTCAAGCTCACCGTTGAGCAGAGCGCCATTGACATAGTGAACGCCCATGGCACCGTGGTCCGAACCGGTAACGCAGCCGAGGAAAGGCGCGTAACCGGCCGCGGTGGCGGCATTGACGTTGATGTACTGCTGCGTGGCATTGCGAACGAGTTGAACGAGGTTAGGCGGAGTTGCATTTCCCTGCGCAACCGCGTAGGTTGCGCCAAGAAATATCAAACAGCCAGCGAACAAACCGAACCTTGTTTTGATTTTCATTGAATCCTCCTTTGTGTTTTTCCCAGATTGACTGATTGACTTGCCGCTTGCTTACGTGGCGCATACTGCCGCAACCGGCATGGTTTGACCATAGCGAACGCGTTAAGATTGGCTTAATTCAAATGAATTCATAACCCACGGAAAAGACTGGGCTTGTCGAGTAGTGGTGCAACCGAGGTAGAATTAGCGGCACTCATAAGGAGTTGCTGCCGTGGCCTCCGACGCAGTCCGATTGTCACACTTGATCCGATTCGGTGACGATTTCGTTCTTGACCCGCGCACCTACGAACTCCGCCGCGCCGGCCGCGTTCTCAAGCTGGAACGCATTCCGATGGAGTTGCTGCTGCTCTTAATTGAGAGGAAAGGGCAGCTCGTGACCCGCGACCAGATAATCGAGAGAATCTGGGGCAAAGACGTTTTCCTCGACACCGACAACAGCATCAACGCCGCCATCCGTAAGATTCGCCAGGTGCTGAAAGACGACCCGGAGCGGCCGCGCTTCGTGCAGACCATCACCGGCCGGGGTTACCGGTTCATTGCGCCTGTTGTAGAAGCCAGCCCCGCTCCGCCCATTGAAGTTGCCGCTCAGCCGCGAGCCGCTGCCGGGGATAGATTGATTGGCAAGCAGATCTCCCATTACCGGATCTTGTCAGAACTGGGCAGTGGCGGAATGGGGGTGGTGTACCAAGCCGAGGACATCCGCTTGGGACGGCGCGTCGCCTTGAAATTCCTGCCGGAAAAGCTGGCTTGTGATCAGAGAGCGCTCAAGCGGTTTGAGCGCGAGGCCCAGGCTGCCTCGTCCTTAAACCACCCGAACATCTGCACGATTTACGAGGTGGAGGAACATGATCATCAGCCCGTGATCGTCATGGAGTTGCTTGAAGGGGCGAGCTTAAAGCAGAGAATCCACGAAGGGCCGATCTCGACCGAGGAACTCCTGGATTTTGGGATTCAGACATCCGATGCCCTGGATGCGGCTCATGCAAAGGGAATCATACACCGGGACATAAAACCGGCGAACCTGTTCGTCGTCGGCCACGCGCGCATCAAGGTTCTGGATTTCGGATTGGCCAAGGTGTGCGGAGCTCCTGTCGCGAACGACGAGCCTGAGGAGGAGCCACTTACCCTCGATGGCGTAATTCCGGGCACAACTTCTTACATGTCTCCTGAGCAGGTACGCGGTGAAGAGATTGATGCGCGTAGCGATCTGTTCTCGTTGGGTGTAGTGCTTTACGAAATGGCCACGGGCCAGAAACCGTTCGTAGGCAAGAACCGTGTACTGCTGATGAATGCGATCCTGAATGCGCAGCCGACTCCTGCCAGCAAGGTGAATTCTTCCTTGCCCCCCGCTCTGGAAGCAGTCATCGCAAGAGCGCTGGAAAAAAAACGCGAGAAGCGCTTCCAGCATGCCGCTGATATTTGTTTGGACTTGAAGCGACTCAAGGGAGAAATGCAAAAAGCGCCCACGGCTATTGCCATGGCTGCCCCTGTAAGCCCGAACGCCCGCCCGGCAGGCCACGTGTTTACCCGGTATCTCGCTCGGGAGTTTGCAGCTATACGCGACCGCTTCTCAGAGAAGCCAATTAAGCAGGTGGAAACCCGCCCGAAGAATCTTCCCGTGCAACGGACCGGATTTGTGGGCCGGAAGAAAGAAGTAGCGGCCCTCAAAGAACTTCTGGTGCGTCAGGATGTGTGCCTGGTCACAGTCACGGGTCCGGGCGGGATCGGCAAGACTCGCCTCGCGGTGCAGGTTGCAGGTGAGCTGGTTGAGCATTTTCTAGGCGGAGCTCATTTTGTCCCGCTCTCGTCGTTAGGCGATCCCGGTTTGATCGCTTCTGCGATCGTTCAAACACTGGGAATCCGGGAGGCAGGAGGTCACTCAGCGATCGAGATACTCAGGAAGAATTTACAGGACGCATCGCGAGCACCCATGCTGCTCCTATTAGATAACTTCGAGCACCTGATCCAGGCAGCTTCTACGGTGGCGGATCTCTTGGCGACGGCCCCCAATCTCAAAATCCTAGTAACGAGCCAGGCAGCCCTCCATGTGTACGGAGAACATGAGTTTCCCGTGCCGCCGCTGACGCTGCCGGATTCGCGGTCCAAAGCCTCAGTGGAGGTTCTGTCACAGTGCCCCGCGGTCGCGCTGTTCGTGCAACGCGCTGTCGCCACCAAGCCAGATTTTGAGCTCAATCCAGAAAACGCGGTGGCCGTCAGTGAGATTTGTTCCCGGCTAGATGGTCTGCCCCTCGCGATCGAGCTCGCTGCCGCCCGGGTCAAAGTCCTTTCGCCCTCTTTGATGCTGACGCGCCTGGCGAGCCGGTTGCAACTATTGACTGGAGGTGCTCGCGACTTGCCCCAGCGGCAACAGACGCTTCGTGCGGCAATGGACTGGAGCTACGACCTTCTCAGCGCTGCCGAGCAGAAACTTTTTCGACGATTATCCGCGTTCGCTGGCGGATGCAACCTGGAAGGGGTAGAAGCCGTTTGCGACGCCAAAGGCGACCTCGATTTAGACCTGATCGATGGCATTGCATCCATGCTGGACAAGAGTCTGGTACAGCAGGTCGAGCATGCGAGGGCTAAATCTCGGTTCGTAATGCTGGAAACAATTCGCGAGTACGCTCTGGAAAAACTGGAGGCAAGCGGGGAGCAGCCCTTGACGAAGCGAGCCCACGCCGCCTACTGCTTGGTGCTGGCGGAAGAGGAGGCTACGGAGGATAGCGCGGAATGGTTGGAACGCTTGGCCTTCGAACGTGACAACTTTCGCGCAAGCCTCGAGTGGCTGACAGAAACCGGCGATGCGGAATGGGGTCTGCGTCTTGGTACAGCGCTGTTTCGTTTTTGGGAGATTCGCGAGGATCTCGCCGAGGGCAGGGAAAGCTTGGGTAAGCTCCTGAACCTCTCAGGAGCGCAGGCCCCCACCAAGGCGCGCGCACGAGCCCTTTTTGCCGCAGGCGTGCTCGCTGGCGAACAAGGAGATTACGCCTCGGCGGATGCGCTCATTGGCGAAAGTCAGGACATCGCGCGTCAGTTAGGGGACAACATGGCTGTCGCCGTCTCTCTAAACGCGCTGGCGGTCTTCGCTGGCGACCGGGGTGACGTCGCACTTGCGCGCACCCTGTTCGAAGAAAGCCTTGTGCTGTGGAGGGAATTGGGGGACCAGAAGGCAGTCGCCCGCGCTCTCAGTAACCTGGCCAATGTCCTCAGGTTGCAAGGAGACTATGACCGCGCGCTCTCGCCACACTTGGAGTGTATCTCGATCTTTCGAGACCTTGGAGATCTGACAGGCGTCGCCTGGTCGCTAAACTATCAAGGGGACGTTGAACGCGATCGTGGTGATTCCCCCGCCGCGCGGACCTTGTACGAACAGGGCTTGGCAATCTTTCGTGAACTTGGTGACCGCTGGGGCATTGCTGCCACGCTCGCTGATCTGGGGAGCCTGGCACGAGAACAGGGGAATTATTTCACGGCGCGCTCGTTGTACGCCGAAAGCATTAAACTCTTTCAAGAACTGGATCATAAACGCGGAATTGCGCGCCTGCTGGAGTGTTCCGCCTGCTCAGCGGCTGCTCAATTCGAAGCGGAGCGTTCGCTACGACTGGCAGGCGCCGCGGCTGCGCTGCGCCAGACCATTGGCGCTCCACTCACTCCCACAGAACAGGCTAAGCTGGAAGCCGCCTTGAAGCCGGCACGGCAGGCGTTGACCGACACAGTAGGCTCGACGGCCTGGTTGGCGGGCTGGGCTTTGCCGGTCGAGAAAGCCGTTGAAGAGGCGCTGACCGAAACCTCATCTCCCGTGTCTTAGCGCAAGGGCACGGTCGGCCGCGCCGACTCTAGCGGTGAAGAACTGGACACACTTGGCCGGAATACCCACGCGCCTGGCGTGTTCCTGGATGATCGCTTCGTCTAGGGCGAGGTAGACGCAGTACACCTTGTCGCCCGTTACGTAACTGTGGAGCCACCGGATCTCGGGACCCATCCCTTTCAGAACATTGACCGACTTTTGGGAGACTTCCCGCAATTGAACGTCGGTTAGATGGGCCCAAGCATCCACTTCTGCCAAAACGTGGCTCGACTACTACCGCCCTGGCATTCGAACGATTCAGAGGTACAAGCCTCTTGCGAATCTTCGCTTGAATGAGATCACGAGCGAGAAAGCGTCAGACTTCGCCGCCTGGCGGCAATCAGCGGGCTTGCAGGTATCGTCCGTCAATAGCTCTCTTCAAGTCTTCAAGTGCTTCGCCGCGTCATGCGGCTTGCCGCACAGTGGGGAGCCGTCGAGGTTGCTCCGATAGTCAAGATGCTTCCTGGGGAGCGACATCGAGAACATGTGGTCAAGCCTGACGAAGAGGCACGTTATCTTGCGGCAGCACCTGAACCACTTGGCTCAATTGCGGCCGTTCTTACTGACACAGGCATGCGTCCCGACGAGTGCTATCGCTTGCGGTGGGAATCCGTGACTTGGACCAACGGAAGAAATGGGACCATTCTCGTGACTCACGGCAAGACTGCTGCCGCTCGCCGGGTGCTCCCCTTAACTGTGCGTGCCAAGAATATCCTGCAAACCCGCTGGGAGGCCGCAGGGAGCCCAGCAGAGGGCTGGGTGTGGTCTGCCCCAACACGCAGTGGGCATTTTGAGAAATCCACGCTAAAGAAACAACACAAGAAAGCATTGAGACTAAGCCAGGTCCGCCCTTTCGTTCTTTACAGCTTGCGGCACACGTTCCTAACGCGATTGGGGGAGTCGGGTTGTGATGCGTGGACACTGGCGCGAATCGCAGGACATAGTTCCGTGGCTATGTCTGCCAGATACATTCACCCGAGCGGAGATGCAGTTCTCGCCGCTCTAGATCGGCTGAGTGGGCACAATTTTGGGCACAGCGCGAAGACAAGCGAAAATGCACTTGCGGTTGCAACGCCGCTATCTGCTTCAAACGATTAAAGAAAAGATGGTCGGGGAGAGAGGATTTGAACCTCCGACCCCCTGGTGCTCATCCCTGTTCTTCTCATTCTTAGAACTCCGTAAGTATGAATTGGTATTGCTGTGGAAAGCGGAGCGCGGACATGAGTGTCCGCGCTACTAATCCCTTCTTTTCCCTCCTTCACCGTCGCAGTAGCCTGTTTCCGAGACACTCAGACTTTCTGAACAGGCTAGCGCGAGCGGTGATCGCTGTGCTCTTCGACGGGGTGGCGTCCTTCGCTCGCGGCCGCGCGCTCACGCTCCGTGCGCTCGTGCAGCACGTGCTGCTCGGGAAGCCGCTCTCGCGCGCTGTATCGCCGGATAGCGTAGGGATGAACATATTCGTGCCGGTTGATCCAGGTCCGCCCCCAGGGTGCGTTGTTGATAATTACCACGTGCGCGCCCCAATCAAAGCGGCAATATCCCCAGCCCCACGGGTGAAAGAAATCGCCAATGGTCACGAAGAAGCCGAAGCGGATCACGCCCCCGACCACGATCCCGGGCACCGGTGGGAAGAAAACAACCGCCGGGTCATAGTACGGCACCGGGATGAAGGCCGGATGCACGGGCACAATCGTGATGTACGGCCCATCGCTGACGATGATCTCCGCGTTGCTGCGCAGATATCCGTAATCTTTGGCCTTCCTGCGCTCTCTCTGCACCGCATCCATCACGTCCTGCTTCTGCGACAGAAACGCATTGCCAAGATCGCTGGTCCAGCTCATGTCTTTGGCCATCATCTCAAGCACTGAAGGGAATGGCAGGAGCGCCTGCACGCTGGGATCCCAGGGAAGATGATCCGCCTGGATCGCATCGGCCAGGGCTTGCCCGGTAAGGTAGTGGTGCTGATCGGCCCAGCGCGCCGCATCCGGAATCTGGTCAGAATAGGTCGCGGCCGCAAGCACCTGTGCCAGGAGCGAATCCGGATACAGCGCAATGCGCGCTACCAGCTTGTCGAGCTGCTCCGGCGTGAACGTCGGCGCAGGCGTGTCCTGCGCAAAACTGAAAGCGGGAGCAACTGCTAAAACTGCCAGAACTAGCAACATCAGAATTGCTTTTTTGGTCTTCATACAATCCTCCTAAATTAGGTCGTCAATTAGGCTGACGAAAATTAGGTACACGAACCTCGATTGATTGATTGGCAACCAGAGGTGATTCTCGACGGAGAACACCCGGCCACCTCGCGCGACCGCATCTCGGCAATCTGCTTGTCCATTGCGCTATCGACGACGCCGTAGAGCCTTATTACCTCCGCGCGAAAAATTTGCTCCCGACTGTTTGATTGCGGCCCGGTACATTTGAGCGCCGAGCCGCAATCGACCAGCGACGGGTGCTTATGCGGACTCCGCCACTCGGATGCTCCTCACTGCATTCCGAATGATATCGGCGCGAACACTGATCGCCTTTGCGTTCGAGATCAGAGCATCGCGCTGCGGCATGAGTTGCTCGTCGCCAAGCAGCTGGTAGGTGTTATTCACGAACACCGTCAGCGTGGCCAGACCTGCCTTCAGCCTCTCCAGTTGCTCACCCTGAGCTTCTGTCAGTACCGGTTCGCTGCGCTCAAAGCCGGCGACGGACTTCTGGAGATTCTGCACATCCTGTTTCAGATAATCCATCGTGGAAGCTACCCACTGCCGGTCTGGAGAGCCGTTTGACCGGAGATAGGACTCGATCTCATCAGCTTGAATCTGCGCATCAGATGCCTCACGGGCAATCTCGGACAATTCAGAAGCGGCAGGACCAACCACTACGCACTTGGCCTTCAGTGCGTTAGAGGAAAGACTGAAAGCCAAAAGCTGCGCATCAGACGCCTCATGGGCAATGTCGTACAATCCAGAGGCGGCGGGACCAACCACCACGCACTTGGTGTCCAGCGCGTAAGTGGAAAGACTTATAGTCAGAAGCATCGCGAAAGCGCTCAATACAGCACGGAGTTTCATGGTTCATATCTCCTTTGAGTTTGAAGATTTTTGGAAACCAGGTTGGGGACCCAGCCTGGTTTTTTCGATCTGGATAGATGCACGGCGGCGGGAAAAAGTTTCCAGAATCTTAGTCAGTTAATAGCATATTTTATTAGTGCTATATCATAATACATCTTAGAATGCTAAGCACCTATGCACATTGTTGATAATAAGCAACTTAATAAACATTCTGCTTGCAACATTCCTGCAACTTCGGTCGATTTTCACAGCCTATCAGAGCCAAGGGAGCGCACGCCGCCGCTGGGCCAAGCGGTTGAGAGTTGGTGTTGCCTGAGCTAATCCATTGAAGCGATTTGAGATCAGCGCTACTGTCTCTGGAAGCCCAAGGATGAGATCTATCTGAATATGTGACAAACGTGAATGAGGTGTTGCAAACTCACTTGACGTTATGACGCGCTCCCGATGGTCGACCGTTCTTCGTAGGGTCACGACCGAAGGCCCCTACATCAACGAACGGATGAGCGTTCTCGTTCTCACCGTTGTGGTGGCGGCGGGGATCTCTGCCGTAGCCTACGCGGACAGATCCGTGGCTTCGGTCTCGCTCGCACCTCTGTATTTTCTGCCATTAGCTCTGAGCGCTCTCCTACATCCACTGTGCGTCAGCCTTGCGCTTTCGGTCGTTTGTCTGGGTCTGCATGACCTTCTCGGCCCAGTTCGTGGTGCCGGTGTCCTACACATAACCAACGAGGCTACCACTCTGCTGGGATACATCTTCGTAGTCATCGTCGTGAATCAGTTGAGCATGCAGCGACAACGACTAGCGGATCTAGCTGCAAGAGAGCGCGACGAGCTTGCGACTGAAATTCACTTGGCTGCAGAAGTACAACAGAGCATCTTGCCCCGTTCCGTGCCCACGGTACCTGGATTTGACTTCGCGGCACGAATGTACCCGGCCAAGATAGTGGCGGGGGACTACTATGGATTCATTGAGCTGCCTACAGGGGAGATTGCGGTGGTGATCGCTGATGTTTCGGGAAAAGGAGTGGCTGCCGGTCTGCTAATGCCTTCCATTGAAGTTGCCCTGCGCATGGATGCACCGCGATTCCCGAGCACGAATGATCTCTTACACACCTTCAACAACGTCGTTTGTCAGATTACTGGCGGAGACCGGTTCATTTCCCTCTTTTACGCGAAACTCTGCGCCCAGTCACGTTCCTTGGAATATACAAACGCGGGACACAATCCGCCGCTCCTGCTTCGTGCTGGTACTGATCCAAACACTTTGGATAAAGGAGGTCCGGTGTTGGGTGTGCTTCCCAATTCGGACTACGAGAGTGACACGGTCGATCTACGCCACGGAGACATTCTAGTTCTGTACACCGACGGGGCGGTCGAGGCGGAGAATCCAGCCGGAGAACAATACTCGGCGATACGGCTGGCAAAGATCGTGGGTTTGTACTCGGAACAGAGTGCTAGCGAACTGGTAGAGACGATTTATGGATCGATCACCGAGTTTCGAGGGCCAAATCCGTTGGCTGATGATCTTACGCTGGTCGTCGTGAAGACGTGCTGATTTTACGTTGGCTTTTGGGGCTCCCCCCAACCGGCAAAGGAGATCGGTGATGATCTCTGCAAACGCGGGGTTGACTGGGTCATACGACCCTCTGCAGGTCGCTCTCTCGGTTTTGATTGCGATATCCGCATCGTACGCGGCTCTCGATCTTGCTGGACGGGTAACAGCGACGAGCGGCCGAGCACGTTTGATCTGGCTGATCGGCGGAAGCACCGCGATGGGCATCGGCATCTGGGCAATGCACTACGTCGGAATGCTCGCGTTCCGCTTGCCTGTCCTACTGGAATACGACTGGCCTACTGTTCTGCTTTCGCTCCTGGTGGGCATCCTTTGTTCTGCGTTCGCGCTGGTGGTGGTGAGCCGAAAAAGAATGGGACTAACTTATGCCTTGTATGGCAGCGTCATTATGGGTTGCGGCATTGCAGGCCTTCACTACGTCGCCATGGCTGCTATGCGTTTGCCTGCGGAATGCCGGTTTGACTTTCGCCTGGTGGCCCTTTCCGTGGTACTTGCAGTCCTATTTTCTTTTACCGCGCTGTGGCTGGAATTTTACTTTCGCGATGAGCCCAAGAACAGTGCTTGGCGGAAGCTGGGAAGCGCCTTGGTCATGGGCGTGGCCATTTCAGCCATGCACTACACCGGGATGGCTGCAGCGACGTTTATTCCCGCAGCCTCAGCCGTGGACCAATCGCACGCTGTGACCATCTCGTCCCTGGGTACGCTCGGAATCGCTGCCGCAACCTTGCAAGTCCTTGGTTTGGCGGTATTGTCATCCTTAGTGGACCGACGATTCGACGCTCAGGCCTTGGAACTGGCCTTGGCCGAAACCAGACTGGAATTAGCACATGTGGCGCGAATCGCAACCATGGGTGAGCTGACTGCGTCCATCGCCCACGAGATCAACCAACCACTAACCGCGGTCGTCAACTATGGCAATTTTGCAATGCGGCAAGTCGCAAGTGGGGCGCCGAACCTGCAGGAGTTACGGGAGACAATTGTGGAGATTGTGAATGACGGAACCCGGGCGAGCGCAGTCATTTCGCGAATTCGCGCACTGTTGCAGAAGGGCGCTCCTGATAGGATTGGACTGGACATCAATGAAGTAATTCGAGAAGTCATGATTCTTGTGCGCCATGAGGCAACCCAAAGCCGTGTTTCTGTACGGCTCGATCTTGCCGCTGACGTGCCACGCGTGCTCGGCGATCGGGTGCAATTGCAGCAGGTCTTGATCAACCTTGTCGTCAACAGCATTGAGGCGATGCGTACCCTCACTGACCGGCCACGGGAGCTTCTCATCAAATCGGCAAAGAACGCAGATGCTGTGCTGATCAAAGTTCAGGATTCTGGAAAAGGGCTCGATCCGGAGCAAGCAGGCCGTATCTTTGAACCATTCTTCACGACCAAGCCGCAGGGTATCGGAATGGGATTGTCGATCAGCCGCTCCATCATCGAGTCCCATGGTGGTCGTTTGTGGACCGTAACTCGTTCTTCTGGTGCGCTCTTCCAATTCACCCTGCCAATCAATGGGAACTGCGTCGTATGAACGAGCGCTCACCCATCGTTTTCGTTGTCGATGACGATCCCTCGGTTCGTCGTTCGATCAAGTGCCTCATCGGATCGGTCGGTTTGCAAGTCGAGCTGTTCGGGTCCGCACAGGACTTCCTGTTAAGCAAGCGTCCGGATTCGCCCAGCTGTCTCGTCCTCGACATCAGGTTGCCAGGGATCAGTGGGCTCGATTTCCAGCACGAGTTGGCGGAGGCTAACATTGATATCCCGATCATCTTTATAACCGGGCACGGCGACATTCCTATGGCGGTGCGAGCCATGAAGTCGGGGGCCGTCGAATTCTTGACCAAGCCGTTTCGCGAGCAAGATCTCCTGGATGCGATTCAGCGTGCATTGGGTCGCGATCGCGCCCGTCGCCAGCAAGAGTCGGAACTTGCTGTCTTACGGGAGCGCTTCGAATCGCTGTCGCCACGAGAGCGCGAAGTCGTCGGCATGGTCGTCTCGGGCATGCTCAACAAGCAGATTGCGGCTGACATTGGAACCACCGAAAACACAGTAAAGGTTCAGCGCAGCCGCGCCATGGAAAAGATGCAGGCACAATCTTTGGCCGACTTGATCAAGATGGTTGAAAGACTCCAGATCCCCGCCCGCAAGAGCCGCGTTAACTAAATCATCATAGTCATCCTGCTTTCTGTAACACCACACTTACCCACGCTCAATAGCGTTCTCCTCTCGCTGGTCATACCTTCGTCTCAGCGTCGGAAACCGGATTGCCAAGAAGTAAGGCCAATTGAAACTCCGGGTTCACAAGATGAAGGAGGAGCTGTTATGGCCCGAGTAATTGAGTTCTACATACCGACGAACTTCCAAAGAAAAGTGACGTCGGTTCTGCGGTCACAACCCGGAAAAGTGATCGAGTTTTGCCCACCTGCAAAGAAATCGGCGTAGCGCGAGCACGCACTGGTTCACGAGCGATTTCGGCGGACGGAGCTTCTGTAAACCTACAGGAAGGAGGAGATTATGAAGAAAATCCTCAGGGTGATGGGTCCTGTTGTGCGCATGTTGCCGGTGTATCTGCATGCGGGTACAGAACAAGATTTAAATGGGGCCTACCAGTCGGCAACCGTCGTTTCGGTGAAGAAGCTGGATACGACAGCCAATTACGCCTACGACATCGGCATTCGAGTGAACTGCACGCTGTATGTCGCAAGGTTCAAGTCGTCGAGCGATTATGTGCCGGCCGAGATCGCTCCGAATCACACCGTCAATGTACGTGTTGACGGGCAATGGATGCACATGTTTCTGTCACCAGATCGTCCTCTAGAACTGCGACTGATGAGCGTCACTGGCTCGGAAGAAAAGTCATGCACCGACGGTCTGACCGAATCTTCGGTGTCGATTCCGGCAGGAACGATTCTTCCGGTCAGCTTGGATTCCTTGATGCGGTCGGACAGGAGCCGGGCGGGAACAGCAATAACTGCCACGCTCATGCAAGATGTTCCGCTGGGCAGGGGAACGACCCTCCCTGCGGGATCTAAGGTGACGGGCCATTTAGTGGGAGCAATCCAGCCGGGAAAGGGATCCGACGAAGCGAGGATCTCCTTCCAATTCGATCAGGTCCGGCTCGGGAATCGGGTCGTCCCCATCACCACGAATCTCAGAGCGCTCGCCTCCGCGAGTGAGGTGTCCGCCATCCACGTCGAAACGACCAGCGGCGATGAGGATTCTCCTGCGGACTCGAGTGTCGTTCAAATCGGTGGCGACCAGATTTTTCATACGGGGAAGGCAGCCCGGTCATGGTTTGGTCCGGAAGGTTTGTTGGGAAAGGACACGAGCCAGGGGGTGTTGGCCTACGTGAGCGACGACTTGGGCACGGAGTGCCGGAGCACGATAGACGGCAACTCGCGCCCGCAGGCGTTTTGGGTCTTTTCCGTGCATGCATGTGGCGCATACGGGTTTGGCGACGTGAAAATCCTGCATTCCGGACGGACGGAGCCGGTGGGGGAAGTGGCGTTGGTGTCCAGCGGGAAGATCGTGAAGGTCGAAAGAGACAGCGGAATGCTTTTGCGCGTGGACCGCAGCGGTTCCGCGAAGCAACCCGGGCCACGGCTTGGCCGGGAGTCACAAGATTCCGTTGAGAAGCGCGAAGAGCCAGTCCGGCTCGATTTCCGGACCGCGACGAGATCCGCCAAGGAGGGGCCAACCAATGTCGCTTCAACTAGCAGATGAAGTAAACGGGCAAAGCATTCGCACTGCGTCCGCTCGCAATCAGGCGGCGACCGCCGAAACATCTCTGGTCGCGGCAGCCAGAGGAGGAGACGCTGCCGCCTTCGAGGAGTTGGTCCGGCGTCACGAGTGGAGGCTTCGTCGTGTGGCGCAAAGGATAACTCGCAACCGCGAAGATGCTGAAGACACAGTACAAGGTTCTCTTCTACAGGCGTTTGTGCATGTTCGCAGTTTTCGTGGGGACTCTCAATTCTCCACATGGCTAACGCGAATCGTTGTCAATGAAGCACTAATGAATGTTCGCAGAAACCGACGAAAGAATCAGGTTTCGCTAAGCGAACCTATTGGGACTGAAGATCCTTCCCTACATTGGGAAATGACGGATTTGCGTCTCTCTCCCGAAGAGGATTTTCTTCAACGAGAACTTCAGCAGATTCTGACTAGCATGATCGAAAAACTCAGGCCGAACCACCGGATTATTCTTCAGCTCCGGTATTTGAGGCAGCTTTCGATCAATGCGACGGCCCAGATCCTGAATCTGCCTGTTTCAACCGCCAAGGCCCGCTTGCACCGGGCACGACGGGAACTGTGCCAAGTTTGGAAAAACAACTTCAGACAAACAATGAAGTTAGGCAACCCAAATCGTTGTACAAGCGTTCTTACTTTTAAGATGGGGCAGATGTCTCTTGAGCCGCATTTTCGCGATAGCAGTCACAGAACGATCTTGATCCGAGCCTTGCTTGCGTCCGCCGCGCTCCTTGCTATCCTGGCCGCACGAGACGTCCCACCGAATTTTCCGCAGGCGCTAGGTGTTCATTCCACAATCAGCGCCGACTCTCTCCACGACCAGAGACCTCGGTTTGACAACTGTGGCTTGGACTGTAGTGCTCCTGCGGACAGCTTTCTACCAGTTCCTCCCACTGCCGAGTCGTCACATGTAACACCGGCGCCACAGCTACTCTCCACGCTTCAGACCAAAGGCTTCCACTTCAATCGCCCGCCTCCGATTAGCTAATCCGTCCTCAGTTCGAACATCGATAGCGTTTTCCGAGGTTCCGAAGATTACACCAACTGGAGGCCGCCTATGGTTTCTAGCATGATCGAAAAGCTCAAGCCGAGGTTCAGTGATGCAGGCACCGAAGATGAGCGAAGGCTGGACGGCCACGAGCAGCGGTGCCGAAGTCCTTTTGCAACGAGTGCAACGAATCCACAGATCGCGGTTAATCGTGCGATGGCGGATGACCGAAAGAAGATCTCGAAGTGGAGGAGTCTTATGACTGAACATTTTACTTTCGCAGACAGCGAGACAGGTTTGACGCATGCATTGCATGTGACCTGCTCTCTGCGTCGGGCTGGTTTCAAGACCCGCCTTGCGACCCGTCGGTTGCCGCACGGGTTTGTCGTTCACACTGTGGTCCCCACGCCGCGGCCACGTGCTACTCGCAAGGATCGTTGCAGTGGTTTTTCAGCTCCGGTACTTGAAGCAGCTTTCCATGAATGCGCCGGCCCAGACCCTGAACCTACCTGTTTCAACCGTCAAGACCCGCTCGCACCAGGCTCGACTGAAACTGCGCCAAGTGTTGGAAAGAACTTTCGGACCAGCCCGGAGCAATCGTTGCCCCGCTTTATGGACGCAGCCGCTTCCGGAAGTGGAGAGGTCCAGACTCATGTTTTCGATTATCTCGCGCCCTAAGCGTTGTCCCGAGAAAACGACGAACTTGCTGTGAATCTCGATGTGGAGAACACAAATGAGCGGAATGAAAATTCTGTGCGTCGAAGACCACCCCGAGCACATGGCAATGCTGAAGAGCATGCTCGAACGGATTGGTTACCCGGGGAAGCAAGTCTGGTGGATGGCGCCGCACCCTGCTGCGAGCACCGACAGTCGAAATACTCGCTCTCTAATACGCAATAACATAACAATTACTGCTCCGACACATTCGCACGTGCAGGAACACACTGGCCACAGAAAGGAAATTTACCATGAAAAGACAATTCGTCACGCATCTGATGGTGGCGGCGTTGGCCGTAGCAAGCATAAGTGCTCAAGCCGCGACAGGAACCCAATCACGAACTCTCGTTGTACAGTCCCCTTCGGACTTGCCAGTCTTAGCGCAGAAGGATGGCGAAGGAATGTATCTACACAATACTGGACAAGGGACAACCGTGCTCTACGTCGAAGCCGAGAATGGCAGCAAGCTCATCGTTCTCGATGTGACCGACCCAGCGAAGATTCGGCGCGTCTCGGAAGTTCCACTTGCCGCATCTTCAGCGTTTGATTTTGTTCGGTCAATCAGAGGCGACGTACTCATTCGCTACCGCAACGGATCTGGGGATGCACTGCTCAGCTTTAAACATTACAAACAGCCGCAACTGGTTGACGCAACGGCGTTTGGAAGTTCAGAAATATTGGAAACGGTTGGACGGTCAGGTCTTTTGTTGACAACCACTAACGTTGCCCATGATCCGGTAAGCGATCCACAAAGCTACCAGTTACTGGATACCGCAAGTGCTTCTGGTCCTCGATTGCTTGCCACGATTCCTGGAGTAACGCAGTGCCTCTCGAATCCGGACACAGGCACGCTTTTCCTCCTCAACGATGACGGGGTTACGGTGATCCGACGGCCTCGTATCGAAAAACAGCACGAGACAGAGATTCTCTCACAGGACAACTAGTGGACTGTCGCAGTGAATTCGTTAGTACGCAGGCGCCGAGAAGGGTCGGAGTATTCCCACTGGATCGGGCGAGCGTACGAGTACTGGCCGCCGCCTATGGTTCCTTCTGCGGCAGCAGGATGCACGACCGGACGAAAGCGCGCGCAGTCGTTTCGGAAGTGGTAAGGACTCTTGTTTTGGATGTCTTGGGCCATAAGTGTGTCAGGAGAGAACGACGAGCTTGAAGTGAACGTCAGTCTTGGAGAACACAAATGTGCGGAATGAAGATTCTGTGCGTCGAAGACCAGCCCGAGCACATGGCAGTGCTGAAGAGCATGCTCGAAGGGATTGGTTACGAAGTGATGCCTGCAAGCAGTGGAGGGCAGGCGATCGATCTGCTTACGCGACAAGCAATCGACGGGGTACTCCTCGAACACAATTTGCCGGATGTAACCGGGACTACCTTGCGCCCGAAACTGAAAGCGATACGTCCAGACATCCCCGTCCTGCTGTTTGCCGGGATCGGCACCCAGACACCGTTCATGGTGCGCTTTCTTGACGCTTATCTGCGGAATACGGAGCGGGTCGTAGATGGCTTAGGAGATTTGGACATATGACAACAGAACAATCGCAGAGGACAAGAAGGATGGACAGCTCAGAGCTTCGGCGGTTCCGGAGCATTCTCAGGCTGCAGCGCGATGAAACGATGAGGTCTCTCGATCGATTGGGAGATGAGACACGCAACGCGGATTCAGACTACCCAAAGGACATCGGGGACTTTTGTGAGACGACGCTGTCCAAGGAAGCTCTGTTTCAACAGAGCGCCGAACGACGACTAAAGATGCGCACGATCGAGGCGGCGCTGACTCGAATTCAGCAAGGCACTTTTGGCGTGTGTATGGCTTGTGGCGACGACATCAATTCGCGGCGGCTTGATGCTCTGCCCTGGACTCCGTACTGTCTTCGCTGCCAACAGGGCTTCGAGCAGGGAAAAGAAATGGAATACCGATCCGGTTTGGCTGACCGACACGACCCAGCTCAGCACATCCCATTAGGGAAAGCGGGATGAGCCGAATCCGGTAAACCGACTTACGAAAAGGAGTATTGCAATGACAACTATCAATCGAACACTGAGCGTCGTTGGGGCGATATTCGCGTTTAGCATCCTTCTTCTGGCAAGCGCCTGGGCGAAAGATTTGCCACTTCACATTAAGGTACTAAGTGCGGAAAACCGCCAATTCCAAGGCCCCAGGCTTGATCCGCCCAACTGCAATTTCCAAGACATCGATGCCTATTGCTATGGTTCAAGCCCGGAAACCTACGTCGAAAACACGATGGTCGTCCAGGAACCTGACGGTAAGTCGCTAGAAATCGCATGCACGGTCTATAACCAGTGGTCGCATTGCACTAGTTTGCCCGTCAACCAGAGCTTTCAAGCCTGGTTGGGAAAGCATGGTCTGGAGATCCGCTATTTAGATCAGCATGGCAAAGTGCCGAGCAGGCCTACGAAATTCTGAGGGAGAACGGGAAACAAGCAGGGCTTTGAGCAGGGAAAGGACTTGGAATACCGGTCCGGTTTGACGGATCGCCAGGTCACATTAAGGAAATCGGGATGAGGTCTACACCCCCATGTACAGGATCACAAAAAAGGAGGAATACCATGAAAAGAATTTTTAAGACACGAAGTTTTGGCTGCACAGCGCTAGCCCTCGGCGCACTTTTTGCTATGACGCGCACTGACGCTTCTGCTGATGATTTTTATCCCTCTTACTTGCCGGCAAAAGTGATCGCGCACCTGCCACTATCTGGTGGGGCGCGACAAATGTTCCTGCAGCAAGAGGGCAGAAAACGGTACCTGTACGTGCAGCAATCTTCCCAACAAGTGGTTACGGTGGTTGACGTAACCAAGCCGGAACGGCCTAAGGTGCTCAATCACATGCCGCATGGAAACTTAACCATGGTTGGTTCCGGACTCGCGATCTCAGAAACACCTGAGAATTCTGCGCCCGTGCGCACTTCCGTCGTAGCTGGAAACGCGGAAGGCCCTCGCGGAGGCGGTACTGTTCCCGAGTCGGTTCGCGTGCTCGACGTAAGCGATCCCGCGCATCCTCGGACCGTTCAGACCTTTGACGGGGTCACTAGCATTTTGCAGGACCCGGCCCGCAACTTGATCTATGTCGCGAATGGAGACGGAGTCTGGATCGTGTCACATCAGCAAGTCTTACGCAGGCACGAGTGCAGCTCGTCGGACGAGATGTCGCCCATGCCGAACTGCGATTAGCGCCTCACATAAGGTTCGGAGAAGCAGCGGTCACTTTTCGAGACCGCTTGGAAAGAAAACTTCTGCGTCAGATCAGTTAGTGAAAGGAAATGTGCATGCCGGTTGCGCCTTTGTTGACCGAAGAAGAGCTTGATGCACTTCGCCAGTTCGACACGTGCATGGTCGCAAACGCGATCGACTCGTCGGATGTCAGGTTGCGTAACACAGGATTTGCTGATGCTAGTGTTCGGTGCATGTTCAAGGATGCTCCTCCCATGGTGGGTTATGCGGCCACGGCCCGCCTGCGCAGCGAGGAACCACCGATTGTCGGGGGCACGTTCCATGACCGCGCGGCTTTCTGGAACCGCATTCTGGAAGTTCCCGCACCACGCATTCTCGTATTGGAAGACATGGATGAACGGCCTGGGCGTGGGGCTTTCGTTGGGGACGTGCACGCGGCAATTCTGAAGGCTCTGGGCTGCATCGGTTACGTAACGAACGGCGCCGTGCGTGAATTACCTTCCGTGCGCACGATGGGCATTCAGTTGTTCGCTGGAAGTGTAGCTGTTTCCCACGCCTACGCCCACATCTTCGAGATTGGGGCCGTGATCAGCGTGGGTGGAATGGAAGTGCGGTCCGGAGACTTGTTGCACGGGGACCGCCATGGTGTCCTGACTGTTCCAGCGGAGATTGCCGCTAACATTCCCGGCGTTGCAGACCGATTGCAACGGACGGAGCAAAAGATTATCGATTTTTGCCGGTCCAAGGACTTCTCTGTAGCGAAGCTGCGCGAGGTCATGAAGACGCTGAGGTGAGGAAGGGGCCAGAGAAGGCAGGTCAAGGAAATTCCATGACTCAACTTAGCAGTAGATCCAGCAAAATGCGTGCCGACGGATCAACGAGGGTGCTTTCCTGTGCGGTTACGGCCATCGTCGTCGCGATGGTTATCGTTTCGTCGGCCTGTTCGGGGCCCAGCAACGGACAGGTTGAAGCGAGCGGACCGACCATCACGGTCGGGGTAACGAAGGTGGTTAAGAAATCACTCGGCCGGCAACTTACTTTGTCATCCGAGTTAGTGCCCTTTCAGGAAATTGACGTTTATGCGAAAGAGTCGGGCTATGTGAAGAAGTTGGATGTCGACTATGGAACCCACGTGAAAGCTGGCCAAGTCATGGCAATCCTGGAGATTCCAGAGCTGGAGGCTCAGCTTCAGGAAGACCAGGCGGAAATCAAGAATGCGACGAATCAGGTGAGCCGGGCCAAGCACGAGCTGTCTCGCGATCAAGCGCAGTACAACGCACTTCACCTGGAATACACCCGTCTGAATGGAGTCTTTCAGAGTCAACCGGGAATTGTCGCGCAGCAGGAAGTGGACGACGCACAGGGAAAAGATCTGGCGGCGTCCGCTCAGGTAGACGCTGGTCAGGCGGCATTGGAAGCGGCCCAGAGCCAACTCTCCGTGGCCAAAGCAAAACTGGTTCACGATCAGAGCCTGTTTGACTATTCGAGGATTACGGCTCCGTTTCCCGGAGTGGTGACGGAGCGGTACGCGAACCTAGGAACACTGGTGCAGGCGGGTACGGGTTCGAGCACGCAGGCGATGCCAATTGTTCGGCTGTCCCAGGATGACTTGTTCCGCTTGGTCATTCCAGTTCCAGAATCGTATGTCCGCTACATCCATGTCGGCGACCACGTGGATGTTCGCGTGCCTTCTCTGAACCGGACTTTTCCTGGCAAGGTGGCGCGCTTCTCCGTGGATGTGCGCGAAGACACTCGCACCATGCACACGGAAGTGGACGTGCCGAACCCGGAGCGAGTTCTGCTGCCGGGACTCTATGCAGACGCAGAGCTTCTGCTTGACCGAAAAGACGATGTTCCGACGGTGCCAGTCCAGGCTTTGAATCACGAAGGCGACAAAACGACCGTCTTAGTCGTGAACCGGAATGGGCAACTGGAAGATCGAGCCGTGCAACCAGGATTGCTGACAGCGAGCGATGCCGAAATCATCTCTGGACTGACCGAAGGAGAGCAGGTGGTGGTGAGCGATCGCAGCGGTCTAAAGGCCGGCGACAAGGTTCATCCGCAGGCAGTAGCCGTGATGGAGTACCACGAGCAAAGCGCGCGGTAGGAAATGTTTCGATCGTGGATGCATTGACCCAGCTACGAATGCAACAGGACAAACTTTATGCCAGGGTTCTCAATTCGTAATCCGTACTTCATCATTGTGATCTGTCTGGTACTTCTGGTCGTCGGTGTGACGAGTCTGGCGCGGATGCCGGTCGATTTGTTCCCACCGATCAACCTGCCCGAAGTCGTGGTAGCCACGTTTTACACGGGCATGCCGCCGGAGGATATTGAAACCGACATTACCGATCCTTTGGAGCGATTCTTTACCCTGGCCGCCGGCGTGGACCACATGGAGTCGCGCTCGCTGTTGGGCGTCAGCATCATCCGCGTGTACTTCCAACCGGGAACGAATGCCGATGCCGACGTAACCGAACTCTCTAACTTAGCTCTCGCCGACCTGAAGCGTTTGCCACCGGGAACGTTGCCTCCGGTCGTGCTCAAGTTCGATGCCTCCAGCTTGCCGGTTGCTCTGGTTACTGTTAAAGGCGAGGGACTAAACGAAACTCAGCTTCACGACTATGCCCAGTTCCAGATTCGCGACCAGATCGCGGTCGTGCCGGGTGCTGAAATTCCTGGCGTGTTCGGCGGTACCTACCGCCAAATCATGGTCTACGTCGATCCCTACAAACTTGCTTCCCGGCAATTGAGCCTGATGGATGTGGTGGGTGCGGTCAACGATTCAAACCTGATCTTGCCCGCGGGTGACGTGAAGATGGGACCTTACGATTACTTCGTTTACTCCAACAGCCTAGTCGACAACATGGACCAGCTGGGCCAGGTTCCTCTCAAGGTCAAAGGAAATTCTTGGGTCACTGTGAACGACGTGGGCAAAGCGGAGGACGCTCACCAAATTCAATACAACGTAGTACGAATTGACGGCCAGAGATCCGCCTACATTCCCATCATGAAGCAAGGCGGCGATACCAACACCATCGCGGTGGTGGATGGTGTCCGCAAGCTCATCAAGCATCTCTACGACATTCCCCAGCAGATGAAGACCAGTATTGTCTTCGATCAGTCTGTGTATGTGAAGGAAGCAATCCACACCGTATTGCACGAGGGTTTTCTGGGCCTGATTCTTACCAGCTTGATGATCCTAATTTTTCTGGGGAGCTTCCGCGCCACATCGGCTGTGCTCCTCTCCATTCCTCTATCCGCGCTGGCGGCGTTCGTGGTACTGGCTCTGATGGGCGGGACGGTGAACACGATGATCCTGGGCGGCATGGCGCTGGCGTTCTCGCGCGTGATCGACAATTCCGTGATTTCGCTTGAGAACATCTACCGCCACCTGGAACTGGGAGCCGTCCCCATGATCGCCGCCGAGGTGGGCGGATCGGAAGTGAGCCTGGCCGTGTTGGCAGCGACCCTGGTGGATGTCGTCGATTTCTTCCCCGTTGTTTTCCTCTATGGCGTTGCCAAGTTTCTCTTTTCGGCGCTGGCGCTGGCTTTTTGTCTGTCGCTGCTGGCTTCGTTTGTGGTGGCAATGACGGTGATTCCATTGTTCTGTTCACGCTTCCTGAAGGCTGTGGCTCACGTCCCAAAACCTGCTAAGGAAAATGAGTATGAGGTCGGACCCACCGGGGCCGCGGATCACTCTTGGATGGAACGCTTCAATGCCCGCTTCAACCGGATGTTTAATAAGATCCTCGATTTTTACGAGCACTGGGTAAGAAGAGCGCTGCAGCGCCCTGCACTCACGGTGGTGTTGTTGAGCGGCGTGTTCCTGGCAAGCCTGGCGATTTATCCATTGCTCGGGCTGGCGTTTTTCCCGAAGACGGATGCCGGCCAGTTCACCGTCAACCTCAAAGTACCAACCGGCACCCGCATTGAAGTGACAGATCAATACGTCGCGAAGGTGGAGGACTTGATCCGGCATACGGTAGAACCGAAGGACCTCAAGCGAATTGTCTCCAACATTGGTGTAGTCCCGGACTTTTCTTCGCTCTACACCACCAACTCTGGCCCTTACACCGCGACCGTCCAAGTCGCGTTGAACGAGCCGCACCGGCTCAGCAGTTTCGAGTATATGGACCGTGTGCAGAAGGCAATGGCAAGCCAGTTTCCGGACATCCGGACATTCTTTGCCAGTGGCTCCATGGTAGATGCCATTCTCAACATGGGGATGCCGGCTCCGATTGACGTGCAGGTGAGCAGCCCTGATCTAGATCAGATTTATGGCATCGCGCAGAACCTGGCCGCTCGCTTTCGCGAGGTGCATGGCGTCGGCGAAGTCTACATCCCGCAAGACATGAACTATCCAGCTCTGCGGCTCGATGTAGACCGCGTACACGCGGGCGAGTTGGGCCTAACGCAGAAAGATGTAGTGGATAACGTCATCACTGCGCTCAATTCCAACTATATGATCGCCCCCAATTATTGGGTCGATCGCCAGAGCGGGAACGACTATTACCTGACCGTGCAGTACTTCGAACATGGCGACCCCGCCATTCACAACATGCTCGACCTAGGACAGATTCCCTTGCGAGATCCCGGTAACCGAGCGGAAATGAGCTGCGGCCCCGCCGGCCCGTCGCAGCCCGGTGCGACCCGCTCCTCGTGGACGTGCGGCGGACTTGGTAGGCCGACTACGGTCCTCAACAATGTTGTGAACGTGAAGTCGACCCTGACGCCGACGGAAGTGGACCATTACCAGATTCAGCGTTCCGTCGATATCTACGTTACCCCCGCGGCGGAAGATTTGGGACGCGTCACTAGCGCTGTGCGCGACATTCTTGCCAAAACCAACATTCCTGGAAACGTACGCGTGAATCTGCGCGGTATGGTGCAAGGCATGGAAGCCTCATTCAAAAGCTTCGCGCTGGGTTTTCTCATTTCGTTTGTCTTGCTCTTCCTGATTTTGACGGCCCAGTTCAAGTCGTTCGTCGATCCGTTCCTGATCATGCTCGCCATCCCGATGGGATTCGTCGGCGTGCTGATCATCCTGCCGCTCACCCATAGCACTTTGAACGTAATGTCGCTGATGGGAGTGCTGATGCTGGTAGGTATCGCTGACTCGAACAGCATTCTGATCGTGGATTTTGCCCACAATTTGGAGAAGCAGGGATTGTCGCCAGCGGATGCTGTTATTACCGCATGCCGCGTGCGCCTGCGGCCGATCTTGATGACTTCGCTGGCCACGATTATCGGAATGATCCCGATGGCGCTGAAATTGGGGACCGGCGCCGAGCAGTACACGCCGATGGCGCGCGCCATCATCGGCGGTTTGACCTCTTCGGTGGTGTTGACAATCTTCATCGTTCCGGCCGCATATCTGCTGGTGTACGGGAAGCGGAATCAGCAAACTGCGACGGCTTCGCCCACGGTGCCGACGGAATGAAGCAGAAACATCCCGCTTCCGGGAATCGCTCAGGGGCGCACACAGCACCTCATAAGAGGTCGAGAGGCAACACGATGACAAGGGCGAATACCTTCATACTCTGTACGCTGCTCGTATCTTTATGGGCGATTCTACCCCAGCCGGGCTTAGCACAAACCCCTGACAAATCGACGTCAGCCGAGAATTTACCTTCCGCACCGCAGCCGCAATTCACGCAAGACCCGACCCGTATCGTGGGGCCTCCGGCGGCTCAAGTGGCACTCGTCGGCAGCTTTCCTCGTGGGGCTGGATCTCAGACGGGGTCCCCCGTTGATCATCAAGTGGCGCCGGCCGCGCAGACACCAAGCGGCCCCATGCGCTTAACCCGCACACAGGCAGAACAGTTGGCTATCAAAAATAATCCCCGGATCAGTGTGGGGCGCCTGCTTGCGCTGGCACAGCATCAGGTCTATCGCGAGACCAGGGCGCCAGAACTTCCCAATTTTAATGGCGCCATAACGGCAGTCGACGCCAATGAAGCCAGCCGCATCGGCGCGGGCGCGCTCAATGCACCTCGCCTCCTTGAGCATGCGGGCGCCGGAGTGACCCTCAGTCAGCTCATCACTGACTTCGGGCGCACCATCAACCTAGTGTCCTCGTCGAAGCTTCTGGAGAAGGCCCAGAACGCGAATGCGCTGGCAACTACTGAAGATATAACTCTGGCTACGGACCAGGCCTTTTACAACGCGCTGCAGGCCCAGGCTCTGCTCAAGGTCGCGCAGCAAACCGTGACCACTCGCGGGTCAGTCGAACATCAAGTCGACGAACTGACGAAGAGCAAACTGAAATCAACCTTGGATCTGGCCTTTGCCCAAGTGAATCTGTCGCAAGCCAAGCTGCTGAAGCTCGATGCGCAGAACAATGTCGATTCGACCATCGCCGCCCTCTCGGCAGTCCTTGGCTTTGACAAAGAGGTCAGCTACGAGTTGAGCGATGAGGATACGCAACCCCCGCCTCCGCCGCCGGATGTGGACGTGCTCATCAATACCGCCTTGCAGCAACGTCCCGACCTGCAGGCGCTTACCTATGATCAACAGGCAGCGGAAAAGTTCCGTCGCGCCCAGCGCGAACAGCTCTTGCCCACCATCAGCGCTCTCGGCATCGCGGGAGGGACTCCGGTACGTCCTGACTGCATCGACGGCTGCTTTCCTAACTATTTCAGTTCCAGCTGGTACGGTGCCATCGGCGTGAATATGAGCATCCCAATCTTTAATGGCTTTCTTTTCACGGCGCAGGCTTCGGAGGCAAATTACCGGGCGAAAGCTGCAACGGAGAGCACCCGGGATCTGCGCGACCGGGTAGTGCGCGATGTTCGCACCGCATGGCTATCGGCGAATACAGCATTTCAGCGCATCGGGGTGGCTGCGGAACTCGCCAAGGAAGCCGTCCTGGGGTTGAGTCTCGCCCAGGACCGTTATCAGCTTGGGTTGGGTTCAATCGTCGAACTCAGTCAGGCACAGTTACAGCAAACCGATGCCGCCATTGGCTATGTCGATGCTCAGTACCAGTATCGGCTGTCTCTCTCAACCCTGAACTTTGAGATTGGGATGCAGCCCTAAACCCCGGTCGGGATTGGGCGGAGGATGAGCCGGACTGAAACAAAGCTAGCGACATGGCAGTAGGAGGGCCGCCAACTCGTTGCTGGGCCGTCGAGAAGTCTGGAGGAGTTGTTTTGAAGCGAATACTGCTCGTCTCGTCTTTGATTGTGCCGAGTGTGCTATTCGGAATGGAACGAAGCCTGATCTATCTCTGGTGCATCGCAGCGACGATAGCCCTGTGTGGACTGTTTGCGGTTACTCGGTGGAAACACGCACACCAGAAGGACAGCCACAGCCGGGCGCGGACCGAACAAGAGCGGGTAGGAACCAAGAAACAGGAGAACATCGCGGATTAGTCATTGATGCAGCTTTTAGTAATTCTATTTGCCTTTAAGGAAAGACTCATGGAACGCGGAAAGAATGTTCACGGACTAGCGCTGTTGCATATACAGCCGGGAGGCAGGCAACCGCGACTGGCTCAACATTGAAGCGGCTGGTTTGCAGTCAGATGAGCGCGGGAAACCCAGAGTAAGCGAGCACTTTCAGACCGCTGTACTTCACATCTATGCGGCCGGAGACGTGCCGGATTTCCCGCGCTCGCCAGTGCCCAGCGACGAGCAGGGCTGTAACGAACTTTGGCGCCGGATACAAGGAGATCCTTTGGTGAGCGAGACAGATCGTTATGCACCGGGCTGGCCGGGAATTCCTCCACGCTGGACTTCGAGCGCGAAAAGCGGAGTTGGCACGGCCTTGAACCTTCATAGTCGGGTCTGGTTTACCACCAGCCACGGCATTTTGAATGAAGTCTATTATCCGCGCGTGGACCAGGCATGCACGCGTGACCTAGGGCTTATCGTCACCGATGGCAAAAACTATTTTTCTGAGGAGAAGCGGCACTGCAACTTTGAGAATATTCCATTTGACCCAGGGATCCCAGCTTACAAACTGACCAACACCGAGCTGCAAGGACGATACCGGATCGAGAAGGAGATTCTGACCGATCCCTACCGAAACGTAGTGGTGCAGAAAATCCGATTTGTGCCTGTACAAAGGAACTTGGCCGATTATCGCCTTTATGCCCTCCTCTCACCTCATCTCGCCAACTGTGGTGACCACAATACGGGTTGGGTCGGCGACTACAAGGGCGAACCGATGCTGTTTGCCCAGCATGACGGGACGGCGCTTGCTTTTGGATGTTCGACTCCCTGGCTCAAGATGTCCGTCGGCTTCGTGGGGTTTTCGGATGGCTGGCAGGATCTCTCGAAGAATTACCAGATGACCTGGGATTACACGCGTGCCGAAAACGGCAACATCGCTCTGACTGGAGAGATTGATCTGGCTGCTTGTGACGGCGAGTTTGTCCTAGCGCTCGGCTTTGGCGGCATCTGGTCGGAAGCAGGACAGGAGGCCAGATCTAGCTTGTTCGAGCCTTACGCAAAGCTGCGCAAGCACTATGTGATGCATTGGAAGAATTGGCAGAACGATCTGCTCAAACTCGACGACCCACCACGCGAACGCGATCTCTATCGAGCCAGCACCGGCGTGTTGCGCACGCACGAGTCGAAGGATTTTGTCGGAGGCGTAATCGCCAGCCTGTCGATTCCGTGGGGCTTCAACAAGGGCGATGAGGACCTGGGCGGGTATCACCTGGTCTGGCCCCGCGATCTAGTGGAAACTGCGCTCGGTTTCCTCGCTGCCGGTGCACACTCCGATGCCGCTCGCGTGCTGCGCTATCTCGAGTCCACTCAGGAGGCCGACGGCCATTGGGCGCAAAACATGTGGCTCGATGGACGCCCCTACTGGATGGGAGTACAGATGGACGAGACGGCATTTCCCATTCTTCTCGTCGACGCTCTGCGTCGCGAGGCTGCAAAAGAACTGGGTGACTTGAAGCGCT
The DNA here is from genome assembly GCA_049584315.1 of Candidatus Sulfotelmatobacter sp. Lineage (GTDB taxonomy): Bacteria > Acidobacteriota > Terriglobia > Terriglobales > Acidobacteriaceae > Sulfotelmatobacter. The sequence continues at coordinate 22,916 of JBAUXO010000196.1, read as the reverse complement.
GGTGGAAGCTGGTACATCGCGCGGCTGGGTTCCTGGCCCGCAATGGTCCGGTTACCCCGCAGGACCGGTGGGAGGAGGATGCGGGTTACTCCCCCTTCACGCTCGCCGCGGAGATTTCCGCCCTGTTGGCTGCCGCCGATCTGGCTGACGCGGTTGGAGAGCACAGCATCGCCGGCTACATGCGCGACACGGCCGATCGCTGGAACGACAGCGTCGAAAGATGGATCTACGCGACGGATACCGACTTGGCCCGGCAGATCGGCGTCGAAGGATACTATGTGCGTATTTGCCCGCCCGCGACCGATGGTGGTGCGTCCCCCCTGCAAGGATTTGTGTCCATCAAGAACCGTCCACCAGGACAAGGCGCCGCGACGCCCGCCCACATCATCAGCCCGGATGCATTAGCCCTGGTGCGGTTCGGACTACGTGCGCCTGATGATCCGAAAATCCTGAATACGATCAAGGTAATCGACACTTTGCTGCGCGTGAAGTTGCCAGAGGGATTCTGCTGGTACCGGTACAACGGAGATGGTTACGGGGAGCATGAAGATGGCTCTCCCTATGACGGCACTGGTGTCGGCCGGCCCTGGCCTTTGTTGACCGGCGAGCGTGCTCACTATGAACTGGCAGCCGGGCACACGCAAGTCGCCGAAGAACTTCTGCGCGTCATCGAGTTCTCGACCGAGGGCGGACGGCTAATTCCGGAGCAGGTCTGGGACGCCGCCGATATTCCCGCACGCGAGTTGTTTAGAGGAAAGCCCTCAGTTGCAGCTTGTCCGCTGGTTTGGGCACATTCCGAATATATCAAGCTGCGCCGCTCGCTGCGTGACGGAAAGATCTTCGACCAGCCACCCCAGCCATTCCAGCGCTACGTGTTCGAAAAGAGGAAATCACCCAACCATGGTTGGCGCTTCAATAACAAATGCCGGACCATGCCACAAGGCAAAACTCTGCGGATCTCGCTGCCTGAGCCTGCGTTGGTGCACTGGAGCTTTGACGTTTGGCGCACGCCTCATGACATCGAAACCGTGGACACAGGCCTTGGCCTCCACGCCGCCGACCTGCCTACAGCAGGCCTAGCGCGTGGAACAAGCATCGTCTTTACGTTCTACTGGCCGCAACAACAGCGCTGGGAAGGCGTGGATTATTTCGTTGAGGTGCAAGAATGCGCAACGTGAACCGAGGATGCGGCTTTCGAGGAACGGCGACGAACTCGTTCAGAACCATTCCGGAATCAGGGGAAAGGTCATTAGGCCTCCCTTTGAGTGCCGCAGCCTGTGCGAATGCAGGACAGAATCACCGGTGGCTAGAAGGTGTGCTATGCGCGGAAAAAGCAGGGGCCGCTTGATTGATTCCGTGCTGGGGGTGGTGACAGGGCAGCGTTCTAACCAACTGAACTACGTCCCCACTTTGTTTTCTTACCTTTATCGGAAACCCGCGTATTTACTGGCTTTCCTCAGGTTCAATCGTTTCGCCTGCGTCGCCCATTTCAACCCAATAGAACCAAATTCCGAGGTTAATGGACACCATGGACACCAAGCTAAACCGCCGTCCAAAACTGTTGTGCAGGCAAACACCAACCCAGAGCATCTGTCCCTGCCCCGAGACTGAATTGTAGCAGACAGAATTCCGATCAGTACAGGCTTGGCGATATGCTCGGAACTTCTGACAGGAATGGCGTTGCGGTGTGGAATTGAGTGCGGCCTGCCTGCGGAGTATTCTTGCGGCAGGATGTCAAGAAAAACCGCGCCAGCAAAAGCCACTGGGGGCGTGTCAGGTCTGCTATGCCATGTTCGTAACTTCCGGATGCCCGTGATCCAGGCATAATCCGCAGTCGCAGGTTCATTGCTTGCGCCCATGATCCACTGCCGGTGCTAGTCTGACGTAGTAACCGATGAACAACCGCGACCTGCAGGCGACTTGGAAGTATCACGATGACACGAAACACTCCTACTGGAGTATTCGTAACAATCCTCACTTCCTGGACTGGGCGAATCGGCCGCAGTCTTTCAAAATCTATCCGAAGATAGAGCCGCTTCCGCTGCCGCGGGACGTGCCTCATACAGGGGTGGCCGCGCTCTCCGCCATCGCAGAACCAGTGCCCTCATCGGGGGCCGATTCGGTCCCTGACCTTCAGGATCTGGCGCGCATTCTCTATTTCTCGGCGGGGATTACCAAAGAGCGCGCACATCCAGGCGGAGAAATCTACTTTCGCGCCGCAGCCTGCACCGGCGCCCTCTACGAGATCGAGCTGTACATCGTGACTGGCGATCTTGCGGGCCTGGATGGCGGCGTGTATCACTTCAATCCGGCGGATGTATCGCTACGACTTCTCCGAAAAGGTGATTTTGGCAGAAACCTGGCTCAGGCGACCGCGATGGAACCCGCGGTGGCTCACGCGCCCGCGACGATCATCTGCACAGGAACATACTGGCGGAATGCCTGGAAGTACCAGGCGCGCACCTATCGCCACTTCGGTTGGGACAACGGCACGCTGCTGGCAAATATGCTGGCCGTTTCTGCGGCTTCGGGGCTGCCGGCCGAGATCGTGCTCGGGTTCGTGGACGGCGAGGTGAACCGCCTACTGGATCTCGATACGCGGCGCGAGGTTTCCTTGTGCCTCGTACCGATCGGGCGCAAATCGGAGAGTTCGCTGCCAGCCCAGAGAGAGGCTCCGGCGCTCGGCCTGGAGACGATCCCGCTTTCCGAGCATGAGGTCGAGTATCCCGCCATGCTTGAGATGCACGATGCATCTTCGCTTGAGTCCGAAGAGGAAGTAGCTCAGTGGCGCGGGAAGCAACTGACCTTCCCATCTTCCGCTCCGGTAGGCGAGGCAGTTCGCTTCCAGCGACTGCCGGAAGAAGAACAACCGAAGGACATGATCGAGCAGGTGATCCTGCGCCACGGCTCTATCCGAGCGTTCGATAAGACTGCATCTATTACGCTGGACCAACTCTCAACCATTGTCGATTACGCCACGCGTGGTCTTCCGGCTGACTTCCTTGAGCCCCCCGGCGCGCAGCTCAACGATCTTTACCTGATTGTGCATTCGGTGCAGGGGCTGAAGCCGGGTGCTTACTTCTTCCGGCGTGAGCAGAAAACCGTAGAGCTTTTGAAGGCAGGGGAATTCCGCGCCGAGGCCCACCATCTTGGACTGGAGCAGGAGCTGCCGGCGGACGCGTGTGTGGACATCTTCTTTCTCGCCGATTTGAAACGCATCCTGGAAGGATACGGGAACCGCGGCTACCGGGCCGTCCAGCTGGAGGCGGGCGCAATCGGCGGGAGGATGTACCTGGCTGCGTATGCCCAGCGCCTGGGTGCAACCGGGCTAACCTTCTTCGACGATGACGTGATTAACTTCTTTTCGCCTCACGCGAAGGGCAAGAGTGCCATCTTTCTTCTCGCGATTGGCAAGCCGCTGAAACGCAAACCAGAGTAGGGGCCTCTAGAGAAGATCGAAATGAGAGAAGGGCAGTCGTTGGAAGTCTTGGCGTGCCATTTCGCGGCTAGTTGGAACCAAATGGGAGCCGACATTCAGCCGCCTCCCATTTCTCTCGCTAGCTACTGGTTTCACGCGGCCTTGCCGTGAACCTTGGCTTCGAGGGCCTTCTCGCTGCCAACATTCACCTTGATCTGCTTAGGCTTGGCTTCAGCCTTCTTGGCAAGGTTAATCTTCAGCACGCCCTTGTCGTAGTGGGCGCTCACCTGCCCGAGATCCACGGAACTGGGCAGCGTGAACGACCGGGTGAACTCTCCGTACTGCCGCTCGACGCGACGGAAATTCTCCTCTTTCTCTTCCTTCTCGATCTTGCGCTCGCCATGGACGGTCAGGGTGGTGTTCTCGATGCGGACATCAATGTCTTTTTCGTCGATGCCCGGGACTTCCATCTTCAGAGTAATGTTGTGCTCGTCTTCGTAGATGTCCACCGGCGGCGCGAAGCTGGTGGTTGTTAAGGCCTCTTCCGGGCCTTCGGGGCTATACGACTCACGGAAAAGACGGTTCAGGCGGTTCATCCGGTCTTGCTGGGTGGAAAACTCACGGAACGGCTCCCAACGGGTCAATAGGGTCATAACGTAGTTCCTCCTTGGAGGTAATCTAAGGGGAAAAACTTCAGATGGGCTGACTTAGTTCAGGGAACCTGAAAGAGTAAGAAGAGGTAGCTTGCTCAACTAAAATGCTAGGCTTCTGCGCAACCGATGTCAAACTGCGGTCGTGTCCGGTACCGATAGGGGAAACGTTGTGAAAAACCTCTTTGTTGGAAGCCTGGGTTCTGAGGTGACGCTCGAGGAGCTTCGGCGGCTGTGCGAAGCCTACGGACAGGTCGTGCAGGTTCATATCATCGTGGATCGCAACACCGGACTGCCGCGCGGGTTTGCATTCGTCGAGAATGACTAACGACGCTGAGGCCGAGAAAGCAATCAAAGCTCTGAATGGCAGCATATTGAGAGATCGTACCCTGGACGTGAATTACGCTCGCCCCAGACCAGAACGCCCAGCAACTTAGGTGAGCGCGGACCGCGACGCCGCCGGGCGTCGTGGGCGGGTGGGCAAATGTTTCTGGCCCTGCACCGAAATCCAGGGTCTTCTGGGCCAATTGTGGACGATTACTTTCTTTCTCCGTAAATCGGAGGCGAGGCTTGCGTTGTGTCGTAGTCCAGGTCGAAGCCAAGCTGGAGCTTGGCCGCGTCCGACATGAGGCCGGGATGCCATGGCGGATCAAACACGACTTCAACATGAACTTCCTTGACGCCGGGCAACCGCGAGAGCTTGCTCTCCACGTCTGCCTTGAGCACGTTGCTCATACCGCAACCGGGAGCCGTCATGGACATCTTGATACGAATCCTGTTCCCGCCTTGCTCTAAGGCCGCAATCACAGAGGAGTAAACCAGACCCAGATCAACAATGTTGACCGGAATCTCGGGATCGTACACGGTCTTCAGCTGATCCCAGACCATCTGCTCGCTGAAGATCCCTTCTTGAACTACAGGTGCTTGTGCCGTCGACGCGTTGGAGAGCCCCAGGGCATCTGTATCCTTGGCATCGATACGGTACATGTAGCCACGATCTGTAGCTACCGTGTAGCCGCTGCCAAGGGACTGCATGATCCTTACGACGGCACCGGCCGGGAGGGTGGCGCGAATCCCACTGGGGATCTCGACGACTTCGCAAGCCCGACTCAGCGTGATCGGTTCACTCGCATCCATATAGAACTCCCCGCGTAGCTGTTTTTCCTTCTTCTCCGCGTCGCGCGCTACTCCGTCGACACGGTTTGCTGTTTTCCTTGGAGCGCAGCGTGCAATGTGTGCCAGGCCAGCGTGGCGCACTTAACCCGAACAGGAAACTCGGAGACGCCGGAAAAAACAGCTAGCTTGCCCAGTTCAGCCCGGTTCCCGTTCGCCGGCGACTGGCCCGTCACCAGCTTGTGGAACTGATCGAAGACTCTATCCGCTTCTGCTCTGGTCTTACCCTTCACACTTTGCGTCATCAGGGACGCAGAGGCCTTGGAGATGGCGCATCCTGAGCCCTGGAAGCTGATGTCGCGAATCGAGTCACCCTCCAAGTGCAGGTAGACGGTGAAATGGTCACCGCAGAGCGGGTTATATCCTTCCGCCCTATGGTTCGCCGTTGCCAGCTCGCGATAGTTGCGAGGCGCCTTGCTGTGCTCCAGGATGACTTCCTGGTAGAGCTCGCGCAGATCGGGCATCAGGCGAATACCTCCCGCACCTTCTGGAGGCCTTCAACCAGAGCATCCACTTCTTCTCTGGTGTTGTAGAGAGCGAACGAAGCACGCGCTGTGGCCGGGATGCCGAAGCGCTGCATTACGGGCTGGGCGCAGTGATGTCCGGTTCGGATAGCAATTCCCTCCTGGTCGAGGATGGTCCCGATGTCGTGCGGGTGGATACTGTCCAGCAGGAACGAGAGCACACCCGCCTTTTCTTTTGCGGTGCCGATCAGACGAATGCCGAGGATTGCTGAAACGGTTTCAGTGGCATAGGCCAGTAGCTCGTGCTCATGCGCAGCTATGCTGTCCGTCCCGAGGCCATTCACATACTCGAGGGCTGCGCCCAGGCCGATAGCGCCCGCCACATGGGGCGTGCCAGCTTCAAATTTGTAGGGCAGCTTGTTGTAGATCGTCTTCTCGAAGGTTACAGAACTGATCATGTCGCCGCCGCCCTGATACGGAGGCATTGCGTCCAACAGAGCAGACTTGCCGTACAAAACGCCGATGCCAGTTGGACCGTACACCTTGTGACCGGAGAAAACGTAGAAGTCACAATCCAGAGCCTGGACGTCCACTTTGAGATGAGGCACGGCCTGGGCCCCATCGACCAGCACCGGGATGTTCCAGCGATGTGCCATTTCGATAATGCGCTGGACAGGAGTGATCGTGCCCAGCGCGTTTGAGACGTGCGTTACGGCGACGATTTTGGTTCGCGGTCCCAGCAGGTTCGCAAAGTCCGCGAGCAGCAACTCGCCGCTGTCGCTTATTGGCGCAACCCGCAGCCTTGCGCCCTTCTCTTCGCACAGGATCTGCCAGGGGACGATATTCGAGTGATGCTCCATGGCGGTGATGAGCACTTCGTCGCCAGCGTGAACGTTAGTGCGGCCGTAGGTCTGCGCCACGAGGTTGATAGCTTCCGTGGCGCCGCGAACAAAGATGATCTCGCCCGCATCGGCAGCGTTGAGGAACGATTGCACCGTCCTGCGCGCCCCCTCGAACTCTTCCGTCGCATGTTCAGAAAGGAAATGCACGCCACGGTGGATGTTGGCGTTGTCCCGCTCGTAGTAGCGACAGATCGCATCAATGACCACCTGCGGCTTCTGGGACGTGGCTGCATTGTCCAGGTAAACCAGTGTCCTGTCGCGAACCCTCTGTCGGAGGATAGGAAAGTCACGACGGATCTTGTGCACATCGAACTCCGCACTGGCGTCGCGCACCTCTGCTGGACGGGGCTCTCTGGGCAATCTTCGGGCGGCGGTGGTCATCCGATCTCCTCCCAGTTTCTTCCGGTGTCCTCGCGACGGTTTCCTGTCGCCGTGTCAGACGCGTTAGCTACTTGGAACAAGCAGTGGTTGATCAGCCCTTCCACGTGTTTCCGGATGGATCCCTGCTTCATGCGGTCGAGGCACTCGCTGGCGAAGGCGAAGAGCAAGAGCTTGCGCGCGGACAGCTCGTCGATTCCGCGAGAGCGCAGGTAGAACAGGGCGTCCCCCTCGATCTGGCCGATAGTGGCCCCATGGGTGCACTTCACGTCGTCGGCGTAGATCTCCAGTTGCGGCTTGGTGTCGATTTGCGCGTCATCGGAAAGCAGGAGGTTGCGGTTGGTCTGCTTGGCGTCGGTTTTCTGGGCGTCCTTGTGCACGATGATGCGGCCGTGAAAAACGCCGTGCGCGTGGCCATCCAGGATCCCGTTGTAGAACTGCCGACTGGCGCAGCGCGGGCTGGCATGTTCTACCAGCATGTAGTTGTCGAGGTGCTGGTGGCCATTGCCGATGAAGAGGCCGTTGATCAAACACTCTCCCCCTTCGCCTGCCAGCACCGGGTGCACGTTGTTGCGCACCAGCGCGCCGCCCAGCAGGACTGAGTGAGACACGACATTGGCGCTTCTTCCTTGCTGGATACGCAGCGTCGAGATGTTGAAAGCCTGCTTGTGCTCGCGCTCGATCATGCAGTGCGAGAGCACAGTGTGGTCGCCAGCGACCAGTTCCGTGACCGTGTTGCAGAACACCGCGCCACCGCCGAGCGACACATAGTCCTCGACGAACGTGGCCTGGCTGTCCTCCTCGGCCACAATGAGGTTGCGCGGATGACTCATGGATGGGGCGTCGTCCGCAGTCGAGACAAACAGGAGGCAGATGGGCTCCTCCACTAGCGTGCCTCTGGGGATGTGTACAAACGCTCCGTCTTCCACGAAAGCCGTGTTCAGTGCACAGAAGGCGTCGCGGCGGACATCAAGGTAGCCGCCGAGGTGCGGTTCAATCGCTCCGGGATTGCTGGAAATCTCCCCAGCAAGACTGCTGACCTTCACCCCATTGGGCAGTTTGCCCAGCAATGATAGCTCGCGCGCAAAGTGCCCGTTCACAAACACGAGTTGACAGGCAACGCCGGCAACCCAGTACGGCTCCAGTTCCTGTTTTGACAGCCGGACACGGCGGTTGCGGGTGAGCCGGAAAGCAGTCTGCGCGATAGCAGAGACGTTAGTGAACCGCCAGTCTTCGTCGTGAGTGGTTGGGAACCAGACTTCGCAAAAGCGGGCAAACGCATCTTGGCGCAGCTTCCGCAACCATGGCAGGGCATGGCAGGCGGCAAGCTTCTCGAACTCGCTGAAGCTTTCCAGGTAACTTTCTAACTGCTGAGTTGCCGTGATCACGTTGTTCTTCCCTCGTTCTCATTAGGCGGGTGTAGCATGCCGCGCCTCGGCTTCCATCGCGCCATAGCCCTTCTCTTCCAGTTCCAGCGCCAGTTCCGGGCCGCCCGAACGCACGATGCGTCCATCCACCAGCACGTGGACGAAGTCAGGAACGATGTAGTTCAACAGGCGCTGGTAGTGAGTTACCACGATGATGGCGCGTTCCGGGTTGCGCATGGCATCGACGCCCTGGGCTACGATCTTCAGCGCGTCAATGTCCAGGCCAGAATCGGTCTCGTCCAGGATGGCGAGCTTCGGCTCCAGCACCGCCATCTGCAGGATCTCGTTGCGCTTCTTTTCGCCGCCGGAGAAGCCTTCGTTCACGGAGCGGTTCATCAGCTTCTCGTCCATGTCCAGCAGCTTCAGTTTCTCCCGGAACATGGGCAGGAAGTCCATGGCATCAATCTCATCCAGTCCACGGTATTTGCGGATGGCATTGAGCGCAGACCGGAGGAAGTAAGCGTTGCTGATGCCGGGAATCTCTACTGGGTATTGGAAGGCCATGAAGATGCCTTCACAGGCGGCTTCCTCCGGTTTCATAGCCAGGAGGTCCTTGCCGTTGTAAGACACTTCGCCCGTCGTGACCGCGTAGGTCTCGCGGCGGGCTAGCGCCTGCGCCAGCGTGCTCTTGCCCGAACCGTTCGGACCCATGATGGAGTGCACTTCGCCGGCGCTCACCTTCAGGTCAATGCCCTTGAGGATTTCGTGGTTATCCACTTTGACGTGCAGATTCCTAATTTCCAGCAAGCTCATTCGCTTTCCCCTCAATAGCTATGTCGTTGCAATTCTCCTCGCGGGTCTCATCCTTACCCGACGCTGCCTTCCAGGCTCACGCCCAACAGTTTCTGCGCCTCCACCGCGAACTCCATGGGCAGCTCGCGGAACACGCGCTTGCAGAAGCCATTCACGATCATGGAAACGGCATCTTCCGCCTTCAGCCCGCGCTGACGCAGGTAGAAGAGCTGATCCTCGCCGATCTTCGAGGTGGAAGCTTCATGCTCCATGCGGGCGGTTGAGTTCCTCACCTCGATGTACGGGAAAGTGTGGGCGCCGCATTTGTCTCCGATCAGGAGCGAGTCGCACTGCGTGTAGTTGCGTGCTCCTGTGGCACCCTTCATGATTTTCACCTGGCCTCGATAGGTGTTCTGGCCGTGGCCGGCAGAAATGCCCTTGGCGACGATGGTGCTGCGCGTGTTCTTGCCGATGTGGATCATCTTGGTGCCGGTGTCGGCCTGCTGGTAGTTGTTGGTGAGCGCAACCGAGTAGAACTCACCCACCGAGTTCTCACCCTGCAGGATGCAGCTCGGATACTTCCAGGTAATGGCCGAGCCCGTCTCCACTTGTGTCCAGGAGATCTTCGAGTTCACGCCCACGCACTTGCCCCGCTTGGTCACGAAGTTGTAGATCCCGCCTTTGCCGTCCTTGTCGCCCGGGTACCAGTTCTGCACCGTGGAGTACTTGATCTGCGCGTTGTCAAGCGCGACCAACTCGACCACCGCGGCGTGCAACTGGTTTTCGTCGCGGATGGGTGCAGTGCAGCCTTCGAGGTAACTGACGTAGGAGCCCTCGTCGGCGACGATCAACGTGCGTTCGAACTGGCCGGTGTTCGCTGCGTTAATACGGAAGTAAGTGGAAAGTTCCATCGGGCAGCGAACACCTCTCGGCACATAGACGAAGGACCCATCAGTGAACACGGCCGCGTTCAGGGCGGCGAAGAAGTTGTCGGTGTAAGGCACCACTGAGCCAAGGTACTTCTGCACCAGGTCCGGATGTTTCTGCACAGCTTCTGAGAAAGAACAGAAGACAATTCCCAGCTCGGCCAGCTTCTCTTTGAAGGTCGTAGCCACGGAGACGCTGTCGAACACCGCATCCACAGCCACACCAGCCAGGTACTTCTGCTCCTCAAGCGGAATACCCAATTTTTCGTAGGTGCGCAGGATCTCCGGATCCAGTTCCTCCAGGCTCGTCAGGCCGGGCTTCTGTTTGGGAGCTGAGTAATAAACGATCTCCTGGTAGTCGATTGGTCCGTACTTGACGTTGGCCCACTTTGGTTCGGCCTGCGCTTTCTCCAGCGACACCCAGTGGCGATAAGCCCTGAGCCTCCACTGGAGCATGAACTCCGGCTCATTTTTCTTGGCCGAGATCACACGAATGATGTCTTCGTTCAACCCCTTGGCGACCCTTTCTTCCTCCACTTCGGTAACGAAGCCCCACTTGTACTCCCGGTCGGCAAGATCCTGAATGGTGTTCACGTTGGTGCTCATTGCATTCTCCCGGACACAAAACCAATAGCGGGCACTAGGTTTCCGCGCCCATTCCTGATGGTGGTCAGGTGCAAGGGTTGACTGAGATCGGAGAGCATCACCTTCTCCAGTGCCCCGCGCACCGCCTGGCTGATGATGCGCTGGTTGTTCTTGATCGGACAGCAGGGTTCCAAGTCGCACAGCCCGGAGATGTCAGTGCTACACTCCGTGAGCGCGATAGGACCCTCGAGTACAGCAATGATTTCAGCCACCGAGATTTCTCGCGACTTCCTGGCCAGACTGTACCCACCCTTGATGCCACGATGCGAAACCAGTAACCCGCCCTGCAGAAGCTCCTTCAGCAGCTTGCTCACTGTTGGCAGGGGCAGCCGTGACTCGACGGCCAAGTCACGCGCTGTGTGCAGCAACCGATCGTGGTTCTGCGCCATGTGAGTCATCAGGACCAACCCGTAGTCTGCCAATTTGCCTAGTCGGATCATCAGTCAATGCCTCTGTCTCAGAGGTTTCCGAACCTCCGTACATGAGCAGATTTCTAAAATAGTACCAATCTGGTACAATTTGATTGTACTGCGCCGATGGCACGGCTGACAAGGTCCGGCAACCGTTCCCCAAGCGGGTGGCTTCTGGCCCAATTGCACGTCGCCTTAGGCTGGGCGGCCCCGGCGGTGTGCCGGGGTCTCAATCGGTCAGATCAGCGGGTTTGGCTATGTTGCTGACTCGGAGAACATGTTACGGTCTCATCGCTGCGAAGCACTTGGCAGAGCACGCTGGCGAGGGTTCGTTCAGCGCGAATGACTTGGCTGAATTCTATGTATTGCCCCATGAAACATTGGCCAAGATCCTCCAGCGACTTGCCACAGCTGGGGTGTTGATGTCCCACCACGGGATTAAGGGCGGATATACACTCGCCCGCGACCCGCGGTCCATTTCCGTATTCGACGTGATCAACGCCAGCGAGGGACCGCGGCGAAACGGTATTCACGGCGAACAAGGGCGGCACTTGGAGGCCGTTCCCGGCTACCATCAACTGCGGATGGTGCACCAGGCCGTCGCAGATATGCTGCGCGAGCTTACGATTGAAGACTGCTACAATTTGCGTTCGTAGGCTCGAGGAGATACATATGCCGACCACAACAACTACCCCGACGACCCCGACAAAAGAGGCACCCATTAGCCTGACTCCAAATGCCATTGCCAAGGTAAAGGGAATCATGGCGCAACAGAATCCCGCGCCGGCTGGCCTGCGCGTGGGGGTGGTGGGAGGCGGGTGCTCGGGCTTCTCCTACTCCCTGCAGTTCGACACCAGCGCCGGCATGATGGACAAAGTGTTCGATATGGACGGCCTTAAAGTGTTCGTGGACGCCACCTCGATCATGTACCTGAACGGCTGCCGCGTGGATTACATCGAGACCCTGGAGGGCGCCGGTTTCAAGTTCGAGAACCCAAACGTGAAGAGCACCTGCGGCTGCGGGTCGTCGTTCAACGTCTAATCAGATTAGCGCGAAAACTACGGAAGCCTCGTCGCAGGACGGGGCTTTTTCTTCTGCTTGCGCTTTTTTCATTGGCCGCTGGATCTTTTGACATAAGGGGAGACTCGATTGTCAGGCACCATAAAAGCCGGCACCATCATGATGAAGGCGGGCACCATCATTCCCCAATCCTCGCGAGTAGAAACGGAACTATATTTGCATGGCTGGGAAATCATCAAGAATTCCGGCGCCGATGCCGTTGATCGAGACATCCGACGAGCGGACTGGAACTTCTTTTTTCTGGCTGCCAGCATTCACGCGACCGCCTTGGGTTATTGGGAGAGAGAACCGTACGGAGAGCAATGGAGCGAGTGCTGGCGAAAGCGGAACCGTCGAAATTGAATTGCTTGGAAATAACGGAAGTCTCCACAAGACAATTCCTGGGCTTTCTCTACGTGCACGTCTCGGCGCACTCACGGCATATCCAGAAGAGCCCATTTCTACAAGAGCTTGCCGAACGGGCCGAGCCATAGTGGATGCCGACTGGGCTACTGCCCGAACCCCTTCTTGTCGTGGCGAACAATTTTCGTGAGCGGCACTGCAGCGCTATGTCCCCAACCCCCACCGCTGGCACGCACAATGCCTCCCGCTTGAACCTCCTCTCCCCTCGGGAGTACTGTGGGCTCAGATAGCCGGGGGAGTGTCCTATGACCTTCGTTATTGCCGAACCTTGCATTCGGACAAAAGACACCGCCTGCGTCGATGCCTGCCCCGTAGATTGCATCCACCCGAAGAAGAACACAACGTACGACGACGCCCGTCCTGGCCTCGATGAGGTCCCGCAGCTCTACATCGATCCCATAGAATGCATCGATTGTGGGGCCTGCGTGCCCGTCTGCCCGGTCTCCGCGATTTTCGCGCTGGACGACCTTCCCGAAAAGTGGAAGCTCTACACGGAAATAAACGCGAGTTACGTCCAGGGCGGCAAGTTCACGCCAGAAGAGTATGCCAAGCACAAGGCAGCAAAGTAGACGCCCAAGCCCCCCATCACTCAGTGAGCCTTCGTCGAAGCCTTTCGGAGGCTTGTTCCGTTTGTCCTACCAAAGAAGGTCACCAGTCGCCCGGCGACCCAAGATGAACCTACCCTTGGCTCAGGTCGGCATCGCCCTCTTCTCCTCCAAAAAATCTCATCGCCGCCTCATCTTCGATATCTTGCGGGCGATCCACGACTGCAATCACCTTGCGCCTGGTGCAAATAGCGTCGCCTGCACTAATGTTCTGTGTGTTTTCGGCAAGCCTGCGTAACCCCGCTGCAAAAGCGACTAGCGATTCAAGGACGATCAGCGCTACGTCCGCGTGTACTTCGAAAGAAGGAAATCCATGTCATCTCCGACGCCATAGCCGAAGTCATGGCTGATGGTGCGCACACGATCTAACCTGGAGACCAGCTCATCCCGACGGTCGGGCGATAGTGCGTTGGCGAACTTGAGGGCCTGCTCGAACATGCGCACCAGGGCATCGAAGTATCCCTCATCATCGGTGCAAATAGCGTCGCAGAACCCTGCGGCTTGCTCGCAGTAGAAAACCATCAACTCGGCCACTCCCTCGGGATCGCCAACTGCTTTCTTGTAATCAGAGATAGCTCGCTTTGCTTGGGAGACAGAGGTGTCTTGATTCCGGACGACGTCAGGCTAAAGCCACCGATCAATGATCTTCTTGTAGGGTTCCAGCACGTCCCCACCTAAGCCAAAGCGGGAATGGAGAAAAATCTGATTGTCCTTGTGCGCACTGTAGAGATTCCGGATCAAGTCGAGCAGCGCTGTACGGTCAAAATCCGCGAGTTTTGCTTTGACGTCGGTCCAGGTGGGATAAGATTTTGATTGATGTTTTGTGTCTCCGGCCATGAGTGATTCATCCTAACTCTACGCGGAATCGGACAGGGAGACGATCCGCTCCAGCGTCTCGCGATAGTTCCACGGCATAAACTCCGCGGGCTTGGTTACCAGTTCTTCAGCGTGGCGCTGCAACTCGATCAGGTAGTCGAAGGAGTTGGCGCCGCACAGCTGACAAGTGTGAATCAAGCTCATGAATAGGTCGCCCACCTCCGCCCCGTTCAGCGTCCGATAGAACAAAGCGTTCTTCCGGTGAAGAACCGCCCGCTTCAATGCTCTTTCGACGAGATTGTTATCTAACGGAGCGCCGGCTTGTCGGAGAAAAAGCGTCAAAGGCCGCCAGTGCCGCAGTAAGTACGTGATGGCCTTGCCCAATCCGGAATTGGGTTCCGTCTTGCGCTCGGCGAATTGCGCTTCCAGCCAGTGATGGAGTTGCTCCATCACTGGGCCGCTACGCTCCTGATGAAACTGCAGGCGCTCTTCCGGCCTCAGACCACGCTCTCGCGTTTCGGCCTCGTGACCATACACCTGGCCCAGCATCTCCAGTACATAGCGACATTGGTCGGGAAAGTTGGCCGCTACTTCCACGAACTGTCTTCTTCCGTGGGCGAGGCAGTTCGCCAGCAGAATCTCCACCCCCGCAGCCAACTTCGGAACATTGCGCGATAGCGCGTCACACATCTGAATGGGCGGACCCGCGTGCTGGGCACGCTGCTGCAACACGTCGGCGAGGTTCTCGCCGGCATGCTGGGGCCCGGTGAAGTACAGCGCAATCTTCCAACCCTGGCCGGTGGACACGATGCCGCTGGTGAACACGCCGGTGCGTTCGTCCGACGGTTCGCGCGTGAGACGTAACACGCGCATGCTGGTGTCGTCGTTGTGTACCACCTCGCCCTGCGCTGCCTGCCGGATTAACTCGTCACGCGCCGGTTTGAGTAACTCGGCCGCCTCTTCCACCACTTCCCATTGCGTCGCCGCCGGTAACGGAATCCCCATCTGACATTGGAGTTGTTCCAACCGGTAGAATGGGGTTCCGCTGCCATACTTGAGTTGCGCGATCATCGCTGCCGCGGTCTCGTCGTATCTTTCCGGACCTACTCCTTCCGGTTCTTGTGCGGTAAATACCTGTCCGCATGCACCGCAGCGCAGCCGTTCGAGCGAGTAGACAGTGGCCGCCAGCGGCGCCTGCCCTACAATCCGCACCAGCACTTTCGGCTCTTTCTGCCCGTATACGTTGCCTTTTCCGCACTCCGGGCAGCGATCCCCATGCTTCAACTGTGAGTGCGCAATCGCAATCTTCCGCGAACTGACAAACGCCTCTGCACCATTGCGTCCATGTCCGGGCGAGGGAGAAGTGTTACTCTCCGGCTGCGTCTCGGCACCAGTTTCCGCACCTTCCATTTTTTCCAACACGGCGCTGGTCTTCTCCGTGTTGCGCGGCCGCACCAGCATCGCCGCCACCGCATGCAATGCGTCCTTGAGCTTCTCGTAATCGTCCTCGCTCAACGGCGCTTGCCGCGCTCCGTCCAGCACCCGGTCCAGTTCGTCCAGATTTACATCGACCCGTTGCCTGGCCGTTTTCATCCTGCCCCCATGAGCAGTTCGCGAAACTGCTTCGCCAACGGATATCCCAGAACCTCTTTGATCGACCGGTTCGGCACGTAGCTGTTCGATTGTTTACCACGTCCCGTCGTCTTGCCCAGCACCACCCAGTTGGCCGCACGGTAACAGGTTCCGCGGAATCGTTCGGGATCCACAAACGTCTCCAGGAAGTAGATCGGGTGTCCGTAGATCCTCTGCCAGTCCGCGGAGACCCGCGACGCCATGCGGCCGAGAATATGCGACGCCAGGTGTTCGACCTTTACCCAAGGCAAGATTAAAAATCGTGTGTTGTAGGCGAGGAAGCGGACATTACGACGGCGCTCTTCAGCGCTCCAGCCAATGTAGCGGTCGCGACTGCCCAGATGACGCGGGGCCGAGCACCATGCCAGACAGGCAACCGGCCGCCCTTGCCCCAACACCAAGTACTTCAGGTGTTCTCCCACCGGCTGCTCGTAGCCGAGGTAATGATGTTCCTCCAGCAAACTGTTCCACAATGGCTCTTTCTCGGTGCGACGAACCAGTTCGAACTCCAGCGGCTGGAGGTTGCGCAGACCGCCTTCGATGGGTGTGGCATCGATCCGCGCCGGCTCCGGCCTGGCTCGGTTGGCCAGCGGGTTATGCCGCACGTAACTCACCGGCGGCAACTCGATCTGGCCGGCACGCTCCAGCATGAGCAACAGACCGCGGCACACCATGTCACGCAACGCACCATTGGCCTGGCGCCACTGCCAGGCTTCACAGAGCCTGGTCGATAGCATGCGGCGGCTTTCCTGCGGGTGCTGCTCGATCAGTTCGCGTATATAGAGGATGTCTTCCTGGCTGATCTTCCGGCCCCGATATCTGAACTCGACCATCGATCCGCAGTATGAACTGGTTTTTCTTGGAACGCAAGGGGTGACGCCGTGTTTTTTGGGCCGCCAGGTTGATTACTTCAGCACGCTCACTCGCCGCCACATCGGCGCCGCGCGCACCCGCGACACATCGCCCGCCGCCATCAGCAACTGCACCTCATAGGCTTCCAGGGACTTGGCTGCTCCGGTTCCTTCCGGCCACCACACGAATCGTCCGCGCGAAAGACGTTTTTGGGCCAGCCAGTATCCCTGGCCGTCATAGCTGAGCAGCCGGATCGCCGTCCCGCTGCGGCTCCGAAACACGAACACGCAGCCGGAAAAAGGATCCTCTGCTAGTTTCTCCTGGCACAGTTGCGCTAGAGAGTCGATCCCTTTTCTTCCATCGACCGGCTCGATGGCTACCAGCACGCGCATCTGCGCCGCGATCTGAATCATCTCTCGGCTTCCCGCCAGGCCCGCAGCAGGCTCATCCAATCGGGCGGTGCGGCAGCTTTCCACTGAATGCGCACCTTGCCTCCGTGCAACGACTCGAACTCGATCAAGCACTCTCGCAGCATCGCTGAAGGTGGCGCGACCAGTTCGACGAATGCCGGCTTGCGTGCTTTTCGTCGGCCATGGGAAACTCCGCCGAGCCGTTTCTTTAGCCCTGTATAGTCCAGCCGTAACGGGTGGGCGACGGAATACACACCGTGTTCCCGGGCCAGTTCAACGGCCGCTTGCCACACCGAATCCGGCAGCTTCTTCCCCCCCGGTTGGGTGCTACGAATCTGATCCAGTTGACGTTGTAACTGCGCGATTGGCTCGGGGATGACTGATCGGCGACTCAACGAACCTAACAGGAGGGCCTTCCAGCCGTCACGCACGCTTGCCGAAAACTCACAATGTTCTGTGCAATTTCCTCGAGGTCGCTCTCCTCTGGATCCCAGTCGCACCAGACGTCCAGCCGCAGCTTGTCTAGCGAGATCGGTACCTGCATGATCTTGCGCACTTTGCGCAGCTTGGCTGCGGGAATGTCCATGCGTTTGGCGATCTCTAGCGAGGTCGGTTCGCGGCCCAACTCCTGGACCAGTTGCCGCGAGACGCGAATCAGCTTGTTGACGATCTCGACCATGTGCACCGGGAGGCGGATGGTGCGCGCCTGGTCGGCAACGGCGCGGGTGATTGCCTGGCGAATCCACCACGTCGCGTAGGTGGAAAACTTGTAGCCGCGGCGATACTCGAACTTGTCCACTCCCTTCATCAGGCCGACGTTGCCCTCCTGGATCAGGTCGAGGAACTGAAGCCCGCGGTTACCATACTTTTTGGCGATGGAAACCACGAGGCGGAGGTTGGCTTCGATGAGTTCGTGTTTGGCCTGCTCCGCGTCCATCTCGCCCTGGATGATTTCGCGGTGCGTCCGCCGCAGCTCCTGGAAGCTCACGCCGGCGTCGCTTTCCAGGCTTCTCAGGTCGGCGCGATGCTGCCCCTGCTGCTTGCGGTAATCTCTCTCGAGTTCTTGGCTGCGCGCGCTCTCAATCTTCTTTTCCAGGTTGCTGATCTGGCGATCGAGTGAGCGCATGATGGACACCGTTTTATTCACCTGCTCGACCAGTCGTTTGCGTTCGAAGTCGGTGAAACCGAGGTTTCGGATGATTAGCGAGACCCGAACGATCTCGCGGCCCAGGCCAGATCGGCAGCGGCGGTATTCGCGTGCTTTCTTTTTTGCCGAGATGGTCGGCAGTCGTCCAGCCAACTGGCTGGCTCTTTTGTAATGTTTCTGCAGCCCGTCGATGCGGCGAGTGGTGTCCTTAACTCGGTTCTGCAGGATGTCCTCCGTCACCTCTTCCTCATCGAAGACGACAATTTCCTTGATCGAGCGCACGCCGCGCTTCAAATCCTCGGCGATGGCCAGAATCTGACGGATCACAATAGGCGAGCGTGAAAGTGCCTTTAGCACGCGCAGCTGTCCGCGCTCGATGCGCTTGGCAATGTCCACTTCCCCTTGGCGGGTGAGCAGAGGCACTGTGCCCATCTTGCGCAGGTAGATACGCACCGGATCGTTGGTCTTTTCAAGAGCCGCTAGGGTCAAGTCGAGCTCGACTTCGTCGCTTGCCTCAACTTCGTTGTCAAGCTTGTTCTTGAGCTCCGAAGCGGGCAGCTTGGGCTGGCCCTCAAGCACGTCAATGCCGTGCGTGCCGATAGTGCTGAGCAGGTCGTCCAGCGACTCCAGAGAATGGACGTCACGGGAAATCAAGTCATTCACCCCGTTGTAGGTGAGATAGCCCTTCTCCTTTCCGGCATCCATGAGTTTCTTAATGTCGTCAAGAGGCAAGCGGAATCCCTTCGGCGCCGTCCTGCATGGAGCAAAGGGTGCTTTGTTGATTCTGCAGCGGCAAGTTCAACTGAGACTGCGGAAACCCAAACTGAAGCGATGCTAGCATGGGGTGCCAGCTTTCTCCTAACCAGGCACACTGTGAGCAAACCATGCTTTTCGGCTCCGTGGGGCGAAACAGAAGGGGGCTACTGGGCCAGCCCCCTACAAACTTGGAGTTCTGGCGCATCGTCAGCCTCGGTGCCCTCGCCGGGCGAAAGGCAGACGCTAGCAGCTTCCGTCAGGTCGGGTCGCGCAGGCTTGCCGAAAGGACACAGAAGCTTAGCCCGGCAAGATCTCCTTAAGAGCCCACTCAATCCTATCGACTTCTTCACGGATTACTCTGATCGATTGTTGGTTTCTCGATGGGTGGGCCAACGGAGTAATTCCTTCCAGAGCGCCTCGTATTTGATGATTCCGAGCCCAGATGAAGTTGAGCCTTGCGCTCCTCTCCTTGCGATTTCTGTAAACGCCGCCGACGAACTTAGCGGCGAGCCAGGCAAATACCAAACCAAACAGCACCTCAACCGGAATACGATCGGTTATGCCGTCAAACTCTGAAAACAAGAGTCGATAAACCGCCTCACCCATCCCAAACGATGCAAACAATACAGAGTCGCCCCGAACAAATATGCTTTCAGACGCTCCATCGGTTGAAAGCGTATGGAGTCGTCATTTCCGTCACGTGTCCGCACAAAGTTGATCGCCATGCTTCCCCCAAGTGTCACTGTTCCCAAGGTCGCAATCAGCGGTACCGGTGCCAGTCTCGCTGAAATGATAACTTGAAATTGCAATCAGCGGCGGGATTCTCAGGGGGTCGTACGGTTGCTAGTGCAGGAGATCCTCGTGGACAGGGACAACATTACAATCCGCCATTCCATTCCCATGCCGGCCTCTTCGCCCGATTCGAACGATGGAGTTCGGCCAAGCCAGGAACCGCCCGAGCCCAATCCCGGCCCAAGTTATCTTTTGCGTTCAAACAGTCAAGTCTCCCACAACAGCCATGTTCGAAAAGATGAACACTCAGTAGCCCCCTAAGTGTGACCCCCTGGCGCGTGGCCAAGGGCTCAAACAACAGAAAATGAAGTCTCGGACCATCGCGAGACCCGCATTTTTACTGCACATCCTGGAATTGGGAAGGAACGAAATTCTTATGGGTGCCCCAATTGGGTGCCCCAACCGTCGATGGTCGAGCGGGGCTAACCTTTATTGAAATCGATACTTAAGTTGGGGCACCCACAAAAGCCGCACCAGGGGCTCAATTTGGAGGAATAGCAAAATTGCAAACGATTGAAAACAATTGGTCGGGGAGAGAGGATTTGAACCTCCGACCCCCTGGTCCCGAACCAGGTGCTCTACCAGGCTGAGCCACTCCCCGACTGAGGTTAGTCCCTAAATTTTACTACACTTTATGCTGGATTACCCTTCGACTGCAAGTTGCACGCGATTGGGACATTGGGACTAAGGCGGATTTTTTCTTCCGTAATTCGTTGCGGAAATAGTGCCATATCGAGTGCTATCTGCTTCCGAAAATCATCGCGGAAATGCGTGTATCGAGATGTCATCCGCAGATTCGAGTGTCCACCCCATTCAGTTACCAAATCTGCCGGAACGCCGTTCGCTTGAAGGACTGAGACCCGGCCATGCCGGAAGGCGTGCAACCCTCCGGGTACCCGATTCAGATTCTTGAGAATCTGGTTTAGCTTTCGTCTCACGTTACTCTTACAGAGCGGCGTGCCCGTGCGGGTCTGAAACACTCTCCCGACCTTCCGGTCCCCCAGATGAGCAGTCAGCATCTCAACCAGTAGAGGTTCGATATTGATTGCCCTATATCCCTGCTTCGTTTTGACTGAAACCTCGTCCTAATATCGTGTAATTTTTTTCCGTCGGCTGCGTACTGCTTTATGGATGCCGAGAGCACCAGGACGAAAGGACCACGGCCTCGCGAGGGCAAGCAGATGGAGGGGTTGGATCTTGAGCACGTAATCGAACGGGTACGGGGTCACGATGCCGAGGCTCTCGGGGAAATCTATCGCCAATACGTCTGGCGGGTATTCGGCTTGTGCCGTCACATGCTGGACTCTCGAGAGAGAGCAGAAGATGCCACTAGCGAAGTCTTCCTCAGAGTTGGATCCCATCCCACAGTTCAGGGCTACGGCGAAGCTGGGTGAATTCCTGGAGGTTCACGCAGTCCTTCTAGGCCACCGTTCCTTTTTGACTAGCGGGTGCTGCCCCAAGCAACCTCCCCCAAGCCCGTTTCTGGCTAACTTCCACGTAGCCGACCATCTCCTCGGTGGCTGCCGATGCCTAGGTTGGGAGTGTGCTCGGGAAACATCATCGATACTTATCGTCGGGTTAGCGTCAGGTCTGCCGCCAGTGTCAAGGCAGTTCCAATCGGTATCTAAGCTACCTGAGGGCTCTCAGTTTTCTAAGGTTACGGTTTGGGCTTTTTCTTTCCACTCTTTCTGGCAGCGGCCTTCTTTGGCGCTGGCGGTTGCGCCGTCCAGAATTCCGGATCGCCCGCCGCAAACTCTTTCGAGACATGGGACTTTTCGGGGCTAATAGCGTAAAGGTTGCTCTCTGTGTGCATGTATGCTGCGCGGGCGATCTGTTGCATGCGCTCAGCGGCTTCCCCTTCTGCTTCGTGCAGCACATCCTGTAGGTTCAGCAAATCATCGTTCTGCGCTAGAGTTCTCATCGGCACAAACGCAAAAAATGTCGGCGAGGACATTCCCACGTTCACCTGATACACGACCCACGGCGAATCGAATTCCTTCTTTTCGTACGCTGCCGCAAACTTCTTAGAGGCTTCGGCGAACTCACCCTCGTGGCCGGGATGTAGGCGAACCTCGAGCACTCGCAAGAAACGTGCCTTCGACAGATCAATGCGGTTCGCGCGGTAGCTTAGGTCATTTCGTCTTTCGGCGACTATCGTACGCTGGCTCGACAGCGCGCCATTGATCTGGGCTTGACATTTTCCAAGCTCTGCGTGGGCAGCATAAATTGTTCCCCACGTAACAAAGGCTTTGCCGATGTGTGCAAAGGAATCGAACGGGTCGAACGAGAGAACTTCCGATTCTCCGGTGACCGATTCCAGCACTATCCATGAATTGGGCACTTCCAGGTTCGCGCAGGCACGTGCTGCGGCCGCTAGCGCCTTGCCGCTTGCATTCGCTTTATCAAACGGGAATCTTTGATAAACGAGCACTAGTAATTTTGGGGGGGCCGTCTCCGACTGCATGACATCCTTTGTATGGCCCGTTGCGCCACCAGCGCAGATCAGCACCAATGGGGCAACCATTGCAATGCAGTGCGCAATTGTCATCACGCCAAGGCCTCCGCAGCAACGATTGCTTTGGCAAGGAACGGCGCCATGCGTGGCGCCTACGCCAGGAGTTTCTTGATCGGCTCCCAATAGTGCGCTTTCCATCCCGAAGCCAGGACTTTCGCTTCGCCCTTAGGAAAGCCCGTATGGTCAAATACGATCTTGGTCCCAGAGCCCTGCTCCACAAGCTCGAACTTCGCAATCGAATAGACGCCCGGAGCCCAGCCGCCCGTTCGCCAGGCCTGTACGATTCGCTCGTCCTGCACAAGTTCGACTTGTCGTCCCGTTATGTACCCGCCGAAGAGCGTGAACGCGCCTCCCACTTCACGGCGGATCTCCGCGGGTTTGTCTCCGAGGTGCATGGCTCGCAAGACTCCACTGAGCTGTATGACTTTGTCGAACTGTTTGGAGTCAGTGAGCGCTTCGTAGACGCGCTTCCGGTTCGCTTCGAAAACAGGCTCTTGGTGAATTGATTCCGCCGTATGAGAAATCTCATCTTCGGCTCCCTCCCAAGCCTGAGCTGAGCCCAGGGTTAAACCACCGAATACCATGGCAAATCCAACGATTGCTTGCCGCCGCGTGGGCCCATTGGCCAGCGTCACCAGATTTGTTCCATCGCGCATGTTCAGGACTCCTGATCTACGAGGGAAATTAACATGAGCCGATTTTGTAAATCAGGCGTAGATCCGTACCTGGAAAAATTGTCTCGGTGGCGTTGAGTTGGTCGCAGAGATGGCGGAGCGCCTGGTCG
>JBAUXO010000195.1:0-8734 GCA_049584315.1 Candidatus Sulfotelmatobacter sp. | reverse complement strand
CATCACTGCTGTCCGGTTAAAGATCGAACAAAATCAGTTGGTTAGGGTCCAGGAGTAGATTTGGGTCGATGTCGAGTGGCGCAAGTGCCTGTGAAATGGGCGTTCTCTCGAAAAGGTTGACACTAAGAATCTGTAGAGTTTGGTAGAGGCTTGCCTCCAGGTCCAACCGCTTTCGCGCAATGGCGACCAACACATACATCGACACAGCGATCCAGATCTGGGTCTTCACGGCGTTCTCACTGGTGCCGTAGAACGCCTTAATTCTGAGATGCTGTTTGATCCATTTAAAAAACAATTCCACGGCCCACCTTGACTTGTAGATCTGAGCAATGACCGGGGCAGGGAGAGTGAAGTTATTGGTAAGGAATCTGAATCGCTTCTTCTTTTCCACGTCCAGAAAGGTGACGCGGCGGAGCGCATCCGGGTAAACGGAAGCAGACTCAAAAGAGGTCAGAATGACGGTGTGATCGGAACGGACGCCCGTGCTCTTATCGATCTTGTGGGAGTAGCGGCGTTGCAACAGGACGTTGGCTTTGGTGCGCACTACGAAGAAGGCGGAGCTGAGGGTGAGGAAGAAGAGGCGTTCGAAATCCACGTACGCGCGGTCCATGACGTAGAAAGCACCGGGCTCAGGCATGATCTCGTCCAGGATATTTACGTCGTGCACTCTACCCTCGGTAATGCGGATAAACGTGGGGATATTGCCACGTAGGTCCAACAAGGTATGCATCTTGACGGCGGCTTTGTGTTTGCGAAACTTCGCCCACGGAAATAAAGCGAGGCACAAGTCGATGGTCGTGGAGTCCAACGCATAGAGACTCTGATCCAGATCGATGCCGATCGGATCGAGCGCATAGAGTGGCCGAGCGATGGCGATCAAAACCTGCGCAAAGTCGGCGTAGATTCGCCAATCGCGAGTTTCGTTGGCATCAGCCAACGTCGAGCGCGCTACCTTGCCGCGGAATCCCATGTGGTAGAGCTTGCTGCCGATGGAACCGAGGCAGGCTTCAATGTCGCGAAGACTCTCACGGTAAGTCAACTGAGCGAACGCCATCGCCAGATACTGATCCCAACAGGACAAATTTTTCAGATAGCGACCACCGCCATATCGATCTACGCACTTCTGGAACTGTTGGTGGGGCAGGAACTCGATCAACTGAGAGAAGACGGTGCGCCCAGTATTCATCCCGCATTGTCAATGTTTCGTACCAGGCCGCCAAGGATGCGAGGACGCTCCACAACGTCATTTTCATTTCAAATCGTTTTTACGCCAAACCGCATGCATCACATTGAATCTATATGGCTTGCGCGCTCACTGCGGAAGTTTCCCCGGACAGCAGTGATCTTCCATAATTGACTGTAGGCAGGGTCACCAAGGCACTCCCAACGGTTCATGGATGTCTTAGAGCGCGAATGTTACCTTACTCCCGCTGTGTGTCGCCCGGCATTCATAGACTCAAGCGACCGCGGTTTTAGCGTGAGGTGATTTTGCAATCAAAAACCCGTAGTTTCCGGTTGGGCGACCATCCAGCTCCGGGTATGACCGGGCGGGAACGGAGCTTTTCCGTACAGCTCGTTTTCTAACTATCGACCGGGGGGTTTAGGCTCTCAGGAATGCCAATCAGAATCGAAGACCGGCCAAGTTCGGTACTCGCTTGTGATCTTTATGCGTTTCTGGTAGCACTTTAATCACTAAATCTATCCATTCTCGTCTCCGTCCTCTTGCTCGGATTCCTCGCGCTCCAGGGCTTTTACCGACGAACGGTCGAAGCCCTGGCTTAGCGCTCGGTCTGCGTGCAATCTAGGACGCCAGGGGAACCGATGAAGAAGAAGCTCCGGACGTGGTTGGCTGGTGTGCGTTCGGCCTTTCCCACCGCCTTCAGTCCCTACTGGCACATGCTGCCGCTGGCGCGGATGAAGA
Organism: Candidatus Sulfotelmatobacter sp.; assembly: GCA_049584315.1. Taxonomy (GTDB): domain Bacteria; phylum Acidobacteriota; class Terriglobia; order Terriglobales; family Acidobacteriaceae; genus Sulfotelmatobacter. The sequence goes on along the minus strand of JBAUXO010000195.1, from coordinate 6,813 downwards.
CCCTCCTGTCGGGGTACTTCTTTATCGGCGCTGCCGGCGGTTTCGCGTTCGATCTATTGCAGCTCAATGCTTCGCGGGTCGGCGGAGGTTTCTTTTGGCCCGTCTTAGTGGGCACGGGAGCGACGGCGCTTAGGGCCGCCGGAATCAAAAAATTTCGTCTTATCCCTATCCTGTTTCTGCTGGTCGTCTTGACCGCCTGGCTGGGCTACCGGGCCTCGCACGTTTCGCCGCCTCTCCCGGTCCCCGTCGCTATGTATCGGCGCGTGCTATTCGATGCGATCGGGATCTTGGTTGGTATCGGTTTCGGGACTCGATTCCTGCTGTTCTTCGCTGGTACGGAGGGCCTAGCCAGCATTCGCATGCAGGCCGAGCTTTCTTTGGCCCACGGCATTCAGGCGACCCTCGTTCCGACCATCATGTGCCAGAACGCGAGTTTTGAGCTGTACGGCAAATCGATCCCTAGCACAGAAATGGGCGGCGACCTGATCGACGTCATCGAGAGCGACGGTGGGTTGGTGGCCTACGTCGCCGATATTTCCGGCCATGGCCTGCCCGCCGGCCAGCTCATGGGGATGTTGAAGACTGCCATCCGACTCGCCGTGCAACTCCGCCAAATCCCGGTAGCAGCGCTCGAAAGCGTGGACCGCGTGCTGGCAGATCTCAAGGAACGTGAGATGTTCGCTACTCTGGCCCTGCTCCGCTTCGATGGCTCCAGTGAAGCCGAATATGCATTAGCCGGCCATCCGCCGATTCTCCACTATAGGCACGGCAGCAAGGACACGGCCCGGCTCTCCATGGAGCAGCTTCCGCTGGGACTAATCCCCGGTGGCTCCTATGCTAGTAGGCGCGTCATCTTTTCACCGCTCGATCTCTTCTTGATGGTAACCGACGGCATAACGGAAGTTGCCAATGCCAAAGATGAAGAATTTGGCCTGACACGCCTGCAGGAGCTGCTGACCCGACATGCTGCCAGAGCATTGCCGGAGATTTGGGATTTCATCATGCAAGAGGTGCGACAATATGGTCGGCAGCAGGATGACCAAAGTCTGCTCCTGCTGCGAGTGTTGGCCCCGGCCATCCCTCTTGCGACCTGAATTCCAAAGGGGCGCAGGAAACCCGAAACCTAGTTGGACGCACGACGAGCGAGCCGTAATGTTGCCCCTTGACCCGCGCTGGCGCGGTGACGGCCGGGAACTTTACTACACCTATCAAAGCGGACAGCTCATGGCCGTCGAAATTGCCACCAATCCGGAGTTCAAACCCGGCAAGCCTGGGCGTCTCGGATTTGCGACCCCTAAGCGAAATCTTTCCGACAGCCACAGGACTTGCCATAGCAACTCACTTGGCCCAGTGCGCGCCGATCACTGACGATTCTTTACGGTGGCTTGGTGCCAGACAATGTCATCCGGCACTCCCAACAATGACGTTGACCGCAGTCGGCATTCTGATTCGAGTCACCGTGCGATCACTTTCGAATCGTGCCATCCTTGGGGTGCTAAACTTACCGTCGATTTGCATCTCCTTTCAGAGAGGGAAGCGTGAGCAACCTGGCGCCCGAGTCAACTCCGCACAAAGCGGGCGTCAGTCCCGATCCTAAGGCCGCCTTCGATTCAGACACCGCTCCCGAGGAAATTCCCGCGCGCGACTTGGGCTCGATTGGACCCTATCGGCTAATCAGGAAATTGGGAGAAGGTGGGATGGGAGAGGTATGGCTGGCGGAACAGTCCGCGCCCGTCAAGCGGCAGGTTGCGCTGAAGGTTATTAAAGCGGCCCGCTATGACAAGTCCGCATTGCTACGGTTCGATCTGGAGCGACAGGCGCTGGCCATAATGGATCACCCTGCCATCGCCAAGGTTTTCGACGCCGGTTCCACGGCCGAAGGCCAACCGTACTTCGCCATGGAGTATGTGCCGGGCCTGCCCATCACGGTATATTGCGACGAGAAGCGCCTCTCACCCAGCGAGCGCCTGCTTATTTTCACAAAAGTATGTGAAGGCGTGCAGCACGCGCATCAGAAAGCAATTATCCATCGCGACCTGAAACCCACCAACATTTTGGTGGTTGAGGTGGATGGCAAGCCGGTGCCGCGCATTATCGACTTCGGCCTGGCCAAAGCGATCTCTCAGCAACCGCAGGGTGGGATGCTAGTGACGCGTGCCGGAGGACTGGTGGGCACGCCGGGATACATGAGCCCGGAGCAGATGGATCCCCTCGCGGCCGATGTAGACACCCGAAGCGACGTCTATTCGCTCGGCGTTGTGCTTCACGAACTGCTTACCGGCGTGTTGGCCCTGGATGCGCAGCAATGGGAGAGCAAACCCTTTCATGAAGTTCTGCGGCAGGTGCAGGAAGAAGAGCCGACCAGTCCGAGCATAAGACTCAACAACGATCCGGCCGCGGCGGCCATCGCGGAAAAACGGAGCACGGACCCACGGCAGCTGGCGAACATGCTGCGCGGCGATCTGGACTGGGTCACCTTGAAGGCTCTGGAGAGAGACCGCGCGCGCAGGTATGACACGCCTGCTGAACTGGCGGCCGATCTCGGCCGCTATCTGCGCAATGAACCTGTCATTGCGCGGCCCGCAACCCTGGTTTACCGGACAAAGAAATACGTTCAGCGGCATAAATTCGGAGTGGCTGCGGCCACCGCTGTCACGCTGCTGTTGGTCGCCTTCGGAGTGATGCAAACGATCGAGTTGCGGCGGATCACGCGGGAGCGCGACCGCGCCGACCGGGTCACGAAGTTTATGACCGGAATGTTCAAGGTGTCGAACCCGAGCGAAGCGCGTGGCAACGCGGTTACGGCGCGCGAGATTCTGGATAAGTCCTCGAAAGATATCGAAACCGGCCTGCGCAAGGACCCGGAGCTGCAGGCCCAATTGATGGAAACCATGGCGCAGACGTATGCAGGGCTGGGCTTGTATGGCCGCGCGCAAGACTTGGTAGAACAGTCGCGGGCAATTCAAAGGTCAATGTTCGGAAGACGAAGCCGGGAAACACTGGCAAGTGAAAGTTATATGGCCCAACTCCTCCGCGCCCAAGGACATTTGCCAGAGGCGGAAAAGTTGTTGCAAAACACGATAGAGGTCCAGCGCCAGGTTCTCGGCCCCAATGATCCTGACACTTTGGCGTCCATGGATCGCCTCGGCTATGTTTATGCTAATGAAGCACGTCACGCCGACGCTGAAAACTTGTTCCGCCAAACACTGAACGCGGAGCGTAAAGTACTTGGCCCAGACAATCCTCAAACCCTGAGCACTTTGAATGAACTGGCGGAGATTCTCACGCCGCAGGGGCGGTATACAGAAGCAGATCAGATCTATGGCGAACTGATCGCAGCACAGAAGCGAACTCTGGGGCCGGACCATCCGGCAACCCTGCTTTCGATGTCACACGCGGCTGAGAATCTCGAGGAGGAGGAGGGCCGCCTCCCCGAAGCTGAAAAGCTGTATTGCGACGTGATTGCCGCTCAGCGTCGCGTACTGGGGCCGGAACATCCCCAAACTCTTAGGGCAATGACCTTCCTTGCTCTCACCCTGGCCAAGGAGGGCCGTTATTCCGAAGCCGACAAACTACAGACTCAAGTTATCGAGATCAAGACCCGCGTGCTGGGCCCAACCCACGTCTCGACCTTGCAGAGCATGGAAATGGAAGCGTTGGGTCTCAATCGCGAGGGGCGTTATGCGGATTCAGAGAGAATTTTTCGCCACGTGATCGAGACAGCGGGGAAGACCAGTCAGCCAGCCACAGTGGCCGAGGCTTGGTACAACTTTGCCTGCGCTGAGGCTGCGAGAGCTCGGCCGGACGAAGCCTTCGCGGATCTGAACCATGCCATTGAAAACGGCCTCATCTCGCCGGGAGAACTCTCAGCTGATCCTGAATTGAAGTCTCTTCACGGTGATCCCCGATTCGACGCCTTGGTCGCAATGGCACACGAAACGATCAGCGCGAAGAAAAAGTAGGAAGCAAGAGGCGGTCGTTTCATAGTCCCCATACCAGTAGGGCCGGGTCGGGCTGGCAGAGCTCGGAGCCGCGCCGGTGTCCATATGAATACGCCTGATACTTAGATTTGGATAGCACATTGCTCCCGACTTGCCGTTTGACGGCCATTCTTGGGGCACGTAGGATTCTTTATCCGTGATTAACCAGACCTTCTCGCACTACCGCGTGGTTGAAAAACTTGGTGGGGGAGGGATGGGGGTAGTCTACAAGGCCGAGGACATTTCTTTAGGCCGATTTGTTGCCCTCAAGTTCCTTCCTGACGATGTTTCTCGAGATGCCCAAGCCTTGGATCGCTTCCACCGTGAGGCGCGAGCCGCGTCTGCCCTAAACCATCCCAGCATCTGCACAATTTATGAAATTGGGGAGCACGATGGCAAACACTTCATCGCCATGGAATTTCTGGATGGCCTGACCTTGAAACATCGCATCGCTGGCCGTTCTCTGGATATTGAAACTGCGCTCTCGATCGCGATCGAAATCGCCGATGCACTCGATGCAACACACTCGCAAGGCATCATTCACCGCGATATCAAACCGGGAAACATTTTCATTACGAAGCGCGGCCACGCGAAGGTTCTGGATTTCGGTCTCGCCAAAGTGACCGCGGCTAGTATTTCCTCAACTGGCTTGGCAAGCACCAGAACCCTGAGTCAGATCGATGAAGAGTACCTCACCAGCCCAGGGTCGGCGCTCGGCACCGTTGCGTATATGTCTCCGGAACAGGCCCGCGCGCGGGAATTGGACGCGCGCACAGATCTTTTTTCTTTTGGCGCGGTGCTCTACGAGATGACCACTGGCGCTTTGCCGTTTCGCGGCGAAAGCTCTGCGGTGATCTTCAGCGCGATTCTTGAGCACGATCCGGTTCCGGCCGCGCGATTGAATCCCGATCTTCCTCTCAGCATGCAGGCGATCATCGAAAAAGCTTTGGAGAAAAATCGCGACCTCCGCTACCAAAGCGCCGCCGAGATGCTGGCCGATTTGAAACGGGTAAAGCGCGAGATTGAGACTCATCCGCGCGCTACTTGGAATGAAGCTGCCTCACGAGAATCGGGCTCGAATCCTGCGATTAATGCCGGAAGCGATCCGTTTGTTCGGCAGATCAGCGACTCTCGGCAAAGTATTCAAGAACCCATCACTCAAGTCGGTACTCACTCTGCGCAGCCGGCTTCCAGGAGTAAACATGGGACCCAATCCGTATTGCCGGTGCAAACCGGGAGTGGGACGGCTCGAGACGAAACCGCTTCAGGAACTACGACTGCTCCTCTTTCGCCCTCACGCCCTTTCCGGTGGAGGCCGGTGGCACTAGCGATAGCTGTAGTCGTCGCGGCACTCTTCGCGGGCGGCTATTACCTGGCATCGCGGAGATCGCATCAACTTACGGCTGATACCGCTGGACCACGCACACTAGCTGTTCTTCCGTTTCGTAATCTTCGCGAAGATCCGCAAGCCGATTTTCTTGGCTTCTCTTTGGCCGACGCGGTGATTACGAAGCTTGCCTACATCAGTGCACTGACCGTCCGCCCCTCGTCTTCCGTCGAACGCTACCGTAATCAAACCATCGATCCGCAAAAGGTGGCGGCCGAGCTCAATGTAGGGACCCTGCTCACAAGCAGCTTCATCAAAGATGGCGATGACTTGAGAATCACCACACAACTGATTGACGTTAAGCCCGACAAGATTCTGTGGCAGGATTCCTTCGACACCAAATTCGACAAACTGCTTACAGTGCAAGACCGTGTTTCCGAGCAGATTATTCAGGGGTTGCAACTGACGCTTTCGCCGGCTGAAGCGAAAAAGCTCAAGCCACAGGCGCCGATCGACCCTAAGGCTTACGAATACTACCTGCGTGCAGTCGATCTCTATTCTTTGAACGACTTTTTGGCTGCGATCACGATGCTGGAGAAGTCAACGTCTATTGAGCCTGGCTACGCGCCGGTATGGGCATATCTGGGCCGTGCCTATGCGACCAATGCATCGCTGCAGTTCGGCGGACACGAGCATTACGGCAGGGCACAGGCAGCATTTGAAAAGGCAATTGCGCTTGATCCCGCTCTCGTCGCTCCCCGGGTTTACATGGCAAACCTGCTTACCGATACCGGAAGGGTTGAACAATCTGTTCCTCTGCTCAGAGAGGCCATACAAAACAGCGCAAACAATGCCGAAGCGCATTGGGAGTTAGGATACGCCTATCGCTTTGCAGGCATGCTGCCGCAAGCAGTCGCGGAATCGGAACTGGCGCGGAGACTTGATCCGCAGGTAAAGATCAACAGCTCGGCGATGAACGCTTATCTCTATCTCGGCGAGTACGACAAATTCCTGCAGAGCCTGCCCGTGAACGACTCGCCGTATATCTTGTTCTATCGAGGATTCGCGGAATACTATGCCGGGAGAATGCACGAGGCCGCAACAGACTTTAATCGCGCTTTCGAGCAGGATCCGTCTCTGATGCAGGCAGAGATTGGTAAGGCACTCAGCTACGCGATAAGCAACGATAATAACGCTGGTCTTGCTCTGTTGCGCCAGACGGATGAGAAAATCGAAAAGCTTGGAGTGAGCGACGCCGAAGGCATCTACAAAGTCGCGCAGGCCTATCAGCCCGGGGTGTAAGTAGCTAATTTTCGGCACGACCAGCCGCGCCGAGTTGCGAGTCGAGCTTCGTGATTCTATGACCGATTTCGTACAAGGTATTGAGATTCGGCTTCCGGAGAGCCGATTTCGATTTCCCCGACGAGTAAGTAGTAAATAAACAGCAAAAAACGTGTCCCCTCGAGGTCTTTCCACTGCCGCGGCGTGCCCGCACCCAGCGCTTTG
>JBAUXO010000194.1:0-2685 GCA_049584315.1 Candidatus Sulfotelmatobacter sp. | reverse complement strand
GAAATAGAACCCGGCTGAAAGTCGCCGAGTTGAGAGAGTTCCTGCAGGAGGTGGTTACGGCTGTCGACCAGTTCGACCAGCGAATCGGGCATGAGGAGCTCCAGGCAATCATATAAGCAATCATCTGCAAGTATTACAAACTGTAAAACAGAGGCCACAAAAAAAGAAACCGCCAGATCCTCACTTCTACGTCGCGCACCCCTAAACAGCTGCAGAGTTGACCGACTGAGTGTAAAAGTTAAATAAGGGAGATTCCAACTCAGGTATCATGGAACCGCCACTCAATCCAAGCGACGGTCTGGGAAACGACAATACGGATCTGTGCGGAGGGTACCAGACAACTGGTACCCCTGCTGCGACTGAGTAATCTCCTGGCGACAAGATTCGTTTGAAATTTCTCTAGGAGCCCCATGGGAAATGCGAGGCGAACTGGATGCTTCGAGCGTTCAAAGAGAAGGTGAAGCGTCGCATCCGGTATCACCTGAACCGGCAGCTCTCTGAAGCGACGAAAGATATCGAATTTGCGCGCCAGGTCCGCGCGGCGCAGAAATCCGCCGAGTTCGTCGACCAGCACATGAAAATGGCGAAGAGCCATCCAGACAAGTTCGCTTTGCTCAAAGCCGCCATAGAACAGGTGAAAATTCCGGGGTTATATTGCGAATTCGGCGTCTATCGCGGGGAGACACTCAACTTTATTGCTTCTCTGGCCACGGGAGAGGTTCACGGCTTCGATTCGTTTGAGGGCCTGCCGGAGGATTGGAAGCAAGGCCATGAGAAGGGAACATTTGCGTTGGCGTCGTTGCCTGAGGTGCAGCCCAACGTGCGGCTGCACAAAGGGTGGTTTAAAGACACGATACCGGCCTTTCGCGAGCAACATCCGGAGCAGATTGCTTTCCTGCACATGGATGCCGATCTCTATAGTTCGACAAGAACAATCTTTGAGCTGCTGGGAGACGCGATAGTTGCCGGCACCATCATTGCGTTCGACGAATTCTTCAATTATCCGGGCTGGTGCGAAGGTGAGTACAAGGCCTTCATTGAGTTTTGCCGAGAGCGCCGTGTGGATGTGCATTATCTGGGATTCTCGCGACGGGGTGAACAGGTGGCGGCGAAAATCGCCAGGATTGCTCCCAAAGCATGGTCGCCCGGGCATGACCCCTGACCCGCGTTTGAAGTTGGGATGTGAGGGGCTGAACTGGCGACCTCTCCAGTCAAAAGTCCGAATGGCGGAAAACCACTTTTACGTGCAAGAGCTTCGTGCTTGGAAAGACTCTTTACAGAGAATGCACAACGAGCGGGCTTGGGCTTAGCACCCTTGGATTTTACGAGGCCGAGCGCGATGGCGAGAGGATTGTGATTTACGGGTCGAAGTGGAAGAATGAGTACCGGATAACAGGCTCTTGGGAACCCCCAGGCCGGCGACTCGGCCCTAGTTTCATCGTTCCGTCCAGGATCATTACTCCCTCTATGAAGAATCTCTTCCGCGCAGCCAACTATGATCCGGCCAGCGTTACGAACTGCCCGGGCTACCATCCGGCTCTGCGTCACCATTGCCGATACGAAAGTCACTGACAGATTAGGCCCACAGCTCCAACGACTGCCAGCACCGTGCGCTCCAGTGCTCAGGCTGGAACGTTGAAGCATCCTGTGAGAGAGGATGTCAAGAAAAAAATTCTCCCCGTCCTCCCAGGGGAGATGTGGATGTGGTGATTTGCATCCAGCCCGTTCTCCCTTCTCAGGAGGTTTTGGTCTTGGCCGCTTTGGATCGCCGCGCATTCCAGAGGCGATGCCAACCCCAGTTGCTTGTCCCAACTCAACGGTTTCATGAAACTGTGGTGCTCGACGCCATTCGGCTCCCGAAGCTACGCAAGCTAAGTGTTGGCTAAAGTGCCAACCATGATCCTGTGTGAGACTCGAGGCCTATAGCTTTTTTGGGTCGTGCGAGGGGGCATAGGATTGAGACCGAGACTCGGCGCTAAACTGCAGCCCACGAATGCCTAACAACTTAATAGATACTCTCCCTCGACCCGAGCATCGCAAGAACCGATTGGCCACCACCGAGGCATGAAACCTGGGAGATCACCTGGGTTCTTTTAGACGTCTCAAGCTGCTTGCGCTTTCAGTTGTTCTGCGTCGAAACGTGCTCCTTTCTTCCAAAGTGTCAAAGTAATAGCCGCGATTTTGCGTGCCAGGGTCAAACGTGCCATCTCTGGCTCCATCCCCTTGGCCAGCAAACCCTCGTAGAAATCGTGGAACGGCCCCGCACCACGGCTGGCGGTCGTGGCCGTACTCTTAAAGATCTCTTTCATCTCATGATTGTGGTTGCGATTCAAACCACGTAGCTGCTGGGGTTTTTTGGAGCATTGCAATTGTCCACGGACAAAGCGGAATTGCGCACTGTCCTGCGTCTCAACCGCCAAGCCACTATAGGTCCAAAGTTGCCGCTTGCTCCGGAACCGGTGCGGGGTTTGCATCAGCCCGATCAATCTCGCTGCCCGAATCGGACCGATGCAGGGAATCTGGCGCAACAATTTCGCGGCTTTATGTTTCCGGCTCTCGGCTAACAACTCGGCCCGCACCTTACGCCGCAAGGCCTGTAATCCATCCAGCTGTTGATAGAGCAGCTCCGCTCGGCGGCACACGCCAGCGTGCGGGATCTTCTTCAACCATTCCTCCCGATAGCGC
>JBAUXO010000193.1:0-2421 GCA_049584315.1 Candidatus Sulfotelmatobacter sp. | reverse complement strand
CCTGGAATCAAGGCGTCTTGAGTGGCCATGACGACGACGTTGGCTCCGGGGGGGTGCTGTTGCTTCCGGACCTCCCTGCAGGATCCGCGCATCAGCACCTGCTGGTGCAAATGGGGAAAGAGGGCACAATTTACTTGGTTGACCGTGACCAGATGGGTGGATATTGCTCCACCTGCGTCGATATCGACACTCAGATTGTGCAGGAAATCAACAACGCAAGCATTGGAATCTGGGGGTCACCGGCATACTGGAATGGGAATGTTTACTGGAGTAGCAACGACGATATCAATGACGTAGGCTCCAACTTGATGGCCTTCTCCTTCAACGCCGGCAACTCCGGCTTGCTTTCCACCGCGCCTACGTCGCAGAGCAGCAGCGTCTTTGGTTTCGGGACAGGGACACCGGTCGTATCCTCGAACGGCGACAGCAATGGGATCGTCTGGTTGCTTGATAACAGTACCTACGGAGGCAAATGCTGTCAGGTGCTCCACGCGTTTGATGCTTTGGACCTGTCAACCGAGTTCTACAACAGCAACCAGGCAAGTGGAAAACGAGATGTTCCCGGCGCTGCGGTGAAGTTCACTGCCCCGGTGGTGGCAAATGGCAAGGTCTACGTGGGGAGCCAACTGCAGGTCAGTGCGTACGGAATGATAACATCCACCTCGTCCACCCTGAGCTCAAGCGTAAATCCGGCCTATGTGACGCAGCCCGTGAAGTTTACGGCCACGGTGACGGCGCAGAACGGCACACCGACCGGTTCGGTCATTTTTTATCAGGGCTCCACCGCGCTGGTGACCTTGCCCTTGAGCAACGGGCAGACCAGCTACTCTACGAGCTATTCGGCCAAGGGGACGTACCCGATGACCGCGTCCTACTCAGGCACCCCAGGCACCAATTATGTCTCCAGCACTTCGCCAGTGCTGAGAGAGGTGGTGAACCCTCTCCCGGCGACCACTACTACGGCGCTCACAACTTCCTCGACTGCCATTTACGTGGGGCAACCAGTTACCCTGACGGCCACGGTTTCGTCCACGTTTGGCGCGCCTCCGAATGGCGAAATCGTGACCTTCAGGAGCGGTGGCGTCACGCTTGGAACGGGAACCCTGAGCGGTGGGGTCGCCACTTACGCAACCTCCGTGTTTATGTCCGGTAGCCATGGTATTACGGCACTTTATGCGGGCGATGCGGACTTCAAAAGCAGCGGTGCATTTACTACGCTGGCGGTGAACAAATACCCCACGACCACGGTGGTGAGTTCAAATCCGAATCCTTCTGACTATGGGTCAGCGGTAACCCTCACGGCCCAGGTGACGACGTCAGGACCATCCACTCCGACAGGATCAGTGACCTTCCTGATGGGAACCACGGCACTTGGAACGACGGCGGTGAATAGCAACGGCGTCGCGACGCTGACCACAAAGCAGCTCCCGCTGGGATCGAATCAACTGACAGCGACCTACCTTGGTAGTCCGAAAAATGGGACGAGTACTTCGGCGCCAATCACACAGAAGGTGAACCGAGCCGGAATCAGCATGACCCTTACCGCCACGCCTAATCCGTCGATCACCGGAAAGTCCGTGAACCTTACGGCGAAACTGACCAGCAACGGCGGTCTGCCGGTGGGCAGCGCGGTGACATTCAGTTCCAGCGGCTCAACCATAGGGACCGCGAACATCAACGGTGCAGGTGCGGCAACTTTCTCGACGACCGCTATGCCGCAAGGCAGCGATCAGGTCACAGCAACCTATGCGGGGAGCAATGACTACGGTCCAGCCTCGGCTTCTCTGATGCTGGTTGTAAATCCCTAGCGTGGCAACGGGGGTTTGCTCGTGCGCTGTCATCTGCCCCAGGTCGAAGGTTGCTCAAACCATGTGGTCAGTACGTACGCGATCTCGGCGTCGCTGGCCTCCACACTGAACTCCTCTATCTGCGCACAGGCTGTAACCTTAGCGGCGACCGTAACGGCCTCGGGTCCCGCCGAGCTCACAAGAAGAGTGAACTTTGAGAAAGGTCAGGCGGTGACGTTCACCGCGAGGGTCACCTCGCCGACGGTAAGGGCACCGGGGCTAAGATAGGCGTCACAACCAGTTCGCGATTCTCGAACTCTTTCGCGGAGCCTTCCGCGTTGGCGCCGGCTGTCCCGTAGCCGCCTCTCCTTCAAGCAGCGAGATCGCCTGCGCTGGCCGAGAGGTTAGCGAGCCTCTTCGGCCATTCGGAGGTGTGGTTCCACCAGGGCGAGCAACTGCTCTTTCAAGAAAGGTCCGCTCGCCAGAAGGCCGGACAGAAGCGGGTCGTGGCGATTGGCGATCAAGTCGGTTTTCTCGAGTGTGCTGACAAAACCACCAGAGCTCTTCACCAGCGCTGCTCCCGCCACCACGTCCCACTCGTTCTTGGGAGTCAGGGTGAAGGTTACATCCGCCA
>JBAUXO010000192.1:0-6135 GCA_049584315.1 Candidatus Sulfotelmatobacter sp. | reverse complement strand
TCTGGCGAAAGGACAACCCCGCGGCCAGCTGTTTACCGACTCTTAACCAGGCGGCGCCCATCCTTGAGATCTTAGGCGATCTTAAGGCGATTGAACACGGGGACTTTGACAAAGTCCACCAGAAGCGCAAAGACAGCAGCCCCCACAAGCGTTCCTGCGATCACGACTAACGGCAGAGGCGCCATCGCAAGCCCGTGATTCGCCAGCGTTGCGGCGATCAACAGATCAGCTACTGACGAAAGTAAGAGCCAGGAGTTTGGGCGGGTCGACCACATGCGCTGACGACTTCGGTTCGTATACATCGTCGCTTGATTGCCGTAAACGATGACCACGAAGGCGAGAGTTCTGAGTGTCTCGATTCCAAGGCCTAGCCGGAATTTGCCGATGACCAGCACGGCGATGCAAAACACCAGCTCGGAGACACCCATGAAAACGCCCGCGATCGTCAAGTTGCCAACTCGCCATGCGCTTGGCATGGCGGACGGGCGCACGTTGTCCGTGGTCAAAGACATGCCAAGGAAATCGCCCGTGATCATGATAATGACCATCAACATTGGGGTTAGGATCGCGCGTCCCGTTATGATCAGACCCGCTGCCAGAAAGAGCACCTGCACGATCTTCTTCGTAACCGAATTCAAGGTATAGGTCAGGATGCGCTGGAACGTTACCCGGCCTTCTTTTACTGCGGCCACGACGCCAACAAGTCCGGGCTTGGTCAGCACGATTCCGGCCGCCGACTTGGCGACGTCGGTCGCGGTCGAAACCGCAATTCCCATCTGTGCCTGGCGAAGCGCGGGTGCGTCGTTGGCGCCGTCGCCGCACATACCGACGGTATGGCCGCTCCTCTGGAACGCCTGCACGAGGTGATACTTATCCTCAGGAAGCACTCCGGCAAAAACCGCGAACTTTTCTGCAGCTACGCCCTCCGGAATTGGCCCGAGCGGGCAGATCGCTCCATCGAGTCCCACGGCTCGTGCGATGATCGCCGCCGTTGCCGGTGCATCACCGGTCACCATCACGGTGCGCACGCCCAAAGTGTGCAACTCCCTGATTAGCTCAGCCGCATCAGCGCGAGGTGGATCGCTCAGCGCGATAATTCCTGCGAGCTTCATCGTCGCCGGTGGGCCCACGGCAACAGCCAGAACACGAAAGCCCTTCTCTTGGAGTTCTTGTGCCGTCGCGGCCGCTGCCGGCACTGGTTCGGTCAACTTGATAACCGCCGCAAACGCACCTTTCACGACGCGCTGGGTGACGGCGTTCGCATCCACCGCTGTCGCCTCGGACATTTTTGTCGCTGGGTCGAACGGAACGAACGCGCTCAGTTTCGGCAGATCGGCGATGTTTGTTTTTGTGGCGGCAGAGCGAATGGCCGCGTCCACGGGATCTTGTCCGCCATCGGAACTGGCTAGAGCCGCCATGGCCAGCAGGTGCGCATCGTCGAAGCCAGGTTCAGGATGGATGGCGGTGATCGCCAGCTCGTTGCGAGTTAACGTCCCCGTTTTGTCCGAGCAAAGAACGTCCAGCGTTGCGGCCTCGTCCACAGCGGACAATCGCGTTGGCAGAACGCCCAGGCGTGCCAGAGCTTTTGCGCCGATGGCCGCTGCAAGAGTAAACGTAGCGGGCAGCGCAACAGGGATGGACGCGAGAACTGCGGTGAGAACGAGCGGGACAATCTCGTCAATCGGCATGTTCCGGGCATGTGCGTACACCACCAGTAAGATGATGACTACGCCATTGAACATGGCAAGATTTCGCACTACGCGTACGACGGTTTTTTGCTGAGTGCTCTCGACATGGGCAGTGCGGACGAGCTCCGCGGTATGTCCGAACTTCGTGCGCGCCCCGGTTGCCGTGACGATCGCCGTGGCTTCGCCGCCCCGCACCAGCGCTCCCGCATAGGTTTGCAGGCCCGCTCCAGCTTCGATGGGGACGGATTCGCCGGTGAGCATGGACTGATCGAGCAGGATCGATCCCTCGATCAACTTTACGTCGGCTGCGACTACGCCACCGAGCGATAGTTTGATGGTATCGCCCGGCACCAGCTCGGTAGCGAGTATGTTCTTCCAAGCCCTGTCGCGCCGCACCGAGGCCGATAGTGCGAGTCGCGATTTCAGTGCGGCGAGAGTAGCCTGTGCGCGCCCCTCTTGGAAAAACCCGAGAGCAGCGTTGAATACCAGGAGTACAGCGATGACCGCAGCTTCAACATACTCGTGGAGCACTGTCTGAAGAATGATCGCGGCTTCAAGCATCCAGGGAACCGGCGCCCAAAACTTCGCTAGCGCCATTCGCCATCGTCGTATCGCGGTGTCCGGCATTGTATTTGGCCCGTACTTGGTGAGGCGAGCGCGGGCTTTGTCGCTCGTGAGGCCTGGCGAGAGGTTGTCTTCACTCTTGCCTTGTGTTGTCGTTTTCGCTGGAGCAATCGAGATGGCTGTAGCGGAGGGCACCTCTTCAGAGGGTACATCCGGCCGGTCGGGCGAAAGTGGTCACTCTTGCTCAGAAGACTGACGGCGTCATGGTTAGCTAAATCGCCAGAACATTCTCACAGTCCTACAATGAAGCACAGTCAGGCTGGGAGATCTATCGAGAGACTGTGCAATGTTGACCAGTTTTGCCGCAACATATCGTCGATCATCGCCTCCTGGGCGTCCCAGAACTTCAAACATGGTTGCGCGCTCCGTACTGAACTGAAGATGCAATCACTATGGAGATGTACAGACTGCGAAGGTGTTCATCATGGCTACGGATCTCAGCACTTGCCATCCCGGCGATGGCATTGAGGCATTGAATCGATTACCGGGGCTAGCGGAACCTTTGTTGCACCTCGACTTAGAACGAGAGCTGCAGCAGCTGAGGCGAGAAGATTCTTGGCAGCGGGAAACTGGGCGGAGTTCCAAAACGCTTGCTAAGTATCCAGATTTCCGAATCGTCTTGATTCTGATGAAGGCTGGCTCACGAATGCGCCAGCACAAAGCAGAGGGGAGGGTCTCCATTCAACAGTTGGATGGACAGGCCTGCATATATTTGGCCGATCGAAAAGTGAATATCTCGGCGGGTCATTTGTTGGTGCTGGACTGCGGCGTCCTGCACGACGTCGAAGCCCTGGAAGAGAGTGCCTTGTTACTGACCATCTCTTGGCGAAGAGAGAAGAGTGAGGCCTCAGAATCCTTTTCATCTACTCAGCAGCACTTGGACGAAGAGGCTGTGTCGCGAATGGATGATGAAGGTGGTGCCCCTGACGCTACCGTGAACCCGCCTGGTGTAGCAAGGAAGGCCGGCCCTCGCAGCTAGACGCGCGTGTGGCTGCGTGACCTGCGCCGGGATAAAAGGGATAGCGGGGTCTTTCAGCGCGCGAGGTCACCGTCCTTTCTCACGATAAACGATTCGCACAACCAAGATTCGAGTGGAGTGATTTATGACTTCTCAAGTGGTGAACCTCCAGGTGACCGCGAGCATACCGATTGACTGCGATTTCTGGTCGGAAGATGACGGATGGAACGGGCTCTGTAAGAGCCCGTCGGTCACGGTCCGTGGCAGTAGTTTCGAAGATGCCAAAAAGAACATGGCAACTGAATTACAAGTGCATATCGAAAGAATCCTGCGTGAGCATCACAAGAGAAGTGCGCGGCGAGTTGCCTGAGCCAGCACGCAACATTTCTGGCAGAGGCACTGCGTGAGAACCCTATAGATTCGGATTCGGGAGCGTGTCCTAGTGAAGGTTCTGGACTTTCCGTTATGGCTCCGCGCGGCGCATTTCTTCAACTTTCTGCTCCTCTCGCTTCTCATCCGCAGTGGTCTCGAGATCTTGAGTGCACATCCGAGATTCTACTGGAACGATCACGGCACGCCGGGTAGCGAGTGCCTCAAGTTCACGAGGAAGCAGCGACCTGAGGACCGACTATGGACGGCGAGTGACGAGGAAACTTCATTCCCCTCCGCGATTGCCCTGCCGGGCCACGAAAATCTGGGTCTCGGACGGCACTGGCACTTTCTCGCGGATTTCGCGTGGCTGTTGACGGGTTTGGTATACGTGGTGATGCTCTTCGTCACGCCGGAGTGGCGACGACTTATTCCGACTTCCTGGCAGATTGTCCCGGACGCTTGGCAGGCCATGCTGAGCTATCTAAGCTTCCACGTCGTGGAAACACCGGGAGCATATAACGGATTACAGCAATTGAGCTACGCGGCAGTCATATTCTTGCTCGCTCCGTTCAGCATAGCGACGGGAGTCGCGATGTCCCCAGCGGTTGCAGCTCGTTTCCCGTGGTATATCAAAATCTTTCACGGACGGCAGGGGGCCCGAAGCCTACATTTCCTGGCTCTTTGCGTGTTCATCGTATTCTTCGTCGGACATGTCACGATCGTGGCTCTGCATGGTTTCCGGAGAGAGTTGGCACTGATTGTCTTGGGCCAGACGCGCGATCCATACCTGGCGACGGCCCTCGTGGTCTGGCTTTCTGGGTTGACGGGCATCGTCGCGATCCACGTCGTGACCACCGTGTGTTCGCGTCGCCGTCCGCGCTTCGTCCAGAGAGCTACTCAGTCATTCACCGATCCGTTGCGCACACTTCTCTTCGGCCATGAGCACTCCGCACAGCATTACTCCACTGCGGACATCTCCCCTTACTTTTGGGTGAACGGTCGCCCACCAAGAGAGGAAAGTTATTTGGCAATGGCACGCGCTCAATTCGCAAACTACAACCTGAAAATCAGCGGATTGGTTGATAAGCCCCTGTGCCTGACGCTAGCTGGCCTCCGCGCAATGCCGAAACAGGTTCAAATTACCAAGCATTGCTGCATCCAGGGCTGGTCAGGAATTGCGGAGTGGGGCGGCGTATCGCTGCATCACATCGTCGGACTTTGCCATCCGCTTCCAACCGCCCGCTACATCGTTTTCTACGCGTTCGACAACAAATCCACATCGGAGCCACATGCCCAACGGCCGGGGTACTTCTATGGCACCATTCGCTTGGAGCTGGCGGAAGATCCGCAGACGATTCTTGCCTACGAAATGAACGGCCAACCCCTACCGATTTTGCACGGAGCCCCGCTCCGACTTCGAGTCGAAACGCAGCTCGGATTCACCATGGTGAAGTACATTCGCGCCATCGAGTTTATTGAGGACTACAAAACCATTGGCCAGGGACAAGGCGGCTGGCGAGAGGATTACCAGTATTTCAGCCAGGAGGCGGGGATCTGATTGAAAAGGTTTGTACCTGCACTGTCTTGACTATTGGGCATTCCACGCGCACGTGGAAAGTCTTTCTCGACCTTCTGCGAGCACACCGAGTAGTGCGTGTCATAGATGTGCGTAGTATCCCGCGTTCACGACACAATCCGCAGTTCAAGCAGAAGACCCTGCGCACAAAGCTGCGGGCCGCGAGGATCGGGTACGTGCACTTGCGAAAGCTCGGAAGCTTGCGCCACGCGCGACGCGATTCTTCGAATATGGGGTGGCGTAATAGCTCGTTTCATGGATTTGCCGACTACATGCAAACCTCGGAATTCGACGCCGGGTTACGGAGGCTGATCAAGTTGGCTTCGCAAAAACGGAGTGCATTGATGTGCGCGGAAGCGGTGCCTTGGCGTTGCCACCGTTCCCTCATCGCGGATGCGCTGACTGTGCTCGGGATCCCCATTGCGGACATCATGAGCAAAAAGCCGAGCGGTGCTGACGACACTCGCAAATTCTCAGCAACTCCGAAATGATTCTCAGAGGCCCTTTTAAGTCTGATCCCTTGGCGCCTGCCCAAGGGATCAAACAGCGTCAAACGAGATCGCGGATCGCCGTGACAGCCGCATGTTTACTGCATGCGGCCAGATCTTGATGAACCAATTTCTTACGGGTGCCCCAATTGGGTGCCCCAACCGTCGGTTGTCAACCGAACCTAACTTCTGTCGAAACTGGAACTTGAACTGGGGCATCCATAGAAACCGCACCAGGGGCTCAGTTTGGACGTAAGCTAGAATTCTAAGTTATTGAAAAGAATTGGTCGGGGAGAGAGGATTTTGAACCTCCGACCCCCTGGTCCCGAAACAAAGGAAAAGAGCCAAGTTGTTGATTTTTCAATTCATGTGAGTGGTGCTTCAACCGCATAGACTCACGTCATTCCTGCTCGGCGCTCCCAGTCATTT
>JBAUXO010000191.1:0-3525 GCA_049584315.1 Candidatus Sulfotelmatobacter sp. | reverse complement strand
GAAGATTATGGTGAGTGCCGCGTCATGGTGAGAAACACACTGGAAGGTAGCTCCGATCAACAGCAGATTGGTGGACGGGAACGTCAGCGCTTTCCATAACGCCAACGCCGACAATATTGTCGTTCCTCCATTTCACTGAGCGAAAGGAATGACAATGTTCTCAAAATGGTTTTCTGGTGAAGACCGTGAGCGCTATCTCGCGTCTCCACACAAGCACCGCATCGATCACATTGGAAGAAGTCTGCTGGAATTGCGCTATGCGAGCGAAGTTATGCGACAGCATCTCCACGAGTCGTTGCGCTTCTCTGCACATCTGGAGCGGGACCGAAGCGCGCCCTTGCCAACCGTAGCCGACAGTTCGATACGGCATTATCTTGCCAAGCGGGTGGAAGGTCTGAGTGCCAGCCGATCGCGCGGTTTGCGCGCCTCTGTCAGGATCTTCCTGCAGGCGGACGCGAGGGGGCGGTTTCGCCGGCGTATCGGATCTCCACCTTCTACCCCGACTTGGTTCAATCCGATCCTGACACCATATCTGCAGTTTGTTCGGGCGCATCGCGGACTGTCGCAGAAGACGACAAGGAAATACGTTCAAAAGCTATCAGCGTTCGCCCACTACCTGGGCGGCGATGGGATCCACGATCTCAGCGAGATTACTCCGCTGCACGTGCGTGAGTTCTACGAGAACGCAGAAAAGGGCCGGCCGAGACGGTCGTACGGTTCCACCCTGCGAGCCTTCTTTCGTTGGGCTGCGGCGCAAGGTAGTCTTTCCAGTTCCCTTGCTGATGCGATCCCACGACCGCGACAGTATCGATTCGTCAACCTGCCCGATGTGCTGAGCCAGTCAGACGTGGATGGCATCCTGACGTCGGTGGATCGATCGACGCCGCTCGGCCGCCGGGATTACGCGATCCTCTTGCTGGCCGCACGTTACGGCTTGCGCCCCTGCGATATTCGAGAGCTGACTCTGGACGAGATTAATTGGCGCGGCGAACGCATTGACATTCGGCAAGTGAAGACCGGCAAACCGCTAGCACTCCCACTTCTGCCTGATGTCGCAGAGGCCCTTAGCGCATACTTGCGGGACGGGCGTCCAGTTTCAACGTACCGCACTGTCTTTCTTCGCCACCACGCCCCTTTCGAACCCTTTGCTGCTGAAAACAATCTGATGGCAATCATGCGGATAGCGCTTCAGCGTGCCGGCCTTTCCAACCGAGCAGGGCGACGAGGACTTTACCTATTTCGCCACACGCTCGCGACACGCCTGCTTGCTGCTGAGAGGCCCCTGAAAACGATTGCCGATGTGCTGGGCCACGCATCCACTCAAACCACGTTTGGATATGCTCGAGTCGACTTGGTTAGGTTGCGCACGGTGGCCATCTCCGAAGAGGAGGCGCGCCGATGAGCACCGTTCCAGCAAACTCCAGCTTCGAATTTATCTCGCCACTGGCCCTTCGGCTATCCCAGTTCCTCGCGCTAAAGCACGCAATGGGCTACCGCTACAGAGAAGAGGGCCGCGCACTACGGGAGTTGGATCGTTTTCTGAACTCTCGACTTTCCGCAGACGATCCCCTCATCACCTCGGCGATTGTGCACGACTACGTGGCTCGAAGGGGAACCGAATCGGAGACTACGCGTGCGCATCGATTAACTCTGATCCGGGAGGTGTGCCGCTTCCTGCGGCTTGACGACGCCCGCGTCGTTGTACCGGATCGCAGGTCCTTACGGATTGTGCGGCACAAGTTCGTGCCGCGTGTGTTTAGCCGTGACGAGGGCAGGCGTTTCCTGAACGCGTGCGCTGAACTTCCAACCGGGCGGACATCTCCGATACGCCCCGTCGTCCTTGGCACGGCGTTACGCATACTGTATCTCGCCGGACTGCGCGCAGGGGAACTGCTGAGACTTACGCACGCCGACGTCGATCTCGAAGCCGGTACACTAACCATCCGCCACACGAAGTTTGACAAGTCGCGAGTCGTCCCGCTAGCTCCGGACATGATCAGCCGGCTCGTTCACTGCCGCTCTCTCACCGTCAAACACATAGGATCCATCCTGCCCCAAACGCCGCTTTTCCCAAATCCCGGCGGGGAACGATACTCGCTCTCTGCTCTTCGCCTCGCGTTTCACCAGGCGTTGGAGCTCGCCGGCATCAAGCGAACCACAGCGGGCCGCATTCGGCTCCATGACCTGAGGCACTCGTTCGCAGTCCTTCGTCTTCTACTGTGGTGCGAACAGAACGTGGACCTCGGAGCGAAGTTGCCGCTACTGGCTACCTACCTTGGGCATGTCGGTCTGGCCAGCTCCCAACGCTATCTCCAGTTGACTCAAGATCTCATAGGCGAAATCACACGGCGGCATCAGGTCCGCTTCGGCTACCTGATCCAGGAAGGCGGTTGCTCATGAACTGCCCGACGCTTGCTAATTTACTTTCCGGTTTCTTTCTCCGGTATCTCGCGGACGAGCGTGGCGTCAGCCCGAATACAACCGCGTCATACAGGGACTCAGTGAAACTGTTGCTGCAATATACGTCTAAGCGGCTCAGCCGTTCGGTTGATCGACTTGCCATCGAGGACCTCACGAGTCCATTGGTGCTGGATTTCCTCTCTGATTTGGAAACCAATCGCGGCAACACCACACGTACACGCAATGCACGCCTGGCGGCGATTCAAACGTTCTTCCGCTATGTTGCGGGGCGAGAGCCGGCGCTGGCGGCTTGCTGCAGCCCGGTTGTGGCCATCCCCGCCAAGAAAGCTCTCCACCCCGTTCTGGGCTACCTGAGCGAGCAGGAACTCGGTCACCTGCTGGCACAAGTTGATCGTCTGGCCAAGAATGGAGAACGCGACTACGTTCTTCTCAGTGTGCTCTATGACACCGGCGCTCGCATTCAAGAACTGCTTGACCTAACGCCCCGGGACTTTCACCTCGAAACGCCCCCATTCGTCCGAGTCCGCGGCAAGGGGCGCCGAGAACGCTTATGCCCTTTGCTCCCGCAATCGGCAAGTCTCATCCCCACATTCCTGTCTGCCCATGGGCGGCGATTCGATGAACAAGAGCCGCTACTTCAAAACGGGCAAGGAACCCGACTGACTCGTCACGGCGCCCGATACATCTTGCTCAAGTACCTACATCGGGCGGCAAACTCAATGCCCACCCTAACGCGTGCGCGAATCAGCCCGCATACCATGAGACACACGAAGGCAATGCATTTGCTCCAGTCTGGCGTGCCCCTCGTCATGGTCAAAGACTTCCTTGGGCATGTGGACTTGAAGTCCACCGAAGTCTACGCCCAGGCGGATCTCGAGATGAAGCGCAAAGCCCTCGACCTGACTGGCGGACTGCTGGCAACCCAACCGCCGCACCCGGGGCTTTCCGCGAGTCTCATCGACTGGCTGGAGTCTTTGTGAGGAGAATTATGTAGCGAGTCACCATCAACCGGCGGAGGTTTTCTGCCCAAAAGGCCGAGCCTTCGCCGTTTCTCACCATGACGCGGCACTCACCATAGTCTTCTTTATGGAAAGCGTTCCATAA
>JBAUXO010000190.1:0-14208 GCA_049584315.1 Candidatus Sulfotelmatobacter sp. | reverse complement strand
ATGTCTTCTTGCTTTTCCCGCTGCTTGCGCGTCCCCATCGCCATACGCGCATTCTACGAATCCTACCTGTGGATCCTTCAAACTCTTTTGCTTACGCATCCGGACTTACACCCCGGGCTGCTAGGCTTGGTAGTAAGGTCAGAATACACGAATGCTCGTAAGCGTCGTCACTCTTAGAGAACCTAAGATGCTGCGTGGTTCTTCTCGCAGTGGGTACGGAACGTACGGGTTTCTCCGTCATGGTCACATCACACTGCCGGCGTAGAGAGCGGACCTAACCTATCGCGTCATTCCAACGGAACAGGATAAATCCGTATCGCTCCCCACCAGGGAAAGCACATCGCAAGATGGGCCGATGGCGGTGCGGACATGAGGGAAGGAGGGAGCGAATGCCGCTCTGTAATGGAACGGATACCGGTTGCGTCAATCCCACCGACCACATCACCGGGCGCGAAAGCGAGCTGACTTCCTTCCGGCGCTTCCCACGAGAGAACTGGGCAAATCGGCATATAAGGCAAAGCAGATGACGACAGCGCAAGCTGTTGGTGCGGCCTCAAGCGAGGCGGCAGAATGTTATGCCATTGATTGGCAAGCCACCAACCGCAACGTTCGCTGACTCCAAGTGCGTATCGTGCAGGCGACGAAGGCAAGTAGATGGGGCTAGGTACGCGCCTTGCAACATCTGCTGATCCCTCGAAACCGCGTCTCCCCGAAAGAGGCGTTCGAAGGGCTTGAGCTGTGTGAGGGGAAACTTTCATGCACAGTTCTTAGAGGGTTGGACGGGAGCAATCCCGTCCGGCTACTCGGTTATCCGGGAGTTGCTGCGATCGATTCTCACAAGTTGGCTTAACCGTACAAGTTATCGCGAGAACGAAATCGGATTATCAGCGAACCGCGGACGATTCGGCGAGTTAGCTACGTCGTTTTAGAAGCTACTGTTTGTGCGCGAATTTCGTGCCGAAGAAATCGCCCGCATTCCATGCGGGTCGCTCGGACTGTTCGGCCACTTCGTAGCCGATGAGGAAGTTCAGCGCTGTCGACTTCGCCGCTGAATCGAAGTAGAAGTGGTGACTCATATTGTCGTTCGGCGTGTGGTAATTGCTCGCGGTCCAGTTTCTCGCGAGTGTGGCGCCATCGATCGCTGGATCAGTGCTCTGAATTCCCCCATCGATTTTGACGGAGGGCACGCCGCGCCGCACGAATGAATACTGATCGCTTCGCGTGAAGAATCCCTCTTCGGGGCGTGGGTCCGGGCTAATCGCGTATCCCATCGTGCGTGCAGCCGCCTCTACATCCTTGGAGAGAGTGGAATGGTCAGCGCCTTGCGGGACGATGTCTTTGATGGGAAAGCGCAAGCCCGGCGCACCGTCTATATTCACGTCAGCGAGAATGTTTTCGAGCGGGACGGTTGGGTAGTGCGCGAAATAATCCGACCCAAGCAAGCCTCGTTCCTCGCCGGTAACGAAAAGGAAAAGAATGGAACGCCGGGGCGCACGCGGCAAGCTCGCGAATGCGCGCGCGATCTCGAGGAGCGCGCCGGTGCCCGATGCGTTGTCAGACGCACCGTGGCAGATGGGGTCTGCCTCTCCAGGACGGCAGATGCCAAGGTGATCGAGATGCGCAGAGTAAACGACGTACTCGTTCGCGAGGTTCGGGTCGGAACCGGCTAGTTTCGCGATAACGTTGCGGCTTTCGACTCTTGTGAAGCGGTTGGCGAGATGAATCCGCACAGTACCCGGCAGGGAGAAGGATCCTGGTTTGTCCGCTTTCGCGGCTGCAAAAACTTCCGGTAATGATTTCGGAGCGCCCGCGAATAGAGCTTCGGCGCCGCTTTGGTTGGTCCTGACCAGAACGCGAATCTCTGGAACCGTGTCAGAGGCAGCACCCTGCGGGTCAAGCCAGCGCATGGGGGGGTCGGCGCGCAACTGGAGCATGATGCGATTCCACTGAGCACGCAAAAACTCCGGCGAATCGATGACGATGACGCCGACCGCGCCATGTGCGGCGGCATTTTGTTGCGCCGTAAGGGCACTGGCGAAATAGGCGCGTTCGGTAGAAGGAAATCGCGCCGGCGCGCCGCGCAGTATCACGGCTACCTTTCCCTTTACGTCCGCACCTGCGTAATCGTCATACTGAAATTCCGGAGCGGTTACACCGTAGCCGACGAAAACGGCCCTCGCATCCACGGTCGTGTCGCTCAGCAGTAGATTGGCGTAAATGACGTAGTCCTGGTCGAGCACCAGCTTTTGCGATTTGCCGTCACGCACGAGTTCGAACGAAGTTTTTTCGGGGACGAGCTCCGCTTTCCGCAGCGGCAGGGGCTGGAACCATGTGCCGTTCACTCCTGCCGGCGCGAGTCCCACGGATTCGAGTTCAGCGGCGACGTAACGTGCCGCAATCTCATGCCCGCGTTCCCCTGTTCCACGGCCTTCGAGCAGAGCATCGGAAAGGAAGCGCATGTGCGCGGCGATCGCTTCCGGCCGAATTACCTTTATAGCCGCATCGGCGGCGGCCTGGTCGGATGGACTAAGCTCTTGCGCGCTCAGCGGTACATAAAACGTCGTCGCTGCCGTTTTCTGCTGATTCGACAAGAATCCCTGGATCTGCTTCACCGCATACTCGACCTTCATGTCGAACGCCATCTTTCCAAGATCCGGCGTTGATCGACGGGCGTCGCCACTAATACCGTTGTTCCTGTGCGGCAAAGCGTCTGCGGCGCTCTGACCCGGTTCGGGCACTGGATCACCGACCGCGTCTTTGATCAGCTCTTTGCGAACCCAACCCTCGTCGCCGCCCAGGTAGAGCATCTCCGAGGTGTCGGGGATGCCAGCGTGCGCACTGCGCGGATAGCCGTGCGCGAGGAGCCAGCTATTGAAGTCGTCTTGCGCTTTCTTGTATACCTCATCGCAGTAATACACATGTATGCCGCTGGGTGCGTACTTCTCGTCAAGCTTCCTGGCAACATCAGCGTATATCTTCGGCTGACCCCCGCCGTGATCGCCCATCAAAATGATGTTCTTAAAGCCAGTGGTGATCGCCTGTTCTGAGATTCGCTCGAGGATTGCGCCCAGTAACTCCCCCGTTAGCCCGATCGTACCGGGCAGTTCGGCACTTGCCTCGTTCGGGGAGTAAGGCAGCACCGGCAGGGCGATGGCATTGCCAAGTCTGAGCGCGATCTCGTTAACAGTTGCCCTGGCCATCAGATTATGGCCTCCGTTCACGTTCTGTGGTCCCCGCTGTTCAGTACCGCCGGTGTAAAAGAGCGCAGTAGTCTTACCTGCGGCCAAGGCCGCTTTCACTTCCGGCCAGGTCATCATCTCGAATTCGACCAACGAATCTTTCACTTTCGGGGCAGACGAGAGCTTGGCATCAAGCGGCGCCTGAGCGAACACTGGCGAAGCCAGAAGCGCCACCGCTGAGATCGCAGAGAGCAAGAATCGCATGATGCTCCTCCCCTAGCAGATGAAAAGACGCTCGCTAGTATATCCAAGCGACTGTCTCGGACGGGGTCTTTCAGACTGAGCGTTAGGCTAAACCGTGGAGTGGCAACGGGTCTCCTGATCCGTGGATTCCACCTACGCCTCGATTCGGGTCGAGTCGTCGGTAAACCTTCCCTAATCGGTAAGGAAGGTTTGCCCGTCATCCAGCAAATGACCGGCCTTCAGATCACTCGCACAACTGCCAATGTCGCATCATCGGTTTGGTGCTCTCTGGAGAAATCATCCATAGAATTGAAGATCAAATTGACGAGATCCCCGGCGTTCTGAGAGCATTGCGCTCCGCAGGAGGCTGCTTTCAATAAGCCCTGAACCCCCCATTCCTCCCCGTCCTGATTTGTCGCTTCGATGAGTCCGTCAGTGAAGGCGATCACCAAATCACCGGTTTCGAGCTTGACGGAACCCTCCCCATATTCCGAATCAGCGAACAGTCCAACTGGCGCACCACCCGTTTCGAGGAAGTGCATTGAACTATCTCGCCGAATGACGACTGGCGGATTATGTCCGGCATTTACATAGCGCAGAATGCGGGTCGAGCTGTCGAATACTCCGTAGAACAAGGTTGCATATCGGTCCTTGGACGACGAAGCGTATGCCTGATGATTCACGACATTGAGCAGCGCGCCCAAGTCATCTCCGGTGAACAGTGCCGCCGTTCGAAGGGAGGACTGTACATTGGCGATCATGAGTGCCGCGGCCAGACCTTTGCCCGAGGCATCTCCAACGACGAGTGCCAAGCAATCGTCCTTAAGCGGTATAAAACTGTAGCAATCGCCGCCGAGCGCCCGAACCTGACGGCAACGGGCGCTATAGTCGAAGGCATCGCTAGCTGCACAGGGTGCCTGCATAAAGCCCTGCTGCACGTCGCAGGCCAGTACCCAGTCCTGGCTCACGTCCACTACCATTTCCTCGGTCGTCATTTCTCGCCTCCACTAGTATGTCGGTTGTGGGCTTCGGAAATCGACACGGGCTACTGATTTCCGGTGAAAATATTTTTTTGGAAAGGGATGTAGAGAACGGCAGGGCGGCTCCGACTACTGTATGAAAGTCAGAGTTCGGGCTAAAAAGGGAGGGAACCGTATGAAATACATTTTGCTGATGACTGGCACAAGGGCAGGTGTCGATACTTACCGCGCTTGGAACAAGAATGACATCGATACTCACATGGCGGGCCTAATAAGCCTCGTTAAGGACTTGCGTGAATCGGGTGAGTATATCGCGGATCAAGGCCTAACCGGGCCGGAAGAAGCTAAAGTGGTACGCGGACAGAAGAAGGGCATGCCAATAACTGACGGCATCTTCCCCGAATCCAAGGAGTTTCTACTGGGCTACTGGATCGTTGACGTCTCGACCCCCGAGCGAGCTTATGCTATCGCCGCTCAGCTTTCGACGATGCCGGGGCCGGGCGGGGTGCCGACGAATATGCCGATCGAAGTTCGGCAGTTCGCGACCCATCCCCTCAAATGGTCATAACCGGACGTCGAAAATTAGCTCCGGGACCCAACTAACGTACCCAAACATTGGAACGAGTGCGATGAGAGGAGAACCATGAAATACATTCTGATGATGAATGCCACGAAAGCTGGTTTTGACATGTATGCCAAGTGGTCAAAGGACGACTTGCAGCGCAACGGCGCGTTTATGCGCGCGTTCAGCAAAGAGCTCAAGGACTCCGGCGAGTTTGTCGCGACCGAGGGCTTGGGATGGCCCAACGAAGCCAAGCTCGTCAGCGCGGGAAAAAACGGAGAACCGATCACCGACGGCGTATTTCCGGAATCGAAGGAGTTTCTCGCCGGATACTGGATCATCGATGTGGAGAGCCCGGAGCAGGCTTACAAGATTGCCGTGCGAGCCTCTCAAGCGCCGGGGCCTGGCGGAAAACCTGCAAATATGCCTATCGAAGTGCGGCGCGTTCTGAGTGGCCACGCAGACTTGGGCCTTTGAACATTGCGGCGGGGAAAAACTGAGATGGCGGACCATTCATACGACGCTCCGTTCGAGCACCTGCTGCGTGAACTTGCGCCGCAGGTGCTCGGCGCTGTCGCTCGCCGCTTCCGCGACTTCTCCTCGGCCGAAGACGCCGTGCAGGAAGCTATGATCGCCGCTTTTACGCAATGGCCGCAGGAGGGTGTTCCCGATAACCCTCGCGGCTGGCTGATTCAGGTGGCGTGCCGCCGTATGACGGACCATGTGCGCAGCGAAATTGCCCGCCGCGAGAGAGAAACGGCAGAGGCCGCCGAAGCGGAAAACTTGCCACCCGCCGTCGAGATCGAGGCCGATATGGATTCAGACGACACGCTGATTCTGTTGTTCATGTGCTGTCATCCCGCCCTCACTCCGTCCTCGGCAATCGCGCTGACGTTGCGGGCGGTTGGCGGTTTAACCACGGCTGAAATTTCGAATGCCTTTCTGGTTCCCGAGGCCACGATGGCGCAAAGGATCAGCCGCGCGAAGCAGACCATCAAAGCTTCGGGCGTACCGTTCCGTCTGCCTGCTCCGCACGAACGGGCTGAACGGCTCCCCGTAGTTCTGCATGTACTCTATCTGATCTTCAGCGAGGGATATGCCAGCAGCATAGGGTCTCATCTGCAACGACTCGACCTGGCGCGGGAATCGATCCGCTTGATGCGCAACACGAAAACGCTAATTCCAGATAATGCCGAGGTTGCAGGACTTCTGGCGCTGATGCTGTTAACCGACGCGCGCCGCGCAGCCAGAACCGGGCCGGATGAAGAACTCATCCCGTTAGATAAACAAGATCGAAGTTTGTGGGATCGCGTGGAGATTTCCGAAGGCATAGAGCTTCTCACGGTGACGCTGGCGAAAGGCTCGGTCGGCCTGTATCAGCTTCAGGCGGCGATCGCCGCTGTTCACGACGAAGCTGAGAAAGTAGAGGACACCGATTGGCCACAAATCCTGGCTTTGTATGAGTTGCTGAAACGAGTCGCCCCGAGTCCCATGGTCACTCTCAATCACGCAATCGCAGCCGCTATGGTGCACGGCCCTGCCAAAGGCCTCGAACTGCTGAGGGCTCTCGATCGCGATCCGCGTATTGCCGGCCACTATCGTCTCGATGCCGTTCGCGCCCACTTACTTGAAAAAATGGGCGATCACGAAGCCGCCATCAAACATTACCGAATTGCGGCTGCGCGGACCACGAGCATCCCGGAACAGAATTACCTCATGACGCAAGCAGCGCGATTGGCCGACGATTAACACCCGAGTTGTCGGCAATCCGGAAACTGGCCAGAAACGGCGGTTGAGGACCTGAGAACTTTGGTGGCCTTCGAGGACACGGGGCATTTGTGAAACGGGCTTCAACATCACGGGGAATCCACATATGCAAAATACACGATGCAATCGCATATTTTGCACGGCCACGCCAACTTGGAGATGCCTGCGGCATCTAGCCTGGCTCTGTAACGCTGCAAAATCGCAGCTGCTTCGCTCGACCGCGAGAAGCTCGGCGCGGCCCTATAGGGCGCGACGTTTCTCACCAAAGTGCGCATGCGCCGGAGGTGAAGCAGGAGCCGAAGGAGAATCAAACAATTGCGCGTAGGGCGAGAGAAGGTTCGATCACCAAGCGATTCTTGTGACACCAGAAACCGCATCGAAGTGGCGGTCGCGGCTGACGAGAGGCAAAGAATGCTGGCGGCATAAGGCTGCGATCCAAACATCATTGGAAGGAATCGGCGTGCCAGCTTTTCTAAGCTCGCTGCGCACCACGCTATAGGAGACCGTAGTCCGCTCATCGACATCGAGAATCCGAAACCTGGGCAAGTATTCGGCCAACCACTCCTCGTAGTCCGTGCGATGGCGGGACTGTGAAATACCATACCGGTATTCGCCAATGACAATGACAGGAATCGCGAGCTGCGAAGCTTTGCGGAGGACCGATTCCAGTCCAGAGTCGCCCTCTGCCAGAGCTGAAAGCCCATTCGTGTCCAAGATCACAGTCGATCTTCCGCTTCGACCCGCTCGAATTCTTCCTCAATCAGCCGATTGATCTTGACGCTTTCCTTGCGCATGTGCCGAAGCCTACCAAAAGCCGCCATCCATGGCTTGTCGCCGTCCTTGCGCGTATCCGCCAGCTTGTCCTTTACCGCCTCGGTGACGAACTCGCGGAGGGGGATTCCACGCTCGGCGGCTGCCGACTTGGCGCGGCGGAAAATGGCGTCGGGAATTTCCAGCGTTGTCTTCATGGTGTTATGTTCCCATATTTATGGGAGGCGATCAAGTCCTCCGTGTGAGGCCCTGAAAAGGCTGACGTCGGCGGTTCAACTCCGTCCCTGGACACCATGTTTTCTGATAACTTACGATTGCTCGTTTCCGCCGTTCTGGTCCCATTTGGTCCCAACTTTAGGCCTGAGATCGCACTGGGCGGATTGAGGAGCTTTACGCCGGGAAAGTGCTTTTCGTTATCCGTAACGACAACGCAGTCGTTCGCCTCCCCGATCGCCGCAACGACCCTGTCGAAAGCGCTCCTAGGCCGCCCTGCTTGAGTGCCCTGGGACATGAGACGGGCCCATATGAGTGCTGCCTGCTCGTCGAAAGCCAATACGCGTCCTCGGAAGAGCGCTTGGAGACCCTCGGGACCTTTGAACCATTCTTCAAGTTCCCTGCGTTTTTTCCCCGCCGGCTTTTCCAAAATACCACGATATATTTCGGCAAGGCTCAAAGAACAAATGAACAGATCGCCGTCCACCTGTTTGGCCATCCATTCGGTGAGCGGCCGGGACGCGCGAGCAACACGATGGGTATCAATAGACCATAGACTATTGAAATCTACATAAACAACAGGCTATGACCTATTTCAACTATATGTAACAATAGGCTGTGACCTATGAAGAAAGCCAGACTTGCTGCCCAGTCCCGCTCGCAACCAGCCCGTTTTCGTGCAGACCGTTACGGGCAAGGGGTATCGGTTCATCGCGCCGGTCCATGAAGTAGTCGCCGAGTCCACTCCTGTTCAAAAGACCGTTGAAGCGTACCGCGCCGGCATCTCAGGCCCATCAGGCCGGCGTTGGCGCCTTGGCTGGTCGGTACTAACGTTGTTCGCGGCTACACTGCTCATCATTTTAGCGGGCCGGACATACCTCGCGGGCCGCCGTCCTGCCAGCGTCGCCACTCAAAAGCGAATCATGCTCAGTCCTCCCTTTTCAGGATTTAAGCAATGATCCCGGCCAGGAGTATTTCATAGAGATGATCACTCAGTTAGGAGGCGCGGATCCGCAGACCCTGGGCGTGATCGCCCGAACTTCGGCAGTGAAGTTTAAGAACACCCGCAAGGATATCCAGGAAATCGGCCGCGAACTCGGCGTGGATTACGTTCTTGAAGGCAGCGTCCGCCGTCAGAGACAGTTCCACTCCGCCCCTTACGACCGTCGCGGATTTAGTTTGCCTCCGGTTGCATTCCAACGCTGTGGAGGCACGATCGCGAGCGTCAAAACAAGGCCTTAAAGCCTACGATTCGCAACTTGTAGCACTGCGCGTAGCCACCGCTTCGATCGCCTCCATGACTGCACCGATCCCATTTACGTCCTTGGAGAGCACGGTGCGAACACCCGCAGAGAAAGCCAGTTCTGACAGTTGTGGAGTGGCAAACATTGTATACATCAGTATGGCGCACTCAGGAGCGAGGGCGCTCATTGCTCGCGCTGCTTCAAGCCCGTTCATCACAGGCATTGCGTAATCGAGCAAAACAACGTCCGGCTTTACAGTACGAACCAACTCTATGGCGGCGTCTCCGTTATCCGCTTCTCCGCAAACGACCCAATCTTCTTTCATCTTTAAACACAGCCGAAGCGCGGCTCGCACCCTTGCATTGTCATCGACTATGAGGATTCTCGT
This sequence comes from Candidatus Sulfotelmatobacter sp., assembly GCA_049584315.1. Classification (GTDB taxonomy): domain Bacteria; phylum Acidobacteriota; class Terriglobia; order Terriglobales; family Acidobacteriaceae; genus Sulfotelmatobacter. Next base: position 4,861 of record JBAUXO010000190.1, on the reverse strand, counting down.
CACGATTTAACTCTCGCCTAGGATTCAGCACCTTGAACGGAAAAGTCCTCGATGCCGCGGCCCATAGCTTCGCACAATTTGTTTCGTGGACGTTGTGGCGTTGTGATGGACAGGTGTTGTGCTTCCATGATTCGACATCTGTCCGCCACGGAAGTAAATGGCCCGAGGGTGGAACGGAGCAACACCAAGGAGCTAAAGAACTCTTTGGAGTTGGCCCAAGGCTTCCTCGATCTAAGCGTATCGCGACAGGTGAGGAAATGGGAACTGCGATTCGAGCAAAGCGCACGCGTACTCCCTGTCGACACGGCCCAGGAGACTCATCATCTGTTCCAGAGTGGCAATTTCAAAATCCACGTGCTTTAGCTTTTCCCGCACGAGTTCGGAAGGGTTGAACAGCTTGAGTCGAATCTCATGCTCCTGAGCCCACCTCTGTAGAAGCACGAGCACACCTAGACCGCCGCCGCCTATCGCGTGCATTTCTGTCAAATCCAAAACAACCACGCGAGCCTGTATCTGGGAGGTAACGGCATCCTGTAATTTGGATGCCGCCGCGGTTCGGACAAACTTTCCCGCGCATTCAATGATTGCCATTTCACCTAAGTTGTCTACATGTACGCTTGGCATGAGCCCTCCATTGTTTGTTGTTGTCGGAAATTACACCACGATGCAGGCGTAGTTTTGATCTTCATTTCTTCTTCCGCGAACACCTAAACTCGCGGAACCGACATTCCGATTACGAATTTGGAAAACTAGTAGTGAAGTAGCGGTCACAAATCCGGTTGGTCAGTTCCAGCGTACTTTCGAGCGACGACTTGGCAAAGATCTGAGAAGCTTCGTAAGCAAGATAACGTTGCGGGTTGTGGACTTAAGAGAGATGCGCCAGAATCTTGACAGACAACTCGTGGGTCGGCATGGAAGACTCCTGGGTCTCTAGTAGAAAATTGTTCCTCTAACACAGCGGATTATCGTCGGTCTCCAGTGACCGATCAATACACGCGATAACCGATTACCAAAGGACATGTCCGGTCAGCCAATGTCCGGAGTGCTTATTGAGGGTCGGTCCGCATTTTGGAACGCGCCCCTGTTTGCTAAATTAACGAGTTATCTCTCCGGGAGCACGCCGTTGGCCAGTCGTCGTATCTGTCGCGCTTCCAGGTACATGCGCGCTGCAGACGGAAGAACACCTATGTAATTAGGGTGGGGCAGCCCGCTTCTTTTTCATAGCAAAACAGCCATTTTTTCACGGGCGACAGCGCACGATACGTCTGAGCTCCCAAGGTGTGGGCCTCATTGAATCTCCGTCTGGTGCCGACAAAAGTCTTGAACGGACGCCCTGTAGTTACCGAAAACTCCGTCCGAGCTTAAAATGCACAGCTTCCGAACATTCATGAGATCCTGTTGCTACCCAGGCGGAGATTTTCGCTCTTCGTCATCAACTCACCGTTCTCCAAAAGAACGCACCGCGTTTGCCCCTCCGGCGCTCAGAGGTACCATTGCGGCGGGAAGTTTGGGGATGGCGGAGTTTGGAGAGTCCATCCTGACAATTCTTCCGCATCGCATTGGGTACAACGTAAACGTTAGACGAAGTTAGACGAAGAAGCGAGCGCCGCCGAGGGGAAGGGAACTCGCCTCTTTCGCGAAGGGGAGGACCACTTGGCGACTGACCTGGTGCCGATCGAGCCCGAGGGCGGGCGTCGACCAGGTCGAGTGGGCGAAGCAGTTGGTCGGCAATGCCGTGCGCTCCCCGCACCCCGGCAAGCCTATGTCTACGCCCTCGAACAATTCTTTCAGTGGTTCGCGGGCCGCGCGATCTCTCGCGAGTCGGTGCAGGGCTACGTCACCTGGCTCGGGGAAATGAAATTCTCGCCGTCGACCATCAATCAGCGCCTGGCGGCGATCCGAGAACTTGCGACCGAAGCGCAGCGCTGTGGCTATGTCGACAGCGAGACGGCGCAGGCGATTGTCACGGTTGCGGGCATCAGCCAAAAGGGGCAGGCGGCTGGGGCCGTGGCTGGGTGGGAAGAAGCCCGGACATTATTGCAGGCACCGAACCTGCACACGATTCGCGGAATGCGCGACCGCGCGCTGCTGGCGGTGCTGGTGACGTGCGCACTGCGTCGCGGGAATTGTCGCGGATGAACCGCGAGCATATCGCGGTGCGCGACGGCCGCTGGGTATTTCTGGATTTCCTGGGAAGAGAAACAAGACGCGGTCGGTGGCTGTGCCGCTGTGGGTTCGGCAAGAGATTGATGGGTGGCTGGACGCGGCAGGGATAGAGAAAGGACCGTTCTTGCGGCGCGTGCTCGCGAACGGCCGAGTAGGCAAGGACGCGTCGACCGAGCGCGTGGTGTGGCGACTGGTGCGTGAGTACGCAGCGCAGATCGGGATCGGAATGGGGTGTTCTATATTGCGCATACCTCCGTTTGTTCGCCAATGACGCTGACGGCATCACGTAAAGCCCCTAGGAGCGATTTCTAGGGGTTTTCCTTGGTTGAAGAGTGATAAGGCCGGCATTATAGTTTGCTTCCGCATAGGATCGACAAATGGTCCCGGATCGTCTCTCCCGGGGGGGAAGAGAAATCCGGGGCCCTTTTCCTTTTGTCGCGCAGCCCTTGAACTTCGGAAAAACTGATCCTCGATTTAAGGACCCCGTTCCGCGATTTAAAGGAGATGAATTGTATCGTCTGCTGAAGAGTTGCGCGACCCTTCATGGGGTTTGGGGAGCAACGGAACAGAAAACCGGCTTAAGCGCCGGTTGGTGACAGGGCAGGAACCCCGGGGTTGAGAAGGTTCACAGAACACTCCGGTGCAGGGCAAAAGGAAAGGAGTCGCCACGAGAGAGGCTCCGCCTTCCATTGAGAAGGCCGTGGAGTCAAGAAGATTCGATTTTGGTTTCGTTGAGCATCTTCTTCCCGCCGGGTCGTCGCCACTACAAGCTTAGGCGTCGTGTCATTCTGTGGCGGGGATAGCGGCTAGATTGAATCCCTTGGCGTGTTTTAGCTTAACGTGTATGCGGAATGCCTCATCGAGAATTTCACTGGTTTTTCGGTATGTACTCGGTCCATCGATCACAGCCTTTTCGACGCAGATGATCTCATGGCACTCAGAGCACTTGCCGAAGCGATGACTGGCGCGATCCATTTCGTCCCTTGGTCCAAGCCACTCCACGTCGATCAATTCTGGTTTTTTCATACTGCTACCCCCACCGGTTCTTTCTACGAGATGACCTGTGCTTCCCCTCACGCGTTTCTCGACGCGGTTTATGGGAGGCATCGCTATCGCTTCTTGGAGTTGCGGGTCGTAAAGTCTGGTCTACTTGCGGCGCGGTATTCTTCCTCCTTGCCACTTTCGCGCCGTAACAGTTGTCGTGCACGGGAAGCCCACGCTCGTCCACTTTGCAATCTTCCAACGCAACGGCGGTACCACACATCCAGCACAGTTTCGAAGGGCTGTACTCCATAACCTATCCCTCCTTGGCGCGCCGAACCGAAGTGGAGATGCAATTCTTGAGCCAAATCGCGTCCGACAGTGCAACTGTTCCGTCTTCAGCCGCTTGGATAAATAATCTGTTAGGGCTCCTTCGGAAGTGTTGTTGGTAAGAGTTTGCTGCCAGTCGCCAAGATTCTCTGGACTACAGTGCGGTGCCCATCCCCTATCAGGGTTTGCCAGTATATTTTTCGCAGAGTTTCAACGGACTGCAGGCGCGAGTGCAGAGTGTGCTGGAGCAGGAGAGCCATCGATTTTCTCGGAGCCGATCAGCGGAGATCGACGAACTGGAACGACTCCGCGGAGGAGTGTCCAGTGGTAAAACGTAGTGACTCCAGTCATCAAGTCAACGCCGCCCAGCGCCACGTCGCCCTGATCTTTAGCGTACCTAAAAGTGGTCTCTCCAAACATCGACACGCGCAAGCGGACGACGCTAGCGAACTCGATCTGATCGTGGATGGCTCCTGCGCCAGCCCGCATTAACATTTTGATTAAGAGCGGAGTGCTTTGGGCGTTTCCGTTACCACAAAGGGTGACGGAAGTCACGAGTATTCGTGGGATTTCTAGCCTACTCTGGCAGCGAGCCTTCCCCTCTGACTTCCCTCCCCAGAATCCAGTCACGAGAAGCTTCTTTGCGGTTTTTCCCCCTCGTGCTCGATTGGACTGTCTCCGTGGACGGTCTTTGGTCGGTGCAATGGTCGTTGGGACAACCGAGGTTTTCAAAGACGAATGAAGATTCTGATTGTGGAGGACGATGATGCCTTGCGGTCGTTGCTCGCCAAGCAACTGGAGGAGCGTGGGTATGACACGCGCCAGTCGTTCAGGGGAGACGAGGCGTTTTATATCTGGCAGCACGAAGGCCCGTGGAGGTTGGTCCTCAGCGACTATCGCTTCATACCCGGCACAAAGATTAAAGATGGGGCGCAGTTAGTGACCGCGATCCATGCGGTGAATCCAAGTCAGAAGATGGCGATCATGACCGCTGAGCCCGAGGAAGCGCGAGAGAAGCTGCCCCAGTCTTTGCAGCACCTCCCAGTGCTGCGGAAGCCGTTCAGCATTGAGCAACTGCTGCGACTGCTGCGGCAGCCCGTCTTGCCGCTTTGATTAGAATGGATGACCGAATGCAACGAATTCCGCATTATGGACTATCTTCTATCTATCGAGGGCACGAATAGGCTCACTGAATTGGAGAGTGCAGACGAATGCCAACGCTAGAACAAACTCTCGAACGGCTCGCACTACGTTGACTGCTAGCAGGCTGCTGAAAAACTAGCGACGGGCGCAATTTTCTTCTACATCTTTCATTGTTTTCATCATTTCTATGTCGGAAAGGTCGATTCTCGGTACTTTTCTAACCCCCAGCGCTATCTTTTTG
>JBAUXO010000189.1:0-3899 GCA_049584315.1 Candidatus Sulfotelmatobacter sp. | reverse complement strand
GAAACGTCAATATCAACTCCGGTTCCAACCGCCTCTTTCATCGCGGTTCGGATTATTCACATCCCCGGAATCTCTATTCACATGCCCGGAATCCTTATTCACATCCTCCCGGAATCTGTATTCACATGCCCCGGAATACGCAACAACGGCGCAACCCGCGATCGCACCACTTTCGGGCCTAGCGATGGGGATCACGCGCGGTGGCGACCCACAAGAGCCGGTCGGAGCGCTGGAGGCGCAAACGAAGCGGCGCGTTCTTTTCGAGAACGGTGAGTTGGTGACGAAGCGCGAGGATCTCCGTCTGCAGTGCGGCACGGTTTCGAAAACTGGAGGCGACCAGTGAGAAAAAGGCGACGAAAAGAGAGCTCATCGTGGTAGCACCAGGATCTCACGAATGCTCGGACCTCTGCATTTTCAGTTCGGGCGGAGTTTTCGGTAACCACAGCCGGCAGAGAGCGAGTACGGGAACCCTAACGAACGCCCACGCCCAATCTATGCTACCATGAAAAACCCGCATCACATGCAGGATATTCATGGTATTATCTTTCAATGATAATTGACCGCAAGGCCGATATCGCCCTCGTCCGGACGGCCTTGCGTCGCAGCCGTGCCGTCGCCATCCTTGGACCGCGTCAGTGTGGCAAAACGACGCTCGCCCGTCACTTTGTCTCCCCTGACTCGCTGAACTACTTTGATCTTGAGGAGCCTCAAAGCTTGGCCCGCCTGGCCGAACCAGCGACAACCCTCCGTCCCCTCAAAGGCTTGGTTGTTATCGATGAAATACAGCGGCGCCCAGACCTATTTCCGTTGTTGCGTGTTCTCGCCGATCGTTCACCGATTCCCGCACGATTCCTCATTCTCGGCAGCGCTACACCCGACTTGCTACAACAATCCTCAGAGACGCTCGCCGGCAGGCTCGAGACGGTTCCCCTAGAGGGATTTCGGCTCTCTGATCTCGGCGCTGCCGCCCAGCGGCGCCACTGGCTCCGCGGCGGCTTCCCGCTTGCATACACCGCCCGTACCGAAACTGACTCGGTGAGTTGGCGGCGGCAATTTCTCCAAACGTTCCTCGAGCGCGACCTTCCACAACTGGGAATTACAATCCCTGCTGTTTCGCTAAGGCGCTTCTGGAACATGGTCGCCCACTATCATGGCCAGATCTGGAACGCAGCCGAGTTGGCCCGCGCTTTAGCCGTTAATGAATCGACGGTACGCCGGTATCTCGATCTCATGACTGGCGTCTTCATGGTCCGCCAGTTAACGCCCTGGTTTGAAAATTTGGGCAAACGCCAAGTTAGAGCTCCGAAAGTGTATGTCCGAGACACTGGGCTGTTGCACACACTCTTGGGTATCAACACCCAACGTGACTTGGAAAACCATCCGAAGGTAGGAGCCTCGTGGGAGGGCTACGCCATTGAGGAAATACTCAAGGCATTCCGCCCCGACGAGGCCTACTACTGGGCCACACATCAGGGGGCTGAGATTGACCTGGTTCTTTTCAAGTCTGGCCGCCGAATCGGTGTCGAATGCAAACGCGCTGACGCACCCAAGGTCACGCCCTCCATGCGGGTCGCTCTGGCCGATCTAAAACTCGACCGCATTCATGTTGTGTATCCAGGAGAGAAGACATACTCGATTGCAAAGAATATCGAGGTCATTCCACTCGCCACATTCCTTAAAGCAAAGTAGAGAATTCATCTGAGTTCCCTTGGACATCATTCCGGGTGTCATTTTTCCTTAAGTGCGAGGATGGCGTCTACTTGAGCCAACGCCCTCTTGTATTCACCGTGGGTGAAATAGGCAGAAGCGAGAATCCTGTGGGCTTCGACCACTTCGTCCGATCTCGATGCCGTATTAAAGACATCTCGGAACCTACGTTCGCACCCTCGCACATCATTAAATGCGCACGCAACGGCCCTTTGATAGAAGGCCGAGGCGCCACCTTTACTCACGGAATCACGAAGCTCGAACCGCTGATGGCGATCGTAAAGTGACTTTAGGTTGGTGTCGTCCTTCCGCGCACCGAAGCACAACGAGGCCAGAAGAACCCAGCAGGATACAATCGCCGAAAATTTACAAATGTGAGCCAGCGGGAAGTGAACTTTTCTAGGTGCTGGCAGAATACCCCATCGCTGTGAAGCGGAAAAGGCTTCGCCCCAAATGCCGGCAAGAAACCTGCGGGTTGCTGCTGGCGAAGACCTAGCATGCATGAAAGCGATCTGTACTCTAACGCCTTAACGTATTAGTGAAGGGGCCGATCCCCCACGGTTCGGCCCCAAACCCACTTGTCAGTTTTTTGGTAGCAATTTGGTAGCAAATTGCGCCGTTTAACCCGGTTTTAACCCATTCCGCCGGTCATAAGTCCCTTTAGAATCAATGGCCGGCAGGTTCTTAACCTCGATGGCATGGAAGAGGTCGTCGGTTCGATCCCGACCAGGTGCAAGTGCTCCAGCCAATGCAGCTATGAAGGTATTTCTACCGGAAAGCGGAACGTTCAAGATGGGTCAAATACCGAATTCCAGTTTTCCAAAGGCATTCAGCGTGTGTGCTCAACATCTGTCCAGCCGCCTTTTCCATCTGCCACTTCAATCCGAGTTATCGGATGAACTTCCCAAACCGTCGCCCGCTCGGTCCCAATTTCTGACACATGTTGAAAGTCGTACATCAACCAGCCGCTAATCCGAACTTGGGTATTGGTGTTCACTAACTTCTGGAACGCAGCCTCATTCCAATCATGCAGCGGACGGGTGCGGGGTGTCGTTTCCACAATCACGGCCTGCGCGATTCCTTGATTAGGAGCGTTGGTGAGGTACATGTGCCAATCGACTTCATTCGGCAGGAGAAGATTGCAATTAGCAGACTCCCCCGGCTTTTCATCCTGAACTTTTACTTGGTGCGACAAATATCCTTCGACCATAACAGGAGCGCCCTGCAAGTCGTCCGGTGAGGCACTTGGAAGTTTCGCCATGACACTCCAGCCAATCGGTATGTAAGCGTTCGGGGTAGGGATATCGACTCTGTTCTTGCGGCTGTCTAAGGTGGTCATGTCCTTTTCCGTGGCATTCCCCGCAGCCGGACAAACTTGATGTCCTCCTATCATCAGCGGCTCAGGGTTGGATGTAACTCTGGCGGCTTTCAATTGCGCAAGAAGCGAAGCATTGTGATCTTGCGCCAAGCTAATGCTGGATACCACGTTTGCTGAAAATAAGACTAGCAGAAAGACTCGCCTAAGGATTTGCATGGCTCCTCCAGAAGCTGAGAAGAAACTAAACCCGACAATATAGCACGGGTTTTCAGGGCGTAATCAAAGTCTCTCAGTGATTTCCAAATCTCGAACACGGCAACAAACCGCCTGTTGCCGAGGGCACAGGTGAGAATAGAATCTGAGCCGATAATCAGGATGGGCGGAAGGTTACTCGAATGATCTCGCGAAGAATTACATTTCGGCGATCCGCACGGAGCCTCACGAGTTCTCGGCGCATTAACCGCTAAGGTATGCACATCCGAGCTATTTCTTTTTGGAGTGGTCGCAGTAAACGCAAGAGTGAGGTTTCGAATTGGATCAAAATCTTTGGGAAGCTTCTGGACAACGCTACCGAGACACATCCGAAGCTCTTTCTGGAGGCTGACGGCAACTCGAGGCCCGCCCACCTTCACATGCTGCGAGACACCTTTGCGGTCGAGTACCTCCTTGCGGGCATGCCCTTGCAAAAGGTTTCACATTTGCTTGGTCACTCCAGTGTGCTGATTACACAGAAGCACTATGCTCCTTGGGTGTAACGCCTCACATTATTTTCCCCCGCCAGAGTTTTCATTCGTCTGATTAAGTTCTTCCTGGACGGAAACAATCGCGACGAGATCTAGGAATGGAGTGTGGATGAGGGTGGGATACGTGTGAT
>JBAUXO010000188.1:0-19383 GCA_049584315.1 Candidatus Sulfotelmatobacter sp. | reverse complement strand
CCCGGGTGATAATCGCATCCTATAATGATCATTGTCCGGCTCCTTTCTACCCGAGCCTTCATGGTTGGTTTTGGCACCACCAAGTTTACTCGGGCCTTGGAGCCGGCATTGTTATGGAATCAATAGCGCCGACCAACTCCGCGCTCTCGGAATCGCCTGCCCACTTCCGAGGATAACTTCGTGTGGGTTGTATCATAATTGGATGGCATTTCCTATCCGAGTCTGCGCGGTTTGCTCAGAAGAGTTTGAGCTGAAGCCGGATAAGCCCGGTTTTGCCAACCGCTGCCCAGCCTGCAGCGAAGCCGAAGACGCTGAACCCGTAACCAAGCCGGACATGGACGCTGACGAACGCAAGAGCCTGAAGGAAGCCAACGAGGCTCGGAGGCGAGCGATGCGCGACCTGCTTTATCGCAAGGACAGCTAGCCAGCGAAAGCTAGCGGATTTTCGCCGGCAGTTCCAGCCGCGGATTTCGCGGCGTTTTACAAATGTTTACACACCTAAGTCCCGCGTCATTTGGGAGTGAGCAGAATCGCCTGAAAGATGCGAAAATAAAGGTAGCTTGGCCGCGTTTGTTCGCCGGGTTCATCCGAGGCAAGGCCGGATGCAACGTAGCGATGCGAATGTGTGTCTTACGGACAAGTCTGGCTCGGAAAAGCTTAGCGCGGACAAACTGAGTTCATGCCCATCACACAAATCCCATTTCAGGATCCGGTTGCCCCCGAGAAGCCACAGCCGGAGCAACTCGGGCTCTACGATGCGCAGGGATGGGAAACGGCCTACCGCGATGCGGATGACGACGCGCGCGTGCCGCATCTGCTTATCCAGTTGCAGGACGATCTGGCGCGCTCGCGGCGCCGCGAAGCCGCATGGATCTCTGTCATCGTCCACCTGGTTCTGATCATTTTGCTCGCCAAGGTTGAGTGGATTGAAAAATACTTTCCCTGGCACACTCCCGTCACGCGGCAAAATGTGACGACTGGCAAGGATCTGACGTTCCTCGAACTTCCTCCCGACCTGCAGAAGCTGCAACACAAGCCGAATACGAACGTTGCTTCCGACAAGGATCGGATTGCCATGACGCGGCATCCTGAACTGGACCTGAAGGAACTACGGAAGAGCTTGGCGACTCCGCCGCCCGGAGCGCCGGGATCGAGCGCGCCACAAACGCCGCAGCCGCCCGCGAAGTCCGCCGGTGGATTTCAGCAGAACCAACCTACGCCTCAGCCGCAGCAGGCGCCGAATCCGCAGATCGCGCAGCTGCAAACGCCGGCCACGCCGAACATCACGAACGAGTTCCAGAAATACGGGGGCTCCATGTCGGCGGGTTCGGCAATTCAGGAGGCCGCCCGGGCGGCAGCGCGACCGGGAAGCGGAGGGCAGGGCAGCGGCGGCGACTTTGGACTGGGGACAGGGGCACACGGCCGACAGGTAGGCAATCTCGAGATTCTCAGCGACACCCAAGGCGTAGACTTTGGCCCCTACCTGCAGAGGATTTTGCGAGACGTGCGCGTGAATTGGTATAACGCCATTCCAGAATCCGCGCAGATGAAACACGGAAACCTGATCATCGAATTCGCGATTACCAAAGATGGGAAGGTCGCAGGCATGAAGCTGGTAGCCACTTCCGGAGATATTCCGCTGGACCGCGCGGCTTGGGCGGGAATCACGGCATCGGACCCATTTCCTCCGCTTCCCAGCGAATTTGGCGGACAGTTTCTCGCGCTACGCTTTCGCTTCTACTACAACCCCACCAAAGACGAAATGCAGTAGTCTCTCGCACAACTCCCCGCAAGCCCGTGCGGCAGATTTTTCTACCCGCACTTTTCTACCAAACTCTGCAACGGTTCTGATTCACCATCGGCGATCCGGCCCTGCAGTGAAATGCTTCCTGAAATTCTGGCATGTTCGAGACCACGCCATTCGTACGGTATTTCTCGGGAGAGTGGGGGTCCACCGTCGCGCGCAGACGTTTGGTCTCGTCGCGCGTCTCTCCGCACCAGCTCTGGCCGTAGCCCACGAAGAATCGCTGGTCGGGAGTGAGGCCGTCGATCGGTTGCAAGTTCTGTCCTTTCGTATCTGCCTTCCACGCCATGTAAGCCAGAATTAATCCGCCGAGGTCGGCAACATCCTCGCCCAGCGTCAGCTTCCCGTTGATCTTGATGTCATCAATAATCATGTAAGTTGAATATTGGTCTGAAATACAACTGGCCCGCTTCACGAATTCTTTGCCATCTTCGGCGGTCCACCAGTCGCGAAGATTTCCTTGAGCATCGAACAGGCGGCCTTCATCATCGAAGCCGTGGGTGAGCTCGTGGCCAATGGTGCCGCCGGTATCGCCGTAGTTCGGAGCCGCATCCGAATCAGGATCGAATGCCGGCGGTTGCAGAACTCCCGCGGGAAAATTGATGTCGTTCATCTGCGGGTTGTAATAGGCGTCCACCGTGGGCGGAGTCATGTCCCACTCGCCGCGATCCACGGGCTTGCCGATCTTGGCGAGTTGACGGTTCATTTCAAACTTCCGCGCCCGCTCCACGTTACCCACTTCGTCTCCGCGAATAATCTTCAGCTTGCTGTAGTCGCGCCACTTGTCGGGATAGCCAATCTTGTTGGCCATGGCATGCAACTTCACCACGGCCTGCTGCTTGGTGGTGGCGGACATCCAGGCTAAGGAGTCGATGTCCCATGCCATGGCGGCGTCGATTTCTTTCACCATGTTCAGCGCCTGATGTTTGGCGTCGGGAGTGAAATATTTTTCGACGTACACCTGGCCCAGCGCTTCTCCCAGATGTTCATCCACATTTTCCGTGCAGCGTTTCCAGCGGGGCTGCAACTCTTGCTGCCCTCGCAGAGTTTTCCCGTAGAACGCGAAATTTTCGTTCAAGAACGCCGAGGACAGGAACGGCGCATAGGAATGCACCAGGTGCCAGCGCAAATAGGTTTTCCAGTCGGCGAGATTTTCCTTCGCAATTTCCTGGCTCATCACCTTGAAAAAGCCGGGAGAAGCAACATTCAACGAACTCAGCGATGGCAGACCGACTTTGGCGAAGTAAACTCCCCACTGAAAACCGGGGGTGATCTTCTCTAGCTCGCCGCTGGTCATCTTGTGATCCAAATTCTTGGGCTCGCGCCGCTCTACCCGCGTCATCGAGCCTTTGGCCAGCGCGGTTTCAATGCGCATTACGCTTTGCGCTTCCGTCGCAGCGGAGTCTGGCGGGTCGCCGAGCAACTCAAACATCATCTGCACATGGGCCACATAGGCTTTGCGCAGATCGACAGACTTCGCATCCTCTTTCAAGTAATACTCGCGGTCCGGCAATCCCAGTCCGCCCTGATCCACCTCCGCAGTCATCTGACTCGCGTCTCGGTAATCTTGCGTCGAGTCGAAAACGAACAATGCGTTGTCATGACTCATGCTCGCAGTTACCTCCGCGAGACCGGCTTTTGACCTGACTTCTGCGATTTGCTGCAGCCCTGGCTGCAAAGGCTCCGCTCCTTTGGCGTTGATCGCTTTCTCGTCCATGCACGAAGCATAGTAATCGCCGATTTTCTGCGTGACCGCGTCCCGCTTGGCATCGGGCGTGGCTGCACTCTCGAGGATGTCGCGCAACCGCGCGCGGTTCTCATCCTGCATTTTGGAGTATGTGTCCCACGACGACTGGTCGGGAGGAATCGGATTGTTCTTGATCCAACTGCCGCAGGAATACTTGAAAAAATCCACGCACGGGTCCACAGTTCGATCCATGGAAGTAACATCTAGCGCCGGCTCATGCTTCGAAGTGGCAGGCGTCGACCGCTGCGCACTGGCCAAAGAAAGTAAAGACGCGCCGAGAAGCGCTGCGATACATACGCGCGAAATGACCATAAAAGATCCTCTTACTTGGTTTGCTGAGGGACGCTAATCCAGCTCTATGACCGTACCGGCGGAAGCCGGCGCGACCCAAGAGTATACGGCTTGCGTCAAAGCCAAGAACGTAGCTTCCACCCGGCTAGCTCGTCCGCAACCGACCAACGCCTGCCAACCCAGGCCGGTCCGCTCTCTTAGACGTTATCCAGCGAGATTGTGAGTTGTGAAATCCACGACTTCGGCGGCTGGCTTTGACGTCGATCGTCTTGGTTCTCTGTTCTTTTACCTTTTGACATACGCTAGGCGAATCAGGGTCCGTTCGGAGAACGGGACATAGAGCAGCGCGGCGCTGGCCGCGAAGGCCGCTCCCAGGCCGATCTCCTGCATCAGCAGAAATGGAGCGACCGCCCAAAGTTGATCCAGGGCCAGAATGAAAGGAAACATCTGAGGAAACTTCTCGCCCAAGCGCTGATAATCGAATCCAACTGCGGAGAGCAGATAACAACGCAGTGGAATTCCGACGCCTGCGGTCACGATCACCGCGGCCACCAGCACAATCGCCCTCCATCCTGGCAAGAAAGACTCCGCGATTCCTTGCACGGCATGCAAACGAAAAAGTGCCGCCAGATAGAAAATCAGATACATGACTTGAGCCAGAGCAAACAGGCCGCGCGTGAGTCCGCGTCGCGGAATTGGAACTTCCAGCTCCGGATGCAACTGCAGCGCAGAAATACTCGTGGCGGAAATGCCATCGGCATCGCCGCTTTGCGCCCCTGCTGCTTGCACCGGTGCAATAAATCGATAGCCGCGCCGAGCCAGCGTTTCGACGTAGCGGGGAGTCGACGCCGAATCGCCCAGGGTCTCCCGCAACTTGTTTACGGCGGTGTTCAGGCTGTGGTCGAAATCGACAAAGGTGTCGGCAGGCCAGAGTTTTTGGCGCATCTCCTCGCGTGTGACCACGTCGCCGGCACGCCCGAGAAGTAAGGCCAGCACCTGCAACGGCTGCTCCTGGAGGCGAAGCTTCCTACCGTTCTTGCGCAACTCGCCCGACCCGAGATCAAGCTCGAAGACGCCAAAGCGCGCAATCCCGCCCGGCCGATTGCCTGGAAAAGCTGGCATAGTAAGAAAGACTACGAGCGACGACGCGTAGTGTAGCACCTAGCAACGCGCGGGTTTCGGCGCAGCGTACAATTAATAGCGTGGTTAACCCTCATCAACGCGAGGGCGGCTCCGCCCACCCGCCTCGTCGCCACGCGATCTATGCCACGGAAACTTCCGGCCTGCTGCTGATCGCGCTTCTGCTACTCGTCCTCACCGTGATTCGCTACTGGCACGCCATCCATTGGAGCCTGCGCTGACGGTGGCTCCGGCTCAGCCTGAACCGCTGCTGGTAGTTGTGCTCGGCCCTACCGCCAGCGGCAAGACCGCGCTATCTCTGGCGCTGGCGGAGCGCTTCGGCAGCGAGATCGTGAATTGCGATTCCGTCGCCATGTACCGCGAGTTTAATATCGGCACGGCCAAGCCCACGTCCTCCGAACGAGCCCGCGCAGTGCATCACCTGCTGGATTGCGTTGCGCCGACAGATCACGTCACTGCCGGGGAATATGCTCGCCAGGCGCGGATGGTGCTGGAGGAGATTCGATCCCGCAGTCATTTGCCGATCGTCGAGGGTGGAACTGGACTGTACTTGCGCGCCTTGCTCGACGGACTTTTTCCAGGTCCTCAGCCTTCTGAAAAGCTGCGCGAGCGATTGCGCGAAGGCGCGGCCAGCCGCGGTACAGACTACCTTCATCGGATTCTGCGGCGGCTCGATTCCGCAGCGGCAGGGAAAATCCACGCCAACGACACGCCCAAGCTGATTCGGGCCATAGAAGTCTGCTTGACCTCGCGCGAGAAGATGACCGACCTATGGCAGCAGCACGGACGCGACCCCTTGCGCGGGTTTCGCATTTTGCGGCTTGGTCTCGATCCCGATCGTCTGGCGCTGTACGAGCGAATCAACCTCCGCGCGCAGAAGATGTTCGAAGCTGGTCTGGTGGAAGAGACCAAGGGTTTGTATGAAAAATATGGTGATGCGGCCGGACCGCTCACGTCGCTTGGCTATAAACAAGCGGCGCAATTCCTTCGCGGTGAAGTCACGCATGAGCAGGCGCTGCACGCCGCCCAGCAAGCGCATCGCAACTATGCCAAACGTCAGATGACCTGGTTTCGTCGCGAGCCGGAGGTGCGGTGGCTGCGCGGCTTCGGGGACGAGGCACGGATTCAGAAGGAAGGTGCGGCCACAGTCGAGGCTTCACTTGCCCCGGAATCTCGCGGGTAGATCCTCAATTTCTGCTATCGTTTCCTGCATGCGTCGAACACTCCTCAGCTTCGTCCTCGCTTGCGTCCTTACGACCGCTGCATTTGCCAGGGAGAAATATCAGCACCCTGGACCGATTCACGTTACTCACGAGGGCGAAAAATGGGCGGAGAAAACGCTGCACAAGCTGACTCTCGAAGAGAAGGTCGGGCAGGTGTTCATGATCTGGTGCCGCGCCAGTTTTCTCAACGTGGAGAATCCGGAGTATCTGCAACTGCGCGACGCCATCCAGAAGTATCACGTTGGCTCGTTTGCGATGACGGTGCACGTGGATGGCCCGTACCTTCTGCGCAGCGAACCGTACGAAGCGGCCGAACTGCTCAACCGTTTGCAAAGCGATTCGAAGCTACCACTCCTGTTCGCTGCCGATTTTGAACGCGGCGTCTCGATGCGACTGATGGGGACCACAGTCTTTCCGCATGCCATGGCTTTTGGCGGAGACGGCAAGCTGGAAGATGCTGAGGCTTTCGGACGTATTTCCGCGGAAGAATCGCGCGCCATTGGAATTCATTGGAATTTTTTCCCCGACGCCGACGTGAACTCGAATCCGGCCAATCCCATCATCAATACACGGTCGTTCGGGGAAGATCCCAAACAAGTTGGCGACCTGGTTGCCGCCTATATAAAGGGCGCGCATGAAGGCGGAATGCTGACCACCGCCAAACATTTCCCCGGTCACGGCGACACGGCGACCGATTCCCATCTCGGCGTCGCAAGCGTGAATGTGGATCGCGCGCATCTGGATTCGATTGAGCTGCCGCCGTTTCGGCAAGCGATCGCGGCCGGCGTTGATTCCGTGATGGTGGCGCACGTAACGGTGCCGGCGCTCGATTCCGATCCGAACCATGTGGCCACGATCTCTCCCGCGATTGTTTCCGATCTCCTGGAAAAGCAACTCGGCTTTAGGGGAATCATCGTCACCGATGCACTCGATATGGCTGGATTGACCCACCTTTTCGCCGACAACATCGGCCGTGGCGCGGTGGAGGCTTTCAAGGCAGGCAACGATCTTCTGCTGATTCCCGCTGATTTCCCCGCGTCGTACGATGCCATGCTCCAGGCGGTGCAGTCGGGTGAGATTTCGCGGGAACGCCTTGACCAGTCCGTCCTTAAGATTCTCAGGACTAAGGCATCTCTGAATTTGCAGGAGGCCCGCACGGTTGACTTGAGGGCCATCGCAAACCTGATGGCCAAGCCCGAGAATCTCGCTTTCGGGCAGCAGGTGGCCAACGATGCCGTCACATGGGTCCGCGACAACGGCAGGGTTCTGCCGCTCAAGTCGTCGCTAAAGAATCAGGGAACCGCGAAGGCCGCGCTTCCGTATACCACACAGGAGGAGACTCACAACCAGGTGGTCGCGGTGATCTTTTCCGACGACATGCGGACCGAATCGGGCCACGCTTTCGCACGCGAATTTCACTCTCGGATTCCCGACGCGCGCCTGATTTATGTGGACCCACGGGTTGCGGCGGGAATGAGCGGTGACGTGCTAAAAGCCGTGGACGAAGCAAGCACGGTGGTCGCCGCGGTCTATGTGATCCCGACAGCGGGGAAGATGGGAAACGGCGTGGCGATGGCGGATGCGACTGGCGCACTGCTGCAGCAAGTGTTGGACCACGCGGCGGCGAAGACGGCGGTCGTGGCCATGGGGAATCCTTATCTGGCGACGGATTTTCCGAAGATCGAGAATTACATGTGTACGTTTTCCAATGCGACGGTTTCAGAGATCGCGGCGGTGCGCGCCTTGTTCGGCGAAATCGCGATTCGCGGGCATCTTCCCGTGAGCATCCCCAATGTTGCCGCGAGAGGCGCCGGCATGGAACGCCCGGTTCAAGTTCCCGGTGGAGGAACTCAACATGCGCAAAAATAAAGTCTCCGCTTGGGTTGCGTTTGCAGCCAGCCTGGGAATACTCGTGCTCTTGCCCGCTTGCAGTGTGAACGTGCAGAAGGAGAGCAACGGGCAAGACAAGCAAGTGGATATCCAGACGTTGCTCGGCGGCGTCCACGTCAGCAAGCAGGCGGACGTCTCCGAAACCGGGCTCCCGGTTTATCCGAGGGCTCGCCTGAAGGAAAAAGATTCCGATGGTAGCGATAAGAGCGCCAACGTGAATATCTCTGGCTTCGGATATGGCGTTAAAGTTGTCGCTGTATCGTATGAGTCCGATGACGCGTCGGCCAAAGTGCTTTCTTTCTACAAAGACCAGCTAAAGAAATATGGAACGGTTCTCGAATGTCACACCTCCAGGGGAAACTGGAGCATAAATATGGGGTCCCATCGATCCAAGGATGGCTCGAATGCGTTGACCTGCGAGGGCAGCGGTGGCAATGAGATTGAGCTCAGGGTGGGCAAGCAGGACGACCAGCACATCGTCGCGGTAGAACCGGAAGGCAGAGGGTCAAGTTTCTCGCTGGTCTATGTGCGTACTCACGGCAAGGATGCCGATATCTAGAGACAGGCAGGGATTCATGCTCCGATCAATTATGCTTCGCTCGATACTCACGGCAGCGGTTGGCGTTGCGGTAGCGATACCCGGCTTGGCTGCGCCGCAGAAACCGGACGGCGCCCAAGATAAGCATCTCGACATCCAGAGCAACGCGGGCGACTTGCACGTGGGCAACGACGCCGATGCCCAAAAAGCTGGATTGCCGCTGTATCCCGGTGCGCGGCTGCGGCACGATGAAGAGAACGACGGTGCGGCGAATCTCAGCCTGTTCACCCAGGCGTTCGGAGTGAAATTGGTGGTAGCAAAATATGACTCTGACGATGCGCCTGGCAAAATTATCGACTACTACCGCGAGCGTTTAAAGAAATATGGCAAGGTGATCGAATGCCACTCTCGCCAGCATGGTGGCGACCACGCTGATATTAATGACGACGATCATGCTGAGGGGCAACCTGCCAACGCAGTGAAATGTGAAGGGGACAATAGTGGTCCGGTCACCGAGTTGAAGGTTGGGACGGAAGAGAACCAGCATGTGGTTTCTGTTGAACCGAACAAGAGCGGCAGCGGCACAAGCTTCGTGGTGCTGTACGTCCATGCTCGCGGCAAACAAGGGGACATCTAGCGCGCACCGGTGCGCCTCACCAGGCATCCAGGTCCCCTTCTTGCGCCCGCGCCTCACCGTGCGATACTTTCAAGTCAGTCCTGCTCTAAACCTCGATGGACCACCCTTGCTATAAGTGCAGGCATAGCGTCGAAGACGGCCGGCCGTTCTGCTCGCAGTGCGGAGCGCCGCAGATTCGGGTGGCTATGCCGGAAGGGGTGGTGCCCGCGGTTGCGGGAACGGTTTTGTCCAGTCCTCTGCCGATTTTTTCTTCTGACCCGTCTGCAGTTCCAGTTCCGCACGCGCCCTCGCTTTCGGCTGGGATCGAGTGGCCGACAGCAATGCGGGTGTGCGCGGTTGCCGCTTCGATCGCGGCTCTGGTCATGACTCTTGGTCTGGTGATTCCTCTGGTGGCGGTATTAGGCGCGGGGTCTCTCGCAGTCACTCTTTACCGCCAGCGGAATCCCGCATGGACGGTCAACGCGCGCTCCGGAGCAAAACTTGGAGCGGTGTGCGGCATTTTGTTTTTTGGAACGGCAGCGGTTTTTGAGACTGTCGCTGTCAGACTCCTGCATACCGGCGGTCAGGTTCGTCAGAAGATGCTCGATGCTCTGCAGCAAGCCGCGTCTCGCTCTAATGATCCGCAAGTGCAGGCTGCCTTCGACCAGCTGAAGACGCCGGAAGGCATCGCGCTCATGCTCGTCTTCGGAATGGTTTTCCTATTTCTGGTCTCGATTGCCGCCGGCAGCCTTGCAGGGGCCCTGACCGGATCTTTCCTCGGGCGCCGGAACCGGCCGTAAAACCGGGCTTCCCGTAGAGCGGTCTTGCACGGGCCGCGTTCGCCGCGTATTATTCACGGTTTGCCTTTTCCCGCCATGAATAAACCGGCACGCGGTTCGCTGCTCGGCATCGAGCATCTTGAGGAAAAGGAAATACTCGGCCTGCTGCGGCTGGCTCGCGGCATGAATCCGCTCAAGGCGCGGCCGTTGTTGCGCAACCGGCGCATCGCCCTGCTGTTTTACGAAGCTTCGACCCGCACGCGTTCTTCTTTCGAGGTCGCCGCCAAGTCGATGGGGGCGATCACCGTGTTGGTCCTGTCTTCCGGGTCGAGCATCGAGAAGGGCGAGTCCCTGCTCGACACCGGCTACACCCTGCGCGCGGTGGGCGCGGATGCTATCGTCATTCGCCATCCTTCCGCCGGGGCGCCGCTGATGATGGCGCAGCATCTTGATATCCCCGTCATCAACGCCGGCGATGGCATGCACGAGCATCCCTCGCAGGCTTTGCTCGATGCGTTCACCATTCTGAAGCACAAGAGATCCTTCAAGGGTTTGCGGGTCGCGATCATCGGCGATATCTACCACAGCCGCGTGGCCCGTTCCGCCTGCCATCTGCTGAGCAAGGTAGGGGTGAAGGTAACCCTGTGCGGACCTCCCGAACTCGTGCCGGAATTCGCCACCACGCTCGCGCCCGGGCTGAGCATCACCCGCCACATTGAAGAAGCGTTGCGCGGCGCCGATGTGATCATGCTGTTGCGCGTGCAGCAGGAACGCCTCGCCGGGAAGAAGGTCCACTTGCAGGACTATATGGCGCGCTACCAGATGACAACGGCGCGGCTGAAGTTGGCCAAACGCGACGCCATCGTGATGCATCCCGGACCGATCATTCGGGGGCTGGAGCTGACGTCTGAAGTGGTCGACGGTCCACAATCGGTGATCGTAGACGAGGTGCATAACGGAGTGCCCACGCGCATGGCGATTTTGGCCTGGGCTTTGGGGAAGGCGAACTGAGCCAAGGCTATTCACGGATTGACATGGATGGAAGGAATGACGAACGCGAAATCCAAACCGGGATCGATGCTTATCAAAGGCGGACACGTTATCGATCCTTCGGCAAGAATCGATGCGCTGATGGATGTTCTCCTACGCGATGGCGTGGTCGCCGAGATCGCTCTGCCCAATAAAATTCGCGGCGGGGCCGACGACCGGTTCGATGCGCGCGGTCTGGTCGTTGCCCCTGGATTCATCGATCTGCACGCCCACCTGCGCGAGCCGGGACAGAGCTATAAGGAGACGATCGCGACCGGCACCGCGGCGGCGGCGGCCGGAGGCTTCACGTCGGTCTGCACCATGCCGAACACCGCGCCCGTGGTGGACAACGCCGAATGGGTCACGTGGCTGCGGAACCCTGAACGTGGGGCGGTGGTGAATATTTTTCCGATTGCCGCAGCCACTTTGAACTCGCGCGGTGCGGTGCTCACCGATTTCGCCGCCTTGCAGCGGGCCGGCGCCGTGGCCGTTACGGATGACGGCAGACCGATCCTCGAGGACGAAATCATGCGCGCGGCTCTGCGGCTGGGTGCTCAGCTGAACTTGCCGGTGGTGCAGCACGCCGAAGATACGCGCCTCACTGAAAATGCCTCCATGAATGAAGGGCCCACCAGCTTTCGTCTTGGACTGCGCGGGATATCGACGGCGGCCGAAGCGAACATCGTGGAGCGCGACCTGACTCTGGCTCAGCAGATTCGCGAATCGCGATTGCATGTCGCGCATCTCTCCACTTCCGATGCGCTCAAGGCCGTGCGGCGCGGGAAGCGCGCCAAGGCGCGCGTCACCTGCGAGGTAACGCCACACCACTTCACGCTGCTCGACGAAGATGTAGGGGAGTACAACACAAATTTCAAGATGAATCCGCCGCTGCGCTCGGCGACTGACCGGGAAGCGATCCTGGTGGCGCTCGCCGACGGCACGGTGGACGCCATCGCTACCGACCACGCGCCTCACGCCACGCACGAGAAAGAAGTCGAGTTCGAGCGCGCGGCTTTCGGCATCACCGGGCTCGAAACCGCGGTGGCCCTGGCCATCACGAAGCTGCACCGCGAGCACAAGATTCCGCTGGCACGAATTGTCGAACTCTTTACTGCGGGCCCGGCGCGCGTCTTCGATCTTCGCGGCCGCGGATCGTTAGCACCTGGAGACCACGGCGATGTCACTATCTTTGATCCCAAGAAGAAGTGGAGGTTCGAGGCTGCCAAGTCGCGGTCGTTGTCGCACAACACGCCCTTTGAGGGATGGCAGTTAACGGGGAAAGTTGTGGCGACGATTGTGGGCGGGAAGATGCTGCACCGGGCGGACTAATTAGCTCAGAATCTTCATCCTCTTCCCCACCCGCCCCAGCACTTCTAATGCCTGCTCCAACTCTTCTTTTCGGTGCGTAGCCGTCATGATGGTGCGGATGCGGGCTTTGCCTTCCGGGACGGTGGGGAAGGCGATGCCGGTGCCGAGGACGCCTTCCTGGAAGAGCTCACGGGAGAAGTCCATGGTGAGCTTGCCGTGGCCGATGATGATGGGCGTGATGGGGGTTTCGCTGGCCGGAGTGGCGCGGCCGCCGATGTCGAAACCGAGCAGGCCGAGTTCTTTTTTCCAGAAGCGCGTGTTCTCCCAGAGTTTTTCCATGCGCTCGGGTTCGCTCTCCAGAACATCGAAGGCGGCGATGCAGGTTGCCGCAACTGACGGGGGATGCGACGTTGAGAACAGGAACGGGCGCGCGCGGTGGTAGAGAAAATCGATGAGATCGCGCGTGCCGCAGACGTATCCGCCGAGTGCACCGATGGCCTTCGACAACGTCCCAACCTGAATATCCACGCGGCCATGCACGTTGAAATGGTCGATCGTGCCGCGTCCGTTGCGGCCGAGAACCCCGGAGGCGTGGGCGTCGTCGACCATCATGATGGCACCGTATTTTTCTGCCAGATCGCACAGGCCGGGCAGCGGGCCGATGTCGCCATCCATGGAGAAGACACCGTCGCTGATCAGCAGCTTCCTGCCGGGTTCATCTTTTACGCTGGCGAGTTGTTCTTCCGCGTGAGTGACGTCTTTGTGGCGGAAGACTAGAATCTTCGCCTTCGACAGACGTGCACCATCGATGATCGAGGCATGATTCAGCGCATCGGAGATGATGAAATCGTCCTTGCCCAGTACAGCCGACACTGTGCCCGCATTCGCCGCAAAGCCTGACTGGAAGACCACGCACGCCTCCACGTTTTTGAAGCGCGCGATCTTTTCTTCGAGCTCGATATGGATCTTCATCGTGCCGGCGATGGTACGCACGGCTCCCGACCCGACGCCGTATTTGCGCGTGGCCTGGAGCGCCGCCTCGCGCAACTTGGGATGCGTGGTCAGGCCCAGGTAATTGTTTGAGGCGAGGTTGATGACTTTCTTCCCGTCGAAAGTGCAGACCGGCGCCTGCTCATCGTCAAGCACGCGCAGCTTGAAGTGGGTACCTTTTGCTTTGAGTTCGTCAAGCTGGTCGGTGAGATAGGAGAGCGGATTGGTGCGGGTTGCTGTAGTCATGATTGCCTCAAACTTCTTTGCCGCGGATTCACACGGTTCAACGCAGATCGAAAACCACTAAAACATAATCGGATTGCCGGTCGCCACACGGCTTCGGATAGAAGCTTCATATTGGTGAAGAATTCCTTTTCAGAATCGGCCAGAATGTCGCTGGAATGCAGAACGATATCGACTTCGTTCAATAGTTTTGCTGCGTCTTTGCTGAAACCCCAGTCGCCCGTGTGGGCACCGTGGCAGAGAACTTTTTCCGGCAGCGTAGGGAACTTGGGCCCCGGACTGCCTTGCAGTCCGCGCGGAAAACTGCGCAAATTGCCAACTCGCGTGATGTTGCCGAGAAATACGGACAGTAGATATCCCTCGTGCTCGCACGATTCGCCAATCCATTGATCGTGAGCTTCCCACTCTTCTTGCGTGGGATCAGCCGTCAAAGTGGGCTCACCGGACTCATCGAAGGGGAGGCGATCGGGGAGCGGCTGCGGGTGCGGTTTGGCCTTGCCGTCGCGAATACAGGTGCAGCGCACGAATGCATCAAGGCTCATAATTCACTTCCGTCGACGATCTCGTTCCGAGACTTCCTGCTGGCTGAAGGGCTCGCGGACAAGAGTGTCCGCCCCGCGCGGGCTTATCGCACTCCGTTGGGATATATCAAAATTTTACTCGCCTCGCCGGTCTTCAGCCGCGCCATCGCTTTGGAAAAATCCTGCATCGGAATACGGTCGGTGATCACCGGATGCAGGTCGAGTTTGCCGGCCTTGAGTAACGCGGTCATCTGGTACCAGGTCTGGTACATGCGGCGTCCGTTGATGCCTTGCACGGTGATGCCCTTGAAAATTATGTCTTCGGAAAAATTCAGCGAGATCGGTTTTGAGGTCAGGCCGAGAAGGGAAATTCTGCCGCCACGTCGCACGATATCGAAGGCGGTTCGAATGGAATCGGGATGGCCCGCCATCTCGAGCACCACATCCACGCCCAGACCGCCGGTTTTCTCCATAACCGCGGCTTTCGCATTTTCCTTCGCGGGGTCAAGGACGTAGTCGGCTTTCATTTCGCGTGCGATCTTGCGCCGGTGCTCGTTTACTTCAATGGCAAACACGCTGGTCGCGCCTACGGCCCGCGCCACGGCAATGGCAAACAGTCCAATGGGACCACATCCTGTGACGGCGACGGTTTTCGCGGCAATCTCGCCGGCCATCACGGTATGGACCGCGTTGCCCAGTGGATCGAGAATCGATGCGTATTCGTGCGGAATGGCGGAATCGAGCTTCCAGATATTCGATTCCGGAATGACCACATACTCGGCGAAGGCGCCGTTGGTGTCGACGCCGATGATTTTCACGTTGTGGCAGATGTGCGCCTCGCCGGTGCGGCACTGCAGGCACTTGCCGCAGGCGACGTGCATTTCGGCGGAGACGAAGTCGCCTTCTCTCACGCTGGTCACTTCATCGCCGAGGGCGGCCACCTCGCCGCAGAACTCGTGGCCGGGAATCAGCGGAGGATGAATGCGGCCCTGCGCCCAGCGATCCCAGTTGTAGATATGCAGATCGGTGCCGCAGATGGAGGCCATCTTCACTTTGACCAGCACATCGTTCCCCCCAAAGGCGGGGACTTCTACTTCGCGAATTTCCGCGCCCGGCGCGGCCTCCGGCTTGACCACCGCCAGCATAGTGGATGGCATAAGGCTACCTTATGAAAGCAGACTCGGACGCAAAACGTATGATTTTAGCACCCTGGAGCCGCCTGATGTGCGTCCCAACAGATTGCTACGCTCCTTGCTGTTTTCTCCAACGCAAGTCTAGGAACAGTACCAACATATTCTCCTCCGAGCTGAGGGCCGTTACAATCAATCGAAATACACTTCCGCCAAATAGGCCGCCGTTGGCTGGCCCCATTTATGCTCTGCGCGATATGCCTGCCTTGCGCCAGGCCGCAAACTGACGGCACGGCTCAAGCAGGGCAGGATTTCCTGCGCCGGCTCGGGGTTGCAGCCATTGAACGCGCATCATTCTGTCCGCTATGTTTCTGGCTATGTTCGAATCCCTTATCCGGGCGGAGGCGTCCCCGCCGACACGAGCGTCGGCGCAGACGAGATCATCCGCTCCTACCGAGCGGTGGGAGTGGACTTGCAAAAAGAGGTCCACGAAGACATGCTGCAGAACGTTGCTCTGTAGCCAAATCAGAAACCCTGGTTGCTCGCCCATCCGGACTCGAAGATCGACCATCGCCGTGCCTAACCTAATGGTATTTTTCCAACGCTGAGGGGAAAGCTTACCCATGACAAAACCAGCGTAGAACTACTCGCCTGGCGAACTAGTCAGGTGTGATCTCGGCAGGGACGTGCCGCACATCGGCATTCTGGTGGACCAAAAGTCCTGCTGGAGCAGCTGGCATATGATCGTTCACAACATGAGTGGGGGCCGAAGATAGAATAGGAGACACCCTTTTCGACTGGGGAAATTACCGGCCACTATCGGTCCTTTGGGCCGGGTTTGTAGAAATCCTACTCTTTTGGCCTGGCTAGCCCCTGCCGGTCTAACTCATCGGCTTGTAGGTCTTGGGGGGCGCCACCTTATAGTCTTCCGACTTGCCGCGGGGGATGCTTAGCGTCTTCCACTCGCTGGACCGCAGATGTTTGGCCAGAAATATGATCTGCCCGGTGTGGGAGGCGTAGTGAGCGATTTGACGATTGATCGCCTGCAGCACGGTGTGTGGTTCACCACGAATCGTGACCGTACGCATCACATCTTCGGGGTTGAGCGAATCGAGCGTGTTGAAAACCTGCGCCCACCCTTCTTCCCACCAGCGCATCACCTCGGCGCGAGTGGTGGAGGGGCTTAGCTCGAATTCCTGGTCGCGAAAACGGTTGGGCTTCTCGCCATCGGTGGTGAGGAAATCGGTGAAACGCGAACGCATGTTCCCCGCCAGGTGCTTCACGATGAGGGCGACGCAGTTCGACTCGGGATCGAGCCTGACAAATAGTTCCTCGTCCTTGAGTTGGGCAATGGCCGCGTCCGCCAGGCGCTTTGTCCCGCGCATCTGGCGGCGCGCTTCGTCGAGGTGGTGAGATGCTAGATCGGTCATAAGAATTCCTGGGTTGCCGATGCGATGAACCTCCGCCAGTCTAGGGTCATTCGTCAGCAGTTAAAATTGCTCCCCAACCGCCGCCACCGGGGGACTCGATTCTGATGCGCTCGCCCCGGCGCAGCCGCGTGCTGAACTTTCCCGTCATCTCTTCGACGGAATCGTTATTGCGGATCACGGTCGTCTTACCCAACGCACCTGCGCTTCCGCCGTGCAGTCCCCATGGGGCGCGGGTACGGCGTTCCGACAATAGCGTCACTTCGCAATCGGTCAGTACTTCTACCTCGCGGATAATACCGTCGCCGCCGCGATACTTTCCGCTACCGCCGCTGCGCGGCCGAAGGGAATATTGCCGCACCCGCAGCGGATAGGCATACTCCAAGGCTTCTGCGGGGGTGTTTCGCGAATTCGTCATGTGCGTGTGAACGCCGGAAACTCCGGGTTTCGTGGGCCGCGCGCCCATGCCGCCAGCGATGGTTTCATAGTAAGTGAAGGGACCGCCGGTGCGGGGATCGATTCCGCCGATGGTTAGATTGTTCATGGTTCCCGATGCCGCCGCCGGAATGCTGTAAGGAATGGCCTGGGAAAGCGCGAGCAGCAAAACATCGACGATGCGCTGCGAAGTTTCGACGTTACCGCCCGCCACTGCCGCCGGCGGGCGCGCGTTCACAATCGTTCCCTCCGGAGCGATGACCTGGATGGGTCGCATCAGGCCGGCCGCGGCCGGGACGTCATCCGTCAACACACATCGAAACAGATAGAAGCAAGCGGAGTAGGTGATGGCCTCGACCGCGTTCACACTGCCTTCGACCTGGGGATCACTTCCGGTGAAATCGATAGTGACCGCGTGGCCCTGTGGCCCAGGTGTTTTCTGCTGCAGGCCGATGTTCACCGTCACCGCTATCTTCACTGGCTTGTCGGTGATGCCGTCGTTATCCAGAAAATCTTCCGCGCGATAAGTGCCCGCCGGAACACGCGACAGAAATGCGCGCATCAGTTCTTCGGAATACTCGAGCAGTTCCGCTGCGGCGCGCTTCGCGCGCTCGACTCCGTAGCGCAGACATACTTCCCGCAGCCGCTCGGCCCCGTTGTGGCAGGCGGCAATCTGTGCACCCAGATCGCCTTCGCGCTCCTCGGGCGTGCGCACGTTGTTGAGCAGCAGCGAGAGGACATCGGGCTGCATTACTTCTCCGCGCATGATTTTCACCGGCGGAATGCGAATTCCTTCCTGATAGATCTCGCGGCACAGACCCATCGATCCCGCGTACGCTCCGCCCACGTCGGCGTGATGGGCGCGCGAGGCTACGTAGAAGTCAGGACGGTTCACGGCTTTTCGCGGGCGAGAGAGGCTGCGCCCTACAAACACGGGCGCGACTAGAGTGATATCCGGCAGATGCGTACCCCCGCGGAAGGGATCGTTCAGCATGACCACATCGCCGGGAGCCATTTCTCCCGCGGCAATCGCGGCTCGAACCGACATCGGCATGGAGCCCAGATGTACCGGCATGTGGTCGCCCATGGCGATGACTTCACCGACGCCGTCAAACACGGCGCAGGAATAGTCGTGCCGCTCTTTGATGTTGGGAGAAAATGCAGTGCGCCGCAGCGCTGCGCCCATCTCTTCGGCGATCGAGTGGTAAAGATTCTTGAAGATCTCGAGCTCAATGGGATCGCGCCGCATGAGGCGCAGTTTACCGGAAGCGGAGACGAGCCACCAGGAGACGAGACTGGAAGGCATGCCCGGTGAACGCGTGATGGCCTCACTCGCACGAAAAATGTTCGGTGAAAATGCAAAATTGTGTTGACACTGCGTTCATACTGCCGCAATATCTTGTGTTAAGGATGCTGCCCGTACAACAAGTTGGGTGGCTTTTGGTATTCGGGTCCCCGAAGTCCCAAGGGAAAATCGTTCACGGAGGAACCTTCATGGCAACGAAGAAGAAAGCAAAAAAGAAGAAACACTAACCAACCGCCTGCGAAACGACACTTCGCAAGGGCCAGAATTTCACTCGCCTCTCAGGAGAAGCACCTCTTGAGAGGCATTTCCGTTTTGCGCGGTGAACGCCGGCCGGAGGCCCTACCTCAAATGATCCGGGAATTCTTCATATCGATCCCTTGCCTGTGTCACAATACGGAGACGGCAGGGGCTTCAACCGCCGATGCGTGTATGAGTCCGAGAAAAAAAAGCGCGGGCAAGAACAAGAGCCACGAAGTATTTATCCCCGACAAGCTATATTTCCGCATCGGCGAAGTGGCCACTCTGTGTCGGCTTCCCGCCTACGTGCTGCGCTTCTGGGAGAGCGAGTTTCCACAGCTGAAGCCGGTGAAAAGCAGCACGGGCCAGCGCATGTACCGGAGACGGGATGTGGAAAGCGTTCTGCACATCAAGCAACTGCTCTACGAGCAGGGCTTCACGATTCTGGGTGCGCGCCAGCAACTGCGTTCTGAAACAAAAACCGACAAAGGACAAGCGGCGATTCCGTTCCCATCGCAATCGCCCACCGAGATCCAGCACATCCGCCAGGGGCTGCGGGAGATCCTGCACCTGCTCACGGCGCGGCGCACGGGCTAGACCGGGGGTGTAACGCCTCACATTATTTTCCCCCGCCAGAGTTTTCATTCGTCTGATTAAGTTCTTCCTGGACGGAAACAATCGCGACGAGATCTAGGAATGGAGTGTGGATGAGGGTGGGATACGTGTGAT
>JBAUXO010000187.1:0-25110 GCA_049584315.1 Candidatus Sulfotelmatobacter sp. | reverse complement strand
ACGCGCCATCTATGCGTGGCTTGCAAGCTGGAACGATACGCCCAAGCCGTTCGCCTGGAAGGCCACTGCTGACGTGATCCTAGACAAGGTGCGCCGTTGTAAAGAATTGGCTGGGACAGCACACTAGGAAACAAAGCTCATACCCCGTTCCGCTTCGCGGAGGATGACGCCTTTCTCGGACTGGGACTGGAGTTGGCTGAACGGTAATCCACGGAACAAAGAAACGGCCTTCGATACGAAATTCTTCACGCCGGAAATCCGGGCGGATGTTACCTACAATTACGACTTCAACAAGCCGGTCGACAACTCCGAGGGCGGGTCCAGCGAGATGTTTCGCTCGAACGAAATAGGGTTGGAGCAACTGGGCGTTGGCGGGGATTTCCATCTTGACAACGTCCGGGCCCGTTGATGACCCAGTTTGGGATGTATTCGACGACGACGGTGCGCAATGACCCCAGTTACAGCAAAGGGCAATGGCGGCTCAACGATGCGTACCGATACTTGTCGGAGGCTTATGGCGGTTATCACATCAACGCCTTGGACGGGATCAACGTCGACGCGGGAATCTTCATGTCATACATCGGCTTGTTCAGCTATTACAACTACGACAACTGGCCCTACCAACCTTCCTACGTTTCCTCCAATACCCCGTGGTTTTTCACCGGCCTACGAATCCAGGTTTTCCCCAACCCACACTTGAAGATCGAGCCCCGGATCATCAATGGATGGCAGTCCTACGCCTCCGCCAACTCGCGGAAAGGTGTGGGCGGACAGATCAAATGGACTCCGAAGCCATGGATCAATGTCATTTCCAATAACTACGGTCTCGGCCATGACGATCTCTACATACCGAATCGCGGCCGCATTCACACGGACAACAGCGTGGAGATCAAATATTACGATCATCCGGAGAAGACCCTCGACAAACTGGCCTTCTCGTTCACCGGAGATATGGGTTGCGAATTTGGACCCAGCACGGCCACCTTAGCAGGGGTGAGTTGCCTCGGAGACAAGAAGGACCCGCTGGGGCCGGTGAGTGCCAATTTTCCGAAGGGGGGAGTCGATCCCAAACAGAGTTTCATCGGCTTCATGTTTTACAACCGCGCGTGGTTTAAGAAGGACAAGTTCGGATTAA
This sequence comes from Candidatus Sulfotelmatobacter sp., assembly GCA_049584315.1. GTDB lineage: Bacteria > Acidobacteriota > Terriglobia > Terriglobales > Acidobacteriaceae > Sulfotelmatobacter. Next base: position 23,975 of record JBAUXO010000187.1, on the reverse strand, counting down.
CGCTCGGCGGCGGCCAAATCAACAATCCCGGACGCTATCTGGTCCTGGTCCCACCCATCAATGGCGAGACTGCGTCGTCCGCTGCGATCAACGCACCGTACTCTACCGGAAATCCCGGAGATCCATTTAAGGCATGGGATTCTTCGATCACGTTTGATTACATGCCAAAGCAGTGGATCACCTTCCGCTGGGAGGCCGACTATCGCCACGCGAGCGTGCCCTACTGGACTGGAGCCGGTGGAGTTACGCCACCCGGCTCGGGCGGAGTGCCCTACACCAACAACGGATCTCCGCAGTTCTTTGCCTGCAACAACGGGAATACCTCCGGAGCTTTGAGTCTCGGTGCGGCGCAAACATCCTGCGGATCACAAGGCAGCAGCGTGGGTTTCCTGATCTGCGCAGAGACGAGATGTTGGTGGATTTCGACATCATGGTTAAGTTTTAGTGTCAGGCAGCGGAATTCTTAGAGGGGAGTTCTGCTTGACGTGCCTCAGCGATCTCAAACGGAGGTGAAACTATGTTTAGGCACTGGGGGGTTGTTCTGGCCATTACCACCGCGGTGTCCCTGAGCGGAATATGGCGAAGAACGCCACCGCGCAAAGCGAGAAATCAACGGGAGCAATTTCTCCAACACCGGATGCGGAAAAGTCCGAAAGAGAAAGAAAGCTGGTTGCGGCAACGGATGCGGCTAAGCAACTCTTGCTCGCGATGGATACGGACAAGAGCGGCAAGGTCTCCAAACAAGAATGGATGAGGTTCATGGAAGAAGAATTCGACAGGCTCGACACAGACCATAAAGGGCAACTGAACGTAAAAGAGTTAACGCAATCACGAGTGCGGATGCGTCCATACCTCGGCAAGTGACCTCGAAGAATCGCCAGGTGTGCGGTTGACAAAAGTTTCCCTGCCGTTGATATCTTCGAACTGAACAAGCCTCATCTGAGCCCCTCTGTTACGCCGCAACGGAGGTCTCAGCCCTTGCTTCGACATTGCTGAAGGCAGCAGCGACAGCGAGTTAAACAACATTTCGATGTCTTCGACCGAATAGAATATAGTTCCACAATGGAATGACCGCCTCCTGTGCCCATCAGCTATTCGCGAGGTTCGAAGTAACGCTGAGGAGACTGAAGATTCACCGACCCACTGACCGCGATCGAAAATGTCTTCTCTGCGGATTTGCCATCAAGGCCTTCAGCCCTGAACCGCACTGTGTAGTTTCCGGCGGTGGTATATGCATGAGTCAGGATTGCACCCTCGGCGACCACTCCATCGCCGAAATCCCAATGATAGGCGAGGGCGGGAACTCCGTTCTTAGACACTAGGCTCGAGAACCCAATCTCTTCCCCAGTTTTCGCTTGAGACGGTACTTGGAATGCAATCGAAGGGGCGGCGACCGGAATCGAAGTATCAATGATTTTAATGAGCTTGACTGAGTGCGTGGGCTGATTTTCGAGGTGGAGCGTTTCGTGGTCCATCGGTATAATGTGATCTTCCGCGAGCGAGTCCAAAAATCTGAGCGAATGCCCTGCTGGAAGATTTAAATCGGAGAAGGTGAAGGTGCGGGACCTCGGCTGTTTTGTCCAGTTAAAGACTGCCAAAATAGACTGCCGCTGGTCTTCGCGTAGCAGAAAAACGCTCGGCTGCTCATCTTTCTCTGCATAGGTCAGGAGATCCAGAGGCAAAGCTGCCCATCCCAGTTTCGCCATGGCAAGCAAATCAGGATTCTTGACCAAAGCCATTCGTTCCGGGTCACTCCCCAGAGTTGGGAGATCGTCGCCAATTTCGAACATTCCTCCCGAAACCGCAGCCAGCGCGACTGAGACCCGCGCTTCATTCAAAGTAAGCGGAGCTTGAATGGTTCGCTCTTCAAGGAGCTGCCGGGAAACCGTGAACGCGTCTGGGTCGGTGATGAAAAAGTTGCGATGCATGTAATAACGCGCCGCGATGCCCGGCGCCGCTTCCTTGCTGCGGAGAAACGCATGACCGGTATCCTGCGATATACGGCCTTCATCCACCAGGCCAACCGGGTTCAACATCGGGCTCCCATCTTTATCGAGGAGCACGTCTTCGCCGACTGCCTTGCGGATAATCTCAAGCCCGATGCGCTGCGCTTCAAGGGCCGTTGTGTTGGGACGATGGTAATAACCCTCGATTGCCGTGTTGTCCATGAAGTCGAGCTTAATGTAGCGTACGCCCCATTCCCGGACCAGAGCGCGATAGGTCTGTCGAAGATATTCCTGGGCATCAGGATGAGTAACATCTAATACGAAAAGGTGTTCGCCCTTGACCTCTTCGGCATCTCCAATGGAAATCGGATCGCCCTGTGCGTTGTGCACCAGCCAATCTTTATGGTGCTCGTAGATCCAGGCCCGCTCGCCCACTTCAAAGGGAGCAGTCCAAACGCCTACCTTCAATCCTAATCGGCAGATGCGGTGTGTAAGATCCCACATGCCATGGGGGAATTGAGAGGCATTGGGCGTGGCATATTCACCGCGAGCGTACCCGTAGCCCAAGTCGAAATGAAAATAGTCATAGCCCAGCACCTTCAGGTGCTCGGCTAGCCATTGAGCGTTCGTGAGCGCTGCACCTTGGGTGATCTTCGTGTAATAGGCCGTCCAACTCCACCAGCCGAGCATGTTGTCTGCGCTGACACGACTGTGATGCAGCTCTCGAATCACGGCGCCATAATGTTCAAGTTGCGAGTAATAGTCTTTTCCGGCAGCAAACATCACCCGCTCCGAAGCGACTGACTCGCCCGCGGGAAGTGGAACGCTTAATTCGATCCGGTTTTCAGCAGGCCCTTCTCGCAGGCCGGACTCAGGATCGGTCGCCTGGATCTCAGTGGTTCCGGTCGACTCGACCGTAAATGAAGCGATCCCCGGACCGTCCGATGAAGAGGATCGCGATTGCAAATGAATGATGGTGAGAAAGCGGTTGGAGGTAAGAGCCCCAAAGAATAGGCTTTCCTTGCTCTCCCGGTTGTAGATAAGCTGGCTGCCTACGGCACGGTGCATTCCATTGGAAGCTTTTCCTAAATCGTAAATTTGCAGCGGCGGCCAGTCCTCACTGAAGCTGTCCGACAGAACTCGGTCGGCGCTCTGCGGGCCATCGAGATCGATGATTGTGTTTCCGAAAGCCTCGACGCTTCGGATACTTTGTATGGTTGCGGAATTGCCGGTGTGATTTTGAACTTCAGCCGCGATGACACCGAAGGTTTTCCCGTCATAGACTTGCAATGTAAATGCGAGATCAGGAAAATTCGGAAGTCCGGACGAAATGACTCGAATGTTCTTGCCGCGTCCGACAGCATCCTCAAAAGTCGACTGAGATATCTGATGTTTCGGATAATCCGTCGATTTAACCCACTTGTGATCGATCTCCGCCGCCACTCTTGCGTGAATGACGCTGCGTCCGCCGGCCCCCGTTTGGATTTCATATGTACCGTCGCTCGCTTGAACGACCACGGATAAGCCATCGATATGCGCTGCGACCTCGGAAGGCCCAGCCTGGCCGGAAGAGCCCAAGCTGCCTTCAGCCAAGTTGAGCACGCAGGCTGTCAAGAGACCAGCGATCTCGAACCAGCGGATTATTACGGCCAATTCTTTGGGGAGGCTAAAATCACGACAATGAGGTCGCATCATGAATTCTCCTGGCTTGGGTTGAACGGCCATGTAGTTTTCCACTTCGCCCAGATGAAGAAAACCAGAACGCCGGTGAGTAGCGTCAATAAACCGATCCTGATGTAGAGCCAGCCCGAGGTCAGAAAAACATATGCCCACCCAAAGAACGCGATGACGATGGGGACGGGATAAAACCACATTTTGTAGGGCCGCGCGCTGTCCGGAAGCTTCCGCCGCAAGAGTGGAATGGCGAATAATTGTCCCAGAAACTGCACCAGGATTCGGGTGGTGATCAAGGCACTGACGAGCTGATCAAGCTTAAGGAACGTGGCTGCAATCGATACGCCGCCCAAAACCAGCAGGGAAACCTGCGGATAGTTTTTCGTAGGATGAAGTTGCGCAAAAGGACGGAAGAAATAGCCGTCGATGGCAGCGGCATAGGGAATTCGCGAATAACCCAGAAGAAGCGAGAACACGGCGCCCAGGGCCGACCAAAGGACCAGAATTGTTGCCGCGATCGCGGCACCCCTGCCGTATAGGTGCTCCATGAAATCAGAAATGATGAAGTTCGAACGAATCCCTTCCCGCCAGGGCACTACTCCGATCAAGGCGAGATGCAGCGCCAGGTATCCCACACAGCAGACTGCGAGCGAATACAGAATCGAGCGCGGCACTACGTAGGATGGATTCCGTACTTCGTCTCCGATGTAGCACACGTCGTAATATCCCAGATAGTTGTACACCGCAATCAGGGTGGCGCTGCCCAGACCAAGCACGAAGCCACGATTAAAGGCCAGCGCTCCGGGAGGAAAATCGAACGCCCTTTGCGCATTGAAGTGGGAGAAACCGATGGCGATGACCGTTACCATCGCTAGAACCGTGCCGACCCAAAGGGTGAGGGTGATCTTGCGCAGGAATGTCATCTGCCGGCATAGAAGGACCACAGCAGCCAGGCCCGCGGCCACTGCCACGTATTGCTGCCCTCGGCCGCTCAAACCCGGCCAGAGATATGTCGTGTAGTTTCCGAATCCAATCATCCCGGAGGCGATTTCCAAAGGCCCGCTCAGAACAAATTGCCAGATGAAAAGAAAGGCCATCAGGCGACCCCAACTCTGATGGCCGTACGCCTCGCGAAGGAAATGGTAGCTGCCGCCGGAGCCTGGCAACGCTGCCCCCAGTTCGCTCCATATAAGACCGTCGGAAATTACGATGAGGGCGCCGCTCACCCAGCCCAATAGGGATTGTGGGCCGCCCATGGAAGCCATCATCAGTGGAATCGTGATGAAGGGCCCGACCCCCACCATATTCGCGATGTTCAGGGCCGTAGCATGAAGTAAACCGAAGGCGCGCGTCAGGTGGGGTCGCGTTTCGATCTTCATCGCCATACGCTGGCAAGTTGGTGCACTTCAATGTCGGGTAGCGGCAACCACCTTATGATTGCGCGAATCTACCTACCGCTTGCTTGTTTGTCAATCGGATTGTTTGTTTCTGATCGATTATGACTTCGCAGGAGTACACTTTCTGCGATACAAATCGTCCAGATCGGAAATACAATTCCTGCGGGGAGCCGCGACTCCGCAGCAAAGTTCACCATGCCAGGAGAGCGTAAACCATCATGCTCGCAGAAGAGCGTAGATTTCGCATTCGAGAAGTTCTTTCCAGCCAACGCACCATTACGGCATCCGACCTCTGCACCGCATTGGGGGTTACCGCGGCGACTGTAAGGCGAGACTTGGCTGCTTTGGAGCAAGATGGCGTGCTAGTCCGTTCCCACGGGGGAGCGGTTTCCCGCATGTCCAGCACCAGCTTCCAACCTTCCTATGAGGCGTTATCGCATAGCCATAGCATCGAAAAGCAAGCAATTGCGCGCGAGGCTGAGCGTTTGGTGCTGGATGGCGAGACCGTCTTTCTTGAGGGAAGCACCACGGTGTATGAGCTTGCCCGTGGCTTAAATCAACGGCATCGGCTGACCGTGGTGACGAACTCTCCAACTATTGTTTGCCAGTTGCAAAGAAGCACAGGCGTGAATGTCCTGTGCACAGGGGGCGATCTGCAAAAAGACACCTTCTATTTTTCCGGCGAATGGGCCCAGCGCGCGCTCTCCGAAATCCGGTTGGACAAAGCAATTTTGGGGGTCAGCGCAATCGATCTGTCGTACGGCGTCTCGACCGCAAACCACGCAGAGGCACAGATCAAGAAGATGATCACGAAGGCGGCCAAGACCAGAATCGCGTTAGCGGATCACAGCAAGTTTGGTACGCAGAGCTTTGCCTACGTCGGCCCTGTGGCGGACATCGACGTCCTTGTAACCGACTCCGGCACCGATCCAAAATACGTCAAGGGCCTGCGGGAAGCGGGTGTCGAAGTTGTGGTTGCGGAGTTGCGAGAAATGCGTAGGAGTAAACACAAATGAACAAATTATAACAATTTGGGTTGACAATCGCTCACACGCAAGATTAATTTGAGTCGGCCCAAAGTTCAGCGGCGACGTGAGGGAACTGTGAGCGATTGCGGCAAGAGGATTCGTTTGAATCGTGTGCTTGGAGGCTCACAACACCGAGCCCTGGTCGTGGCTTTCGATCATGCATTGGTGCTGGGACCGATTCCTGGAACGGAAGACCCCTTAGGAAAGATTCGCCAATTTGCCGAGGCCAAGGTCGATGCGTTGCTGCTGAACCTTGGCCTGATTCGGCAATTCGCGAATTCGACAATTCTCGGCCCAATACCAGCTTTAATTGCCCGCCTGGATTGGACTACGGTGTGGTCTGCGATCGGGCAAGACGGAAACGGTGCATTGTACAGCTCGCTTCTCGCCCACCCTGAGGAAGCCTTACGCCACGGCGCAGATGCGGTTCTCACCTATCTTGTCGTGGGTACCGGCGATGCCGAGTTCGAGATGAAGGAGATCACTCGCAACGCTGAAATCGCCCGTGAGTGTGAACGAGTTGGAATCCCGCTGATTGTGGAATCTCTGGCACGGGGGAAGGATGTGCAGAATCCGGGGGACCCGAAGTGGCTGAAGCTGCACACTCGTATGGCAGCCGAGCTGGGTGGGGATGTTGTTAAGACTGATTACAGTGGCAACGTAGCTTCCATGCGTTCGGTGGTGGAAGAATGTCCCATACCAATTCTGGTACTCGGTGGAAGCCGGCATGCATCGGACAAACATGCGCTCGACGTGGTCCGGGACGTCGCGGCGGCGGGCGCCGCTGGTGTCTTCTTTGGCCGCAACGTTTTTCAAGCCGACAACATGAGCACATTTCTGGAACGGGCGCGTGCCGCTCTCGACGGGGCGGCGACGGCAGAATTTCAAGCGATCACGCCATGACGACATCGGATTCTCCTGCGCAGGCGGCTGGGCCGAGCAAGAATTTGATGGACGGCCGCGGTGGATTCCGTTTGCGGGCAGATTGGGGATCTGTCTCCGTTCTTGAGGGCGGAGGGCACATCTGCGAGTTGCGTCTAAATGCATGCTCCCAAGTCAACCCGCTATGGCGGCCGCATTGGTCGACGATCGATCCGTTCAATTACACGGCGAAACATGCGCGCACGTACGGTCCCCCGCCCGACGGCCGGTTACTCTCCGGCATTGCGGGACATAGCCTCAGCTTTGATCACTTCGGACCGCCCTCGCCAGAAGAGACAGCAGCGGGTCTCTCGACCCACGGCGAAGCACCCGCCTTGAAGTGGGACATCCAGAAACAGGTGCAGTTGCCGAAGATACAATTGCAATATGGACTGACGCTTCCCGAAGCTCACATCAGTTTCAGCAGGAACCTTACACTGGACCGCGTTAATCCGGTGATTTATTGCCAAGAAGAGGCGGTCAACCTCAGCGGTTGCGACCGGCCTATTTCGTGGAACCAACATGTAACCTTCGGACCACCGTTTCTGGAAGCAGGAACCACCTGGTTCGACATGCCGGCAACGCGGGCGAAGGTTTGTCCAGCCAGCTACAGCTCTCGATTCGCTCTTCAGCCGGACGCCGAGTTTACCTGGCCCAATGCGCCGACAAGAGATCGCAAGCGGATGAACTTGCGCACCACGCCCGGGCTGCGGTTCGGACACTACACGGCGCAATTGCTGAATCCGGAACTTGAAATTGGTTTCATCGCGGCATGTAACCCCCTCCTGAAACTTCTCGTCGTCTATGCATTTCGACGGGCAGACTTCCCCTGGGTGGGCAATTGGGAAGAACGATATAACCGAACCGCAGCACCTTGGCTGCGAAAAACGTTCTGTCGAGGACTGGAGTTCAGCACGACACCATTCGCTATCCCGCGACGCCAAACCATCGAGCAAGGCCCGCTGTTCGGCGAACCAACGTATCGCTGGCTGCCAGCCAGATCCAAGGCTCAAGTTCGGTTTCTGATCTTGTTGTTTGAAGTGCCGGAGACATTTTGTGGCGTAGCCAGCGTTTCCATTGCCAGGAGAAGGATTGAGGTTCTCGAGTCCGGAGCCCGTGGCCGGAAGCTTTCAGTCGCGGCAGAGAGATTCCTGTGAATAACGCCGATAATCAGTGGAACGCCGCAACGAGGTCCCTTGCCTTGGGTGCGTCGTGACTCGCCCCGGCCGTTTGGCTGAAACAACTTCGCGCTAAAGTAAGCAGGAATCGAACACCCCTTATGAGTTTGCTTGCCATCGATATCGGTTCGAGTAGATGCAAAGCCGTGGTATTTGCGCTGGCTGGTGAGATACTTGCGCAGCACTCCTGCGCGTACACGCCGGAGTTTCCCGCTCCTTCGCACGCGGAGATGGATCCGGCGATCTTTTGGGAGGCGGTGTGCCATTGTTCGCAGGCGTCATCGAAGAGCCTTTCAGATCCCGTTCGAGCACTATGCCTGAGCTCGCACGGCGAAACTTTCGTGCCGGTAAGTGAACGCAACGAAGCCATCGCCCCGGCCATTCTCAATCGGGACAATCGAGCCACGGAGGAAACGCTGTGGCTCGAAAAAACATTCGGAAAAAAGCAGCTTTTCGAAATCACTGGCCTGGTCGCTCATCCCATGTATCCAATTCCAAAATTTCTTTGGCTGCGCAAGCATCGGCCGGACATTTTTGCTTCCTCGGTTCGTTTCCTTAGTGTGATTGGTTATGTTCTTTCACGACTGGGACTGCCCGCCTATATTGATTATTCCTTGGCCTCTCGCTATCTGGCATTCGATATACGTCAGCGATGCTGGTCCGAAGAAGTTCTAGCCGCCACCGACATAACTGCCGAACGCCTGCCCATTCCTGTACCCGCGGGAACGATTGTGGGCAAACTAGAAGGAGCCACAGCCAGCCAACTCGGTCTCTCGGCGGGAACGATTGTGGTGATCGGAGGACACGATCAACCCTGCGGCGCATTGGGAGTTGGTGCTATCGGCTCGGGCCGCGTGGCCGATTCGATGGGCACTTACGAATGTCTACTGGCTGCTTCCGACCAGCCCAGCTTAACCGCTGCGGCGCTCGCCGCTTCTCTCAACTCTTATTGTCACGTGGTTCCAAACAAGTTTGTCACGCTGGCGTATTTTCCATCGGGAATCATGATCAAGTGGTTTCACGATCTGTTGTACGCAGAAGCGTGCGGAGACGACGTCGCCGCTCGGGGTGGGGATTCATCGTGCACAGAGGCCAGCCACTACGCGACACTGGAACGAGAAGCGCCAGCGGGCCCATCTGGTCTTTGCATTACCCCCAATCTGATTGGAAGCTGCAATCCTGACTTCAACGCGCAGGCACGCGGAATCATCTCCGGCTTGAGCGCGAACACAACCCGCAGCCAGATCTACAAAGGCATCCTCGAGGGGCTCGCCTGTGAACTGTCACAGATGACCGACATTCTGGGAAGCGCAGTGGGGGAGTTTCGCGACATCTATGTCACAGGCGGAGGCTCGCGGTCGGTTCTCGGTCTTCAGTTGCGAGCTGCATTGTCGGGTCGACGGCTGCATGTCATGGAATGTCCAGAGGCAGTGTGTCTGGGCGGAGCCATACTCGGCGGCGTGGCCTCCGGAGAATATGGGAGCTTGCGGGAAGCCGTGGAACTCGTAGTGCGTGATGTTTCAGTGATATCACCCGACGATGCCATCGCGGCATCGTACGTACAGCAAGCCAAGCGATACCACGATTTGCGCTCGGCGCGCACCGCCAGGGCAGACGCTTAAAGTTCGAGAGGCCAGGTCGGAGGAACAGTGATACAAGCAACGGTCGGATTCATAGTTTTCGGAGTTCACAAAGATGGGCTGAAAGACCCGATGGGAACGCCGTTCATTGATGATGCATTGGTTCGGCGCGCCAAGAGTGCACTGGTTGCGTCGGGTTTGAAAGTTGTTGAGCATGGTGTCATCGTGGCCAGCAAAGAAGAAGCTCGAGCTGCATTCCGGAAAATGAAATGCGACGATGCCATCGATGCAGTCGTCCTGTTTTCCGGGACATGGGTTTGGGCGGCACACATGGTCGGTGCGATTCGCGATTACTGCAGCAGCGGCAAGGGCTTGCTCATATGGACGCACCCCGGCTCTCAAGGCTGGCGGCCTGTCGGCGGATTGGTGCTGCACGGAGGTTTGCTCGAAATCGGTGTCCCGCACAAATTTGTATACGGAGGTCTCGAGGAATCAGACACCGTGAACAAGGTCGTCAGCTATGCCCAGGCTTCTCATCTCAAGAACTTCCTAAACATGTCCACCATCGGAACATTTGGCGGGCGCGGAATGGGGCAGACCTGCGGTGCTGCGGATCCCTCGCAATGGATGAGGATGTTTGGCATAGATATCGACTCCCGCGACGCTACCGTGTTGAAGCAGGCTGCTGAAGGGATCTCAGCGACGGAATTGGATGAACTTCAGCCAAGGCTGAAGCAGCTGTTTGGCAAGCAACCAGATCGAAACGCAGTGACCGAGCGTTCGATGCGGCTCTATCTTGCTCTGAGAAAAGTTGTAGCGAGAGAGAAGTTTGATTTTTACACGATTCAATCCTTTCCTGGTCTGGCCGGCGATTATTCGGCAACTTGCTTCGCTCAGAGCATGATGCTTGAGGATGGAGTTGGCACTTCTACGTTGGGCGATTTCAATACTGCTTTGAGCGTTCTTCTGCTCACCAAATTGAGCAAGGAGAGGGTCTATTACGGCGATCTTCAGCATATCGATAAGAAAACGAAAGAAATCAAGATCATCGGGGATGGCGCTTGCCCGCCTTCCTTGGCAAGCACACTGGGTCCAGCTGGTTTCTCGGAACACGGTATCCCCACGGAGGGCGAAGCGGGCGGCCTTTCTGTGAAATTGATCTGCAAAGTGGGAGAAGGAGTATTGGCGCGACTGGGCAGAGTAAACGGTGAGTTTCAGATGGTCATCACCCGAGCCAGCATTCTCGAGCCCGCACCTGATCAGATCGAAAAACGGCTCAACGAATGTGGCATCCCATTTTGGCCCCACGGTTTTGTGAACGCTCATTGTGACATCGACGTTTTGCTTCAGCATTGGACAAATGAATATGCGTGTCTGGGCTACGGCGAAGAGCTATATCCGGCCTTAGTCGATTTTTGCGAGATCACGGGAGTCAAGGCAATCCTTCCCTGAATTCTCCAGATGCCCTCGTCGCCCGCGGGACGGACTTCTCAACTTCATAAGGGGATTCGATGATCAGCTACTGCATCAGGCAAAGCAGGTTGAGGCGTGGGACCAGATTTGCGGTAATTTTGCTGCTTGCCGGCGACATGATAACGGCGTGCCCGGCGCAATCGTCTGGTCCAGAACGCGCTTTGCAAATCACTGTGAACCCGGCAGATGGCACATACACGATTTCGATGCCAGATTCGACTTCGTATGCCTTGCGGGCCGGAGTCGGGGTTGAGGTGGATCGACGCTGGCTTCATGCCGCGGATTATCCGCGGCACGAGGTAGAGCAATCGCAAGCTCACGGATATCTGGGAGAGGCGACGGACTGGCAAGTGACCTACTCAGGATTGAGCGGGCAGCCCGACCTGATCTATCACCTGCGTGCATATGCGAGCGAGCCTTTCGGCGATATCCAGGTAACGGTTCGGAATACAACAGGAAAGGCCATTCACGTCGAGGGGATTCGTTCCCTGGAGGCAACCGAAGGACCGATTATCGACTTGGGCGGGCCGGTCCTCGACAATCGAGTTCTCTCCGACAGCTTCAGCGAGGACCGGCCCGGCATCACGGTCCGCGATCTTGCAGATGCCGAACAGCAGATGCATCGTGCCGTTGGTAGTCAACTTATCTACAACCGCCGGTCTACAACCGCCGGAGTCATGAGAGCTTGTTTCTGGGCGCTCTCACCTCGGACCGGTTTCTCACGATTTTGCGGCTTCATCTTGCCGGCTCTTCCGGCGAAGCAATTCATGCTGCAGCCTACGAGGTCGATTCGACCGGAACCACCGAGATGGAGAAGGAAAATTCTCTCAAGCACTCCTCGGCAGAGGATCAGGTGGAGTTGAGCCTGCCGGTTGCCCCTGGCGGGGAGCTATCTTCGGAGCGTGTGCTCTTCAGTCTGTCCACGGACTACCATCGGCAGCTGGAAACTTATGGCTCGCTGATTCGACAGATTCATCATGCCAGAGTCACAGCGCCTGCATTGATGGGCTGGTGGAGTTGGACCGCATACTACTTCGGGTTGAATGAGGGAGCAGCTCTGACCAATGCGGAGTGGGAAGCGGAGCATCTGAAATCGCTCGGCTACAACATTTTCCATATGGACGAGGGCTATCAATATGCCCGGGGAGAATACATTACTCCGAATGCGGCTCACTTTCCCCACGGTCTTGCCACACTCGAGTACGAAGTGCACGGCCTGGGGTTGGTTCCGGCCATCTGGACTGCTCCCTTTGAAGTATCGGAGCGTTCCGGGGTCTATGAGAATCACCCGGATTGGCTCGTAAGAAATGCACAGGGGCAGCCGATCCATGCCGGCACGGTTGCGCGTAGCAAAGATCAGCTGTTTGTGCTGGACACCACCAACCCAGGGGCTCAGGAGTATCTGCGAAAGACCTATTCCACTCTGGTGAATGACTGGGGTATCCGCTACATCAAGATGGATTTCATGGACGATAGCGCGATTGAAGGTTACTACCACGAACCAAATACAACCGCTCTGGAAGCCCAGAGAATCGGGCTGAAGATTATCCGCGAGACGGTGGGGGACAACGTCTACCTAGATAAAGATGGAAGCGTGATGCTCAACCCGGTAGGTTACGTGGATTATGGCCGGACCTCGCTCGATACCGGGCACACCTACGGCGCCAGCAAAGATGCTGCGCCAGGAATTGCGGCGCGGTATTACATGAATCGCAATTTTTTTGTGGACGATCCGGATGCCTTTACGGTATCAACCCAAACCGTTGCCGATCAGAGATGGCACGGGGGCACGAAGCCGGCAACTTTGGATGAGGCCAGGGTCTCCATTGCACTCGCCGCCGTTTCCGGCGGGATGTTCGAGATCGGCGACGATCTGCCCTCGTTGTCGAAGGCCCCTGAGCGCCTCGCGCTGATTCAGAATCCGGAGCTGATTCAGATGGTTCGCCTGGGGCGGGCGTCGGTGCCATTGGATCTGATGAATTTTGCCCCCGAGGATGGGCAGCCGAGCTTATTCTTTCTGAAAGAGGACGGCCGGCAGAGCATTCTGACTGTCTTCAACTGGACCGATAAGGAGACTGATCACTCGATCGATCTCACAACTGCCGGATTACCCCGGTCCGGCCAATACGTGGTTACAGATGTCCTGGACAATTACGCGATGCCTGCCCCAGCCGGCGGCGCGCTTGCCCTGCATCAGCCGCCTCATTCGGTGCTGGTGTTGAAAATCGTCGACGCTCAGATTCCCGCAGCTCCTCCGGGTGTGACAACGGACCACCCTTCGGCCGGGAATGCAGGAGACACGCTTAGTTTTATAGCCCACAGCCAGGGCAGCGAAGCCGTGCTTTCGTATCGCTGGGATTTTGGCGACGGCGTGACCTTGGAGGGAAGGGAAGTGACTCATGCCTATACCCAGCCGGGTGAATACGATGTGCATATGACGGCCACCGGTCTTAACGGGCTCAGTGGAGAAGACCACTTCCCGGTGCGCATTTCCGGCCATATCCCGACCATCTTCGACCCCCAAAGCATCAAGCGCTACCAACCGGCCAGGTGAAGGGTTCCTCCGGCCGGAGGCAGTTCAGAGGCGGTCCCCACCGGGAGGGATGATTTTGTTTCGCCACGAAGCGCTCTTCCCGGAGCTGAAAAATCGGTTATGAACAAACAAAATGATTGACAAACGAGCACATTATCGGTAATTGTTCCCTTCGACTCCAAAACGAAAGTTCAGTAAGCAAAAAGAAATAGAACGCAAGCCTGTTGGGCGTATCAGGGACGGTGGACTATGAAGCAAACTTGCCGCAACCTACTGCCGTTTGTCCTTGCTGTCTTGGTAGTCGCCATGGCCTTGACGCCCGCTGCAGTTGGGCAGAAAGACAGCGGTGGAATCGCAGGAATTGTCCGTGATCCCGCTGGAGCCGTAATTCCCGGCGTCGAGATCAGCATCAAGGATGTTGATCGTGGCACCGAGACCGTGGTCACAACCAGCTCCCAAGGAGAGTACGTCGCGAGTCCGCTCAAAATTGGAAGCTACAGCGTCACCGCCGAGAAAGTAGGCTTCAAGAAAACGGTCGTAGGACCGATCACAGTGAATATTCAGGAGCACCCGGAGGTGGACATTACGCTGACGGTCGGCAGCATCCACGAAGTCATGACGATCACCTCCGAAGGACCACAACTGCAAACGGAAACTTCCGAGCTCGGAGATGTGGTGAACGGCCAGGAGGCCACGACTCTTCCACTGAACGGCCGAAACTTTGCGCAGTTGGCGCAGCTCAGTGCGGGAGTGGCTCCCGCCGAACCCGGTTCACGAATTAACGCCAGTTACGGATTCAGCGCGGGTGGAGCGCGGTCGGAACAGAACAACTTTCTGCTGGATGGAGTTGATAACAACTCGAACCTGGCCGATTTGCTGAATGAGACCGCTTTCGTCATCCAGCCTTCGGTGGATGCCATTGCCGAGTTCAAAGTGCAAACCAGCGCCTACAGCGCGGAATTCGGGCGGGGAAACGGAGCGATTCTGAATGCGGTGGTCAAGTCGGGAACAAACGACTTCCACGGCGACTTGTACGAGTTCATCAGGAACGAGAAGCTCGATGCGCGCAACGCGTTTGATGAATTTGGCCGTCAGCCTTACAAGCAGAATCAGTTCGGTGCCACGTTGGGCGGACCGATCATTAAGAACCGCACTTTCTTTTTTGGCGACTACGAGGGATTGCGGGTCCGACAGGCGACGCCGTTTTTGGAATTGATTCCCACACCGGCAATGATTGGCGGGAATTTCTCTAGCTTCCTCGACACCGCAACTGTGACGGGTACCGATTGCAACGGGCAACCCACTTATGCCGGCGAAATATTCAACACACGTCTTACGCAGACCTTAAGTTCAAGTCCTACCGGTCTGTGCGGCGTCCCTATCGGCGGGTACAGCAACGGCGTTCCAACCAATATATTTCCGGCGAACATGATTGATCCGCTGGCAGCCACTCTGTCCACGTATTGGCCGACTCCAAATGCCAACATTGGAGGCGACAACTTTCTTTCGGACCCACACCGGCAGGAAAGCCGCAACAACTTCGACATCCGCATCGATCACAAAATCAGCGAGCGGGACAATTCCTTTGGGCGAGTCAGCTACGAGAACCAACCCAGTTTTATTCCTCCGCCTTTCAACAATCTGCTGGATGGGGGAGGGTTCTTCGACGGTAGCGAGGACGATTCTTACCGCAGCGCGGCTTTAAGCGAAGTTCACCTCTTTAGGCCCAATGTGATCAATGAGTTCCGAATCGGTTACAACCGGATCAATGCGCACCGATTTCAGCTCAACGCCAACGAGAACATCAGTTCTCAACTGAATTTTCCCAACGTCCCTTATGGTCCGAACAACGGTGGCTTGCCGAACATCACCTTCGGCGATGGTACCGCCGGAATCGGAAGCTCCACCTACCTGCCTTCGATTGAGAAACAGAACAGTTTCGTTTTCACCGACAACCTGACCTGGATCCGGGGACACCACTCGCTGAAGTTCGGCACCGAAGTGCGTATCGAACAGTTCACGATCTTTCAACCAGCCGAAGCGCGTGGCGCTCTGGACTTCGGCAATGACTTCACCGACAACCCCGCCGCGCTAGGCACCGGGGGCAGCTCCTTCGCGACGATGCTACTGGGCATTGCCGATGGTGGCGGAATTACGAGCCTGCATAACATTGACTATCGGCGTCAAATCTACGCCGGTTTCACTCAGGACGACTGGAAGGCCAACGACCGACTAACCGTCAATCTGGGTCTGCGCTATGAGGTCTTCAGCACGGTCAAGGAACACAACAACGAGGAGGGAACCTTTGTTTTCGGCCCTAACGCTATCCTCGTTCCCAGCGGACAGAATGAAACGCTCACACCGCTGATCGGAGCCAGCATACCGATTGAGCATGGCTCGCGTGGACTGATCAGTCCTGATCTAAACAATTTTGCGCCGCGTATCGGCTTCGCTTTCCGAGCCACGAACAAACTCGTGGTCCGCAGCGGTTACGGCATTTTCTACGGCGGGCAGGAGAATGGGCCTTACTCCAATCCCAGCCCGGGGTTCAATCCTCCGTTCTTCTCCTCCGAGTCCTTTTCGACGCCGTGTGGGAACCTGGCTACCAATCCGGCCTTCCCGGCCGGAAATCCGCTCAATTGCTCGATTGCATCCCTCAATATGAATGGGTCGAACACCTTGGCCAACGGATTTCCGGCGACCGCGCTTTCGAATCCCAACACTCCGGAGCTTTATTCCGTCGATCCAAATCTGCGGACTCCCTATAACCAGCAGTGGCACTTTGGCGTGCAATACCAAATGCCGGCCGACGCGATGCTGGATGTTTCCTACGCGGGCTCGCGTGGCCTGAAACTCTTCGGCTTTTATAATGGCAATGAGGCAGCGCTCGCGACCCTCCCACAGTTCGCGGCGCTTTGCGTGGCAAATTTTGTCAGCTTGCTGGGTTGCCCGACTGCCGAGCGGAGACCTGCTCACGCAGTGGCTCCTGGCGCTCCTCCCGGCGCTACTTGCAACTTGAGCCCCACAGATGACTGCGATCCCGTGTTTGATACCTCTATTGCAACATTTCGATCGAACGACGTCTCCAACTACGACTCTCTGCAGGTTCGTTTCGAGAAACGCCCCACCCACGGCCTGCAATTTCAGGCGGCCTATACTTGGAGCCATGCCCTGGATGACGCTTCCAGCGCCAGCTTGGGATCGCAGAATGCGGGCGACTTCCGCCTCCAAAATGATCCCCTCCTGGAGTACGGAAATGCGGATTTTGACGTCCGTCAACGGTTCGTCCTGAGTTACGCCTACGATTTACCCTTTGGTAAAAATAAGGCGTTCGGGGGGAATGCTTCCGGCGTATGGAACCAGATCATCGGCAATTGGCAGGTTGCAGGCATCACGATCGCAACCACGGGAAACTGGTATACACCCACCGACATTGCCACCAACCTCTCCACGTCTGATGGCGGCGGAGAAGTCGCCAGCGCATCGCGGCCCAACGTGGTCGGAAATCCAAACGGACACCCATGTGTACCGGGAACACTGTTTAACACCTGCGCCTTTGCGACAAACACAGTCGTCGGATCGTTTGGTGACGCTGGTCGAAACATCATTCAGGGGCCAGGCACTCAGAACTGGGATATTTCTTTGTTTAAGATTTTCCCCATCAGCGAACAAAAGCGCCTCGAGTTCCGGGCAGAGTTCTTCAATGCTTTCAATCATTACGATCCGGAGTTCGACAATCCCGGTAGCTTTAATACGAATATCGCTACCCAGCACGGGTTGGATGAAACCGCAGCGGAGACCGGATGCACGAACGGCAACACAAATTCCAACTGCGCGTTTGGCTTCGCCCAAGCCGCGCACGATCCCCGATTCATTCAGTTTGCTTTGAAGTTCTATTTCTGAAACTCAACTCGCCGCGGAGTCAGGCCTTGAGTCAGTATTTGAGTTAGGGTGCCCCACGGGCGATGGCTACGCCTGGGTACGACCCCAAAAAACTATCTAGGCTGTTCTGCCGTGATAGAAGGAATTTCCAATGATGGGCTCGGCACGAACGATCGCTCAAGTCATCTTAGGTGTCTCGATCGCCTTGTCTTCCACACATCCGGCGCTGACTTCCGCGTCTGCTCCCGCAAAACCAGCCGATGACGAAGCCGCTCTCCGTGGCTTCGCGGCGATCCATCCTATCGATGTCCACGTGCATGTCTTCAAGAACGATCCCACATTTCAGAAGATGCTCGAACGGCTGAACCTGAAGCTGCTGAATATCCTTGTGATGGACGACACGAACCCCAATCGCAAGCAGTTGCAGCCGCAGATCGATGACGCACTGGCGCTGGTGCGGTCCAGTGATGGCCACATCGCCCTGTGTACGACCTTCGATCCATACAAGTTTGGTAGCCCGTCGTTCAGCACCGATACCATCAAGCAAATCGACCGCGACTTCGTGCAGGGAGCCGTGGCGGTCAAGATCTGGAAGAACATCGGAATGGAAATCAAGGACAGCCGCGGCCAATACGTCATGGCCGATGATCCGAAGTTCGCTCCGATCTACAAAGACATCGCGAGTCACGGAAAAACGCTGATGACCCACCAGGCCGAGCCTGATGTGGCCTGGGGGCCACCGGACGCAGCTGACCCATCCTGGTCCTACTACCAAGAAAATCCCCAATGGTACGTCGCCAACCGGCCCGGGTTTCCATCGAAGCAGAGGATTCTCGAAGCGCGCGATCATGTGCTCGCGAACACTCCCCAGTTACGCATGGTGGGCGTCCATCTGGGCAGCATGGAGCGAGATCTCGACAACATAGCCAGCCACTTGGACAGGTATCCGAATTTTGCCATCGACACAGCGGGGAGAATGGAATACCTCATGCTGATGCCGCCGGAAAAAGTGCGCGCATTTCTCATCCGGTATCAGGACCGCGTCCTCTACGGCACAGACCTCGATTTGCTTCCGGACGCCAACCTCCCGGACGCGTTGAAAGACTGGCAGTCCACCTACACGCGGGACTGGAAATTCCTGGCAACCGGCGAGATGCTTAAGGTCGAAGGCAAACAGGTGTACGGATTGAGCCTGCCCGGGACGGTGCTCCAGAAAATATTCCGCAGCAACGCCATGCGCTGGATTCCAGGATTGTGACGACTGGGCCAAGCGGCCCTAGCACTGATCCTGTTTTGAGAATGGGCGCTTGGGGATTCGGCCCGGACGACAGGCAATCCGGAAGTCACAGTCGCGACAATTATCGCGACAGAAAAGCCGGTGACTAGCGGAAGCCATTCCTTGTCTCCGCTACGAAGGGCCAGACCGTTCCGACTGACATTCCAACAGCCGGCTCGCCATCAAACGTGAGATCCCTCAGTATCGCCTAATCATCGCCGTTCCATGGCTTTAGATAGATGTAATAGTGTCTTTTCGCTCGAACAAATCTTGGCGCGAAGTTTCTGCGGCATTTTGGCTTCTGCGAAGAGGCTGACGCTACCTTCAACCTCGGACAACCAGGAGTATCGATGAACAGCTCCGACATTCTTCGCTGGGACACACGGGAAGTAATTGCCGTTGACAGCTCGCCAATTTGCGTTGTCAATACCTCGCGGTTTGGCTTGATAGCGAAGAACATTACATTAACTATGGCCTTGAAAGGTCAGACGAAAGATTCATATTGTAAAACTTAAGAGCTTCGACAGCTTTCTGGGGCGGCGCGAAGGATGAAATCAAAAGGACTATGGATCGCAAAAAGTAAGACTTACTGAGAACACCGCGCCCGACCTGGTCCTGCCGCTACGAATGCGTCTGCTCGATTTCAGGTCTGTGCGGATAATCGACAATAATGGCTCTGCCATCTGTGAAGGCTTTGACCGAATGGCGAACATTGCTCGGCACCACCGCGACCACGCCCGGTTGTACGATCTGGGCCACGCCCTCGATTGTCACCTCGAGTTCACCCTCGATGACCTCATAGACTTCTTCCTGAGGATGGAAGTGCTCGTGTATGGTCGAGCCGCGCTTAAAATCGTAGTGCGCAAACGTCATGTTTTCCGAGTGGAAATACCGTCCGTACCACCCCGGCAAACGCTCAATGACACTGAGGCTGTGGGTGTCAACAAAGGGCATAGGACCTCTCTGGTGAGCGATTTTACCAGTGATTAAGGGCTTCAGCCGGAGGCCGGACTCGCCGGTCAATGAGGCAATTTAACAACAGTAGGAGCCGGAATGATGATATCCTCCTTCCCGTTTTCCCGAGAAGGAGATTCAGGTTATGAAGGTTTTCTGGGCCTGCCTGCTCATTTGGGTCGCGGCGCGGGCTCACTCCCAAGTCGACCCCAAGCCTGCCGACGCAGCGCAGCCGCACTTCTCAATTGCCGACTTCGGACTCGTCTACCCGCTCTCGAGCGATTGGGTCCGAGCAACGAAGATGTTATGGAGTAGAGTTGAATCCTCCAATCCCGCGCCGAATTTCGACGTTCTGCTGGCTGCGGTATATGTTCCCAAATCGAATCTGTCGGAGACCGCTCCTTTCTTTTCACTCCTCGCGTTCCGGCAGCCAGCGATCGATTGCAAGAAAAGCCTCGAAGCCATGATTGTCCACGCTCAAGATAGGAAGGACCAGCCAGAGGGTGGTGTCGAAGAGTTCTCGGCAGCGGGCCGCGACTACTTCCGTGTCAATTTGGCTCGCGGTGTTGGAGGGCGTCATCAGTGTATCATCTGCACTGCTGCGAACGGCCATTTGTTGGTCTGGCGTGCAGGTGCCCCTCAGGAGAAAGGACTGGAGGCGATTGTGGCGACTCTCAACTCGATCACGGCTTTGTCCCAGCAGAGCGCGACGACATCTGCACTCTCGACCGGCCTGAAAGACGGCGCCGCGGTTAATCCCGTCTACCCCGCCGACGCCCGCTCCGCACACATTCAGGGCACGGTTGTGCTGCAAGCAGAGATCAGCAAGACCGGCGACATTAAGGATCTTGAGCTAGTAGACAGCCCAATCGAGTTGGCTGCTTCTGCGGTGGACGCGGTGCGCCAATGGAAATACAAACCTTACCTGCTAATGGGACAACCTGTCACTGTCGACACGCAGATACAGGTCAACTATCAGCTTTCGCGTTGACACCTCATCTATTGATTCCGGCAGCTGTCGGTAAAGTGCTAACGCCCCTTCAAAATCCCCCTCGCAGGGGTCAATCGCAGGGTCAATGTGCGTAACCGGATGTTTCAACTACTACATATTTCGTTGATTCGCTTCGAGCGTCCGGAGATAATTCCTTGGTGGACCGACCCGGACAAACCCCGACACTATGGCTTTGGTTCTGGGCTCTCGTTATCGCCGTTGCCGCCTGCTCTAGCCAGGCGTTGTGCCAAGATCCCCACGATTATGTTCCGAATCTGCCCTATACAGCGCAAATCGTTGGAACGGGCTTCGAGACCTTAGCGGACGGTACTCGGGTGCGATATGAAGACAGGGTGGTCAAAATGCGCGATTCTCAGGGAAGAACGCGCATTGAAACGCCCGGTGTGGTGAATTTATATGTTCCTTTGCAGCGCCAGTTCATTCAGCTCCTCCCCGGACGGAAAACCGCTTCGGTGATGACCTATTCCGTTCCGGTTCCTACCCACGGGCAAGACCTCGGAAAGACCACAACGGAGAGCCTTGGCGGACGACTGATCAATGGCGTCTCTGCCGAGGGTACGCGGATTACGCGGGTACTACCCTTCTATGGCGGGCGCGGTCCCGATATCGTGTATGTGGAAGAGAAGTGGGTTTCGCCCGATCTGAAGATCACCGTCCTTGCCAGGGGCACCACGACCACGAACCCCGGCGAGGAAACAACCACGGAGATTCGAGAACTTGACCGCAGCGAGCCTGACCCTGCGCTCTTTGAGATTCCGACGGGCTACAGGGTTGTTGTGAAGTGTAGAACAGCGCCGCTGCTCCACCGTCCCCGCACCCGAACACCGAGCAACAAGCGAGACGGCCATAAAGCTGAACACCCATCAGAAGGCGCGACCGAAACCCTGGGCACTAAACGCATAGTTGTCGATTACGCTCACCAACCTCGCCAAGGCTGGTTACGGCCCTTCATCGTCAGGCTCTTCTAATGCTACTGCTCCTGCGCCAGACCTCGGACGCGGTTTGACCCGAGCGAAGACGTTTGCCTCATGGGGTGGACTGACGGACTCGTGTGGATTTGCCCACAAGCGAGCTAAGGATCGCCACACGAATATGCCGATCAGTAGAACAAGGAACGAGACAAGAAAGCTAAACCACATGGGGCGGCCTATGCTAACGGTCAACTCCATGGTACTGCTGAACCCGGTATAGCGTGATATGGCTGACGTAAGGCGATAGCGCTCAGCATGCAGGTCAGGCCGCGTGCTCCGCTAGGAATTTGGCCACCGAACGGATCGACTTCAGCTTGTCCTCCTGCAAACCGCGCGGTTCTTCCTCGCTGACTCGGCCTTCGTACAAGAGTCTCCCAAACACGTGCCTCAGTTGCGAATACCGATAGTCGTACTTGCGGTTGATGTCTTTACGACGTTCGGTCAGGTAATGTTCTAAGTCCCACAGATCCGAAGACTGCTGGATCTTGTTGGCCATCTGCTTGGCTTTCTGAATCACTTCGTGCAGTTCCCGGCCCAGAGCAGCGTCGAAGGCTGTGCGGGCGATGGCCTTTTCCGCAGGATTGGAACTACGGCACAGATCGTATGGGGAATGCAAAATGGGCACCGGTGCGGAGTGGAGGGATTCTGAGCGTTATCGCCTGCGACAGCTGAGTGTCGTGGCGAGTTATCCTATATTCACAACCCGAATAAGCTTGCTACGCCCCCCTGTACTCAAGGTTGCTCCGTTTTGCAGTTGGCGGACTGACACGTTCTCCATGTCATAGAACACGACTTGAACGGGATGCGTTTGCGCTTGCCGAAAGTGCTCGGCCACTCTGTCAAGAACGAGTTGCTGTGCCACTGCGTCTGTTACGCCGTAAACCCCAATATCGTTGTAGTAGGAGAGGAACATTCCTCGTCTCTGTATGGCGCAACCGACAGCTGGGTGACCGGGCCTCCACTTCGATTCTGGTATCACGTTAGAACTCGAAGCAGCTTGATCGAGACCGGGGCACTCGCCTAAGCGATCTGCTCCTGTTGCGACGAACTGCATGGCGAAAGCGAAAAGGATGTAACCGAGGGTCAGGGGTATCACAATCTTAAGAGCATGTCGCAGCAAAACTCGGCTCGGTAGGCGATAGATTGCTCCACCCACCCCCAAGGCGATGCCAGTCAACGACAAAAAGACGCACAGCGGCGGATAGAATAGGTCTGCCCATGATATTGGATAGCGTGAGTTCTCCCAGACTTTGAAAACGTTGTAGCGCTCCAGCAGATAGTTGATCGTCAACCCGCCTGCTAGCAACACGATTCCCGCTGTTACCGTTCTGAGCTTCGCATCGCCTGTTGAGCCGGTCACCCTTGGTGCCTCATACTTACGGACCAACTTGGTCCCAGACCTGACTCCAATAATACTGTAGCAGTGGTCGCAATCTGGGCGGTCGCGTCCACGATTGGCGAAATCGCCATAGCACTAAATGACCAGCGGTCAAAACGTGTCAACGCCTTCCATGACCACCACAGCCCAATTAACCGATCCCGGAATACGCCGAGACTGTCGCGGTTTCCCGGTACCGCGTAGTAGTTGAAGTGGCCCTGCACAATCGACCTGAGCCATTGGCCGGTCTGGCGGTCCCCACGAAAACATTGGCTGGCCCATCCAATGGGTCACAACCTGAACACCTCCGATCACACGCAAGCTTCCGACGGCGACGAGAATGAGACCCGCGCCCACGGCCTTGAGCCGTCCGAAAACGGCTGTTAGCGTTGCCTTTGTTCTTATGCATCGAGCGCAATCGTATCCGAATACCAAGCCAAATGCGATGATGGTTGGCGAAACATCCCCCATAGCGCTCACTGCCCCGGTTGAAGGCCGAAAGTTACGGAATGCCGAAGGAAGAAGGCGTTAGGGCGTACCGTGCAGGACCAGTTCGGACCGCAAAGCATAGGCGGTAGGGTCAGCCATTTTGAAGTCTTTTGCCCAATCTAAGGAGATGCGATCATACTCGTGGTCACCCGAAAGTAGAGTCACCACCACAGTCTTCGGCCTCAGATCGCATTTAAAGCTGCCTAAACCAAGCACTGGAGCCCTACTTTGTGTAAGAAACGGAATCCGGATGCGAAATGATTCGCCTTCGGGTCTTACCTCG
>JBAUXO010000186.1:0-11404 GCA_049584315.1 Candidatus Sulfotelmatobacter sp. | reverse complement strand
TGCTCTCCCACAAGACCGGGCGGCTGTTGGTGCCAGTGTTCATGCTCATCGCGCTCGCTGCCAATATCGGCCTGCGCGGGAAATTCCCCTACAACTGGTTGCTTCTTGGGCAAGTGCTCTTCTACGGGCTTGCTCTACTGGGCGCAATGGTCAGCCTCAAGCCAAGAGTCCTCCGGCTGCCCTACTACTTCTGCATGATCAACTCGGCGCTGTTTGCCTGGGTCTACCAGGCTCTGCGTCACGGTCGCGCGATTCCATCCCGGGTAGAGCTTGATCGAGTGGGGAACCGACCACCCCCCGGCTAGACCGACCGCCATGCCTGTTACGATGCGGGGCTCACGCGGAGTGGTCAAGATCAGTCACATCGTTCTTAACGGATCTACCCTAATGAAAGTTTTTCCCACGACGACCGGAGCAAAGTTGGGCCCCTTGAGGGTAACCGCGATGGTGGCTGGAGCCGCCACGCGGCTTTCGTCTTATCTGACTTCGTCAAGTGTGAAAGTTTTTGCACTTTGGCTCGCACAGAAATCTCATAACAGCCGATAATGCAAACCATTTCAATGGGTTACAGTCCCCACGCTAAGGGACCTTGACTTGCCAGTGGGGCCTTGTAACTTTCTAGCAATGTTGGCAATCTAGACTCAGCACTCTAGGCGGTTTCCGTACCCCGTTCGGTTCGCGGCCGACCCCAAGCTAATTGGGCGGGACATTTGGCGATTGAAGAATGAGATCAGGCCCCTTAGCGCAAAGAAACGGAACACCTTCACTCCAGCAGGGCGAGCTGTCCATATCTCAGCAGCGGCACTGGGTATTGGAGCGATTACACCCCGGCAACCCGGCACACAATGTCTCATGCGCTTTGCGCCTCACGGGACCGATCGACGTCGAAAAATTTGGAACTGCGTGGGGCGAGGTTGTTCGACGGTACGAGATCCTGCGAACTGAATTCCACACCGTTAAAGGCGTACCCCGACCAGTCGTTGTCGCCGGTTTTCCCCCGCAACCGAACGCTCTGGACTTGCAAGACGTTTCCCCGGCAGAACGTGAGGTTAGGCTGTCGCAGCTAATACGAGAGGATGCGCGACGACCGTTTGATCTCTCCCGTGGTCCCCTCCTAAGAGGTTTTCTTTGCCGCTTGGCGTCGTTGGAATATGTGTTTCTCTTGGTTGCCCATCGCATCGTATGCGACGAAGCTTCCCTCAGAGTTCTTCTACGCCAGCTGGCGCTGCGCTACGGGAGTGGCCAAAGCGACGAGTCCGAAGCAGCGGTGCGCACGCCGATGCAGTACAGCGAGTTTGTATCCCGCCAAGATAAAGTTTCAGAGGAAGAGATCTCGTATTGGAAGCGGCAGCTCGCCGGAGCTTCTTCCAGCCTCGATCTGCCCATCGACCGGCCGCGACCACCCGAGCAAACTTTTCACGGCGCATCCCAGGTTTTCTCGATTGAGAAGTCGCTCCTGGAGCAGCTCCGGAATCTCGGGGCGGATCATGGCGCAACACTCTTCATGACCTTGCTCGCCGCTTTCAACGTTCTTCTGTTCCGCTACAGCAGACAGGACGATTTGGTCGTGGGCACTGCGATCTCGGGGCGAGGCGATTCAAAACTGGCCGACCTCGTGGGCCCGATCGAAAACATGGTTGCGCTTCGCACCGACCTCTCGGGTAGTCTGAGTTTCAGCGGACTGCTGACTAGAATCCGTGGTGTCACCGAGGAAGCATTTTCCCATCAAGACGTCCCCTTTGAGGTCTTGCTGGAACAATTGCCGTTGCAGCGGGATTTGAGCCGCAATCCTGTGTTCCAGGTTGCCTTCAACCAGCAGATCGGCTCGGAGTCCATCCTGGCGGCAGGTCTACATTGGGAACCGGTCCCGTTTGACACCCAAACCGAAGTTCTCGATCTCACCGTCAACGTCATCGAGCGCGATGGGGAACTCGAGGCGCGCTTCTCTTACAGCACCGATCTCTTTGAGCATTCCACGATCACGCGGATGATGGCTCAATTCCAGATTTTGCTGCAATCGGCCATAGAGAATCCCGCACAAGCGGTTTCGCTCTTGCCCCTTCTGACGCCTGCGGAGCGGCATCAAATCCTGGTGGAGTGGAACGACACTACTGTCAAGTATCCCGCTATCGAGTGTGTGCATCAACTCGTCGAGGCGCAGGTCGAGCGCACGCCCAACGCTGTGGCCGTCACCTGCAACAGTCAGTCTCTTACCTACAATGAACTGAACCAGCGGGCCAACCAGCTGGCGCATTATCTGAGAGATTTCGGAGTGAGGCCGGACACGCGGGTGGCGATCTGCGTGGAGCGCGGGTTCGAGATGATCGTGGCGGTGCTGGGGGTATTGAAGGCTGGGGGAGCGTACGTACCGCTGGATCCGGCATATCCGGTAGAACGACTGAAGTACATGCTGGAGGACAGTGGTGCGACGGCGCTGTTGACTGAAGGCCATCTGGAAGGGCTATTCAGCGGGCTTAGTGCAACCCTGCCGGTTGTTGACGTGGGAGAAGTGAACCCTGTATGGAAGGATCAGCCGGAGACGAATCCGGATCGCGCCAGCATCG
Source organism: Candidatus Sulfotelmatobacter sp. (assembly GCA_049584315.1). Classification (GTDB taxonomy): domain Bacteria; phylum Acidobacteriota; class Terriglobia; order Terriglobales; family Acidobacteriaceae; genus Sulfotelmatobacter. Next base: position 8,840 of record JBAUXO010000186.1, on the reverse strand, counting down.
GACTGACCTCACAGCATCTGGCCTATGTGATCTACACGTCCGGCTCCACAGGCGCACCCAAGGGCGTGATGGTCGAGCATGTAAATGTCGCACGGTTGTTCGCTGCCACCGATGGGTGGTTTCATTTTAGTGCGAATGATGTCTGGACCCTTTTTCACTCTTATGCCTTTGATTTTTCCGTATGGGAGATCTGGGGGGCGCTGTTCTATGGCGGTCGTCTGATTGTCGTGCCCCAGAACACTGCGCGTTCACCGGAGGATTTCTACAGGTTGCTATGTCGAGAAAAGGTGACGATTCTTAATCAGACGCCCAGCGCCTTCCGGCAACTGATTACGGCGCAAGCCAAGAGTGAGGAATCACATCGGTTGCGGCATGTGATTTTTGGGGGTGAGGCGCTTGAGGTAGCCATTCTCAAGCCTTGGTACGAACAGAACCGTGATTCGCATACTCAACTTATCAACATGTACGGCATTACTGAGACCACCGTGCATGTGACCTATCGACCGCTGGAACCGGCCGACACCGAGAGGCGCGGAGGCAGCCCGATTGGCATCCGTATTCCTGATCTCCGGATTTACATCCTAGACACTCCCAGACAGCCTGTACCGATCGGAGTGGTGGGGGAGCTGTACGTTGGCGGAGCAGGCGTAGCGCGAGGGTACCTAAACAGGCCGGAGTTGACGGCGGAACGTTTTCTCGCGGATCCATTTGCAGGTAACACCGAAGCGAGGATGTATAAGACCGGAGATCTGGGCAGGTGGCTGGCGGATGGGACCATCGAGTTTTTTGGACGGAACGATTTTCAGGTAAAGATTCGGGGATTTCGAATCGAGTTGGGGGAGATCGAAGCGCGGCTGGCGGAGTACGCCGGAGTGCGGGAGGCGGTAGTGATCGCGCGGGAGGATACGTCTGGGGAAAAGCGGTTGGTGGCGTACTACACCTGCGGGGAGGTGAGCGGGCAAGCCCCGGGCGCAGAGCGGTTGCGTGCGCACGCGGCGGCGGGGCTGCCTGAGTACATGGTACCGGCGGCATATGTGCAACTGGAGAGCATGCCGCTGACCCCGAACGGGAAGTTGAACCTTAAAGCGCTGCCATTGCCGGGAGGAGATGCGTACGCGGTTCGCGAGTATGAAGCGCCGCGGGGGCAGACGGAAGCGTCGCTGGCGAAGATCTGGGCGGACGTGCTCACGGTGGAGCGAGTCGGACGCCACGATAACTTTTTCGGTCTGGGTGGCCACTCCTTGACCGCGACCCACCTGCTTTCTCAAATCAAAGAGATTACGGGCCGGCAGATCCCGCTTTCCGCGCTCTTTCGCGGAGCCACCGTGGCGTCCCTGGCCCGGTTCATTCGTGAGCAGGGGGACGCCGTTGATCCGGTGGTGATGGAAATTCAGGATGGAGATAGCAGCCGTTTGCCCTTTTTTGCCATCGTCCCCCCGGGAGAAGAATCCTTGGGGTATGCCATGCTGGCGCGGCACATGGGCTCAGGACAACCCGTGTATAAGATTCAAGGGCACGCGCCCGCCCTGGGTGGCAAGCGCCCCTATTCCAAGCAAGAGATGCACGACTTAGCCGAGGAATACATCGCAGCGATGCGATCGGTGCAACCCCATGGGCCGTATTGCCTGGGAGGTCTGTGTGATGGAACTCACATCGCGGAGCAGATCGTGCTGAGTCTCGAAGCGCAAGGGGAAGAGGTAGGATTGTTCGCCATTTTCGACACCTGGGTCATGCAGCACAGTCAAAGGCGCTGGTTGTGGAAGGCGGACTATTACCGCCAGCGTCTGCGACAGATGAAGGGGATGAATCTCACCGAACGACTCGCCTCCTATAAAGGTGTGGCCGAAAACAAGGTTGCCATCCTGCGCGGCAAGAAAGCTTCGCGAACAGACTGGCAGCAGGCCTACTGGCCCGAGGACTTTACTCCATCGCGGTTCCGAGCTCCGGTAGTTCTGTTCAAGCGGCCGAAACAACAATTTTATTACATCAACGATCCGCAGATGGGGTGGGGCGAGAGATCTGAGATTGGTGTTGAGATCTACGAGATTGACTTTCATCACCTGGAGATTCTGCGCGAGCCGCACGTCCGCCAGTTTGGGGAAAAGCTGGCGGAGTGCATGGCGCGAGTCAACCGGCGCACCCTCGAGGCGGCGTCGGCCGAAAACCAGCAAGCTTCTTCAACCATCTCGGTCCCTCAGGTGCGGCAGGGTTCATGAAGTTCGACAAAGGCCAAGTCCTGAGAAACGTCGGATCGAGTTGGTTCGCCCTGGGCGTGAATGTCCTGGTGGGAATCTTTCTCTCCCCCTACATCCTTCATCGGCTGGGTGACGAGGCCTTTGGTCTCTGGATCTTGATCTTTTCTGTCACCGGGTACTACGGGCTGTTCGACCTGGGCATTCGATCTTCCATCGTTCGCTACGTCGCGAAGTACTCCGCAACCGAGGAACACGATGAACTGAACGGGCTGGTAAACACGGCCATGTTCGGCTATAGCGGCATCGGGATTGTGGCCATGGCCGTGACTCTCATTGCCACCTACTACGTGAACTCGATCTTCCGCATCCCCACAGAATTCGTGGTTACGGCGCGTTGGCTGCTCCTGATGGTGGGGACCAGCGTTTCACTGGGGTTTCCTCTCGGTGTCTTCAGTGGCATTTTGGAAGGGCTGCAGCGCTTCTATCTGCTGAATTTCACCAGTATCAGTTCGACTCTTATCCGGGCGCTGTTCATTGTCATCGCGCTGCGACATGGACGCGGATTGCTGACCGTGGCTTTGATCACACTCGCCCTGCCGCTGCTCAGCGCGCTGGTCAATGCCGCTGCGGTATTCCGCAACTTGCGGCTGCGGCTCGGATTCCGATATGTCAGCCGGTCCAGCTTGCGGCGGATTGCGAGTTACAGCGGGACCACGTTCTTGATCATCATGGCCGGGCGTCTGCGCTTTAAGACGGACGCTCTAGTCATTGGCACGTTTGTGTCGGCCACGGCCATCACCTTCTTCACTATCGGCTCCCGCCTGGTTGACTACGCCTCGGAAGTGGTGAGCAGCCTCGCCCAGCTATTCGTGCCCATGTCGAGCCAGTCCCATGCGACCGGCGATCTTGATGGTTTGCGGAGGATTTTCGTGGTTGGCAACCGTGCCTGCGCCTTCATCATCTTTCCGATCACGGCTATCCTGACGATTTTGGGCAAGTCGATCATCGAGGCTTGGGTTGGTCCGAAATATGTTGCCACCAGCTATCCAGTGCTTCTAGTTCTGCTGTATCCGACCACTCTGATGCTCGCGCAGTCCGCTTCCGGACGAACCCTGTGGGGCATGGCAAAACACCGGACCTGGGCCTGGGTGGTGCTGGCGGAGGGCGCCTCGAACCTGATCCTGAGCGTAATCCTGGTGCGGCCATACGGCATCCTGGGAGACGCCATCGGCACGGCCATTCCTCTTACCTGTTCGATGATTTTTTTCCTGCCCCGTCACCTCTGCCGCTTGCTGGGGATCAAACTCACTACCTATCTCCATCGCGCGTTTGTGTTGCCTCTCGTGCTCTGCGTCCCTATGGTGGTGGTGCTTTTGCTCATGCAGCGCTGGTTCATTCCGCATCGATTGGGCCAGCTTGTGATACAACTGGCGATCGCGGGCCTGGTATACAGCATCGGACTGGCTTGGGCCTTCTGGAACCATCGCGCCTGGGATGTAGGGGAATTGGGCGCGAATCAGGAAGATGAAGTGACGCTCGCCCTGGTGGAGACATACCAGGAGGAAGCGTGAGCCGGGGCCCGATTGGAGGAAGTAAGGTGAAACAACTACGTCGAGACAGCAGCATCGGTCGCCTTGAGCAGCACGGGCCGAGACCTAGCGTGCAAGAAGCCTGACCCTCATGAGGACTACTTGCCGCAATGAGCCACAAGACAGGTGATCAACGGCCCTCAACACCGTGCGGTGCTGATTTTGGGCGCGTCGCCGCGCGTCAGTGTACCGGTTGCTCGCTCGCTGCAGCGTCATGGCATTCCAGTCGACATTGCCTCATTCCAGCCAGAAGAAAGCGACATCTGTTCCCGGGCGGTCCGCCAGTTTCATCGATTGCCAGCGCGGCGACAGAATCCTGAGGCCTTTACCGCCGCCTTACTCGCCCTGGTGCGGGACAAACAATTCGACCTCATATTACCCGCAGGCGATCCGCCACTGGCGGCTTTGGCGGACCTCTACGACCAACTGGGTCCGGTGCGTGTGGGCTGTCCTCCGCCCCGGGCGGTGGAGCGAGTCCTGAACAAATCACTTACCCTGGAAACGGCGCAACGCTACGGTATTCGAGTGCCTTTTACCTGTACGATCGCCACGAGTGCCGAACTTGACTCAATCGCACCGCAGCTTCGTTTTCCGGTTGTTGCAAAGCCGGAAAAGAAAGGCGCAGCCGCTTTCCGCATTTTCTACTTCAACACCCTGCCGGACTTGTTGTCCGCACTCGCGAACCACGACTGGGGTCGCGTTCTGTTACAGGAATACTGCCCAGGTGTGGGCGTGGGCGTTGAACTCCTGATCCACAAAGGAGAATGCATCGCGAAGTTCCAGCATCGTCGCCTGAGAGAAGCGCCTGCCACTGGTGGTGTAGCAGTGCTTGCGATCTCCGAAGATCCTGACCCTGAATTGCTGCGGTCCTCAATCGCCTTGCTTCGCGCCCTCGAGTGGGAGGGCGTGGCGATGGTCGAGTTCCGGGTTGAGCGCAAGACGGGGACTTCAAACCTGATGGAGGTAAACGGCCGCCTTTGGGGCTCGGTTTCGCTTCCCATCATGGCCGGAGTAGATTTTCCGCTCTACTACTGGCAACTACTCCACGGCGAGCAACCCCTCGTGCCGGATCGATATGCGGTAGGAATGCGCTGGCGCTGGAGTCCCGGCTGCTTGGACCGCCTTCAGAGCGTCGTATACCGGAATGCCGGACGAAGTGGTTCCAGGCCGCCGAGATTGCGGGAATTACTGCCAATTGCGGCTGAGTTTTCCCCGTTCACTAGAGAAGCATTATGGTCCTGGTCGGATCCGTCCCCTTTTTTCGCGGAAATGGGCGGGGCGCTGAGAGCTCTGCTAACTGGGGTTTTAAAATCCGTGTCTCGCAGGTTCCTGCCGCGCCGAGTGAAATCCTATGCTGGAATCTATTCCAGACTTGCACCCGAGGCGCGGCCGGCCTACGCCCGGCTTCGCATGCGCGATGCTTTGCGACTGGGTACTGCCAATGGCCGTGGCGCTCCTGGAAGTGTTCCAGGAGATGCCCCTTCCTTTCTATTTGTTTGCTTTGGTAACCTGATGCGCAGCCCCATGGCGGAAGCCATGCTGAAGCATGTTCTCGCCGAACGCGGAATCGATGGCGTCGTTGTCCGGTCCGCGGGATTGCACGCCGTGCCGGGCCGCGAGCCTCACCCGTGGGCGCTCGCCGTGTCCAGGGAGCTTCTCATTCCTCTCGATCAGCACCGGGCGCAGTTATTAACACCGGAATTGGTTTCCGGCTCGCACGTCATTTTCGCCATGGACTTCGAGAACCTCGCCGAACTGGAGACTTTATATCCAACCGCGAAGCACAAGATTTTCCTGCTGAGCCATTACGCCTCAGGCCGTCAAAGGCACCGGGAGATACCAGATCCCTACTTTGGGGACATCGATACGACGCGCCGAACCTACTCTGTGCTAAGCGCGTGCATCGATAAGCTGGCGCGTGACATCGCCGCATCCCGGCATCCCAAAGAGCCGTTGTCGCTTTCGCAGTGAAAGCACCGATTAGGAGACGAGCCTGATGCTACTCTGTACTACAAAAACGCGGTGACCGGAATCTCGCCGTCGATTCGCAGAGCACGTGATGGGAGATCGAATGAAAATTGTCATCCGACGGATGCGCGGTTTGATGAACCACCTGGGAAAGATCACTGATGTCGCGCTGGATCGTCATCCCGCGGGCCGGAATTTCACGGCTCTCCCGGGCGACGTTTTCATCGTTTCGTACCCAAAGTCTGGAAACACCTGGACTCGGTTTCTTATCGGAAATCTAATCTATCAGGACGAGCCGGTCACCTTTGCCAATGTTGAAAGCCGCCTGCCCTCGCTATACGTTCATTCTGATCGAAAGCTGCGCAAACTTCCTCGGATTCTGAAGAGCCACGACTGCTTCGACCCGCGATACAAGACAGTTATCTACATCGTTCGTGATCCAAGGGACGTTCTGGTTTCTGCGTACCACTACGCGATCAAGCTGGGTGTCGTTCCGGAAAACCGCAGGATCGATGAGTTTGTTCCAGCTCTCCTAGACGGAAGCTTTGAGTCGGGCGTGCTGGTCAACCCGCGGTTTGGCTCTTGGTACGACAACGTGGCCAGTTGGCTCGCCATGAAGCAGAACCGTAAGTTTCTTCTCCTTCGCTATGAGGACATGCTTGATGATCCGGAGCGCGAACTGGCCAGGGTCGCTGATTTCCTGGGCCTTGAGGCGACTCCCGAGCGCCTGACGCGCGCAGTCAGGCTGAGTTCCGCGGATTACATGCGGGAACTGGAGAAGACGCAAGCTACAGAATGGGCGCTTACGAAGGACACACGGCCCGATATGGCGTTCGTGCGCAAAGCCCGCTCCGGAACGTGGAGGTCGGAACTGCCCCCACAAGCGATCGCCGACATAGAAACTGCCTGGGGATCGCTAATGCGTGCTCTGGGATACGAACTGGCTACTTCGCCGGAACCGGCCGAGTTTCCCGCAGTTTTGAAATGATAGCTCATATCGCTGCTTGACAATATGCAACCCCGCTATGATTCCTTGCAAAGAATGCTTCGCGCGCTAGCCCAAGTCGGGCGGGTGCTCACCGGACGGCAGATCGCGGGCCGGGGACTGACGGTTTTCCCCGATGACGTTTTTCTGGTTTCCTACCCCAGGTCCGGCAACACGTGGACGCGCTTTCTCTTGGGGAATTTGATCGACCCGGATGACCCAGTGACGTTTTCCAACATCGAGTCGCGGATTCCGGAAATCTACTTCAACCGGGATCGATTCTTGCGAAAGCTCCCGCGCCCGCGGATGCTGAAAAGTCATGAATGTTTTCAGCCGCACTATCCGCGGGTGATCTATATTGTGCGCGACCCGCGGGACGTGGCGGTTTCTTTTTATCACCACAATGTGAAGGCGCGAAACATTCCCGACGACTATCCCATGGCTAGTTTTGTGCCCCGGTTCATCGCGGGGGAGTTTGATGCCAAGTTCGGCTCCTGGCGGGACAACGTGCTCAGCTGGACTGTACTGCGAGGAGATGATCCGGGGTTCCTCATGCTTCGCTACGAGGATATGAAGCTCGACCCGGCCCGCGTGCTTGCCAATGTAGTCTCTTACCTTGAGCGCTGCTCATTCCGCAAGATCGCCTCCAGCGCAGAGGGGTTGCAGCGAGCGATTGAACGAAGTTCCCCGGAAAGGATGCGCGAGCTCGAGAAACGAGACGCCCACCGCTGGGTTCTTACCAAGGGAACGCGCAGCGACAAACCTTTTGTCCGCTCAGCCATTTCGGGGGGATGGAAAACACAACTTGCTCGCGAGTCAGTGGCCGCGATCGAGTCGGCATGGGGCGATCTGATGCAGAGCCTAGGATACGAGTTGGTTTCGGCCCGGACCGCGGCCGCCGTGGAGTCGGTTTCCCATCGAGGGTCTTCGTGATACCGGACGACACGCGAACGATCACGACGACGTCGAGAGATGAGCTGCGCAAATTCATAGCGGATTTTCTTTTTGTCTGCTTTGGCAACATCATGCCCGGCGCCATGGCGGAATTCCTCATGAGGCAAGCGTTAAGGGAGGCGGGGCTGGAAGAGCAAGTCCGGATCATGTCCCCAGGTCTGCACGCCAAACGCGAAGCCCATCTCTGGGCACAAGAGGCGTCCACGAATCTGGCATTTCGCTGGCTGAGCACCGGGCCAAACCCTTGGCTCGAGAAATGGTCGAGCGACTGCATCTTGGCCATGGATTTTAAAAACAAAGCTGAGTTGCTCACGCTCTATCCCGAGTCGCAGGGCAAGATTTACATGCTAAGCGCGTATGCGGAAGGTCCCTTGCAATACCGTGGGATTCCAGATCAGACCTCGGCGACCTTGAGGCGACACGATTCTGCGGACGGCAATTGCAGGCCTGCATTCGCAACCTGATGATCTCGACGTTTCCGTCTTCGGTTCACTCCATGAACTTCTCGTCTGCGTTCTCCAGAATCTCCGGCATCTTCCGACGCCCGGCCGGCCCTTTCCGGAAGATGATGGCGCGCTTCCCAGGGAATCTTTTCGGGGCAAGTCAATTATCAGCACATCTGTGAGCGAAGCGCGGGCCTGTTCGCATTAGAAGGGATTATGGTGCAGCAACACCAGCAAGGCAGGCCCTGTGGTTTGTTTCCCAATCCCTGATTAGATCAGAGCACGAGATCCTTGAGTCGCAGCCGCATGCCATCGTGCTTCTCATCAACTCCCCGCGTAAACGGGTTGTTCGCTGGGGATGGCGAACGAACTTCTTGTTGCGCAGCTGGAATCATCCTGAATCGAAGAATTGCTATACTCGCGCCTATGCAGCCTGCCGCCGTTGCGAACCATACGACGCATGGAACTCGGCGTCAAACTGTCTTTCACCTGTCGTTGCTGACGCTAGCTGCACTGGCGCTGAGCTGGCCTGTCTTGCTGCACGGAATTCCCGATCTTTCGCACGATGGCATCATGCACGCCACCTGGACCAAACCCTTTGCCGAGCAGTTCTGGGGCGGCGAGCTGTATCCGCGTTGGTTGAAGAACACAAATGGTGGACTTGGATCCGCCCCGTTTGTTATCTATCCGACGCTCTCGACTACGG
>JBAUXO010000185.1:0-4383 GCA_049584315.1 Candidatus Sulfotelmatobacter sp. | reverse complement strand
GGGCCCCGAACATCTGCAGCGAATCATCGAAGCCACCAGGCAGTATCAGGCAGCTCATCCCAAGCAGACAAAGCAACGGAAAGACCGCCAGCGTAATGTAAATAACTAACTGTACGATGTACTAGATGTTAACAATTGGGCGTGGAGCTACTGGAGCGGACGGTACCTCGTTACTCATAACCTGAGGGCCGCTCCAAATCTACCAGTGCTTGCCCTGTTTGATTCCTCGGGAGCCCAAGTCCGCAACGGTACTGTGTGGTTCTCGTCAGCGGCGAAAATTTCGGTGAGGGGAGTAACTGTCGACGACCGAGGGGCGATTTTCGTCTCTGGTGCAGCGCGAAGCAATGATGGGGCTTTGGCGGATTTCATCGCTCAGCTAAACCCCGAAGGACAAGTCTCAGATGTTGTGCGGACAGATCCATACCTCGGACTCCACTTATGCACGACAGCCCCTGGAAATGTATGGGCCCTTGGATATGACAGGGATGCACGAAGGAATGGGTCGCCCAATCTCATGCTGCGGCAATTCGATCTCTCCAAGGGTGAAGTTCGAAGCACATTGGATATGAATTCTGTAAGTGAATCCGCCACGCCGCTGAACACCGAGAAGATGTCTCTTTTCTGCAACGCACATACGGTGGGGGCTTTTCTGGATCTGGGTAACGGCCCATGCGAATGGATCGAGCTCAATATTAACGACTTCCGGCTGTCCATGTGGCGGCTACCTACCCTTCGTGAAGGGGGCGAGGTGAATGGCGCTGCAATGACGTCGGACGGTCATTTGTATGCAACCGTCCACAACTATTCTAGTCACGAACCGTTTGCGGCACTCTCTGTTCTGCGAAAGCAAGAACAAGGTCGAGCCACGTGGACTCCGGTTGAGGGCACGTTCGGGAAATTGACATCCAAAACGGTTGCTATTTCTAGATTAATTGGAAATGAGAGCAACGAACTGATCTATACGGCTGAACTTCCGCACAGTACAGTCATAAGGTGGGCACATGTGCGCGTTGAAGGAACTGAATCTACGAACTAAGGTCTAGCCATGGGATGTCTACTTGGGAGCATAACTAGCTTGAGGCTCGGACGTGGAGGCTGTATGACGAGAAGTCTGGCTCTATTCACTGCAATTAGTGTCATAAATTTCGTCGCGGTGGCTCAAGATGTCGCGGATCATCCGACAGCGTCTGGTTCTTCTGGTAGCCAATTGCGTGATAAGCTCACCGTTCAAACAATTAAGTTGTCCATCCCTTCTGGAGTCGTAAATGCTTACGCATACATTCCACAAGGGGGTCAGAGGCTTCCTGGTATCGTTTTTTCTCATTCTACGGTGAGGTATTCAGACAGCACAGCAGATCTACTACCGTTAGCTAGGGATCTGGCAAGAGAGGGTGCCGCCGTAATTGTGATTGATGGCACAATGTTGTGGCCACCACAGGACCAAAACACAAACCGCGAGAGAGGCGACTTTACGATAGCGGCCCTTAGTTGGATGTTAAAGCACGCGAACGTTGATCCCGGTCGCGTGGCTTATGTAGGGCCACATTTTAGAGACCCGGGGAGTCCCGATGTCCTCCGGAGCTTTAATGAGAAAGATGGGGTTCAATACTCCGCTTGGGTTCCCTTGGGAGAGCCTCTCAATTCCGGCAATATGACGGTATTGCCGAAATCTGAAGGCAAAGCAATGATTGAAAAGTTTTTGAGAGGTCGCATTGGGCTAGGACGAAATTAACACTGACGTTAGTTCAGTATACTGATCCGAAGAAACAATAGAGTTAATATCTTCAACCGCTTCAGGCATTCCAAGGTCGTTTTTGTGCTATTGCTGATAGCTAGATTCATGTTCAGCGTTGTGAGGCAGGATCTTGAGGTATTCTTTATTTGCGACGCTGGCCGGAGCCTTGGTCATTGTCTTTAGTCTGTCCGTTGTGGGAGTTTCGCTCCACAATGTAATTATTCCCCGAGGTATCGTTGTACACCATTTAGCAGTTCCTCCCGAAGTTGTTCCCCACTTCACGATTGCGGAAATTGACCGCCTGCACCGAGATCCTCAGTGATCACCTGAAAAGCGGCCATACATGATCAGTTCAAAACCGGCCATACTTTGGAAGCCGTCCAAGACATAGGTTGTTCTATCCTGCCGCCTGCTGTGGTGGCAAGCCTGTTTTTGTGCGCCAACTGCGTGGACCGCATTTCAGCACGTGCCCATGATGCAGCAAGCGATCGAGCATGGCGGTGACCGCTGCGCTGTCGCCCAACAGTTTTCCCCAGTCATCGACAGGTCGATTCGAAGTAACGATTGTGCTCGCCCGCTCATAGCGTCGCATGATGATCTCCAGGAGTTCCTCGGCGGCGGTGAGGGATAACTTCCGCATGCCCAAGTCATCGATGATCAGCAAGGGTACCGTGATCAGAGACTCGATGTGCTGTTTGCGGGTCCCGTCGATCGAGGCTTCAGCGAGTTCCTCAAGCAAGGTATGGGTCTCGCGGTAGAGCACACGATAACCTTGTTGGATGGCGGCCTGGCCGATGGCCTGTGCCAGATGGCTCTTGCCGCTGCCGGGTGGGCCGACAAAAAGTGAGTCTTCGTGACGGGCGATGAAGGCAGAGGTCGCCAGATCGAAAATTAAACTGCGATTCATCTTGGGATTGAAGGTGAAGTCGAAGTTATCCAGGTTTTTTTGCGGATCGCGAAACTGAGCTTGCTTGCGCCGACGTTCCAGTAAACGGTCGCCCCGCCGGGTGAGTTCGTCGGAGACCAGGCAGGAGATCAGGTCGATGGGTGCCATGGATTCGACCTGAGCTTGGTGTAGACGCATCTCGAGTACAGCCGCGATTCCACCCAGCCGCAGTTGCCGTAAAGCACGATTCAACTCGATGAGATTCATTCACTTTGCTCCTTGGTTTTGATATGGATCAGATCACGGTAGTGCACCAGTTCGCGGATCAAGGGATCGACCTGGCGCAAACTGAGGGGAGCTTGCGGACAACGCTCAAGATAGCGACGCACGAAACGATATTCGTGCACGCCCATCTCGAGTGCTGCCGCGCAAGCTTCATCGACGGCAGCCGTACCGTATTTTTTGGCGAGGGAAAGAACGCCCAGGATGCGCCGCACGCCCACTTCGCCTTGCTGGCTATAGATAAGGTTGCAAAGTGTAGAGACATGGGTGCCCACTCGGCCGGCGCGGCCGAGTAACTGCACTACTCGGAAGGGAGTTCGCTGCGGGTGGTCCTCGGGCTGAATGCGGTACCAGCCCCGTTTCTGGCGTACATGTTCTCGCAGGAGTGAGCTGTTCTTGGGATCGAGGATACGAACGTAGAGTTCATCCCATTGGACTTTCACCCCACGTCCGATCCAGCCTGGCGGTAGACCGTAGTAGGCGGCTTCGACTTCGACACAGCCATCCAGATGAACCACTCGTTCGCCGTACTGGTAGTAGCGGAACGGTTCTACCGGCAGCGGGAGCAGGGTGGGTTTTTCTTCTGCGAACATGGCCGCCACTTGCCGTTTGGTGGTGCCGTGGATGCGCGTATCGGCCCAGTTCGTTTCCCAGCGATCCAGATAGGCTTGCGCCTGTTCCAGACTTTCGAAGCGTTGTCCTTTGAGTGGGGTTTTCTTGGCGTGGCCCACGGCCGACTCTACCTTGCCTTTTCGATCTGGATCCTGGATCCGGCAAGGCAGGGCGACAGCACCGTAATGGGCGAGCATGTCGCGATAGAGGGGATTGAGCGTGGCGTCGTAAACGTCGGGAACCAGCACACCTTCGCGCAAATTATCCAGCACCAGAATGCGCGGAGCTCCGCCTAACCGACGAAATGCCTTCTCATGCAGCTCGGCCCAGATGCGCGTGCTGGAGCGGAAAACCAGCAACCGTACCGCTTTGCGACTATAGCCCAGCGTGAGCACGAACAAACGGGTGCGGCGATACTTGCTGCTTTTTGGTTCGCGCACCATCGGCCCGCTGCCGTAATCGACTTGGCCTTCTTCTCCTGGGGCGGTGAGAATCACCGCCCGCGCTTGTGGTAGTTGGGCTCCGCGCAATTTGTAGGCGAAGCGTCGAACGCTTTGGTAGCCACCCTGAAATCCGTAGTCGGAGACCAGATCCTGCCAGATGGCCATGGCATTGCGATCTCGACTCAGTCCCAGTTCGACGATTTCCCGATAGGGTTCACAGTTGCTTGCCGAACCCACGGCTTTCGAATTTTCCGACTCCTTGCCGCTCAACCCCACGCCAAAGTCGGTGATCACCTCTATGGCCGCTTTTGCCTTACCTTCGCGCTTCCATCTTCCCGGCGGCCATATTTCCACACCCGCGCCTTTCAGATAGGCGCTGATGGTCTCTCGACGCACTCGCGTGGCCTCCTGGATCTTTCGCAGAG
>JBAUXO010000184.1:0-6955 GCA_049584315.1 Candidatus Sulfotelmatobacter sp. | reverse complement strand
AGCGGGTCGCGGTCCGCTCGATTCGCCGGGATGCAAGCAAAACATATCTGGAGTAGTACTACGCTCAGATTGTGCGCACTCTTGGCTGATTTCGATAGGTCCTCCACTTTTGCGTCGCGCACCCCCTCCGGGCGGTGGGCTTGACTTTCGGAGAGGGATATGCCAGCCGATCTCCACTTGCGGCCGCGCAGTCGCTGCAAAAAAGCGGGAAGCGATGGAAAGGATTTGGCAGAAGCTGTTGCCGCCGTGGATTCGGCAACGGCGGTGTTGTAGCGCTCTTCGTTTTCACTGTGGGGATTATCAAGAACTCCGTTGATGGATGCCGCCTACAAGCGTCACATCATCGCGACCGCAGTGAACTTGGTGCTCTGGCATCTGTTTCCTCAGCCCGAACACCTGATGCCCGCGCACTACGCCAACTAGGAAAACCGATTTAGCACACGCGTATCCATCTGCAGGAATCCAACGCGCGGACCTTGAACAACACTGTGAGGAACCGGCGGAAGAATTTACACTGAATTGTTAGAATGAAACGAACGCTCAAACGAGCCGCCCTGCTATTGCTGAAGAGTACCGGAGTTTTTGGGCTGGTGCGCGACAGCGCATGGCGAAGGCAACGGCTGTTGATCCTCTGCTATCACGGCATCTCCCACCAAGATGAGCACCTGTGGCGTCCCGGCCTTTACATTGAGCCGTCACGTCTGGAGCAGCGCCTGGACCTTCTCCGGCAGGATCAATATAACGTACTGCCTCTGGGCAGAGCCTTGAAGCTACTCCGGGCAAAGGAACTCCCTCCCCGCAGCGTGGCCCTCACTTTTGATGATGGCACCTACGATTTCTTCAGGCTTGGCTATCCCTTGCTGAGAAGGTTCGGGTTTCCGGTGACCGTCTACCAGACAACCTATTACAGCGACCGGCAAATCCCCGTCTTTAACCTGATTTGTTCGTACCTGCTGTGGAAGCGGAGGGGTAAGCTCCTGGACAAAGGTGCTGAGCTGGGGCTGAAACCGCCGATGGATTTGCGATCCGAAGCGGACCGGCACTCGATTGTGCAGACGTTAATAGACAACTGTGCCCGGGACGGGCTCGACGCCTGGCAGAAGAATAAAGTCGCGACCAGGCTGGCAGAGCTTCTAGAGATTGATTACGCGGAAGTGGTATCCAAACGGATTCTTCAGCTCATGAACCCGCGGGAAATTGCACAACTGGCGCACGAAGGCGTCGACTTCCAACTGCATACTCATCGCCACTGCATGCCGAAGGACAAGTTCCTGTTCCAAAAGGAGATTCGAGACAACCGAGAAAGCCTGAGAAACACGTCCTCTGAGGAAATGGTGCACTTCTGTTATCCCAGCGGTATGCACAGCCGCGAGTTTCTTCCCTGGCTTGCGGAGGAGAATATCATTTCCGCGACCACGTGCGATGTTGGTTTGGCTGGCAGGCATACAAATCCTCTCCTGCTGCCCCGGGTGGTCGAGACGAACAGTCGAACTGCTCTAGAGTTCGAAGGCTGGCTGACGGGGGTTGCGGACCTTCTGGCAGTCAACCGAGCTGCCACGCAACGGTACATTCCTCGCGGCGACTAGTATAGCGTCCCAGTGATAACGTAATCATGTTTCGACCTGGTAGGACGGATAATCGAACATGGCTCGAACTGATCCCCCGAACAGAGGGAAGACTTGCAACGCTGGGCGCAGTCACGAACCCTGCCCTGCCGGAGATGTATTTCGTGCGCGACTCATCCTCGTATAGATGACAATATGATTGCTTGGCGGCGTGAACCGCGGCGCAATGAACGATCTTAGGAGAGGATCGCGAAACGCAAATGGATTATTTATCTGTATGCGAACGCGCTACCCGGTCGAACAAAATCGGCCGCGGACTCGCCATCCACACATACGCGCAGCCACAACTCGAAATTCAGCAGACGCCAGATGCGATTACCATGATCACGCGAGCCCGCCCGGTGCTCGGCGAAAAGGCGCTTCACCATCTCGCCGCGGAAGAGTCCGCGCTCTCGGGTCCGCGGTTCCACTAGAAGGTGCTCCAAGTCTTCGAGCTGCGGTCCCGCAAGCCAATAAGCCCAAGGCGTGGGAAATCCCATCTTTTGCCTGTGCACAATCGAGTTGGGCAACAGATCCTGCACTGCAGCCTTCAGAATGCACTTTCCCGCCATTCCACGGGTCGCGTATTTCGCGGGGATGCTCGCGGTGAATTCGACCAGAGAATGGTCGAGAAAAGGTACCCGGCTTTCGATGGAAGCGGCCATGCTCATCTGGTCCTGCTTCATCAACAGTTCGACCAGATAGGTCTTGATATCGGCATACAAGAGCCGGTGCAGCAGGTCGCCCGAAGAATGATTCCAATACTTCATCGAACCGGCATATGCGTCGCCCGACATTTGCTTCGCTTCGGGAGTCAGCAAATCATCTTGTTCCGCTGCGGAAAATGCGGAATAGAAATTGTCAAAATAGAAGGAAGGCCAAGCCGCACCGTCACGCAACAGAAATGTATGTTCCAGTTTTCTTTTCAAAGCCGCAGAGAGTGGAAAAGCACTGATTCCCTCCCGCAGCACGCGACGCAGAACGGCCGGCGTCAGCGCACGGTAAACGCTGTCCAGACGCGAGTTCAGCAGCGTCCACGGATAGCGCGAATAGCCGCCCAGTGTCTCATCGCTACCTTCGCCGGTGAGCACCACGGTTACACGTTCACGCGCCAGCCGGGCAACAAAATAGAGCGCCACGCTCGATGGCCACACGATGGGTTCATCCTCATGCCAGATCAATCGCGGCAGGATCTGGAAGAACTCATCTCGGCTGAGATGGACTTCGTGGTGTCTGGACTTCAAGTGCTCGGCGACGGTTCGAGCATAGGGGAGCTCGCTATAGGCTTGCTCACCGTACCCCACCGAAAAAGTTTCGATGGGTTCTTTGCGGATTTTTGTGGTGAGGGCCGCTACCGCGCTCGAATCCAGGCCGCCGCTCAGAAAGACACCCAGGGGAACATCGCTCATCAAGTGGCTGGAAACGCACTCCTCCAGCTGTTCCCGGTAACGGCGGACGTAGTGCTCACGCGGCTGGCTCCCGTCATCGGCTTTGAGGTCCAGGTCCCAAAACGACGAAGTCGATAACTGGCCACCGTCGTCCAACTTAAGGATGTGACCGGGCATCAATTTCCGAATCCCGGAATACATACTTTCTGCGCCAGCGATATAGCCAAAGGCTAGATATTCGGCCAACGTGCCGCGGTTGAATTCCGGTTTCACCCCCGGATAGGCGAGGACGGCTTTGACTTCCGAGCCGAACAGCAACGTGTTGCCATCGAAGCGATAGTAGAGAGGCTTGATTCCCAGCCGATCACGCGCCAGGAACAAGCACCTCTTAGAGCGGTCCCAGATGGCGAATGCAAACATTCCGCGCAAGTGTTCGACGCAGTTCCTTCCATATTCCTCATACAAATGAACGATGGTTTCGGTGTCGCTCTTAGAGCGATAGCGGTGACCCCGGGACTGGAGGTCCTTGCGCAAATCCTGGTGGTTATAGATTTCACCATTGAAGACGATCCAGACGTTTCCGTCTTCATTGCTGAGGGGCTGATGACCGGTTCGAATATCGATGATGCTGAGGCGGCGCATGGCCAGTCCGACGTTCTCCTCGATAAAGAAGCCGTCGTCGTCGGGCCCGCGGTGGGTGATCTGCCGGTTCATCGCCACCAACGCGTCGCGATTCACTCGCCGAGTCCGGTCGGAATAGAAAACACCACAGATTCCACACATGACTACACACCCATGCCCTTAAGATCGTTGCCCGGCACAATCAAGTCTCCCTCGGCCCACACCCGATCGAGCGGCTGCAGCAGCACAACGTTTTCGGGGTCCGACGAGGAAAGATCAGTTTTCATGGCAGAACTGAACACTTCAGCATAGCTCACCCGGCTGCCACCGGTGAGCACCCGACGGCCTCCAGCATCCGCGTAGGAGCCATTGCACATGACCAGCGTGTACTGTTCCCTTTCGCGATCAAAGCACCAATACAGAAACTCCGCGTCGCTGGCCCACCTCCCCAGCGCCCACGGGCCTGTCTGATGGGCAAAGAAAAAGCTGTGCTCTTGCCGCGGATTGGAATAGCGATAGGCGCAGACGGCTCCGCGCGTATACTCACCGATTCTCTCCAGCCGTCCGAGATCTGTCGGGACGCTCTCGTCGCCGATCAGCAGGGTGGCAAAATCTGCGGGGAGTTCGACCAGAGCACCAAAGTTAACCACAGTCGCACGCTCCCTGTGTCCGTAAGCCGGCGACCAGTGATCACGGCGTACGCTCTGCGACCAGCCATGGCCTTCGGCGGTCAACACTGCCAGACACTTACGCCCGTCGGTGAATACATTTTGCCTGGAAGAGCCGGGCAGAAGGGTGGGGCCGAGGTGCCACGCAATATCGAGCTGATGCGATCCGCCGCCCTCAGCCAGATCACGTACCAGACAAAAATCTCCCTTTTTGTGAAACACCCACCTGCGGTGAATGACTGGAGATGGCAGTCGGGAATATCCGTCGTGACAGCCCTGAAACAAATCAAATTGCCGGCCCGCGATCCATTGCTCGACCTTTACCCGGGGGAAATTCCTCCAAGAGAAGGGACCCGTGCTGTCAGCCTGATCGCGACCATCGACCTGCATGGTGTTATGGGCGCCAGTGCCACGCAAGCGAGCGCGCTCGCCGCAGTCGCCAACATATTCGAACGTCCCAGGATCCATCAGAAGATGTTGTCCGTTTCGAACCAGGCAAATGCTCAATGCATCCGCGTGCCCGTGCCCTCCATTCCCTGATCCCAGCGGACCGGCATCGATCTGCAATTGCTGCCCTGAGTTTTGGTCGTCGATCAGATAGATGCCGCTATCGAGTAAAGCGGTCGAACCGCCGCCCAATGGTTCTGCGCTGGGCAGCGATTCAAACTCCGCCAGCCCGTTGCTGCCCAACAGCCACAATGTTTCTTCTCGGGGACCGCCCGCGACAAACTTAAGATCTCCGCGCCGGTAGAGCACCGCACCCGTTGCTAGAGGGTCGAGCATGTGCTGAGCCCGGTTGCGCCGAGGATCAAACAGCCTTCCGCCGTCGTCGTCGCCGATCATCGGCGGAACCCCGGCTCTGCCCAACAACAACAGGGTGTTCAGCATGCGCCGTAGGATCTCGTCGAAATCGGAGGAAATCGGAACTCCATTGAGCCCAGCCAAAATCCGGGCATGCAAGAAAATATCCAAGGCGTAGACGTGGTAATAAGCGGATTGCTCAAAATAGAACCCGTCTCCCCTTACTTGCTTTGCGGCCTCATGCACCAAGATTTCCCAGCCGCGCCGTCGCCGCCGCGTAGCCTCGGGCAAGTTCGGGAAAACAGTCCCGAGAAAGAACAAAGCCAGAGCTTCGCCGAGAAGGTGTGTATTCGGAGAAAAATAGGTAGAAAGGTAAGTCTCGATGTGGCGCCCATTCAGGTTCAGGGCGAGCTGCCATTGTCTGCGCATTTCGGCCGTGAAAAGCGGGCTAGACCGCAGTAGATGGAAGGTCCAAACCCAGGACAAGCTGCGGTAGCCCACCTCAAGGCTGCTCGCCCAATTCATCCCTATGGGATAGGGATTTTGTTTGTGCCAGTGCGTCCACTGCGCGAAAATCTCGCGCACAAATTTTTCCTCGCCCGTGAGCCAGTATGCCTTGGCCAGAGTGACAAAATGCTGATGGCGGTTCAGTTCCCAGGTAATCTTCGAATCCCCAACCTCATCGAAATCGAGATAGTGCACCTTGAACCAGGGTTTGCGCGGCCCGCGCTTGCCGTGCACAACGTCGGACTGCCAGTCGATCTCCGCACCGTAATCCAGATCCTCATAACCCAGGAGGTCGAATCGATGGCGACAAATCTTTTCCCCCCGGGAGACGATATCATCTGCCTGCGCCGGAAAAATCTGCCGCAGCAGAGTGCAGAGCGATGGAACATCCGCGGGCGAAAAGAAAAATCGCCCCTCAGGTCCTGCCTGTCCGATTTTCGTGTCGCTCGCAAAGTCATGACCGCTTCCATACCGCAGCGCGTCTGCGCGAGCGGTTAAATATTGCCTCAAGCGGTCAACCAGCTCGTGGCGATGCATGGACGCGAGGCGGCCGAGGCGACTGTTCCATGTGGAAACGTTTGCCATCGGCTAGTGATTCCTCCCGCTCCGCTGCAGCAGCTCGGTGTAGAGCGCGTCCACCTCGCGCACCAGCCTCTCGTAACTGAAATTCCGGACTGCGAACTCATGGCCGCGTTGCGCCATCTGCCGCGCCAGACCCGCATCACGCAAGAGTCTCAGCAGCGCGGCCGAGAGCGCCGGCGAATCCTCCGGAGGCACAAGCAGCCCGCTCACGCCATCCTCGACCAGTTCAGGGTTTCCACCGACTCGGCTCACAACGGTTGGCAGTCCGGCGGCCATGTATTCCAGAACCGCATTGGGTAGGCCTTCAGCCCTGGAAGGAAGCACAGCGATATCACAGCAGGCGAGAATCTCCGGAATATCAGCCCGGCGACCGAGGAATAGAAAGTTTCGCTCCAGACCCAACCTCATGACTTGCTGCTCGAAGCTAGCACGCTGCTCTCCATCTCCAACCAGAACGAATCGCGTGGAGGGAAACTCGCGAATCACCGCGGGCGCGGACGCAATCAGCCACGGATGGCCCTTCACGTCCGAGTGCAAATTGCCCACCAGAACGACCAGCTTGGCATTGCCAACTCCAGGAAACAGACGGTCGCGACCCTCCCGGATCACATGGAACTTCTCGACGTCGACTGCGTTATGAATCACGCGCACCATTTCCGGCGCAAATCCATCCTCAGCAATCAGAGCCTCGCGAATGGGCGTGGCATTGGCCAGCACCGCGCTCGACAAATTCTGAATGCGTCGCAGCCACACTCGGCGCTTGCCCTGGTACCATTCGAGGTGC
>JBAUXO010000183.1:0-36587 GCA_049584315.1 Candidatus Sulfotelmatobacter sp. | reverse complement strand
CGCTAATTCCGGTTCATTGAAATTGGGCTACGTTCCGCACTGTTTCCCCACTGTTTCCTCACTGTTTCCCGTCCGCGGTTTCCTCCAAAGTGCGCCGGGACGGGCCACCGCCGTTGATGTCGGTTATGGCTGCGGGAATCCGAACATCAACCACGACTGATTGGCTACCCAATGCGGGTACAGCTCCGTCATCTGATCGAACAGCTCCTGGTCGGACGTCGCGGTTTTCTGCAGCCGATCGAAGTCCTGCAGGTAACGCTTGGTGTCTTGGATCGCCGAGGGAGAGTCGGGCGCGCCAGGCTTCTTGTGACCGGCGACAACAATCGCCGGGTTCAGCGCCGCTAACCGGTCTAGCGCCGCGATCCAATTCTTTCGGCTCTCGGGGGTGGTGTCGCCGACGTACATGCGGCACTGGTTGTACACAACGTCGCCAGCGACGATCAGGCCGATCGATGGAACGTAAAGAGACGTCGAATCGGGACAATCGGTGCGACCCTGCTCGATGATGCGCAATTCGTGGCCCTCGAGAGTGAACGTGTCTTGCTCATACGGCTCAGGTGGAACCAACTTGGTGGCCACTTGCCCGGGAAAGAGCCGGCGGGCCAACCGCTCCACCGCGGGAGAGAAAGACATCTGCATGGCGTTCACCGTCTTGGGCGTTGCTATCGCCCGAGCGCCCGGGAGACGGTCGAGCAGAATGCTCAGACCGTAGAAGTGGTCGAAATGGGCGTGCGTTATATAGATGGTCTCCAAGTTGCGGTTGTGCAGAGCGACCCAATCCGCGAGAGCCTCGGCCTCAGCCACTGTTCCCATTGCGTCCACCAGCACCGCGTCGTACTCGCCGAAGATTAAAGTCGACGTGATGGGGTCGAAGCTGAACGCTTCGCCGAAGGGCTTTGGCCGCTCGCCGACCATAGTCTTTCCCGGGGCAGTAAAAACGTTCACACTAAGCGTGTTCGACGCGACAGGCGCGGTCACGGCGTCGTCTCTTTCAGTCCATTTGTGCCGTCCATTTGGTACTCCTTTCGATGTCAGAGCGAGTGACTGTTCAAAGCAAAATTGGTAGAGGCGCGACGACGAATCCGTTGGACGAACGTATCGATCAAGACCAAAGTAGTGGCTCGACACTGCAGCCCAGAAGGTCTCAAGCGAACATCCCTAACCCGCTTAAATCCGCATCCCATCTGGGCCGAGCGTTAACCGTACGTGAGATCGGTGCTCTGCCCCACCTCGATAATGTAACCGTCAGGATCGCGGATATAGCAGCGTGTCTCGCCGTACTTTGGTATCGGTTCCGTGATGAATTCGGCTCCTCGACTTTTCCATAATTTGTAGCACGCTTGAATATCCGCAACGCGGAAATTCATAAAGCTGTTGATGTGATTCGGGTCGGGGACGCTGAGCGTTACCGTCGGCTTATCCGGGGTCGGCCCGCCCCCAACGTTCAGAATCATCCAGGTATTCGCAAGCTGAAGGTACCCAGGCGCGTTGCCGTCACCCAGGCTCAGAATGCGAGCACCGAAGACCTTTTCGTAGTAGCGAGCCGACCGGTCGATGTTGGCGACGGTGAGAAAATGTGCGACGCTGAACCCCTCGCGCGGGGGCATCTCATAGCTCTTCTGTTCGACTTGTACCGCGTTCATAGATAGCTCCTTTCGATATGGTGCTCATTAGAAATGCGGTGTCCCGAGTCCCGCTCCCGTTCATAAAAAATCGATCGACGCCAGCTAGTGCAGCTGTGATTCCCAATTGGCTAGGAGTCTCCCTGCCGGTCCAGGCGATGGTTGATCCTCCGGATGCGAATGTGGCGGAAGCAACTCCACACCCTTGCGATCAGCACCGCCTCGCGGATAGTCCCGTAATACGGGCCGTCCGGTCGAGCTAGGACAATCAGTTGCTGCGACATACGTTCAACGCGTGCGGTCCCACAGTATAGAACGTTTCACTGTGCGGCAAGTCAGAAGCACACTAAGGCGAAATACAGGCGGAGCAACTGAGACGACCCACAACCTCTTTTATGGGTCGCAATTCGTGAGCAGCAAATTGGCATACATTCGTTAACGATTGCTGCATGAATCAGTCAAAACTTAATGACGTAAAGGAACTATTTTATAGATCTCTCCGGCCTTTAGTCGTTCGGCACTGCTCGCCCTGCATGCAAAGGTTTAATTGAGCTTGGACCCTCGGATCGGAGGCTGAGCGCAGACCTCAAACAAACGCTCAGTGCGATGTGAACCCAACTTGGAGGGTTCCATGCGTGTACGTTTCTTCTTGATCTTTACGCGTTACAGCCTCATTTCCACCCCGGCATTTATGCCCAACAGGCAGCTACGCTGAGTCCGCCAGTAGAGAAATATGTGCGCGTGGGAAACTTTTCGCAATGCTCGTACAGAGAAAGGGCCTGAACAGCAGATTCGGCTAGCGCAGCCAACAGTCCAGCAGATATGAAGTGGAACAGAAAATCACACCGACGATTCCCTGACAACCGCGCGAGCATGAGTACTGTGTGCCACCGCATACTATCAACAAGAAACTGTATACGCGAAAATCATTTGGGACCTTTTTGGAGGGAACGAATGCGTTGACTAACTACGCGACGCTGGCCCAGCTGACAGTTGCATTCCGTAGGAGTCACATGTATGCTGCGGAGCGTTACCGGAGGCGAAAATGGAAATTCCGGTTGCAAATTCCCACAAGCGAAGGAGCTTCGGATGCTGGTAGCGGCCTCGATATTCACCACACAGAAGGATCAGATTGTGCAGCGATGGAAGCTGGAAGGCGGTGTTCCTCGAGTGCCCGGTCAAAAGGTCGACACCCCCACTGTAAACGGCGATCCAGGCATGCTACCCGACATTCCGTTGACCTGGCGAAAGGAGGACTTCATTCTGCTGCCCGACGGGGCGATCGCTCCAGTGACCACGAACAGCGCGCCCTATACGGGCATGATGGTGGTCTACGACTGGGACAGCAAAGACGTGATTTGGAAATCTGACTGGGGCAACCGGTTGCTCACGCCGGCGGGCTACTGCTTTGCCGATGGCGTGATTTACCTGAATGATCTGGAGGGCGCGAGCATCTTCGTGGTAGACCTTGAGCATGAGCCAGGCCGGCTGCTAAAGCGGTTTTCTCATCCCTATCTCAATGACCTTCATAGCCTCGTGCGCACCGGGCGCGGTGTGCTCGTCACCTGCAGCGGCAACGACGCCATCTTCGAGCTTGATCTCAATGGGAATCTTCTCTGGGAGTGGTGGGCAACGGAGCACGGCTACAGCATTTCGCCTTCGGGAAAAGAAAGGACCTCGGGCAGGGGGCAAGAGCATCGCGACCAGTACTACCACACCCGTTACCACGCCACGCATGTCAACACGGCGACGATGCGCGACGAGAGCGAGCGTTACGTGTTGTCGTTGCTCTTCCATCAAGGCCAGTTGATTCAGATTGACCGCAGCCTGCCGGAAGCAGAGCAGCACGCCGAAGTCCTGCTCGAAGGTCTGGCGCGTCCACATACCCTGGAAAAGTTCAACGGTGGCTGGCTTTGTTGTAACAGCCTGGCGAAGGAGCTGCTGGTATTGGACGACAATCTGAAAATCGCTGCTCACATCCCCTACGACGGCGGGTGGATTCAGGACTGCACGCGGCTTTCCAACGGACACATCCTGGTGAACGACGTTGACATGAGCCGTGTGGTGGAGTTCGCTGGCAGCGCGCCCTTCGAGATGATCGGGATAACGCCCTACGATGCTAACTGGCGGATGGCCGAACTTGTTGAGGTACCCAAACACCACGAGGCGTCGTTTAGCGGCGCGAACCATGCCCTCGCCCGGGCCAGCTGAGGCCATAGCCGGATCGCATTAGCGCTTTGGGCTCTGTCTCAGTCTTGCGTAGTTCTAGACGGGGAGTCCAAGTTCTGGCAAAGTAGAGTGGTGAACATGGTCTCATGGCGATTCTCGGAAGGTTCGATGGTCTGCGGAGCCGGTGAATTCGTCAGCCCTGTTCAAGGACACCTCGGCGACCACGCGACGACCTCAGGGCCCTTGTTTGGCCAAATCCAGGGCCTGCACCTGCGCGTGGCAACTGCAACTCGCTTGGAAGCTGAATTTTGATACCCAAAGATGAAGTTGGATTTGAAGGCGAGCGATAATGCGAATCCCGGCGGTTGTGTTGCTGTTTGGTCTCATCCTCTTGCAAGGTCCTAAGCCAATGAATACAAAATTGGTCTTACTCGGTACCGGCACGCCCGTGCCTGAACCGGACCGATCCGGGCCCGCCGTCGCGGTCGTCGTGAACCAGGACGTTTATCTGTTCGACGCCGGGGCGGGTATCGTCCGGCGCGCATCGGGAGCCTTCGAACACGGGATCCCTGCATTGGACCCCACCAATCTGAAGCGTGTCTTTTTCACCCATCTTCATTCGGATCATACTGTGGGCTATCCGGACCTCATCCTCACGCCTTGGGTAGTAGGGCGCCGGACGCCTCTCGAGGCTTATGGGCCGGAGGGACTGAAATCCATGACGGATCACATCCTGCTGGCTTATCAGCAGGACTACGACATTCGCGTCAATGGCCTTGAGAAACTCGATCCCACTGGGCATACCGTTAACGTGCATGAGATTGAGCCGGGCACCGTCTATAAGGACAGCTCCGTCACTATCGAAGCTTTTGCAGTAAAGCATGGCAGTTGGCCACAAGCGTTTGGCTACCGCGTTCAGGGCCCGGACCGAACGATCGTCATCTCTGGCGATACGGCGCCAACTCAAACTGTCATCGATGCTTGTGACGGTTGCGACATTCTCCTGCACGAGGTGTATGTTGGCTCCAGGCCGCACCGATACATGCAGGCATTTCATACCTCCGCAGATGAGCTCGCAAAAATTGCCAACGCAGCCAAGCCTAAATTACTCGTCCTCTACCATCAGCTTTATCTCGACGGTAAGACCGACGAGGACCTGCTGAGGGAAATTCGTAGGAATTACAACGGCGCCGTCGTCTCGGGACGGGACCTCGACGACTATTGAGAGACGTATATCCGGCGGTTGACTCGGAGGTCAGCCGGCAAGCTGGAACCTCCGCGCGAATGAACTAACAGAAGCCGGGCCGATATGCCAGCGCTGAATCGAGAGAGAGAGAGAGTCGGTCCTCGCTTCTCCTTTCTGAGAAGGCAGCCCTGCAATTCCAGTTAGTGTGAACGGCTTCTGATTATGTCAATCAAGGTTGAATAGAAGGGTTCGGCGGCGCCCCCAAGAAACGGAGCACCTCTTTCATTACACGGTCTGCTTGTTCAATTTGAAAGAGAAACTGGGCATGAGCCGATCCGTCGAGCACGATCATTTGCTTGGGCTTCGGCACCTTGTCAAACCAAGCACGGATGTGGGAAGTCGTGGTCCCTCATGGTTTGCATCATTTCGTGCAACGATTTCTAATATGCCTTCCCATGTGTGCCCGTCACCTCAACCACGATTACCGCAAATGCCGACGGATTCGCCCAAGCCGTCGCCCATGCGCATTCTCGTGCAGGTGGCACCGCGCATGTCAATCTCCAGCTTACTGTAGCGTCAGTAGAAACCGATATACAGGTGAACACAAATGAAAACGGGGTAGACGACGGCCGCACGGCGGGCACAACGGTACTCGGAACCGAAGAAGTGCAACGGCTCTCGGATGATCCGGACGAATTTCTTCGCGAGTTGCAGGCTCTTGCCGCGGGTGCAGGCGGTCCTTCTGGTCATGCTCTCGTCACGGTCGATGGCTTCCAAAACAGCAGCGCGTTGCCGCCGAAGAGTTCCATCGCTTCCATTCGCGTGAATCCTGACTTGTTCTCTTGCGAGTATCAGACCCCCCCGTGGCTGGCGCCAGGATTGAGATCGCAACCAAGCCAGGCGCCGGATCGTGGCACGGAGCCCTGTTCTTTGCTGACAGCGCCACTCCGTTCAACGCCACTGACCCCTTGTCCGCGGCCGCCACGCCCGCGAGCAGGCAGCGCTATGGTTTCGAACTTCAAACTTCAGGCCGCTCCATCGGCAGCATTAAATCATTCCAGTAGCGTGCGGAGCTACGCTGTCTTCGCCCCATCCGAGACTGTTCCGCCCGGAATCAAGGGCAACGAGCGCAGCCGAACACCGGTCGCGGCGAAGATCGCGTTGGCAATCGCGGGAGCGAGGCCGACCAGCGGGCATTCTCCCGCGCCGACCGAGGGCAAGTCTTTGCGATCGAGCAACACGGTTTCGATAACGGGAACGTCGCTGAATCGCGGCACGCGGTACTTCGAGAGCCTTGCGTTCAGTATTTTTCCATTCTCGAATCGGATGTTCTCGAACAGTGCACCACCCAGTCCCTGAACGTTCGCTCCTTCGACCTGATTGCGCAGACCATCGGCATTCACAATCGCGCCGCACTCAAAGGCAGAGACGACGCGCACAATCTTCACTCGGCGCGATTTTGAATCGACGTTGACTTCCGCGAAGGTCGCAATGTATCCGAGCTTTTCGTATCCGCCACCCATGCCGAAGCCTTGTCCCACAGACTTGGTTTTGCCCCAGCCAAATTTCTTAGCGGCGGCTTCAAAGACAGCCCGCAGACGTTCGTCTTTCAGATTCTTCAGCCGGAATGCCAGCGGATCCATTTTGACCGCATGCGCGAGTTCGTCCATGTGCGACTCGCGCGCGAAATGATTCGCGGTCGCAGCCAGCGCGCGATACGACCCCTGCCGCAGTGGATATTTCGTGGGTTGAAAAACAATTCGCTGGTTGGGGATGTCGTAGTACGTGCGAATTCCCGCGGAACCGGAATTGTAGTTGTAAAATTCCCATGCGGTGATCGTGCCGTCGCCGCGGACGCCCGCAGTGACTTCCATGACGCCCGCCGGGCGGAAATAAGCCCAGGTAAACTCCTCTTCGCGTGTCCAGACAACTTTTACCGGACGCTTCGCCGCCCGCGCCAACCGCGCCGCTTCGATCGCAGTCTCCCCGGTATGCTTGCCGCCGTATCCTGAGCCCATGTCGGGCATCAAAACGCGAACGTGATCTTCGGGAATGCGAAACGCTTCGGCCAGCTGCCCGCGCACGCCGAACGGGCGCTGCGTGCCAGTCCAAACCGTGAGATTGTCGCCGTCCCACTTTGCCAGCGCAGCGCGCGGCTCCAGCGGCACGTGTGCGATATAGGACAGCGTGTAGGTCGCGTGCAGCTTGTGATCCGCTGCAACCAGGGCTGCATCGAGCTGCCCGGTTTCGTATCGGTCGCCGTCGCCGGTCGGATCATGGCCCTCGCTCGGACTGTGCTTCAAATAATCAAAGAGCTCTTTGTTGGAAATCTGCGGCTCCGATTTCCACTCCACATGGACCGTTGCGAGCGCGGCTGTTGCCAGGTCTGAATTCGGCGCGGCGACTCCGACGAAATCGCCATCGTGCACGACGGTGACCCCCATCTGCTCGGCTTTCTTCGTATCGAGTGAAACCATCGTCGCGCCGAACGCCGGCGGCCGCAGGACCTTTCCGTAGAGCATGCCCGCCTGAGTTTGATCGGCCGGATACTTGTGAACGCCAGTGACAAAATCACGCCCATTCACTTTGCTTGCAGGTTGACCCGCAACCTTCCAGTTTGTCGCCGGAACCAGAGGATCTTCTGCGGGCAGCGTCTGCGCGAGTTGCTGGCCTTTGGTCAGCGCCGCGTATTCGAGGGAACGATTCGTTCGCGGATCAGTAATTTTTCCGTCTTCCGCGACGAGATGCTGAACGTCGGTGTTCCACTGTTTCGCAGCCAGAGCGAGGAGCGTGTCGCAGGCTGCGGCCGCGACGCGCCGAAGGTGCAGATTCATGGTGGGAGTTGTGCGGCTGCCAAAAGTTCCCATGTCGAAGGGTGTGAGCTTCGTATCGCCCATCACAAGCTCGATTTTTTTTAAAAGCACGTGCAGTTCTTCTGAAACCGCCTGTGTGAGCGAAGTGCGAATATTCTGTCCGATCTCGACTTTGCCTGTATAAACCGTGACTTTGCCGTTTTCTGCGATGTGCAGCCAGGCGTCGATCTCCTTGGGTAGGGAGTCCCCGCGCCCGCGCCGCGAACCGCCAGACTCTTGCGCAATCGCAGCGGTTTTCAAGACTGAAACGACCAGCACGCCCGCCCCCAGAAACTTGAAGAACTCACGCCGGTCGAGATCGAAGTGATAAGGAGTTGGGACTGAGAGTTCGTAACGTTCGGGATCGAGCGTCGCTTGGAGATTCTCAATCGCACTGCTCTTCTCGCTCATCGGCTGGCTCCTTTCGCAGCAGCAGACGAACTCATCGCTTTCGCCGCATTCTGAATCGCGCTCACAATGCGCGGATAGGTTCCACAGCGGCAGACATTGCCCTCCATGAAATCGATGATCTCGCTCTCCTTCGGCGTGGGATTGCGCTTAAGCAAAGCTACTGCTGACATGATCATTCCCGATGTGCAATAGCCGCACTGCATCGCACCTGCTTGCAAGAAAGCTTCCTGCACGGGATGAAGTTGCTCGCCAGAAGCTAGGGCCTCGATGGTTGTAATTTGTTTATGCGCAATCGACCCTACTCGTGTGATGCACGACCGCTGCGGGTTGCCGTTGATCAACACAGTACAGGCGCCGCATTGTCCTTCACCGCATCCGTATTTGCTGCCGGTAAGATCGAGATGCTCGCGAAGAACCGTCAATAGGCTGGTTTGAGGATCAACATCGACCGAATAACTTCGTCCATTGATGGAGAGGCGGGTGGAGGGCATGCAGAAACTCCATTAGGAAGACTGAGGCTACATGTAGCAATGATATACCGATGAGAAAGGGTTGCTGAGCGGGTTTATGAAAAAGTGGCTTCAAAAGTTGCGCGTGATTCTAAGCTCCGCATTCCCAAGTAGACGCGGCATCACTTTTTCTCCCCTCGGAACCTCGCGGCACATACAGCAAGCGCACGACAAGACCGCTTGACCAAGGGAATGCCTTCCAATGAACGCAAACTCGCATGCATCGCCCCAAGTAAAATTAACCTCCAAGAAATGACCGAATTACGATGGACACGGCATTTCTGGAATAGAAGATGAGAATGACACCGCCTCAGCCGCCTGGAGAAAGCCACGAACGATTCTCCCAGTCTGCGTCAGGTTGAACCCAGCGCCTAAGCGCCGCTTTGCGAAAAGAACGTTGCGTTGATATTTCTCAGCTCGGTCTCTTGGCGTTTTCTTCCGAGCGGCGACCGTGGAGAGGTCAGTGTCGATGTTGGTTTGAGCCTCTTCGCGGGAGGCGAAGCCGCACGCGATGATGCTGGGTCCGGCGATGAGTTCCCGCAACGATTCTTCATCGGGATAGGCAATCACAGAGCGCTCTGAAGGACCTTCTGTCCGACGGGCCTCGATCACTGCGTATTGTGCAATCGATGAATCGACCAAACCGGTCACGATGTCACCCTTAGTCCACTCGTGCCTCAAAAACAAAGCACACGTACGGTGTTAAGCAAGCCAGATTCCAAACAGATTAGCCATGCATTTTCAGGTTTCAGAGGATGCTGGGTGATTTGCGGGCACCGGCTGTGAAAGTCTTTCAATCGACAGATGTCAGCATTTCGACTGGCTTAGGACATCACTGGGAGGCCGATTGCCATGCGGCTTTCGCTTTACGCGAGTCCTCTGTGCAGGCAACACGTGCTAGCGCTACCTCCGAATCAAGAAGCGCCGAGAAGAAGACGCCTTCGCAGTGGAATCACGGTTCTCTGGGGCGGAACGGCGCAGGCGACTGCCGCTCTTGGCGAATCGGCACATCACGTTTTTGATGCTCCGGCAAATGACTCAGTTACAGTGATCCGGCCTCGCGCAAGGTGGTCAAGGGGCAGCCCGCCGTCCCTGACTCTGCCAAGAATCGTAAATTAGTACTCCATCCGTCCTGCCTTTCCTGCACTTCGCGTGCTGTTCCCTCGCGAGTCCACTCTGGATCGTGCCTTCCCTTGTGCCGTCAATTGCCGTATTTCGTGGCTCCCACCAAAGGCGGACGGTTGGTTGCCTCGGAACCGCCCCGAGACCGTGTTCCACGTATAACGTTCCGCTAGCGGCGGGCCAGTCTGAGCTGTCTGAATTGATCTGAAGAAATTCGCTGGAATGAGCTTTCTTGTACCCAGTTATCACCATTAGTAGTGAGGAGCATGGGAAATGGATGGCAACCGTTGGAAAGCGTTTCCATTACCGGCTCTTGCAAACGGAGGATTTATGGCGAAAATCATTGAGTTCTACATACCTGTTACCTTCAAGAAAAAGGCAACCAAGTGGATTCCGCCGGAACAACAGGGGAAAGTCCTAAAATTCGGCGCACCACAAAAGAGGTCGGCCTAACCATAGCTGTTGTCAGCCCTAACTAAGCGTGATACTGTCACGCCTCATCGTTATCTCCCGCCCAGGTCGTAGGCGGCACTTTGATCGGCTGTGTACTGAGTCAGAAATGGTTGACGAAAGCAGCGGGTGAATTGCCGCTTCGACTAACGAATCGCCACTTTGATTATCCTGACCCACCGCTATCCGGGGAAGAGTGGGTGAGCTCCGCGGAACATCTGACTGCCAGCGGTATGCGCGGGCCCGTCGCGCCGGGAACGATTTGAAATGCGGGCACTGCAACCTATGCGGCGGGACGTGATTCGGGCGCAGCAGACCTTTTGGGTAGTCTCCTGAGTGGCGCACAACTTTCTCGCGATATATTTCGCGATACACCGATACACCAAGGATAGAAATAACGGTCGAACTCGACTTGCGTAAAAATCCGCATCTCGATCATGGCCATGCGATGATCAGCCACTCTAGGGCCAGGGACAGACCGCCGACCGTGTTCTGATTCACGTGGACACCGAATTGTGTGCTCAGTGCCCGCTCAACAGTCACATGGCCTACGTTTCTGTGTCGCGGCAGGCCACGACGGGCAACTCTTCGCAAGCGACCGTGAAACGCTCAACACAGCCCTTGGAAACGATGTTCCCACTAATCGCGGATGGGCTGAAAAGACGTACGACGCCAGCAGGGGCGCGGTTTTGCTGATCAAGGGCCACGCCGGTCTGGATAGCAACTCTAACGTCGGCTGGTGGTTCTTTCGAAGAGCCAACCAATTCATAGAGATCTCATTCGTGCCATTGTTGCGGATCGAAAGGGCTTTGCCAGCGATCAGGCCGAATCCCTTGCCGCGCGCAAGTTTCTCCAATGCGAGGAGATCAGCTTGCGCCTCGACTCTCTGTCCCAGCTTCTTTTTCAGTTCCGCGAGGGCTAGCTGTGTCTCGAGTTCAACCCCCAGCAGATGATGAGCACGAGCGCTTTCGAGCGTGCGCTGCAGTTGGGGGCGCGACGCCGTCGGATGGCCGATAGCCATTTCGACTCGGACAGATGCAAGATCAAACCGAAGCCGGTTGAGTTGATTTGTACTCTTCGCGGCCAGTGCCTGGTTCGCTTGTTTCTCCTTGCCCGCTTCCACGGATTTGCCCTGGCCCAGCAGCGCATCTATCAAAGAGGAGGCGGCGGCGAGCTCATCGTCGGCTTGACCGTCCTGATGAAACTGCTCCTGGCATTTTCGGATCACAGTTTCCGCATCGTCGGCATGGCCTTCCTCAATCGACAGCCGCGCTAGGGCGAGTTCCGTTTCCGCGACGGCTTGCTTGTCTCCTATTTCTTTGCGGAGAGCCAGCGATTCCCGGTAAGACTTGCGGGCTGCCTGCAAATCCCCTTGATCGACAAGCACGTCTCCGGCTCCCGCGAGTGCGTAGGCCACGGCACGTTTGTCATCAATTTCAAGCGCGATGGTTCGGGCCTCCTGGTAACCAGTGAAGGCTTTTTTAAGTTCACCACGCCGTCGCTCCACTTCGGCAAGGTCAGCGAGCGTGAGTGCGACGCCGTCTTTGTCTCCCATTTCCTTGTAACCCGGAATCGCGTCCGAGAGCGCGCGTGCCGCATCCCTCAGATTCCCGCGAGCCAGCAACATATCGCCCAGATTGCCGGAGACCGTCGTAATGCCCTCGAGATCGCCGACTTGACGAAACACCGTGATCGCGTCATGGAGCATCGCCTCCGAGCGGTCCAAGTCGCCCTGTTGATAGTAGAAAGTGGCGAAATCGTTCGTAGCGCGAGCCGCGTTGTCGCGATCGCCAACCGCCGTGTAACTCTGTCGAGCCTTGTCACAGGTTTGGGCGGTGGAATCCTCACCGCCGATCCCACAGAGAACTCCGTAGGCTCGCGCAACCAGCAGTCGCGAGCCCTGAGCGGTCCCCTTTTCGACGGCACGCCGTGCGGCCGCTCGCGCCTTGACGACATCCTTATTAATCCAGGCACGCGCCTCCATATAGTCGATTCGTGGATCATCGCCAGAAGGTAGGGGAAGATGCCGAAGAACTTCCAAAGTATGCAATGCATCTTCGGGATTCACCCACCGTTGTTCGTTGGCCAATCGGAGACCATAGTTCAAGTTGTCCGGGAACTGTGCACATAGTTGCCGATAGGCATCGATGGCTCGCGTCCGATCTTGGATCGTGGCATAGTACTGACCATCAATCAGCAGACGATCTTCCGGCCCCAAATGCCCGGAAAGAGCACGTGCCCGCTCGATTTCCGTGCGAGCCTTCGACGCGTAGCCCAGATGACTCCATGCATCGGCCAAAGCGGCGTGCGCGAGCGAATAGCTGGGGTCGGCGACGACGGCTTTCGTCAGCAGATCACGGGCGTGACCATAGTCGAACGCCCATAACCGTTCTTGTCCCTCCGTATAAAACTGTACTGCCTCCTGATTGGCTGGAAGAGTGGCCCTCGCCTGAAGGCTGGCTTGGGCGGAGGCCGAGCCGATTCCCAGGCTCTGCCGAAGCGCCTGACCAGCCTGGGTGGCGAGCTCGAACAGGTTTGCCTCGCTGCCAGTGAAGGATTGCTCGGAAATGGTCTCGCCGCGGACCGTATCCTGCACGCGCACATCCAGCCGAATGCGTTTATTGCCGTTGTCCGAAAGGGAAGTATATGAACCGAGGACCACCACATCGGCGCCGGGATTGATTCGCAGGCGTTCCAAGGTTGCCTTGGCGAGGCTGTCTTCGTCGGGAAGGGGTAGTTCGCGTTTGACTCGGGCAATGTCCTCGCCTGGCACCATTCGAAGGGCACCAGTGGCGGCCAACTCGGTGTTCAGCATCTCGGTGAAGGCCGGAGACAACCAGTTGTCTTCGGGGTGACCCGGCAGGTTTCGGAAGCCCAGAACAGCCACGGAGCGACGGATCCGGGGCGGACTCTCGGTGCCGATGGCTCCCGCTCTGTTCGCTGGGCGAGGTGGTCGCGCCCGGAAGGAGTAGATTGCGCCGCCCACGAGAAGCAACAGCAAGGCTGCCGTGAGCCAGTACTTTCTACCGCGATCCGGATACGCGGCTGCAGTCGTACCGCTGCGACTTGAGGCTGAAGATTCTCTTGTTACCAATGCAGCTGGCTGGGGTGGGTCTGGCGATCGGGCGGGGTCGAAAGCTGTGACCGGGGCCACGAACCGGTATCCGCGCCGCGGGAGGGTCTCAACGTAACGAGGCGTGTCGGCATCATCGCTAAGCGCGTCCCGCACTTTTCGGATGGCTACGCCAAGGCTGTTATCGAACTCAACGAAGGTATTCTCTGGCCACAGACGTTGCCGGACTTCCTCGCGAGTGACGATCTCTCCGGGCCGCTCCAAAAGCATGACGAGCAGTCGATAGGGAAGGTCTTGGACTTTCACACGGGTGCCATTCCGCGCCAGCGACTCCTCTCTGGTGTTCAGTTCGAAGGGGCCGAAGCGGTATCGAGGCCCGTCTGGAACCACTCCTGGCATGCCCTTCCCCCCCAAGTTGGAAGATGGTAGCACAGCTAGCGACACCACACTCCAGTTAAGACCAGCCCGTAAGTTTATGTGGGGCAAACACTTTTTGGTTAAGGGAGACTTAATACCCAGTTTCATTGACTGCGCATGGGATTTGAATCACATTCGCAGTCGCCCGGTGGCCGGACGTCGCGTTCAGGAAAGCAATTTCTAGGACGGGGGACGACGGGGCCGGCGTCTGGAGATCTTCTAGATATTCCAGCCAAGGAGAACATTATGATTCGCAAAAACACATTTACAGACGCCCTGACCCGCTGGCGCCATGCCGCCTGTGCCTTCGGCCTTCTGATTTTACTCGCCGCCCTGCCCGCCTATGGGCAACAGCAGCAGGTTCATCAACTGCTCTACGACAATAATAACTGGACGGACCAGAACCTCAACGGATCGCAATCGATATCGAACGGCCCGATCGCCGCATTCCTGACGACGCCAAACGATCAGCCGCATGTCTACTTTCTGGCGACCAATGGCCACGTCCACCAGCACTTCTACAACGGAGTGAGCTGGTCGGACGACGACCTGACTGTTCTATCTGGCGGACCGGCGGCCAGCGGTCAGCTGAGCGGGTTCTCGGTGGGCAATTACCAGTATGTGTACTATGTTTCCCTGAAAGCTCCGCAGCATGTTCACCAACTCCTCTACAACAACATCGGGTGGGTCGACAGCGATCTGACTGCGCTCAGTAAATCAAAAGTGCAGGCGATCAATTATTACGGGCTGGTTGCCTTGACAACGTCGCCGGCGCTGCATGTTTACTACCAGCAATACCCGACCGGGGACATCCATCAGCTTTACTCCGTCGATGGCAAGACCTGGCAGGACCAGGATCTGACCACACTCACGGGCGCCCCGCAACCCTACATCCTCTGGTCTGGATTCAATGTCGGCAACCTGCAGTATGTCTACTATCAGGACAAGGTAAGCCTCGATCTCCACCAATTGAATTACAACAATGCCAACTGGGCCGACAGTGACCTGACGGTTTTGAGCAAGATCGCGCGGCCGTCGCTCTCAGTCGGGGATGCGTTTGTGATCCCTGGCACTAAGAGAATGCGGATCTATTACGTTAACGATGACAACGGCCACCTCATGCAACTCGCCTCAGCCAACGGTGAGACCTGGGCGTCTACAGACTTGACAAAGAGGTCAAAGGCGCCCGAACCGGACGGCGGCACCTCGATTCTCGCTTACGCAACCACTCCCAATGATGAGGTCCACGTGTTCTATGAATCCGGACAGCATATTAACGAGATTTTCCAGCCCACGACAACAACCTGGGCGAACGACGATCTCACAGCTGCGGGAAACGGCGGGCCTGCGGTCGATTTCAGCCGTATCGCTGGCTTCTCGCTGCAAAACTACCAGTACGTGTTTTACGTAGCGCAGTGACGCTCGCGGCCGCCATAAGGGGGCGGCGGCCGCCGCCGGCTCTGGTCGCGGGCGCCGCTTCGAATTGGATCTGGGCAGCGGCGCTCGATCTCGCAATCGCAATATTCCGCCCACCCGGCGCTTTACGAACGCAGATCGGTAAACAAGGAGTGGATATATTTTACGCAATCGAATCACGACTCTATGCCTGCACTGGCTACGGTGCTGGCATGGTGTGCCCTCGCCACCGCCCTGGGTGCACTCTGGGGACGCAAGGCAGAATATCACTCGCGGTTGGCGATTTTAATAACGATGGAAAACTCCATGTGGCCGTAGCGATCGGTTCTGGAAGGCAGTATTGGCATCTGTCACGGCTAACAAGAATCAGAACGCACTGGCGCGAGAAGGGAATTTCGGCATGTTAAGAATTTTATTTGCCGTACTGATATGCGCCGCCACGGCGTGTTCGGCTGCGGGTGTCACCCAGCCCGACCAAACGAAATCTGGATCGAGAGTTCGCACCTACTACGTGGCCGCCGACGAGATCGAATGGGACTACGCTCCGAGTGGCATGGACAAAATGATGGGCATGAAATTCGCAGGATGGGGGGAAATGTTCACGAAGGGTGGCGCCCACGCGATCGGGAGGGTCTATCGAAAAGCGGTCTATCGCGAATACAGTGATGCCAGTTTTTCCAAGCTCAAACCGCGTTCCCCCGAATGGGAGCACCTTGGAATCCTCGGGCCTGTGTTACGCGCCGAGGTCGGCGACACCATTCGCGTCGTTTTTAGAAATAATGCCACGCGCCCCTACAGTATGCACCCGCACGGCGTCTTCTACACCAAAGAGTCCGAGGGAGCGGTTTACGGTGATGGTGCAACGCCCGAGCAGAAAGCTAATTCTATTGTTCCTCCGGGCCAAACGCACACTTACACGTGGGAAGTGCCGGAACGCGCCGGCCCCGGTCCGGCGGACGGCAGTTCGGTGGTCTGGCTGTACCATTCGCACAGCGATGAGCAGCGCGACATCAACAGCGGACTGATTGGCGCCATGATCATCACCGCGCGCGGAATGGGCGGACCAGAGGGCCGTCCAAGAGATGTAGACCGCGAATTCATCAACCTATTCCTTGTCTTCAACGAAAACCTCAGCTGGTATCTCGACCACAATATCCAGACCTACACCTCCGATCCAAAGGGGGTGGACAAATTGGAAGGTAAGCCTGCCGACCTCGATGGGGCTTTCTCATTCATCGGTACCGGATTCAGCAGCGCAAATCTGCGAGCCTCGATCAACGGATACATGTATGCCAACGGACCGCTGATGACAATGAAAAAAGGGGAGCGAGTCCGTTGGTATCTCGTCTCCCTCGGGGGAGCAGTCGACGGACACACTCCACATTGGCATGGAAATGTCGTCACCTATCGCGGACATCGTACGGACGTCGTGCCCCTGGCGCAGGCCGAGATGCAGACGGCCGACATGGTCCCCGACAACGTAGGGACATGGATGTATCACTGCCACGTAGATGAACACATGGTAATGGGGATGATGGCTCTATATGTGGTCGAGCCGCAATTTACACGCCCAGACACCCTGAATTCCGAACGCCTTTCAAAGGGTTTAAAAAAACAATAAGAAAAGGAAACAAGAAGAGGAGGCTTCACCGTGGCTACGTTTGCAGATGCCTTGGTTAGAGAGTTGTTGGACGCCCGACATATCTCGTCGCTAGCGACTGAGAATCCGGACGGTTCCATCCACATGGTTGCGGTGTGGTACTGGTTCGACGGTAAACATGTGTTTGTGGCCACGTCCTCGCGCAGCCGAAAGGCCCGGAACCTGCAATCGAACTCAAAGGTAGCTTTAATGATCGACGCTCGGGACCCGGCAGCATCGTGCGGCATCACCCTGACGGGGAGTGCACAAATCCTGACCGCCGAACTATCGCAGAAGAACAACGCGCAGATTCATCGTAAGTATCTGAGCGAAGCTGCACTTGCGGACGCGAGTGTGGGTCCGGTGTTCGCCGCATGGGACGATGTCACAATCCAGATCACACCGGTCTCCGTTATCGCTTGGGATATGCGCCAGGCGGATTGCCAGTTTTTCGGCGGCGCTCTCGAAAGAAACCCCGCATACCTGCTACCGCTTCGGCGATGAATTGTACAAATAGTGACGGTAAATGGGGCGGACAGCCTTCCGAGAAAGTTGGCCGATGCGTCGCTCAACAGTGTTCTTCCACAAGAGCACAGGAGCGTTGTCAGAATGAGAAATCCGAAAGGCTTATTCGATACCCGAAAGCGAGCAGTTGGGACACTAGGGGCAAGACACCGCATATTCATTACCATCGCCAGGATGGGAGCGTTCGCGACATTCCGAGCACGAACGAGGCAATTCATCCCGGGGCATGGAGGTGGAGGGATGAAACCCGAACCCATGCACGCCGTCGGAATCCTCGAGGCGCCCCCGACCCCGGCATTGAAATCAAATGTCGCCCCTAAGAACCAGGTAATCACAGAGGCACTGATGCAATCCATGGCAAGCGATCGAAGCTGTTTCCCGTGGCTAATGCCGAGTAGGAACATGAAACCTTCGATAATTCTCGCGATCACGCTCGCCTTTTGTCTCGTGGCGATCGCGGGTGGCAACACGAAACTCCTGACAGCGGACCCACTGACAAACCTTCCTCTCTATCCAGCCACTGATTCTCGGCTCCATTTAGGTAACGAACCCACGCGTTTGCCCGAGTCGGACCTCTGCGGGAGCAAAATGCAAACCGATTTCTATGCAGTTTATGACTCCAAGGTGGACGCCACCCTCGTATGGTATGGTGCTCACCTTCCGGGCTTTAAGAAAACGCACGCTTACGCCGCCAACCGCTCCCAAGATACGTTCTACAATTCCGAACGCACCTTGGCTGTTTCTGTGACAGGAAGTTCAGGCAAAGCAGACGAGAATACTGAAACCTATTCCGTAGTCTACTGTCGCCTTCAGCCCGCCCTTCCCGAGAAGGCCATCATCGGCCTTAATCAGCAAAGAGTGATCTGCCAGTGACCATCCGGGTTGCAGGACGTGGTTTCAGAGTGCCTGTCTGCGGAAACTATTGCCGGTTCGGAGCTTTCGATCTAAACCTGGAAACGCGAGCGCTTCACACCGAGAACCGAACCGTCCTGCGGCTGCGACAGCCCTATAAGGTGCTCCGTCTTCTTCTGGAACGTGACTTTCTGACCGCCGTTGACTTTGACTCGACAATCTGCAAGAAAAAGAGGCTGTAATCTACTCGCGATCACGCCAAGGACTAGAAGGGGTGATGTCTGGGAACCTTCAACTATGGCACAAGAAGTTCAGTCAGGCGATGCGTCA
Source organism: Candidatus Sulfotelmatobacter sp. (assembly GCA_049584315.1). GTDB lineage: Bacteria > Acidobacteriota > Terriglobia > Terriglobales > Acidobacteriaceae > Sulfotelmatobacter. Next base: position 18,014 of record JBAUXO010000183.1, on the reverse strand, counting down.
GCACCAATGTTGCGCTGTAGTTGCGGGCAACGCCGATGAATATTGTGAACAAAACCAAAAGACTCCAGGACCAGCGGCGTTGGTCGTGTCGATCAGCACTGCGCCACTGGAGCAAACGCCTTACGCGGAGGCTAATCGAACACGAGCCGCTGACCAGTCCAGTCGCGAGCAAAGGCTGGGGCCATCGCTGAGAGGATAGGGAAAGCTTGATCAATGCTGCTGCCAGATCCAGCGCTTCCTGGCGATTTGCCACTGCGGCTTCGTCTGCGGCCAGTTCCACCGTCTCCTGCCAGGCACTCTCGATGCCCTTCATTCCAGGGAAAGGTGTCAAACTGAGCATAACTCTCTTCAGATTGTCCCGGGACCGAGCGTGCCAAAGTTCATGCCGGACTGCTACTCGTAGCTCGTCGTCAGTCAGCACTGCGGTTGCCACATCGGAAATCATCACCCTCGGTTTCCAAAATCCTAGAAGGATCAGCGGCGGTGCGCCCTCCGACGCTCTGAGCCTGGGCATACGTCCATCACCTCCGACGGTCGTCGCTCCCATCAACCACTGAGTGACAACGCGCGTCGTGCGCGCTTGAACTTTCAGCACGCGGATCAACCCAGCGCCAAGGATGAACAGCGAGCACAGGGCAAGAATGAACGTTCCGGCGTCCTCGTCGGGCGATTTCCTCTCCATCAGCCAGAACGACGGAAACGTGAAACACACGCTAACCATGACGGAAACGACAAACGGAAAAATGCGCAGCCCGAACAGCAGATTGGCCGGGTTCGCGACAGTCCCTTGGCTGATGTGTTTCGCGCCACGCCACCCGAACACGACCAGCAAAGACAGTGGGCAGTACACTGTTGCGAAAAAGGCAAGGGAAACTAGGACGCCGCGCGCAGCGAATATCACTCCTGTTCCCCCTTCTTCAGTTGGGCGCGCTGACGTTCTACAAGCGCCTGCAACTCATCCAGTAACTTTACGTCCTGCGTGCTGACCGCTTCGACCAGATATGAAAGGTGCAGTGAAGCATACTCCGAGCGTAAGAGCTGGCGGATACCCTTTTCCGCGGTCACGCGCTCCAGTTCCTCCGAGGTATATCGCGCCGAATAGCGAAACGCCCGCCCGTCAGGAACACGGTCGAGGAGCCCCTTCTTGAAGAGACGGTCCATCGTCGTCATGATCGTTGGATAGGTTTGCCAGATCGTGCCATCTTCGCGCACCTCGCGGACCGTTGCGCTTCCTCTCGCCCAAACCGCCTGGAGAACTTTTCTCTCCAGTGGTCCGAGCTGCGCCGTCGGAGCCGTGCCGGGTCTAGGAAGAAGCGGGTCCATGGTTGAGACCAAGAGTCGAAGCTCGATCAACAGAACTCTAAAGTCGGAGACCTGAGTAGTCAACTCTCCGCCGCGAATTCATCGTAGCTTAACAATGAGTGCAAAGTAGTACACATTCCATCTATTACCTCCAGTAATAGATTGATTCTACTGGCTTTATGTCTGTAAATTAACTTGTCTGTTAACCCTCCTTAACAAAATGCGATTACGCTCCCGAGTTTAGCAATGCGGATGGAGTTTTCTCGGCTGGTTGTGGCTGGTGTCAACGGCCGTTGCCCCCTTCGTTTGGCGTTCGGTCGCACCATTTCGGGGCGCTGATCCGTTTCGTTAGCAAGGACAACATCTATGAAGCCAAGCAGATACTCTTACCTTTTCCGTTGCGGGAATTCCTTTGCAAACACTCATGCCTCAGGCCTGCCAGCCCGGAAATATATGCAAGGGGCTAGTCAAGTCTTCGGTGTTGTTTGCATCATCCTGTGCCTGGTGTCTTCGTCGCCGGCACAGGTGGACCGCGCAGGATTGAACGGCACGGTGACTGATCCCTCCGGGCGCGTTCTGCCGCAGGCCCATATCACTGTGGTGGAGGATGCCACGGGACTGCGACGGGAAACCACATCCTCTGCTAGCGGAACCTATGACATTCCCGAGCTGCCAGTAGGGGTCTACACCATCACGTTTGAGCACGAGGGGTTCAAGTCGCTCACCTTCGTGGATGTCGAGGAGGTCATCGGCCGCACGCGAACGCTCGATGTGACTCTGCAAGTTTCCGGCCGTGACGAACGTATGGAAGTGTCCGCCAGTTCGGCGCTGGTGGACCGCAACACCAGCGCGGTGACCGGTTTCATCGAGAGAGAGCAGGCGAATGAATTGCCGCTGAACGGCCGCGACTGGGCCGCGCTGACGGCTTTCGTCCCCGGCGCCATCGACACCGGCGGCAGCAACCAGCGGACGATTCGGTTCGCCGGACGGGGCCTCGACGACAGCAACTGGACCTACGACGGCGTTGACGCAACCAACATCGTGAATCAGACGCAGCGCCCCTGGGTGCGGCTCGCCATTCCGCTGGACGCGATCCAGGAGTTCCGCGTCGATTCGCTCATGGCATCTGCCGAGGAAGGCGCAACCGGCGGGCCGCAGCTGGCCGTCACCTCGCCTTCGGGCACAAATCGCTTTCACGGGCGCCTGTTCGAGTTCCTGCGCAACGATGTTCTCGACGCGCCCGTGCCTGAATGGGCCTCCAACGGCGAAACGCAGCAGCCGCTTCGTCTGAATCAGTTCGGCGGAGCGCTGGGCGGCCCCATCAAGCGCGACAAGACATTCTTCTTTGTCGCTTCGGAAGCCTATCGGCAAAATTGGGGCTATCCGGTGAGCGGCGACGTGCCGAGCGCGGCACTCATTGCAACGGTTCCGACCTCGTCGCCGATCTACGGGATCATCAACTCCTTCCCGGGAGCAGGTCCAAAGACAATTCTCACGCCCTGGACGCCAGCCACCGACCCGGGCGATCCGAACTATGCGAACTATGACCAGCTGACGTGCTCATGCACTCAGGTGGTCAACGAGAATTCAGCGATGCTGCGCCTCGACCAGCATTTCTCGGCCAACACCACCGGCTTCATGCGCTTCAATTACGACCGGTCAGTGGATACGCAGCCGGTTTCGGCTGCCGCGACGGACTTGCAGCAGAGGGTGTCCGCGCCAGTCAATGGCGCGCTCGAATTGCTACACATCTTCAGTCCCAACCTGGTGAATGAGGCCAAGTTTGGATTCAATCGCGCCACCTCCAACACTTACAACTACAATAAAACCGGCATCATTTATGCGATTACGATTGCCACCGGTCCTGGGCCGGGATTCATCAGCCCGAACACCAACGAGGACAGCATCTACGTGGGCAACTCATTTTCGGGGGTCGACAATCTGACCTGGGTTCATGGCCGGCATACCGTCAAGTTTGGAGCGGAGATCCGCCGCATACAATTGAATCAGGAATCCGAGGAACACGGAAAAATTACATTTTCCACGGTGGAGCAACTGGCTGCGAATCTCGTGAAAAAAACCAGCCTGTCGGGCGCCTTGCCGGTCAACCACTTGCGCAAGAACGATTACTTTGGCTACGCGCAGGACGAGTACAAGTGGAGCCCCAGCCTCACCCTGAACCTGGGCGTGCGCTACACCGTCTTCGACCTCTTCCACGAGGTGAACGGGTTGGCCAACCCATTCGATTTCGGCACCTGCGGGCCGCAGGGATTCTGCGGCGTGGGCGCCAGCTTCGGCCAGCAGAACTATGGCGATGTGGATCCCCGTGTGGCCTTTGCCTGGACGCCGTGGAAGCGCGGCCAGACGGTGATTCGAGGCGGATTCGGCATCTACCACGAAGACGGGCAGTTGGACGATCAGAATCTGCCCGCTAAAAACGAGGTGCCCTCCTATTCGGCGACAAGCACTTCGAGCCTGCCGCTCACATACCCGGTCGATCCCTACTTTACCGGCCCCGGAACCCTCTCACCGAACGCCGAACAACGGAACCGCAAGGACTCCTATGTTGAGCAGTGGAGCCTCTCGGCGCAACGGGAGCTGCCTGCGGACTTCGTGGGAACGGTCTACTACCTGGGAAGCCACGGCGTGCATCTGCTGGAAACTAATGTGGTGAACCTCATCAATCCGGTCACGGGGGCTGTGCAATATCCGGCCTTTGCTCCCGCCATCCCTTGGCGGGGCTCAGTTGGCATGAGCTCTTACAACGGTCTCTCCGTGGCATTGCGGCGTTCGTTCTCCCACGGCCTCCTCGTGACCGCCAACTACGCATGGTCGCACGAGATCGATAACGGCTCCAACGGCAGCGGGGATGGCGACGAAATCTCGCCGCAGAATCCACTGTGCCTAGCCTGTGATCGCGCCAGCGGCGTCTGGGACGCCCGCCATGTGGTCAATGGCAATGTGGTGTATGAGCTGCCCTTCGGCCACGGCAAGCCGTTTCTGAATGACGGCGGGGTTGCAACCGCTATCGCGGGCAACTGGGAACTGACGACGACCGCCCTGGCTCGCACCGGCTTTCCAGTGAATGTGCTGATGCCCAGCAGTTACACCGCGCCGGACGGGGCCTCCGGCACAGAGCGTCCCGATCTGGTTCCGGGCGTTTCTCTTACTCCGGCAGGAGGCAAAACCATCGCGGAGTGGATCAATCCAGCAGCGTTTGCTACTCCGGCTGGAGAATTCGGCACCGCGCCGCGCGACCTCGTGCGCGGGCCGGGTACCTGGCAGATCGATCTCGGTCTCAGTAAGACGTTTCTGTTGACGGAGCGTATGCGACTGGAATTCCGCTCGGAGTTCTTCAATATCTTCAATCACCCGCAGTTGGGTCCGCCGCAGTCCACGTTCAACCCGTCGAACAGCACGGGGTTCGGCAGCATCATCACTACGGTCAACACAACGACGCCGATCAGCCCAGTCGGAACCGGAACGCCGCGCGAGATTCAGTTTGCGCTGAGGTTTGAGTTCTGATTATGCGGCCGACTAAGCTTCTTCGAACCACGGCGGGGCTTGAATCATCGGACCTGCCAAAGGAGCAAGTGGGCGAGGCGAAAGGTCTGAAGCAAAGTAGTCCTTTCGCTCCGTTGCTCTTGTTCTCTCTCCTGAGGATCGGAGGCGGCTTCATTGAGTCACGTGCGGAGGAATCGACCAGACGATGCCCTCTAAAAGGAAACTTCCCAATCGCGCGGTTGACGTTCCGCGCGTTCTAATGACGGCTGCGGCAGTTGTGGAGCGGCAACTCAATCTGTCCTGTTATGAGACGCTTGGATGCTGCTGCACAAGCTCCGCCGGGCGATGGTCAATGTAGCTCGGCAGCACCCTGTGGGATAGTCCGCCGGAGCGGAAGATGCTCGGCGCTCTTATTGCAGGTATGAAGGCTTGTGTGTCCTTCGCCATGAGCACACAATACCGCCGGCGCATAGGGAGCGCGAACGCTGCCCTGTGATCGGGCAGATAGCGGTTGCGTCGCCTCGATGGAACAAGATTACCTCACCGGAAACGGAGCTGACGTCGCGATGGTGTTCAAACTCGAGAACATTTGTGGAACCGATGTCGGAAGCAAAGCAAATGACGGCGGCGCAAGCTGCGGGTGCACCTTCCCACACGCTGGTGGTTTCTTCCACCGCCGTGCGCGTTGGCCGCAGAGTTTGTGGTGGGCAAGAAGTTTTCGCGCCAGCAACTGCTGCATTTCGCAGCGAACCTATGGGTCGAGTTGATTGGTGAGTAAGCCTTCGGAGGCCACATTGTGTGGGACGGGTCCTGCGGAGCAGGGTCATCAGCACGTCTGACGCCGGCTCAGTTAGGCGTAGCCCGCAGGGCCTTGTCCAGCACACAAATAAATTGACACAGTCTTGACATAACCATGACACGAACCAACTCGGAACCCCCTACCTTCACGTTGCGATGAATCCATACATTGATGGGATCACCGACAATCATTGAAAGGACTGGAGTCAAGAACATGGCAAAGGAAGACCTCCTCCCTACTGCATCGTCCGGAACAGCTAACTCTCCATCCGAATCTCCATCGAAGAACGGGGTCAAGCGCCGCTCCTTCCTCAAGGGCATGGGCATGGCCGGCGTAGCTCTGACGGGAAGTTCATTGCTGGCAGCCGCTTCCGAAACCGCCCAGACAACTGGCATTGTCACCTCGGGTGATGTGGCCATCCTGCGGTTCGTGGCTGCGGCGGAACTCATTGAGACCGACTTGTGGCAGCAATACGCCGAGCTGGGTGGTCTCACCCCGGGCCAACTTCCCGTGGAAACGGCCCCGTTCAAACCGATGAACAGCTATCAGGCGGCCTTCATGAACCTCGATCCCGATGGCCCGCAATACATCACCAGCAACACGGGCGATGAGCAGAGCCATGCAGAATTTCTGAATGCTTATCTGATATCGATCGGCGCCGAGCCCGTGGATCTGGATGCCTTCCGCACTTTGCCAAGCAGCCGGGCCGCCGGTGCCCAGCAAATCGGGCGGCTCACCAATCTGATGAACCTCACCGTGGACACGAGTTGGTATACCCGCTATCGGAGCAACCAGAATCCAGACTTTGGCGCCAGTTTCCCGCAAGCGATCGACCTGGTGAACGTAGCTGGCATTCCCCTAACCGATGCAGATTTCAAGCCGAAGGATCACATTCAGGCAATTGCCAACACCGCGGCTTTCCACTTTGGAACGATTGAGCAAGGGGGCAGCACTCTTTACTCCGCTATGGTCCAGAAGGCCACCAATTTGGAGGTTCTGCGAATTCTGGTCAGCATTGGGGGAGACGAAGTAGCCCACTTCCTGGAGTGGGTGGATTTCGCGGGCAATGGCGTGCAACCACCAGTCGCTCCGTTCACCGATCCTACGAATGGTCTTAGGTTCCCGAACTTCGATAAAACGTTTAACCCAGCGCTGCAAACCAACTTGATCTTCCCGGTTCCGTGCGAATTCATCAACGCGAATCTGCCTCGTTGCGCTGTGATTCGCCCCACGAATCCAAAAGGAATTGCCGTCGGAGTGGCCAATTTCCTGACTGAGATGGGACTCTTTATCGGCCAATCCCCAGAATTCTTTAAAGTTCTTACCACTCTGGCCAATCAAGCGGACGCGGCTCAGCGCGGTTTTTGATCAGCAGCTTGCTTCTTCTGTACTGGGGCGCCGTGCTTGCCGGATAAGTCACGGCGCCTGTTTTTAACGTTGAGTCGCGAGTTTTTACGACGATTTTTGAAGGAGCGCTTATGTAAGTCTAAGAAGCCCAAATGCTGCAATCTTCAGGCTCTTTCTTCAGGCTCTTTCCCACGCCAACGCGCACGGGGTTGACTTCCCCTTCCTAGCGATCTGTTGTTGTGAAGCAAGGAGGCTAGAAGAAAAACTTTGCGCCCAATTGAACGAGCCGTGGCGGATTGGCGCTCACGACTTGCCCAAAAGTAGAACTGCCGATATTGCCGTCGACGGATTGAGGTCCGAAGAATTGAGAGTGATTGAAGACGTTGAACCCCTCTACCCGAAACTGAAGCGATTTCGATTCAGTCAGACGCACATTCTTGAGGAGAGCCATATCATAGTTCGCCAACCCCGGCCCTGCGAAGAATCGCCGCTTGGCAGTGCCCGGCGTGCCCAAGGCATTCTCGCTGAATTGAGAAATGTTGAAATAAGGTCGGCCATTGCGCGGGTTGTGATTCAGTTCGAGAGCGCCTCCCGAGTAATCCGGTTCATCAATGCCATAGTTGTTAATTCCGTTCGGCTCGGCCCCGAGCAGAGAATTGTCGCCATAGTTGACCAGAGTCACGGGCAGACCAGAACTGAAATGCGTGATCCCGGAGATTTCCCATCCTTGCGTCCAGCGGTTTGAGACTCGGAAGAGATTTTCGAATGGAATTCTGTAGTTGTAACTGACAACAAAGTTGTGCCTGAGGTCAAAAGAAGACAACCCATAGCTGAGGGCGGGGTCTATCGGATTGACCTCTTCGCCCAGATTGGAGGACTCATCGAGCGACTTACCGTAGGTGTACCCGGCCGACAATTCCAGCCGTCCGCTGGTGTGGCGCAGGCTGAGTTGAAGAGCGTTGTAGTTCGATTTCCCGATCGTTGTCTGCTTCGTGTCGCTGCCGAAATTAGGACCTAGCGGCCCTCGCGTTCCGTCGATTACATGACCCGAGAGGGTCGTGAATACATTGCTCTCCCCAAAAGGACCACACGTCGGAGAACCCGGCGACACGTCGCCCGGCTGACTCAGGCTCAGGCAAAGCGCGGGATCGCCGGCATTGGCTTCCTCCATCACGAGAAGCCGGTGCGACTGCGTCCCCACATAGCTGGCGCTTAGTACCGTATTCGTCCCGAATTGCCGCTCCACCGACAACGTGTATTCCTCGACATATGGGATCCTGTTCGTCGCCGCATATGCGGGAATGCCGCTGATCGGCTCATATTGCGACCAATTGACGTTCGAGTCCGGATGGCTGCGGGATGCCTTTTGCGTGACCAGTGCGACTGGAAATGGCTGGCCTTGGAACTGCCCGCTTGACGCGGTGATGAACGGCGTGGCAAATAGCGGCGGTGCGGGACTCGAATAGGTGATGCCAAAGGGTGCGTTCCCGGCCAGGATGCCCACCGTCAGCGCCTCGATGGCGGTGTAATACATTCCGAAACCGGCTCTTACGCTTGTCTTTCCCGGCCCACCCAGAATCGTACCCAGAAGAGTGCCTTCCGTCCCCTCGGGCGAATAAGCCACGCCGATACGAGGAGCGAAGTCCAGGTTTCCGGGAGGCGCCAGGGTTCGAGGAACACCCGGATCGGTGGGAAACAAAATTCCAACCGGCGCTCCAGGAAACACCAGCGACTGCTTGCCGGGTTCGAAGGTGGAGATTCCGTTGCTCTTTTCATACCAGGGCTCGATGCGATCCCAGCGCAGGCCGCAGTTCAGAGTCAGGTTGGAGCGCAGGCGCCAACCGTCCTGTGCGTACAAGCCCCAGTACTTGTTGCGACCATAAAACGGTTGCAACTGGCTCTGGTTGTATTGGCTCGGAAAGCCCAGCAAGAAATCCTCGAAGTCGGAAACCGTGTCGCTGCCCGTGAATAGAAAGTTGCCGTTGAATTGCGCAATGGCGTTGGTATTGATTTGGTCGTAGTGAAATTCCAACCCGAATTTCAAGGTGTGACGACCGACAACTTTGGAGAAATTGTCAGTCCATTGAAAAGTATTGTTGACCTGCCTCAGTTCGTTGGCGTTTGTCCCGATCGACAACGCATTGAAGACTATGTTTTCAACCCCTTCGCCTTGTGGATTGAGAGGTACGATGCCGGGTGTTCCCGCCCCGGTGACAAATCCCTGCGACGCCAGGCTGATACCGAGTCCGCCAACCGGTTTCCCGAGATCGCTGTGATCGCGCATGTAGGTGAAGTGAAATTCATTCACCGCCGTCGATCCCAGTGTCTTTGTATCGCTCAAACTGAGCAACTGGGCGCGGCCAAGGTAGAGTGCGTTAAAGCCCGGAACGGAGGCTCCGCTCTGCGCCACGGGATATGGGTTATTGAGGGTGTAGTCATCCAGAAAGTAATAGGCTGAGAGCATCCCCCAGTGACCGTTGTGGTCGAGTCGAATGGCGCCCTTATCGTCCCGCAGAGTTTCGTTGTAGGCCGAGGTCGCGAATTCGTTCGTACCTACGTTTGGCTGCGGTATATATTGCAGCAGGTTCCGGGCCGGGGCAGACCATTCGCTTTGCGGGATAATGTCGCCATTGGGAAAGACGCCGTTGCGCTCGGCGACGGTTGGCACCGCAATATCGCCCGTGTCCACGCCCTGCGTCAGTCGAGTCCCTTGGTAATCAGCAAAGAAAAACGTCCTGTTTCTTCGAATCGGGCCACCGAATGTCCCGCCAAATTGGTTCTGGTCAAATGCGCCGCGTGTCGGAGAGAAGTAGTTGCGAGCATCGAGATTTGTGTTGCGAGCAAATTCAAACGCATCACCATGAAACGCATTCGTACCCGACTTTGTGACGACGTTGATCTGGCCTCCACTGTGTCCTCCGTATTCCGCATCGGAGTTGTTAGTAAGGATGCGGAACTCGGCGACGGAGTCGAGGTTCGGAATGATGGCCGTTCCGGAGTTCACATCTTCCTCGGCGTCACTTCCGTTCACCGTGAATGCGTTCGAGAACTCGCGTTGTCCATTAATCGAAATCGTACCGGGATTCAACCCGCCTGAGGGCGAAAGGGCGCTCACACCCACGTCCTGCTGCGTGTTCGCAGTAAGCGACGTAGTTGGAACCACACCCGGCTGGAGTGCCAGAAGATCCGTGTAACTGCGCCCATTCAAAGGTACGGCGGCCATCTTCCCGCCGCTGATCACTTCGCCCATCTGCGTCTCGGACGTTTCCGCGTGAACCGCGGTGTCGACTACCGTCACCGCATCTCCTTCCCCGCCCACATCGAGGACCGCGTCGACAGTCAGCGCCCGGTTCGTGTCAACGGTGATCGCGGTTCGTTGGTAGGGCCTGAAGCCCGTCTTCTCGATCGCGATGGTATAGCGTCCTACGGGGAGCTCGGGAAAGGAGTAAAACCCACGCCCGTTGGTCGCGCCCCGGACCTGCACTCCGCTATCAAGGTTCTTTGCGCTCACGGTTGCATCAGGAACTACCGCACCGCTTGCGTCCTTCACCGTGCCTGACACACTGCCACCCGTCCCGGCCCGCGAGCTAACCGCGGCGAGCATAACCATCGCAAAGGAGAGAAATAAAGTAAGACGCTTCAAGAGATTAAGAAAAGAAATCAAATTCAGACCCTGCCCCCTACCAGCCATGCGGTCATTGACCGTCGGCCTTTATCGCCCTTCCGGTAAAGTAAATCGAGATGCGACTGGGTCGCAACTACATGGCAAAAATAACGATCACTCATTGGTTTTTTGGCACTGTTTGCAAATTCCGCCCACTTCCAGTCGCACGACCCGGATCTGGAAACCACTCTGCTGGACCATCTCTTTCTTTAGTCTGTCGAAAGATGGGCTCACGTACTCCATGATGGCGCCACACCGAAAACACGCCATGTGGCAATGATCGCGGCTGGTCTTGGCTTCGTAATAGTGCTTCTCGCCCTCGATGTGCATCAAATCCAGCTCATCGATCAACCCATGTTCCTTGAGCAACGCAATCGTCCGATAGACAGTGGCTCGATCGATAGCCGCATCCTGTTTCCTGGCAATCTCCAACAGTGTGGCAACATCGAGATGCCGGGACGAGTTTTGAATAATGCCAACAAGTAAGCGTCGCTGAAGGGTCATGCGTATTCCCCGCGCAGCCAGTTCTTTCATCAGGGAGGGACGGGTGATCGTGTCGCCTTTCGATCTTCCCAGATGCGAGTCACTCGCCACGATGGCCTCAGTCTGCATGTCTTCCCTCCCACCCGCAACGCTAGTTGCAACTCCGTCGCAATGTGTAGATCTCATTGGACTGCATTCGTCTTTTGCATGTCAAGGCGTCCTCGCTAAACTCCGCCCGAGTTGCAGCGAACTGGGCCTTTTCAAAGCCGACAGGGCAATAACGCTCACCGGGCCCGCTGCTGGTCTTGAGTCAGCACCACCCAGTTTCCATTGCTCTCGATCTCCAGACAATGGCAATTTTCGGTTGGGATGGCGCGTCCACTGATGGATCCTGTTCCGCGACGGAGATGTAGGGCAGGAGATCCAGCTTCCACTTCTGGCTATTCACCCCATTCCTTGATTTTGAAATGGTCCTCCAATATAATAGAACGGTCGTTCGTTTTATTATTTCAAACGGGAGGAAAGATGCCATGAAAGCAAACAGCCCCAGCCGGACAGCCGAGCACAACGCACTCTTTAGAGCAATTGAATGCGCCCGTGGGCCCAAAGAGCAGATCCTCAATGACTGGATTGCCCAGAACTTTCTTACTGCTCCATTCCGACTGCTCGCCCTGCTCTCGCGCAATCCTATCTGCGCTGCGATCCTATGCCGATACATCGATTACCGATGGCCTGGGTCGCGAACTTCACTCATATCAACCGGGTCCGGGCAATCGACGAATATGTGACTTCCGCCGTGGCGGCTGGAATTCCACAAATCGTAATCCTTGGCGCCGGATTTGATTCCCGTGCCTACCGAATTGCGGGCGCAGAACGCTCGCGGTTTTTCGAGGTCGATCACCCGAACACGTCTGCGGTGAAAAAGGCGCACATTGCACGCGCCCTCGGGTCCTTACCTGAGCACGTAAAGTACGTCGCAGTGGATTTTCAACGCGATCGAGTACCAGAATCTCTCGACGCCGCGGGCTTCAAACCGCTTCAGCGAAGCCTGTTTGTCTGGGAGGGAGTGTCCAACTATCTCACAGAGGACGCGGTCAGATCCACGCTGTCATTTATCGGCAGTCTGGCTCCAGGGACTGGTCTCGCATTCACCTACGTCGATGAAGCGGTCCTTCATAATCCCACGCATTTCGCAGGCGGCAGCGAAGTACAGAAGACTTTTGCGCGCCTGGGGGAGCCGTGGACTTTTGGAATTCGGCCCAGCCGGGCATTCGATTTTTTCAAGGAATGCGGGCTTGACCTGGTTTACGATCTTTCCGCTGCCGACTACCGGAAGCAGTACTACAAAACGGCGGCCCGGATCAGAGGGTATGAGTTTTATCACGTCGTTTTAGCGCATGTTCCGAAGCGTGCCGCGCATTTTAGAGCGCACCTATCCCAGGAGGTCTTGTTTGCCTAAAGTCAGTAAAGAGTACCTCGATGGCCGGCGGTCAGAGATTCTGGATGCGGCGCTTGTGTGTTTCTCAAGGGATGGGTTCCATCGGACGACCATGCAAGATATTGTCCGGCAGTCTGGTCTGAGCCCTGGCGCCATATACAACTACTTCAAGAGCAAAGAGGAAATCATTGAAGCCATCGCAAATCAGCGCCAGCTGAAAGAGAGGCGGCTTGTAACGGACGCGATAGACACGGGGCCGGCAGGTAAAGCACTAGAGCGCGTCCGGGATGCCTTTTGGGACGAACTGGACAACCCCAAGGAACGGCTTCGGCGTCGAGTCAGCGTGGAGTTATGGGCTGAGGCGCAGCGCAATCCGAGCATCCGGCGGCTGGTTCGGCGGAGTTTCGAAGAGCCTCGTAAGCTCATCTCCGAAGTTCTCGCCACAGCGCAGGCGCAGGGCGCGATCGCGGATGGAGTTGATCCGGATGCACTCGCATGTTTTGTTATCGCGGTGTTTCATGGCCTTGTGTTGCAGCGAGAGTGGGACGAGCAGTTTTCTGCGGAACCCTACAAAATACTGCTCAGTTTGCTTTTGGAGGCGATTTCTGTGAAAGCCAACAGCTTCCTCTCGCCGTAACGGCTGTTGCTGTTGTCGATCGTCTGCCGGATCGCTCGAAAGGACCCGGGTGATCGGGTTACGGTCAAGAAACTCCCATCGCATCGCATGTGAACCCAGCGCCGACATGATGTTGCGTATTTTTTGCCCATGTTCCCCTGGCCAGTTTCAAAGTACCGGGCCAAGATTCCACCGCTACTGTGTTAACGTCGGAGAGCGGGGACTGCGCGCCACGGGGTAGCGACTGCCCATCCAGAAATGTGTTGCCTCCATCGGCCCTACTGGTTTGAGCTGATGCGCCTGTCGTTGACCTTTAGTTGACTCAGGGTTGCCTGCACCCATCTGCTTAAGTCTTGCGACGCCTGCAGTGGCGCCTGATCGCCGTCCGCTGTGTGCTGCCGGATGCACTGCAGATCTCCACTGGTCTTGCCCGCACACCTAATCTGGGTGCGCGTTCCGAACGAGACTGATTTTGCGCAACTTCCGGTCGGAATTTTGCTGACATCGCCAATCTCACGAAGCAGGCGCCGCAGGTTTCTTGTATCGACCGTTCCGGGAGGAAACTGCTGCGATCGCGCTTGCTCTGATTCTCGTAGTGAGCTGGCACCGCTCGTTTCTGCCGTCGCGCTGCCGTCATGGTAGATTACAACTTTATAGGCACGGGTGTTGGTCGAGCCGGATTGGAGTATCGTCGCCAGACTCCCTTCGACGCCGTGCTTGGTTTCCGTTCCGGTTTTCGACGTGGCTTGGCCGTCGGGTGCGATTGTCTGGGGAGCCGACGGCAGGGTGCTCTGGAGCAACCCTGCGACCACGAGAAGAACGCACGGAATAGTGCTGACCGAGGCGACAATCACAGGAAAAGTATAAAACCTCGGGCGAGCTAGGGGGGCGGTGCGATCCAACCTGAGGATCGAAGAGACTCGGATTTCCCAGACCCGCTACCTGGAGCCCGTCTTCTTGTTGTCATACTCCCGGCTGCGTAGTTCGCCTTCGAACTTCTGAAGCGGGGCGCTCTTTCATAATGCATCGACCAACCGTCAAAACGTGAAATGGCTTTTTGTCAGCGATCATCGGACTGGAATACCGGGCCAGTCTCGTTCAATTTGATCATCTCCAACATCACGTGACCGAATTTCTCATGCGGAAATTCGCGGTTAACTCTCCATCCCCACCTTTGGTAAAAGTGGACAGCCCGAGTATTGGACTTGACCATCCGGAGGCGGATAACCTCATGGCCACGGCTGCATATTTCTGTCGCCTCGAATTCACAAGTCACTAACCTGCTTTTCGTGGTCTTAAGGATCACCCGCCGACCTGCATCTTGTTGAACTACATTTCACTGCGGATCCGAATCCTATAGCGCCCACCATCTTTTCACGCACTTGCAAGCGGCCGTACTACGCTGCTCCCGGCTTGATAGATCACAGCCACCCCTTGCATTCAGGGGAAACAATGCTGAACCACCCAGCCCGAGCGTGAGGATCGCCCGGGCTGGTTATTTCCGGTCCGCCATGCCTATTGCGACTGGCGAGGTGTGACGAGCGCACCAACCTCATAAACGGCGGAGCTCCAGGGCATGGACAGAGTGAACTCTGCCGTGTTGGGACACCTGCTGAAGTTGATGGAGAACGTTACGCTGGCCGAGCCGTCGGCGGGGAGGTCCCCGACAGAAACCGGGAAGCTCCCGCCAGGCGGGGTTACGACCGGATTGCAGTGCCAGCCGGCTACTTGCACCAGGTTGAAGCTGGCAATCTGCGTGTTATAGGCGATCTGGCTGCTGGGGTTGGTTGCAGTAATCGTCCAGGTGCGGGTCCCGCCTATGGTTCCCTTCTTGCCCGAGACGGCGAACGACAACCCGGACCCCGGCAACTCCAACGGGTCCACGATTCCCCAGTAGGCCGGCTTCGCCTGTAGCCCCGAGTCGAAGGGCAGCGGCTCGTCCAGATGTGCGCAGGGGAAGGTGCTGAGCCAGGTATCGTCGTCGGCAAAGCCCCAAAACGTTACCGCACTCAACCATGGCTTCAGGAACCGCAATGCGCCGAAATACTGAGCGTAGAGCCAACCCTGCTCGGCGAGAATCGAAGGCGGCACAACCCCGTTATTGATGCCGTAGTTGCTGGCCTCGCATGTCGCGGCGGTGGCGTCCTGCGCCGCGGTGTACACGCTCTCGTCCATCTCGGTAATCTGCTGCTCGACATTTGCAACTGCAACTGCGATGGTGCCAATGGCGCCGACCATGGCGAAGGTCGATGGCGAGTCGATGTGGTTATGCATCTCGTGACCGATGCCGTCGATTGGGACGCCGTTCTTCTTCAGTCCGTCAACCACCCGGATCATGCAAGCCAGGCGATCCGGATCGGTGGTGTTGTAATCATTGACGAACAGCTTGGTTCCCGGCGGGGCGTATTGCCGCGCCGCCTCCAGCGCGATGTCGATGTAGCTGGGACCGAGCACCTGGTAGAAGGGACCGTGAAAGAGACAATCGGACTGGGTGGGGTCGAGCGGCTCGTTGACCACGTCCCAGGCGTAGACGTTGCTGCCGAAGTGCTCGACCTCGCTCTGAATATGCTCCTGAATATAGCCGGTCACAACGGCCTGATTGGCGGGGGAGTTGGTTCCGTCGCCGTAAGCATAGGACGGAGTCTGCTCACCAGTGGCCCACACCAGGTTGTGGCCGCGAACGAGCATGTTATGGCAAATGGCAAGACCGACCTCTTCATCGGCGTTCCCAAAGGAGTAAGTGCCCTCCGTGGGTTCCACGTTGGCCCACTTCATATCGTTGCCCGAAACGATGCTGTTGAAATGCTGGGTGAGCAGTTGCTCGTGCGGGCCGGAAAGGTCGGTGGGGTCAATCTCCGCGCCTATCGGGAAGAAATGCGCGTAGGTCCGGAAGATGGATGGGATGTTGGTCTGAATGATCGGCGGTGCAATGTAAGTCAGTTGGAAATCGTCGATGTAGAACGACACCAGGGGCGACTGATCGCTGGCGGACGTCTGAAGATACAGAAATGCCCCTTGTCCGCCCTGATCGTAATTGGAAGACATGAGGTACTGAGGGACATTCACCTGGTGCCACTGTCCGTCGCCAGGAATGGAAATGGCGCTGATTCCCGGATAGCTCACGTTCCCCAGGAACGTGGTCTGAAGACTCATGTTGATGGTGTGTTGCTGGCCGTCAACCGGCTGGATCTGCACCCACACGCTGATCGAGTACTCCGAGCCGGGATACATTAGGTTACTTACGCTGATCTGGGGGCCGTCCCAGTAGGCGATGCGGTTGGTGGTCAGGAGGCTGTTCGTGCTGTTGTACGCCTCCGCCGTGGTATTGGTCAGCACGGACTGGCCGGAGCGCGAGCTCCAGCCGTCGAGTCCGCCGTCTTCGAAATTGCTGCTCAGGCCTGAGTGGTTCTGCTGGCTGACGGGCACCGGCGGAGGTACAAGTTGGCCGATGGTGACGTGGCCGACGTAGAAGGAATCAGTGGCGCTGCTTGACTGTAAATAGAGCGTCAGAGTGGACGGCGGACCAGGAAGGTTGGAGTATGTGAATGTGCCTGAAACCAGCGTCCAGGCCGTGCTAGACAATGCGCCGGAAGTGGCGATGTTGTTGTAAACCGTGTTGTTGTGCTCATCGTTTTGCCCGCAGTTCTCCAGCTTGGCCGAAAGCGTGGAGGTGGGATTACTGCTGTCTGGCGCGGCAAGCAGGACCCAGGCCGAGATCTGGTAGATCGCGCCCGGCACAACTCCATTGACTGTGAGCAGATTCAGGGCCGGACCCATGTAACCCGCCGTACGGTTGGTGACCTCGAGAGCTCGCATATCACCGTTCGGATCAAGAACGGGGGGCGCCACGTTCGCTAAGTTCGCCGAACCGAACGGGAACCAGCCGTCGAGTCCCCCATCGGAGAATGTATAAGTCGCCACCGGCGTTCCGCCCGGAGGCGGCGCGGTCTCGGTGATCACAACATCGGCGAGGTAGAAGGACTGGGCGCTGCTGGGGCCAATCAACTGAGCGTAAAGATTGAGGGCGGTTTCCGTAGCGCTGACGGTGTAGCTGCCGCCAATCTGGGTCCAACCGGTGGCGGTAACGGGCACTTGATAGTTGCCGATGGTGTCGTAGCAAGTGCCGCCCGTGCAGCTGGAATCGGTGCGTTGCATCGTGAAGTTCGCGCTGGTGGCGCCTTCGCCACTGGTAAGCATCACGTAACCTGTAATCGTATATTGCGCACCCGGGAGCAGGATGCGGGTCAGCGAAATGGAGGGCCCGCTGCTTTGACCGCTGCTGTTGGTCGTGGTCAACAGGCTGTAAGAGCTTTCGCTGGGGCCGTATGCCGCAGCGTTGCTGGCCAAGGGCGTGCTTGCCCCGTTAAACGAGGTCCACCCATCGGCGGTTCCATCGGCGAAGGTGTACGAAGCGACGACTTGTGCGCGCGCGGGACCCACGATAAGCAGCGCGAGAGCGCAGACCAGAAAACCCGGAATACCAAACCGCATCCGGGCACTATGGAGAATTTGCTGCCAGACTGGAAGAAACATCGGGGTTTCTCCTTCGCCGGTGGAAGAGCGAGTACAGTTAACGTTAACGGCGTGTGGGGATTGATTCGCGCTGCTATTGCCGTGTGCGTTAACGGAAGATTACGATACTTCCAGGTTAAACGCAAGGCTAAAGTGACCCGATTCTTGGTCGGCCTGTGCAGGGAGGTTTTGTTTCTTGGCAACCAGCCCCTGCTAGTCTCATGTCCCATAAATAAGTGAACTAAGTAAGGCCCGGATTGCATCTAAAATGCAGGAGGCTCAGATGCGAACCGGACGTCCCAAGCAACCCTTGACTGTGACCAGCGAAGAGCGCCAGCGACTCGAATCG
>JBAUXO010000182.1:0-10849 GCA_049584315.1 Candidatus Sulfotelmatobacter sp. | reverse complement strand
CTGGCAGGTTCCTTGATTATCCTGCCGGCAGCCATTGGACGCCGTCTGACCAACAAGATGTCCCACTTTCTGATTGCTTCGTCAGTCGCGAGCGCCGTGTCGGTTGGGGCTGGGTTACTGCTGAACGATATGGTTCCCAAATTTGGTGCTGGACCATCGATCGTCATGGTAGCGGCTTTATTGTTCGCGATCTGCCTGTTTAAGTGACCTTAGAAGTCTGGGCTCGACGCGTCTGCGCTGTTCGCAAGGCAGTCCTAATAGGAAGGCAAGGAACTCCTCAAGCGAGTGGATTTGATCTCGCGGTCGGTATCGACTTCTTCGACACGGCCCTGGAACTTGCCCCCCGGGGGATTCGAGTCCGGGCTTAACCGCAGAACGAATGCGCGTTCGTTTTCGATCGCCTGAAAGCATTAGCCCCGCAACATTTGCGCTTCGTTCCCAACATCGCATCACCTTGTTCGAGAGTTTTGGGTCAAAACTCGCGGTACAAGAACGGTACAACCAAAGCCCGTTCCTTCGTGTTCTCAGTGGTTCCTTACACGGCATTGCAGTGCGACCGCCGCCTTGTAATTACAATGTGATACAGCCAATCAGCGCCCTTTCACAGCCGTAACATAGGTTCAAATCCCGTCGCGGACAGACGCTTTCGGGGCGGTTCCTCGCGTCTTCAGGCGGACCGGCAGCTTCGAGCGCTTCTTGGCTTGTGCCTGGAAGGGGCGATCCACTTAGACGATAACGAGCGAGCGTCGCTTTTGACCGGGCTCTATCGTGTGAAAGCACATCCGAAATTATGGTCCATTAACAGTCCACGAATTGTTTTCGAACCTTACTAAAACGTTTCCGTAGCGCCATCCGTGCCGCGTGTTTTCTGTTAGTTACGAGTGAAATGGTCACTGTCACGGCAGAGGCACATCTGCTCCAAGCGACGCGCACCATACGCGAACATCGAGCAGCCGAAATCGGCCCAAACAGTCCTACCGTGTCCTAAATCACATGTGGCATAATCTCACTGTACTCAGTGACTTCCGCTGATTCCAGGCCATTTGGCCAACTCGGCTGAAAAGGCTGGCGTCGGCGGTTCAACTCCGTCCCTGGCCACCATCATTCTTAAGAACTTAGCGGAATCGCCTCTTGCCCTCCCAGTCCGCTGTCAGTCCGCATCTGGAAGGCGGTGCTAGAAGACCATCGCCTACGTCTATTTGTTTGAAGAAGTTACCCTCGAACTGTCTTCCACGTTAGTCCGCTGCCAGTCCGTTTTTGTCGGGCGCATGGCTGAGAATCGCAGTTAACATTTTCCCCGCCGCGACCATGCGATCGCGACTGACTGCGTGGGTGTAGAACTGAAGCGTCAGCCTGACGTCGCTGTGGCGAATCAGAGTTTGCACAGTCTTTGGATCGGTTCTGGTCCGGATGAGAAATGATGCGAGGCTGTGGCGTAGATTGTGAAAACCGAATCGTCTTGGGTCGTCATCGACGAGTCGGCCGTGATCGTCCGAGTGCGATAAAGAATGCCCGCCTTCACGGCAGCTGGCCGCAGATGATCTTCGACAAGCATGTTGGCGACACGCGGCTGTTTGCGGCGGGTTGAGGGAAACACCCAGTCACCGGCCTGGGAATACGTCGTCTTCTGTTTCCAGAGGAGCATGAAGTCGGCGAGCAATGGATGGAGTGGCACCGGGCCCTTCGACGCTTTGCTCTTCGGCAAACCTACTTGGCCACAAGTCCAAGTACGACGCACGTGGATCATTCCGTCAGCGAAATTGACGTCATGCCATTGCAAGCCCAAGCATTCCGATATACGGAGACCTGTGCCGGCGGCCAAGAGCGTCAGAGTGCGTTCCGGCTCGCGGAGGTTAGGCTTGAGCATTATGGGCTACGACTTACGCGAAAAGACTTACACTTATTTTTCGACGCGCAGCAACGGCGAGAGCGCATTCCAGCGCGGAATGATTGACGGCGACGTTTGGACATGGACCGACGATTCGAAGACCATTCACGGTCGCTTCACAGAGAAGACCGTGAACCCGGACATGGCCACCTACACATACGAAATGGCCCGCGGTTCCGAACCCTGGACCCAGGTTACAGAAGGCAAACAAACCCGCCAAAAGTAGCAGGTCCGTTCGCCCGAGCGAGCATTTGGTGCCCAAAATTCCAGGGCTATTTTCTTTACTACCCAAGCCGTCTCAATCGGCCCGCTGCCCTGGCCGCCCTGATTGACAGACTCCGACTGTCGGATTGAACATCCACCCGTCCTAGTGCTCCCAGTCGCTCGCTAGTAGCGATAAACGCGCTTCTCGTCACTTGACGATTACTGACGACAAGTCAACTATCGGTACAAATTTTCACCGACGGTGAGTGTGTTGGTTTTGATGCACTCATCGATCTGGTCAAACCCATACCGAGTGGACTCATCCTTGAGTGGATGCCCCGAATGGGTCGGTAATCGAATCCTAACTTTTGCACCGGTCTATTTGATTGGGCGCGAACCCGTGATGAGGATGTCCACCAGCCTCTTGGCGCTTTGCTGCCAGTCAGGGCCGGACGCTACGTGAGAGACGCCGATCAGCGCCCGAAGTAGATCGAATGGCTCAAGATCTTTACGAATTTCGCGGCTCTTGATGGCGCGCTTCACCAACGAATCAATCGCTCCCTGAATCTGACTGCGTGAATTTTCAAACAGCTTCGATGGCCCTCCAACGACCGAGTTTAGCGCAGGGGCGATGATCTGCTTCGTTGCGATGTAATCCACGAACAAGAGCATCCAGGCTCGCAAGGCCTCGATGGGAGGAAGGCTTTCGGAGAACTTCTTTTCGGCTGAGGCCACCTTTTCCACTTCAGTCCGATAGACCGCTTCGATCAATGCATCACGGGTAGGAAAGTGGCGATACAAAGTCCCCGCTCCAACACCCGCCTCTTTAGCAATGTCGTCGAGGCTGGCATTCGCACCAGACCGGGTAAACGCCTCCTTGGCCGTCTCCAGAATGCGCTCGCGGTTCCGCTGCGCGTCCGTGCGTGGTTTTCGAGGGGCAATCTTCTGATTCTTGGCTGGCACAAAAAAAATTGCAACCGGAGAGTGTCTCCGGTTATCCTATCTACTGATTCGGAGACACCCTCCGTTTTATTAGGAACGGGGCGGCTTGTCAAGAGCGCTTCCGCCACGGTCTTCGATCTCCAAGTTTGAGAGGCGAATCTTATGGACGCATCCGCTTTCAATGCACGGTTGACGAAGTCCAATCGTGATTTCACGACTCCGGGTTGTCGCGACTTCGCGACGATGGCAGAGCGCGAGTTGTCGGCGTTCTTTAGGGCCGTGACTAAATTGTTCGGCTCGGAACAGGCGGAGATGTCTGCCGAGGATTGGCTAATCGAACTGAGCAAGAGCGAAGGCCTCCCGTCTTCGATTCGCGAATGGCGTGCGATCACTGCGAGGGCTTCGAGCCGGCTCGCCAGCCGAGAGAACGCTTCGTCCCTTTTGACGGAAGCACAGAGTGTATAGGAGGAAACAATATGCCAGCAATATTGGAAGTTCTTGGAGCAGCCTCAACCACAGACGATGTTTTAACGGGAATAAACCTTAGCGGCAAACGGATTCTTGTCACCGGCGTTTCCGCCGGGCTTGGAATTGAAACTGCGCGGTCACTGGCCACCCATGGCGCGCACGTTGTGGGGGCTGCGCGGGACTTGACCAAGGCTGAGGCCGCGACCACACAGTTGCGTAAGGACGCTACGGCTAACGGTGGCAGTTTCGAGTTGATCGAAGTCGATTTGGCCAATCTCAAAAGCGTGCGGGAATGCGCCGAAAAACTGCTGGCGAAAGCGGAGCCTTTCGACGTCATCATCGCCAATGCCGGCGTGATGGCAACAGAGTTCGGTAAGACGGCCGACGGTTTTGAGACGCAGTTCGGCACGAATCATCTGGGCCATTTTGTTCTGCTTAACAGCATTGCATCGCTCATTCGAACTGCAGGGCGGTTGATCAACGTGTCGTCTGCGGGTCATCGTTATTCCAACGTCGATCTCGACGATCCGAACTTTGAACGAACGGAGTACGAGCCCTTCGTTTCTTATGGCAGGTCGAAAACGGCGAACATTCTCTTCGCGGTTGCGTTCGATAAGCGACACCGCGAACGTGGCGTGCGCGCCGCCGCCGTACACCCGGGCATCATCGAAACGGAATTAGTTCGCCATTTAAGCCCTAGCTGGCTGCAGGCGAGAGTCGAGCAGATCAATCAGCAGCTTGCCGCCGCGGGAGAGCCGCCTTTGCAGAAGAAGAGTGTGGCGCAAGGCGCCGCAACTTCGGTATGGGCCGCCGTGTTCGCTCCGGCAGATGAGATCGGGGGCAGATATTGCGAGAACTGCCATGTCGCCGAGATCGTCCCGAATGAAGTTCCCACGAGTTCCATGGCTGAAGGAGTTCGCAGTTACGCGGTTGATACGAACACGGCTGAGGCGCTCTGGAAGAAGAGTGAAGAAATGGTTGGAGAGTGTTTCTTGCTCCCCTCCTTAAGCAGGTAATAACAGGATCGGGAGGAACGAAATGATTGAACAGATTACTCTCGCGGGACGCTTCACGCTGCCTGGCACGTCGATGACTATAAACCGCATG
This sequence comes from Candidatus Sulfotelmatobacter sp., assembly GCA_049584315.1. Taxonomy (GTDB): domain Bacteria; phylum Acidobacteriota; class Terriglobia; order Terriglobales; family Acidobacteriaceae; genus Sulfotelmatobacter. Next base: position 6,240 of record JBAUXO010000182.1, on the reverse strand, counting down.
GGCTACGGAGCCATGCAAGTTGCCGGGCGCGACGGCAACACGATGGTTTGGGGAGCTCCCCGCGATGTCGACGCAGCCATGGCTGTATTGCGAGAGGCAGTTGCTAGCGGAGTAAAACCATCTCGATACGGCGGATTTTTATGGTCCCCACGTCACGAACGAGATCATAAGAAGAGCGCTCTTTCCCTATGCCGACGATCTCGTGATCGTCACTAAGTCGGTGCCAGCCGCGGTAAAGACATCCAAGGGAGTAAATGCTTCGGTCATGCGTCTTCCCCAGGTTCACGACACGAATAAGGCGGGCCTTCTCACCTATCTAATCGCTTTGGCGCGGGAAAAAGGTGTGTCTGCGTATGTAGGGGAGGGACGCAACCGTTGGGCAGCAGCTCATGTTCTGGATGTGGCACATCTCTACAGGCTCTCGCTGGAAAAGCATGAGACTGGCGCGAAGTATCACGCGGTGGCCGAAGAAGGCGTGGCCGTTCGGGATATCACAGAAGCAATTGGCAAAGGATTGAAGGTGCCGGTGGTCTCTCTATCTCCTAGAGAAGCGCAGGCCCATTCTGGATGGTTAAGCGTCTTCGCCGGCGGCGATCTTGCCGCCTCCAGCGCCAAGACACGGAAGAAACTTGGGTGGAACCCGACGGGCCCCGACCTGATCGGAGATCTTGGGCGCATGCGGTACCCCGAGGTCTTTACTACAGTCGCATCTTGAGCAGCAGACGCTGCCTATTTGAAATGAAGGAGGTCGTCATGCAAGACAAACGTGTTGCCCTAGTCACCGGGGCTAATCAAGGAATCGGTCTTCAGATCGCAAAGGATCTCGTGACACACGGCTCCACTGTGCTGCTTGGGTCGCGCAATCTCGAGCGCGGCAACGCTGCGGCCAGGGAAGTTGGGCTGGACGCATGCGCGGTACAACTCGACGTGACCGATCAGGCTTCGATCGCAGCCGAGGCGGAGCGCATCCGCAAAGAGTTTGGCCGCCTCGACGTGCTCGTCAACAACGCGGCAATCTCGAATACGAATAAGCTCCCCGGCATGTCCGTTAGGGAGCACGCTAAATTGACTCGCCCGAGCAACATGCCCCTCGATGAAGTGCGCGCTGTGTGGGAGACCAACGTATTCGGCGCCCTCGCCGTTTACCAGGCGATGCTGCCGCTTCTGCGCGAGGCGCCCGCGGCCCGCATCGTCAATGCGTCGAGTGGCGTTGGCTCGCTGACAATGAACTCGGACCCTGCCTGCGCCTGGCGGCCGATCTTCGGCCCCGTCTACCCTGCGTCTAAGTCGGCTCTCAACGCTATTACGCTCGCCATGGCGATCGAGCTGGAGTCGACTGGGATCAAGGTCAACGCCGTCTCCCCAGGTTTCACCAAGACGAACCTCAACAACTATGAGGGCACCGAGACTGTCGAGGAGGGCGCCCGCGAGGTGGTGCGCGTTGCCCTGCTCGGCCCGGACGGCCCGACAGGTACGTTCTCGCACGCAAAACTCGGAACGCTCCCGTGGTGATGCAGTCTCGAGCGCGTGATCGAAGAGAATCGTCGGAAAGCCTGAACAGAGTGCGTGCCTGTGGCGCGAAGGCTGCCGCAGGGTATGGACGTACGAAGAGCAGTCCCACCTCGCTCTTTGCCATCTTATACAGTAAGCGAGGTAGCGCCCTGTGTGGATGGAAGCGAACTTGACATCGCTTTCCCGGAACGTAAAGCTAGGAAAATAACCCCGTGAAAATCATAGGAGTCGAAGAGCATTTTGTCACCACTGACATCCGTGCTGCTTGGGCAGCATCTCCGATCGGACAAGAGGGCACCGGCGGGTTCGACCGAGGTGAAATCGAGGAGCGGCTTGACGACTTGGGGAAGCATCGGTTGGCCCTGATGGATGAGAGCGGGGTAGATGTCCAGGTGCTCTCGGTGACTACGCCAGCTTTGCACAACCTTGAATTTGAGGAGAGCGTGACTCTGGCACGGCAAACCAACGATCTAGTCGCTGCAACTGTAGCGAAGTACCCCACACGCTTTCAGGGCTTTGCCACGCTGGCGACCGCAGCGCCGAAAGAAGCTGCGGCCGAACTTGAGCGAGGTGTGAGTCGCCTTGGGTTAGTGGGGACCATGCTCTGCGGTCGCACACGCGAGAAGAACCTGGATCATCCAGACTTCTTACCACTACTTGAGACCGCCACGAGACTTGGCGTTCCCCTGTTTGTACACCCTCAGATACCGCAACGCGCCGTTAGAGAGGTCTACTATTCAGGTTTCAGCGATCAGATCGATACCGCATTCGCAACGTTTGCTCTAGGGTGGCACTACGAAGCCGGTATCCAGTTCGTACGTCTGATCCTGGCCGGTGTCTTCGATAAATATCCCGATCTGCAAATCATCCTGGGCCATTGGGGCGAAGTTGTGCTCTTCTATTTGGAACGGCTCAATTCACTGGCTCGTGTCGCGCATCTGCAGAGACCGATAGCCGACTATATTCGGCAAAACCTCTACGTGACGCCGAGTGGCATGTGGAGTCAGTCCTATCTTCAACGCACGCTTGAACTGGTTGGACCCGAACGCATTCTGTTCTCCACGGATTACCCCTATCAATACCGCCCGGGCAGACCGGGTCGGTCCTTCATTGAAGAAGCAGCTCTCTCTCGGGAGCAGAAGGAACTGTTTGCTCACGGGAACTGGGAGCGGATGATTAGATCAATACGCCAAAGCTGACACGCCTCAACTTCAAGGAGAAAACCATGCCCATAATGATCACATCGGCCTGGAGCCGGATGCGCCGTCGTGAGGAACAGGCGTAGAAATTGGTATTCGCTGGCCGACTTATCAGGACTCAGATTACTTTGCCTTCTAGCGGATGCAAACTTCAGGTCCCGGCCAGACGTCCGAAGCCGTACTTAAATCGTCACTCCACCCGCCGCCTGAATCAACTGCCCGGTGATCCAGTACGAATCATCCGACGCCAGAAACACCGCCACCTTGCCGATATCGTCCGGCTTCCCAGCTCGTCCCAGCGGCGTTCCTTTCACCGCTGCATCGTAGCGCTCGCCTTTCATGAAGCCCGCCGCCTCCAGCCCTTCCGTGATCACCAGTCCTGGATTCAGCGCATTCACCCGAATCTGCTTCGGGCCCAGTTCCTTCGACAGGGAGATCGAGAGGTTATTCACCGCGGCCTTCGAAGCCGAGTAGATCGACCCGTACGCCGATGGCATCAACCCCGCCAACGACCCGATATTGATTACCGATCCGCCCTTACTCATCAGCTTCACGCCCGCCTGTGTCGAGAGCAGCAGACCCAGCACATTCACATTGAACAACCGGTGGAACTCTTCCGCCGTCACGTCCTCCAGCGGTCCAACACCCGGCCACGCCCGCATTATTTACCAGCACATCCAACTTCCCGTGCTTCTTCTCGATCTCCGCGAACGTCCGCGTGATCTCCTCGGGCTTCGAGAAGTCGCCCTGCACCGCCCACGCCTGCCCGCCGCCCTTCACAATCTCCGCTACCGTCCGGTCCGCGCCCTCGCGGCTCGTCGCATAGTTCACGACAACCGTCGCACCCTCAGCACCCAGATTCTTCGCAATGCCCGCGCCGATACCCTTCGAAGCGCCAGTAACCAGTGCAATTTTTCCCCTAAGCCGGCTCATCTCCTCTTCTCCGTTATGTACAGATTTTGTTTGCCCTTGCTATCACCAATTGCCAACCCGATAAAGTAGCGCCACTCTGACCCTTCAGCTTTTCATCGCGTGATCCCCGGACTACAAACAAACCAGCGAGCAGCAGCCTTTTGGAGTTCGCTGTAATCTGGGTCGTTCTCAGAGGCCCAGGCGATAAATCCATCGGGGCGTATCAGTACAGCGCTCAAGCCTATTGGCTCTTTTGCTCGGCCAGAAACGTACTTAATTCGGTCGCCACATCCACGCGTCCAAGTTTTCAGCGAAGGATTCATATCAAAATCAAGCAGTATCCCTTGGCCATCGTGCATCAGCTCGCCAATACTTGCACAGTCTTCCAACTCAAAGTTGGGAACGCTGTGGCCCACCAGAGGGTGGTCGCCACCGAGATCGTAGTGTGTGAAAACACCCCACACCCTTCCTGCGAAATAGGTGGCGCCATCGCGCGTATTCATGAGGTCGCGAACGATTGCGTTCAACGCGCGGGAGGATGGATCTGGTTTCATGATGGCAACCTGGGCTCGTGACCAATCCAGGATCTGTTCTCCAAGTGGGTGTCGTTCCGTTTGATAACTGTCCAACAAGCCATCCGGCGCTTTCGCTTGGATGGTTGCCGCGAGCTTCCAGCCGAGGTTCATGGCGTCGCCCAGTCCAAGGTTGAGTCCTTGGCCGCCCAACGGCGCGTGAATGTGCGCGGCATCGCCGGCTAAAAGTACACGTCCGTTGCGGTAGGTTGTCGCCTGCCGTGCCCGGTCAGTCCATGGGGTTGCGGCATGCAGGGCGGTGATCGTCAAGTCAGTGTTCGAGATGCGGCGTAGCGTTGCCTGTACGTGTTCGAGCGTGGGTGATTCTCCGCGATGAGCGGCGCCGCCATCGAACTCCAACATCACCAGGTAGCCTGGCTGCGATTGGAAGTACATGCCTGTCGGTGTCAGATTCCGGCCTGGACCAAGCTTCTCCGGGTCGGCAATGTCGACCTGAGCCGAGTAGCCGGTAAATTCTGGTTCCGTACCGGCGAACTCAAAGCCGCCCGCCTTGCGAACAACACTGCGGCTCCCATCGCAACCCACTAGCCATTTCGCTTTGAAAGAGTGATTCCCTGACTGAACCGTTACCCCATCTGCGGTTTGCTGAAAGTCCGAAATCGCGAGCCCGCGCTTGATCTCGACACCCAGTGCCTCGGCGCGGCGAGCCAGCAGAGATTCAAGCTCTTCCATTTCAGAAATCAAATTGGTTTCAGTCGAGCTTGGCAGGCGATACCTCCACTGTGAGGTGTCAATATTGCCGTCAAGAAATGGAATGCCGGCGAAGTGTCCTCCCTGACGACGCGGCCCTTCGGGGATTGAAGTCTTGTGGGGATTTTTGAGGCGTTTGTGGACCTCAAGTTCGTTGAGCAACCCGCGACGATAAAGCGCTTCAATCGTAGGTGCCGAAAGGAAGCTGCTTCAATGGCGAGTGCGGATTCCCCGCTTTTTCCAGGATCAGCACGGAACATTTGGCCAAGGCCAATTCACAGGCGAGAAAGAGACCGACCGGCCCTGCACCGCCAATGACGACATCGTGAATCAAAAGATCTCCTGCGGACTTCTCGCTTTGCATCCTGCAATAATATACCGGCCAGTCGGTTTTTGTATAGATAAAAATACCGCCCAGTCGGTTTATGTTATTGTGTTTTAGCATGAGGATACGACAACCACGGAAGCCGCAGGAACGAACGGCTGTGACGCGAAGCCTGCTGTTGAGTGCCGCAGAGCAAATCTTTGCGCGAGTCGGCTATGAAAAGGCTCAATTGGAAGAGATTGCGGAAGCGGCGGGTTTCAGCAAAGGGGCTCTCTACGCTCACTTCAAGAGCAAAGAAGACCTATTTCTGGCGCTTTATGAGACGAAAACTGCAAGTTCCCTGTCGAAACTACGCCATTCGCTGAACAACGCCCCAACTCGCGAAGGAAAAATCGATGCATTCCGGAGCTTCTACATTGACTTGTCGAAGGAGAAGGCTTGGGCGCGAATAATACTTGAAGTCAAGCTCTTTATTACGCGCTATCCAGAGATAAGGGAGAGACTTCGTCAGATTGACGGGCACGTTGGAGACAGCATCGAGGGGGCATTGATTCAACTATTCGGCAAATCCGCTCGGGCGGCCGGAGAAGCTCTCGGGGGGATTTTCTCTGCGCTCGTGCTTGAGGCCGATTTGGAACCTGATGTCCTTTCTGAGCGGAAGATGAGAGCCATGCTCGGTACGATTTTCGATGCCCTGTTGGGATTACGCGATCAAGCCACTCAAACCCCAAAAAGCCCGTGAATAGAGCGTGTTCCACGCCACTGGCAGGGCGTCCTCCTCACCGCGTTTCTTGAGAATCATGGAGAAAACCACTGTGTGTGGGGGCCAAGTGACCCGATGAGGTGCTTACTCCATATCGTGCTGGGACCTACCTGCCTTTCGCTGTTTACCGCTTTTTGAGTCCCATCTGCTTTGCGACCGCGGCGTCGAGCCTCCTTGCAGGAAGAAGTCTGGGCAGAGTCCAGTTCTTGAAACGTTGCGGAATGACCGCGCAGCGTGCCTTCGGTT
>JBAUXO010000181.1:0-20077 GCA_049584315.1 Candidatus Sulfotelmatobacter sp. | reverse complement strand
TCTCAGCGTCACGCTTTTCGAGAAAGTGCCCGTTTTACAGGCTCTCGAAGCATCTTCCTTCCAGGAAGACTTACCCCAAGACTCCAACCAGTTGATTCTGTTCAACTTCTAACCGGACACTATTGATCACAGAAGAAGGCATGGTCGGCGCGGGAAAACTCTGCGCTCACATAAATTCTCTTCTCCGCGCTCAAAGCCTCGGTCACCGCTCGCCGGTGCTCCGCCGTAATGTGCTTGTCCAACCCTCCCCATATAAATAAGGATGGCGCCTGCAGCTTCGCCACCCGGTCGAGTAACCCAGTCGCGATTCCCCCGCCGTAAAAGGAAACGGCTGCGCGCAATAGAACTGTGCCGTTCGCAATAAATGAAATTCGCCCACCCATGCAGAATCCCACGCACGAAATCTCGCTCGCCTTTACGGCTGCGTGCGACCGCAGCCAGTCGTAGGCCGAACATATATCGGTCTCGGCTGTCTCCGTCGTCACCGCTTGCGTGTGCGGCAACACGGCAGGAAAATCCGTGTAACTTCCCTCAAATCCGGGCGGCGCCGTACGATGAAACAACTCAGGAGCGATGGCCACGAATCCCTGTGCGGCAAACCGCTCGGTGACATCCCGAATGTGGTGGTTCACGCCGAACGCTTCCTGGAATACAAGTAATCCCGGATGCGCTTGCCTTTCCTTTGGCCGCGCCACATACGCCGCCATCCGTGTTCCGTCAGCAACCGCGAGTTCTACCTTCTCTTTTATGATCGCTGCTTCGCTCATCTCGACGGCTACCTCCTAGCCCCAGTCTCGCACAAACCCGGCTCCGCCACGCCCATCCTGCCCGTCAAAAAATGCTAAAGTAGTTGGTCCCTGGTATCGATCATGTCCGCGCCCAATTCGAGCTTCGTTCGCGCCTGTAAATCGCAGCCCGTCGACCATACTCCCGTCTGGTTCATGCGCCAGGCTGGACGCTATATGCCCGAGTACGGCGCGATTCGCAAGCAGCATTCTTTGCTCGAAATCTGCAAGAAGCCTGCGCTCGCCGCTGAAGTGACCATCACCGCCGCGGAATTTCTCGGCGTCGACGCGGCCATCATCTTCGCCGACCTCCTGCTCCCGCTCGAAGTCATGGGCCTGCCCTTTCATTTTTCCGCGGGAGAAGGACCAGTCATCGAGAAGCCCGTGCGCAGCACGGAAGATGTGGCTCAACTGCGCACCGACCGCGCCGCCGAGCTGGGCTATGTTTCCGAAGCCGTGAGTCTGGTTGCCGAACATTTCGCTGGAAGAATTCCCGTGATCGGTTTCTGCGGAGCTCCCTTCACCCTCGCCAGCTACATGATCGAAGGCGGCGGCTCGCGCCACTACCTCCACGCCAAGAAGATGATGTACAACGCACCGGCCAACTGGGATGCGCTGATGCGAAAACTGGTTGATGTCACCGCCGAGTACTCCGCCGCTCAGGTACGCGCCGGCGCCGATGTCATCCAGATTTTCGATAGCTGGGTCGGCTGCCTCAGCGTGGAAGATTACCGCCGCTACGTTCTGGCGCACGTCACTGTTCTGGTAAAGCGCCTGCAGAAAGCCGGCGCCCCCATCATTTATTTCGGCACCGACAGCGCCACCTTACTGCCAGCGATGAATGAAACTGGAGCCGAAGTCATCGGCCTCGACTGGCGCATCCCGCTCGATAAAGGTTGGAGTGACCTCGACCATCGCTGCGCCGTGCAGGGAAATCTCGATCCTATTCTTCTCTTCGCGGACTGGAAGGAAATAAAGTCTCGCGCCGAGAACATTCTTCAGCTCGCAGCGGGACGCCCCGGCCACATCTTCAATCTCGGCCACGGCATCCTGCCCGAAACTCCAGTGGACAACGTGAAGAACCTGGCGCGCCTGGTGCAGGATTATTCGGCCCCAAACTCTTCTTCCGGGAGCCGAAAGCCGGCCGCCGGAAGCCGCGTTCCATGACCCGTATCGCCATCATCGGCGGCGGCATCTCCGGACTCACCGCCGCCTTCACTCTCGAAGAACAGCGCCGCGCGGGTGCAGTCGAGTATGTCCTTTATGAATCGTCGCTGCAACTCGGCGGCGTTCTCCGCACCGAACACATCGATCGCTGCATCGTTGAAGCCGGCCCGGATTCCTTCATCACCGAAAAGCCTTGGGCTGCCGACCTTTGCCGCACCCTGGGTCTGGGCGATCAGCTCATCGGCTCGAACGACGCCGATCGCAAAACCTACATCCTCGTCCGCGGCCGCCTCATTCCCATGCCCGACGGGCTCATGTTCATGGTCCCAACCAAAATCCTGCCCACAGGATTCTCGCCGCTTTTTTCCTGGACCAGCAAGCTCCGGATGGCACAGGAATTATTCCATCCGCCCAGCGCGGCCAACGGCGATGAAAGCGTAGCCTCTTTCGTCGAGCGACATTACGGCGCGGAGATGGTCGAGCGCCTCGCCGATCCGCTGCTCTTGGGAGTCTATGGCGGAGAAGCTGCCAGCCTCAGCGTGCGCGCCGTGTTTCCCCGCTTCGCCGAAATGGAGCGCACGCATGGCAGTCTGGGCCGTGCCATGCTCGCTGCTCGCAAGAAAATGCCGCGCTCTCGAAACCAGCCTACGCCTCCACTTTTCACCTCGCTCAAGAACGGCATGCAGCAGCTGGTTGCAGTGCTCGTGACTCGCCTCAACCCGTCCTCCCTCGTTACCAATGCTCCGGTGCAATCCATTCAGCGCGAAACGGGAGGCTGGAGCGTGTTCACCGCATCGAAGCCAGATCACTTCAACGCCGTCGTTCTCGCCCTGCCGGCTCTCGCCGCGGCCAGGCTTCTCTCAACTTGCAGTCCCGAACTTTCCGACGAACTTGCTGCCATCGGCTACAGTTCTTCGATCACCGTGGGCCTTGGCTACGATGGGGACGTGCGCCCGTTGCTCCCTCCCGGTTTTGGATTTCTCGTACCCCGCGGTGAAGGCAAACGGCTGCTGGCCGCGACTCTTGTACACAACAAATTTCCTCACCGTGCCCCTGAAGATCGCGCCCTGCTGCGCTGCTTCCTCGCAGGATCGAGCGCCGAAGACGCGTGGCAGCTTTCCGATGACGCCATCATCGCCATCGTTCGCAACGAACTGCAGCAGATTCTCGGCCTTCGCGCTGCGCCGCTCTTCGCTCGCGTTTACAAATGGAAGTCCGCCATGGCGCAGTACGGCGTCGGCCATCTCGAACGCCTCGACCGCATCGAGCGCCTGCGCCAGCAGTTGCCCGGTCTGGCACTAGCCGGCAACGGCTACCGCGGCATCGGCGTCCCAGATTGCGTCCGCTCCGGGCAAGATGCCGCCACCCAGGTACTCAAACCTTTAGGTGCGTGAATGGACCGCGAAGCGGCGCAAGAATACAGCCCAGGGCCTGCCCGAGCCTGTCGAAGGGGCGCAAGCCGTGGGTAGAAAAGCTGGGAAAGAATGAGCCCCCGAAAGGGTGAAAGATTAAGAAAGACTCTGACCTACGCAGAAACCTCTGCCTTCCTCAACGCCCCCTCCCGCCGCAGCTTGCCCACCATCAACTTGATCTCGTCATAGGTGATTTCCAGCGGCAAGATATCCTTCAGCGCTTTGAGCCGATCCATGCCTACTTTCGCGCATCCCGCTTCGATCACCGACTGCTTCTCCTTGCTCACCCAGGCAGACTGAAACTCCACCTGCCCTGTCTCCACCAGATTGGCGACCGCACTCACGATCGTTGAAACCTGCCTGCCGCGCGCCTGCGCAATCTCCTCCAGCGTTCGCCCCTCGCTCAATAAACGAAGTGTCTCGTCCCCGGGCTTGGCTGCGCGCTCCGAACCCCGGGCCCGCTCTCCCTGCCGGAATCTTTCCAAAGCAGTTAGAATCTCCCCTCCATACAGCTCCGCCTTGCGCTCTCCGATCCCCGGAATCTGCAGAAGCTCCGCGAGCAACTTTGGCTGCCAGCGGCAAATTTCTTCGAGAGAAGAGTCGTGCAACACGATGTAGGCCGGAACATTGGTTGCCTTCGCCATCACGCGGCGCCATTCCCGCAAATATTCGCGCAACGCCTCCGCTTCCGACCCCGCAGCCGAACTCGCAACTGCTTGTAGCGCCACCCGCTTTTTGCCCCTCGCTGCGCTCTTTCCGGACGCGACAGGCCGAGCCATCCACTCGGCCACGCTCCCGCACACATCACACGAGCCGCAGCCCTCCCACTTCGGAGTCTCGCCAAAGTGCGTGCAGATCTGCCGGTGCCGGCAACGGCGCGACTCGACAAACTCGCGGATGATCCGATATCGCTCCCACGCCCGATTGCGCTCTGCCGAGTCGGTAATCTGATTGGCAAAAAATCCCAGCAGTCCTGCATCTTTTTTTTGCCACAGCAAAACGCAATCCGCACTTGCTCCATCGCGCCCTGCCCGTCCCGCTTCCTGGTAGTACTGCTCAATCGATTTCGGCAGCGACAAGTGAATCACTGCCCGTACCGCGGCTTTATTAATTCCCAGACCGAAAGCAATCGTACCCACCAGCACGCGCACATCGTCCGACATCCACCGCTCCTGAGCGCGCCGCCGGTCTTTGGTTTCCATCTTGCCGTGATAGGCGACCGCCGCAATGTCGTGATCTTCGAGAAAATCAACCGTCTCTTCGACTCGATTGATCGTCGGGGAATAAACAATCACGTTGCTGCCCGCGTAGCTTTCCAGCGCCTTCAGGAGCATCTCCATCTGCTCGCGCCCTTCGCACTCGCGCACCAGGTAGCGCAGATTCGGCCGGTAAAAGCTGGCAATGTATTTGTCGGGATTGCGCAGCTGCAGTTGCGCCAGAATGTCGTGCCGCACGTGCCGCGTTGCGCTGGCCGTGAAAGCCGCAATGGGACGATCCGGAAACTTAGTGCGCAGCCGGTTCAACTGCCGGTACTCCGGACGGAATTCATGCCCCCACTCCGAGATGCAGTGGGCCTCATCGATCGCGAAGAAAGTCACCGGTACCTGCTGCATCCAGCCCATGGTGTCGCCGCGCGCCACGCGCTCCGGTGAGACGTACAAAAGCCGGTAAGCGCCCTCCCGCGCCTTCGACATCACCTTATTCTGTTGGGCTTCGTCCAGCGTGCTGTTGAGCACCGCCGCCGGAATCCCCATCTGCGCCAGCTGCGTCGCCTGATCCTGCATCAGTGCGATCAACGGCGAGATCACCATCGCGGTCCCCCCCGACACCACCGCCGGCAGTTGATAGCACAACGATTTGCCTCCGCCCGTCGGCATCACCACGCACGTGTCGCGCCCGGCTAGCAGGCTGCGCACAATCCGCTCCTGCAGCGGCCGGAACGTGCTGTAGCCCCAGTACCTCTGCAGCGGCGTCAGCAAATCGGTTTCCCGCGTCATCAAAACGAGTATAGGCTGAGGCGAAGATGAGGAGAAAGCAATCCGCTGCTTCCTGCCGGAAGGCTTCCCGATAAGAAATGCCCGCTCCCCAGGAGTCCACTTCTTTCTCCCTCTCCCTTATTTCGCGGGAATGACATTATGTTTCCGCAGCAGGTCAACGGTTTCCGGAAGGGGCAAGGCTTTCACGGTGTGGCCATTTCCCGTTACATCGTGTGCCCGGAACATTGAGTTGTCGATCGCCTCTTCCGTAGCCTCGATCACGGCTTCAAACAGAGGCGACATGCTCTCGTTGCTCAACAGCTCTTTCGGCCGATACAGCGGTTCACTGGCTTCGATTCGCACGTCGGGAGAACTCGAAAATGCAATGACGTAATCTCCGCTGCCATTGCTTTCGCTCGATCCTGTCCGCGCCATGCCCATCATGGCCCGCGCCGCCAGGCGACTCAGGTTGCGATGATCCAGCGGAGCATCGGTCGCCACCACCATCATGCAAGAGCCATCGACCGTCTGCGGCGACGCGACCTGGCCGGGAGCCTTCTTTTTCTCGGAAGAAATCTTCGGATAAAAAGATCCCAGTTCGTTGCCGACCGGTACCCCCGCAATGATCAGATTCCCGCCAAAGTTTGTCTGCACCAGCACGCCCACGGTGTAGCCACCGAGCGAAGCCGGAAGGCGCCGCGATGACGTTCCAATTCCACCCTTGAATCCGAAAGCAACGGTGCCGGCCCCTGCGCCCACGGCGCCTTCTTCCACCGCTCCCGTAGTTGCGTTGTTGATCGCCGTGAAAACGTCTTCGGGAGTGATTGGTCGGGAACGAATATCGCTCAACCATCCATCGTTGGTCTCGCCGACCAGAGGATTCACCGATAGCACATTTTCATTTCCCTGCAGATTGAAGGTGTAGCTGATGACCGCATCCGCCACTCTGGGCACCGAATCTGTGGCCGTCAGCAGGATCGGCGTCTCGATTTCTCCCATTTCGTTAACCTGCGTCGAGCCGGCCAGTTTTCCGTAGGCATTGCCCAGAAAAACTGCGCCCGGAACTCGCTCCTTATAAAGATTGCCTCCGTGCGGCAGGATCGCGGTAACCCCAGTGCGAATGTTGTCACCGCGAATCAGAGTAGTCTGTCCGACCTTGACCCCAGCCACGTCCGTGATGGCATTCAGCGGCCCCGGAGGCAACACTCCTACATTCACTCCCAGGTCACGAACTCTTGGGCGGCTTTCGGTCTGAGCGCAGAGCACTGCCCCTGTAGCCAGCAACAAAGTAGCTAGGGAGAAAATTCGCGCGAGCATAGAAAGTTTCATCTCTTACCTTGTAGATCTGCCCTGTGATCTCCCGTGTCCTCCGGGTTAGAGATTTTCCGGCGATACTTATTTCCGGATAGGCGCCCTTGCGAACGCCGCCCACACTGCCGCGATCACCACAAAGCAAAGTACGCTACCCTCGGGCCCAACCATTCCACCCGTAAGCCATCGCGGCCCGTGAAACGACGACTTCAGCAGATGCCCCGGGAAAAGCGTTCCGCTATCCGGCACCGAATAAAAAAACGTCTCTCCCCAATCCCACGCCATGTGAAAGCCCACGGCAAACCAGAGACTGCTCGTGCGCCGCAAGGTCAGGCAAAAGAAGAAACCAATCGCCGCCGCTGCCGCCAAACCCGTCCACTGCTCTCCCGCATTTTGCAGATGAATCAGACCGAAGGTGCACGACAGCAATACCGCCGCCGGCCAAAAGCCAATCAATCGGGTCAGCGTGAATTGCGAATATCCGCGCAGCAGAAATTCTTCAAAGAATCCTACGAGCAGGAAAAACACGGCCCAGAACACTGCAAACCTCACAATCCGCCCACCATGGATTGCCAAATGGCCCAGATCAAAAATTCGCAGGCCGTACATGGTCGCCATCAGCAGCGTAATGCTGGCGAATCCCCACCCCGCCCCCACCCAAAACAATTTTCCGAACGCCAGCCGCACCGGCAGGCCATAGGTTCCCCAAGCTCGCCTCTCAATTCTTCCCAGCACGACCGCTGGAAGCGCCGCCGCCAGCAGCATTCCAAGCTCTTCCAGCATCATCGACCACAGCCCGCCGGCGCCTAACTCCAGTGATCCAATCCACCGGCTGACGACAAACTGCAGCGGATAAAACATCGCCACGTAGAAGGCGAATCCCCATCCCGCCCGTAATCCGTCGGGACCAAGAAATACCGTCCCCACATACGAGGGCTGTACCGCAAAATCCGGAGCCTCGGCCGACCGCGCCGGTTCCCGGTTCGCCGACGTCGGTTCCGCATCGGCCGCGTTGATCCCGTTATCGATTCTGAAATCGGTCACACCGTTTCCTCAAAGGGCCCCGCTCATGGTAAAACACTTCGTCCCGCCTAATGACCCGATTTTTCACCCGCGAACGCTTCGGCAGACCCCAATTTCTGGCGGGAGTCTTGCTCCTTATCTTTTTGGCGCAAGCGGTATGGCTGGTATATTCCGAATTGCACACCACCGAATCCGCTGGACCTTTAGGCGTGAGCGCGTCTGAGCAAGTTCGCCTCGCCGCCGGCTGGCGCCAAATCCACGGTGGAAGCATTGCCGGCGCGCCGTTCCCGGATGCTTCGGTCGCGCTGCCTCTCGAAATCTCCCGCGACGACGCGGGCTTCGACACCGAGCATGCGCCACTACTCTCCCTGCTAACCGCCGCGCCGCTGCTTGCGTGGCCTCAAGCTCTCGCCGGTTCTGAATCTTCATCTTCCCCCTACTGGCGCTGGCTTCCCCGCATACCGTTCCTCGCCTTCGGCGTCTTTCTGGGCGCATCGCTGTGGTACGTCTCCCGACGTCTCTGCGGCAACTCCGGCGGATTCCTTGCCCTCACCCTCTACAGTTTTTCTCCCGCCGTGCTGCAAGCCACCGCCGTCTGGCACGTCGAACCGGAAATCCTCGCTGCCTGGGGATCGTTCGGAGCTATCTTCACCGCCATCGCCGTCGCCCACACACTCTATGCGCCGCGCGAAGTCATTCTCTGGAACTGGCGCCGCATCGTTTTGCTCGGCATCTCTCTCGCGATTGCGGTGGGCTCCCAGTTTTCCATGATCGTTGTCGTTCCCCTTGCCCTTGCCTTTCTGCTTTACCTCGCGCCCATCCGCCGGGGAGCGGCCCTCGCCATATGGGGCGCCGCCTGCCTCGTGGCTCTCGTGCTGCTTTTCGCGGCGTATTTCTTCCACCCAAAAGCCTTTGTACAGGGAATGCAGCACGCCTCGTTCTGGGGAGCAACCTGGCGCAGCTTCACCATACTCGCTGTGTATCGGCGGGTCGGATCGCTCATGCTGCGCGCGTGTCCCGCATTCGCTCTCCTGCTTCCAGCCGCGATCGCAACATACTCGGCGTGGCCTCGCACCCGCTATTTCGGCAACACCGCCCCGCTGCTGCTGGGGCTTCTCTTCATCGCACTCGGCGTAGCCCACCCGCGAGTGGCCGGGGCCGGATTCCTGCTCGCTTCCGTCCCTTTCCTCTTTATCTTCGTCTCCGGCGTCATCGCCGACCTCATGGAAACTCCCGCTCGTACCCTCGTCACCGCCTGCGTCTGGGGGTTGGTCGGCGCCTACATCCTTTGGAGCCTTTCAGCCCTAGTCCAGGTTCCTCGCGGATGACTTGTCCTGCCCGGCCTTCCTCTATGCCCCCTGTGCCCTCGTTGCGAAAGCCTTTGACCTTGGCTGCTGCGTTTAACAATTCTCTACAATTCCCACGCATCTCTGCCGGGGGGGCTGCGATCTAAGCCAGTAAGGGGCCCGCCGAGGAGGTACGCCATGACGTTCCCTTTGGGGTATCATAGGGTCGTGAATCGCCTGTCGCGACGCTCGATTCCGGCTTCGCTAGCTCTCTTTGCGACTTTTCCGCTCGCGCTTTTTGTGGTCTCCGGCAGCTTCGCGCAAGCCAACGGTTCTTCTGGCTTCGCGCATTCCGCCAGCGTAGCCCCTCCCACGGCTGCGAGAGTTGCGCCTCCCACGGCTTTCAGCGCTCCGCCTTCAACTGGTGCAACCTCTGTGCATAATGGCTTTGGGCCGGCGAACGCGAACCTCAATCATCGCCTTCCGCATTCACCCGGCAACTCGCCCATCCGTAACACCGGGCAGCATCCCTCCCATCACATCGCAAACGGCACAGCCTACTACCCGTATGTGTACGCTGTGCCCGTGCCGTACGCGGTCGATGTGAGCGATGCCGATACTCCCGGCGATGAGGACGACGCCGAGTATCAAGGTGGTCCCACCGTTTTCGATCGCCGCGGATCAGGCCCGGACTCTTACGTGCCGCCAACCTCGACTGGATCGGAAGAGGCCGCTCAGGCCGACCCCGACCCCGAACCGCCGCAGCCCCCGACGACTCTGGTTTTCAAAGATGGTCATCAACTCGAAGTGAACAATTACGCCATCGTCAGCCAGACGCTATACGATCTGACGCCCGGTCATCCGCGCAAGATCGCGCTCGCGGATCTAGATCTCCCGGCGACCCAAAAGCAGAACGACGACCATGGTGTCGTCTTCCAATTGCCGCCGTCGGCGCAAGCCAACTGACCATGCGATTCCGCGCTTTCATCGTCGCGCTCGCCCTCATGCCCTACGCTGCAGCCCAGCGAGCCGCGTCCGGAGGTCACGCCGCCGCTCCGGCGCACGCCGCAACTCCGCACCTGCGTTCCCCCGCCGGCAATCTTGGCCTTGGACGTAACGGCCATGGATCCCAATTCCGCCGCTCTTCTCCGTATCCTTATCCGTATTCCTATCCTTTCAATTCGGCCTATGCTTCTCTGCCGTTTCCGTTTTTCAGCGATGCCTTCGATTCAGGCGACATTTATTCCACCGGCTATCCCGTGGCCTCTCCGCCGCCTCCATATCTGCTGCAGGCCCTGAGCGAAATGACCGGTCCCGGCCCGAATTCCATGGGACCAGCGATGAGTTCGTTGAACAACAGTCAGGCTTCGTCGAGCGATTCGTTGCTGATCGAACTCCAGAACGGCCGCTACGTCCGCGTCACCAGCGCCGCGACCAATGATGACCCGCGATTGCTGAACGTGACGCCCAACCACGCCGCACCGAACTCCGCCCGGCCGCCTCTGCTCACCACCGCATCGCCGCAATCCCTGCCGCCCGCGATTCTCATCTTTCGCGACGGGCACAGTGAAGAAGTGCGCGACTATACTATCGCCGATGGCGTGCTTTACGCCCGCGGCGACTACTACACCGACGGATACTGGAACAAGAAAATCGATCTCGCGGCTCTCAACGTCCCTCAAACTCTGCAGACGAACGCGGACCGCAACGTGAAGTTTGTTCTGCCATCCTCTCCCAACGAAGTCATCACCCGCCCATAGCTGGTCAGCGTTTGGAACCCGGGCCGAATCCGCTGTAAGCTGTCCGCCCGTCCTGATTCGGCAGGGACCTGGTTAGGGAGGGCACATGCGGGAAATGGGATCAAAATTTGGCGAGCACTGGCCTTGGCCGTGATCGCCTTGTTGACTGGCCCAGCCTGGCAGGAGCACAGCGCCTCACAGCAATACACCAATCCCGCCGAGGGGCGCGGCGCGCGCACAGCCTCAGGCTCGCCCCCACCCGAGCCGTGCCTCGCCGTGAACTCCACTGACCAACCAACCTGCGTGCCTGCGGAAACCACCAACACAATCAGAACCGCCATAAGCAACAAACCTCTCCCTACCGTTACCCCGAGCAACTCATCTCGTGGTACAATTGATGGTTGATCAGATTCCTACTAACCTACTGTAAATGCAACTGTTTAGCAATTATTTCGCGACCGTAAAGAACGCCCGTAAGGGCACGAATCCGCCGTCCCGAAAGCAAACCGAAAAAGAGTTAAAAGCTAGCAGCCAGAAGCTGGCGGCGAGAAGCTGAACACAACCATGCCTGACGATCAAAATCCCGAACTTCCCCTGACCCCACCGCCCGGCGGCGAGGGTCCGGGCGCCTTGCACATTCAACCCGTCAACATTGAAGACGAGATGCGCAAATCGTATCTCGACTATTCCATGTCGGTCATCATCGGCCGCGCGTTACCCGATGTGCGCGACGGACTGAAGCCCGTGCATCGCCGCATTCTCTACACCATGCAGCAGATGGGCCTGCAGCCCAATCGCGCCACGCGCAAGTGCGCCCGCATTGTTGGCGACGTCATGGGCAAGTACCATCCCCACGGCAATCTCGCCGTTTATGACGCTCTCGTGCGCCTCGCGCAGGACTGGAGCCTGCGCTACCCCCTGATTTTCGGTCAAGGCAATTTCGGTTCGGTCGATGGCGATCCTCCCGCAGCCGATCGCTATACCGAAGCCAAGCTGGCGCAAGTTGCCACCGCGCTCCTGGAAGATCTCGACAAAGAGACCGTCGATTTCCGCCCCAACTACGATGGCAGCGAAGTCGAGCCCGACGTTCTTCCCGCGCGTATTCCGAACCTTCTCGTCAATGGATCTGACGGAATCGCCGTCGGCATGGCCACAAAAATTCCGCCACACAATCTCACCGAAATCGTCGACGCCACGATCACGCTGGTCAACAACCCGAACGCGCAATTGCCGGAGATTCTAAAGTTCGTTCAGGGGCCGGATTTTCCCACCGCCGGCATTATCCACGGCCGCTCCGGAGTCTTCGAAGCCTATCGCACCGGCCGTGGACGCTTCATGATGCGCGCCAAGGCGTCGATTGAGACGTTTAGTAAGGATCGGGAAGCCATCATCGTCACCGAAATTCCCTATCAGGTAAACAAGTCGGTACTGATCAAGCGCATCGCGCAGCTGGTCAACGACAAGGAAATCGAAGACATCTCCGATGTGCGCGATGAAAGCGATCGCGACGGCATGCGCATCGTGGTCGAACTCAAGCGCGGCGCCGAGCCACAGATCGTTCTCAACCAGCTCTACAAACACACCGCCATGCAGGAAGGTTTTTCCATGATCCTGCTCGCGGTGGTCAACGGACAGCCGCGCGAAATGGGCCTGATCCTGGCCATCAAGCACTTCATCAATCACCGCGTCGAGGTTGTCCGCCGCCGCACCGCTTTCCTGCTGCAGAAAGCAAAGGATCGCGAGCACATCCTCGAAGGCTATCTCAACGCACTCGATCACCTCGACAACGTCATCACCATCATCCGCGCCAGCGCCCACCGTGCCGACGCTCGCGAAAATCTAGTGGCCTACTTCGGCGGCAAGAAGATCGATATCAACACCACCGGCCGCGCTCCCAAGACCGATCCTGAAAAGCCGTTCACTGCACGCCAGGCCGAGGCCATCCTCGAACTGCAACTGCACCGCCTCACCAAGCTTTCCATCGATGAAATTTCCAACGAGTTGAAAGATGTTCGTGCGCGCATCGCCGAGTACGAATCCATTCTTGCCTCGGAGAAAAAACTTCGCTCCGTCATCGTCAAGGAACTCGAACAGGTAAAGGAACTCTACGGCGACGAGCGCCGCACCCGCATCGAAGACGAAGCCGCCGAAATCGTTCTCGAAGACCTCATCGCCGATGAGCAGGTCGCCGTCACCTTCAGCCACTCCGGCTATATGAAGCGCACGCCGATCTCTACCTACCGCATGCAGCGCCGCGGTGGCACGGGACGCACCGGCATGAAGACGCGCGAAGAGGATTTTGTCGAGCACCTCTTCATCGCCTCCACCCACGCCTACATCCTGATCTTCACCAACAAAGGCCGTGTCTACTGGCTCAAGGTCTACGAGATTCCCGATGTCAGCGCTGCCGGCCGCGGTAAACATATCGGCAATCTCATCGGCCTGCAACCCGGCGAAAGCGTGCGCACCATGCTCGCCGTGCGCAACCTCGAGGAAGAAAACAAGTACATCTTCTTCGCCACGCGCAACGGCCTGGTGAAAAAATCCGAGCTGCGCGAGTTCATGCACGTCCGCTCCAATGGCATCAATGCCATCAATATCGAAGAGGGAGACGAACTGGTCGCCGCCCGCATCACCAACGGCAATCAGATCGTGTTCATCGCTTCCCACGAAGGCATGGCCATTCGCTTTGACGAGGATCATGTGCGTCCCATGGGCCGTGCCGCCTACGGCGTCAATGGCATCAATCTGGAGGAAGGCGATTACGTGGTAGGAATGACGGTAACTCCCAAACCAGGAGCGGAGAGTGTGGGGACAGCCGCCGCGGCCGTCCAGGATGCGTTAGCATCCGAGGGAGAAATCCCCGCGGCCGAAGCCGTCGACCTGACGCAGAAAGGTACGCTGATTCTCTCCGTAACCGAGAATGGCTACGGCAAGCGCACTCCCGCCGACGAATACCGCCTGACCAACCGCGCCGGCAAAGGTGTCATCAATATCAAGACCACCGAGCGCGTCGGCAAGGTTGTGGCCATCGCGCTGGTCGATGAAACCTCGCAAGTCATGCTGATCAGCCACTACGGCAAAATTATCCGTATGGATTCGAAAACCATCCGCGAGTCCGGCCGCAACGCCCAGGGCGTCCGCCTCCTGCATATGGAACCCGGCGACCGCGTGGCCGCCGCCGTGGTGTTAGCGCCCGAAGAAGAGCCCAATGGCAACGGAGGCCTGTTGCAATAGACAACGCCTGTAGGGGAATTTACTGGTGTGGTCGCGGGCGAGTGGCCCGCTCTATCGATGCCTACAACCTCTCAATGGCGCTCAGGCCCAGTAACGTGAGACGGCAGGGAGGGCGGTTCTGCGATGGGAGAATAATCTGGACCTCGTTGGTCCAAGAAATCCAGGTCGATCATCGGAAGGGATTGCTCCTGCTCCGAAACCGTCATGAGGTTCTTAACAACCAGCGCCTCTGCAGTAACGCGACACTGCAGATTTTGTGCGCTCAGGGTTTTCGGTTCCGCGCGATAAAATTCCAAGCTCAATGACTGCGATTCTCCTTGTGGCAGCCGGCTAAGCAGGATGGCAGCATAATTTGGAAAGACCGCCGCAAGATTGTGCAGCGTAGAAGCCGGAACGTCAGCTTGCATTTGAATTAGCGCATCCAGCACTGCGCCCATCGCATCGCGCTGATCGAACTGCTCCGATGTCAGCCGATCAGCATGGTCAGGACCCGGGACTGACTGTCCAATGGCTTGCCACGCGTCCGCCAAAGATAGCAAAGACGGCTCAACCGCTTGATTTTTCGTAGCAACTGCGTGGTGCACGCCCCAGGCCACCGACCGTGGGTCTCCGCGGGATAACAAGTTCTCGATCCCACCCTTAGTTGGCGGATTGGCAGCGCGCCCGCAAGGGTCTAGGCAAAACTGGTGCCAGCGAATATGTAGAGAGCTAGAATGACAAGACGCGCAACGGCGTTCACCAGCGACCTCCTCCCTACCCCGCGAGGTCCGACCGAGATGTATCCCACTTTATATCCACCGCGAAAGGCTCCTACTTCACTCCCTGCTTGCGATTAATTTCCTGCGCAAACTCGGTCACAAGATTTAGCAGCGTCCCATACCCCAGCTGCCCTAGCATTCCAAAAGCTCCATTCGTCAATGCACTTTGCGATCCCGGCTTCCAGACTGTCGAGAGTGCGCCTCCGCCAAACGCTCCCCCATACAACGCCCACTGCGGCCGCAAATGCTCCTCGCTACGGTTGTAGGTCAATAGATTCCGGAGGAAGGCATGCCGCGTTCGCGGCCATAGCCCGTTGCACTTGCAGCGGTCATATCTCACTTCATATCCGAGTTTCGCATTGCCCAGCGCCGCCAGCGTATTCGCCGTGATAAATTGTCCTTCCCGCGACGCCCACCGCTCCCCGAATCCGCCAATCCCGCCCTGCCACTGCCGCGGCGTTCCTTCCGCTTGATCAATCAGCGCGCCGAACATGCGCTTCGCGTAAGCTTCCGGAGTGGTCAGCGTCTGCTTCAAATAAATCTCTTTTCGCTGCTCTGCGGTCAAGGTCACCAGCTTTCGATTCTTGCCGACATAAATTCCCGCGATCCGCGACGACTCCCAATCCCGGGCCTTGATCAGCCCAGCCTGAGCCGCGTCCTTGGTCACGTCCACAGCCTGCTTCGTCTTGTCCTGGATCTGCTGCACCGGATTCGCGCTGTCAGCTTTCTTGCTCTCCCCCGGCGCATCGGGAAGCCCCGTGACCGGGGCATCTCCAGAGTTCTGCGTAGGAGTTGGAGGAGGCTTCTGGGGCGGCTCGCTGCCCTGCGCCCAAGCCGCTCCTCGCGCCATCACCATGAGCAAACACGCGATCACAACCGCGCTGCAAGCCCGACCGCCAGCAACTTTATCTCGCATTCCGCCAACATACTCTCCGCGAACTCTGCGGCCTTTCCTCGGTCAAACTCCAAACCAAATCCCAATGCTAAACTCCCTTGGATGCACTCCCTCTACAATCGCGTTGCAGGTCAAAGTGTGGAGCGCATCGCCGTCCTCAGCGACGGTATCTTCGCCGTCGCCATGACGCTGCTGGTCCTCGACCTGCGTGTCCCCGCCGCCGAAGCCGTTCACTCCGAGCACGACCTTCGCCACCTGCTCATCGCCATGTCGCCGCGCCTGCTCATCTTTCTCATGAGCATCATGACCAATGGCATCTTCTGGGTCGGCCAGCAAACTCAACTCAACTACTTCGCGCGTTCCGACCGCAACCTTGCCTGGATCCACATCGGCTTCCTCTGCGCCATCTGTCTCACGCCATTTTCCACATCGCTGCTCGCCGAGTTCATCCACTACCGCACCGCGCTCCTCGTCTATTGGAGCAACATCCTGCTGCTCGGACTCACACTTTACTGGAGCTGGAGCTACGCCACGGGCGCCCATCTCCTGATCGACGATCTCCCGCCTGAAATCCACCCCGCCGTCGTCCGCCGCATTGTCGTCGCGCAATCCCTCTACGCCGGCGGCGCCGCCCTGTGTTTCATCAACCCATACTGGGCGATCGCTGCCATCGTCTTGGTCCAGATAAACTACGCCATCGCCCCGCGCTATTGCTGGGGATTGTTTTCGCGCAAAACCGTAGAAGACTAGCCTTGCGCTGCCCAGTCCCTCGGTCCTTGCACAGCACAGAGCCGCAGGGACGAAAACCCGCAAGACGGTCAGAGTCGCGCCCCAGTACTGCTGAATAAAGCCCGCCAGCTTTCCGATATTCGCTCCTGCAACCGCGCCGCCGTTCCGGCTCAAGGCAATTTTTTTCATTTGTTGGAAGGGATCTCGAAACCGGCACCTACACGGAGTGCTGGATTTCAAAGTCCGAGTGGCGGCGCGAAACCATGGTTGGCGATCTGCTTTATCTCGAAATAGGCGGTCCCGGAAAACGTTGGATTCTCGGCAAAACCGAGAACTTCCCGAAATAGCCAAGCACGCTGAGGGACTGATGCAGATCTTACCAGGCCGTTCCACGCTTGATTTCGAATCTGTCGATGATCACCAAGATCTCAGCGTTCCAGCAGACTGGGCCATAACCGAGCCCGGAACGTGGCAGGAAAGATTCGCCCTTTAAGAAAAAGCGGAGTGCTCCTTGAAACAGTCTGCCCCGAACCGCGAGGTGGTAACGTATTCGACAATTCCTGTATGTGCGGCAGCTTCAAGAAGTTCGGCGATTTCTGGGTTCCTCGCGAGGTCGCCTGTTCCAGGAGAAACACAAGACAATCGGGGCCAAGCTGGTAGAACGTGCCGGTGAATCCTCGTCCGATCCCCCTGTTTACTGCGCCTTCCGGGGTCATCGACACGGAAGGAAGTGTTGCGGCCCGGACGCAAGCCTTACGACGAGCCAGCCCGCAGCGCGGTCCGCACCTGGCGCTTCAAACCCGCAACCTGCAATGGAGACCCCATGCCGGTTCAAATTAATATCGAAATTGACTTCCGACTAGGCGGATAGCTTCTCGGCACTCGCACCTCGGTGCGATCATCCGCGCTCAAACGCGTGCTTCTTCTCCAGCTCCGCTGCCGCTGCGCGCCTGGCACTCTCAAATCTTTCTGCCTGCCCCATCAATCCCGGAGTAGCCTCCGCCCACTCCCCTTCCATCCGCACCAGCCCATCGCCCGCCACTAGTCGTCCCGCAACCTCTAGCAAATGCGCCGGCGTCGTCTCCAAGTACTGCGCCTCCGTGGGATCGTCAATCCAAACTCGCTTCCCTCCACTCCCCTTCGTCTCCCAATAAACCTTCCGCTCGATGAAAGTAGCAATCGCCTCATCCGTAGCTTTTCCAAACACCCACTTCTGCCGCTTGAAGTCGTAGTACCGGCTGGAAAACGCGACCGGAATCAGCTTTCCCGACTTCACAAACTCGATCTGCCTCCGATCCACCTCCTTGCGCAGCGCGTTGATCACTGGAGCCTCCGCATCCGTGCGCTCGAGCGACGGCAGCACCTCCCGCACGGTCGCCGACAGATTCACCGCCACCGCTGCATGCAGCCCCTCCGAATTCTCCAGCCGTAAGTCCCCATGCAGCACCCATAAATCGGCCCCGGACGTCGAGCGGTGAAACGGCCACTCCAACTCAATCGTCAACGGCAATCCCGTCAAGGTCAGCCAAATCTTTTTCTGTTCGTTCGCCTGCGTCATCTAGCAACTGACCTCATAAAATAAAGAAAACCCGCTTGTCATCCTGAAGGTCCGCACCGGCGGCCCGGAAGGACCGATGCAGTTCAAGCCATTGGCCACACGCTACTTTTTCTTTCCCCTCACCTTCGTCCCCATCCGCAGCAACTTCCGCACTGTCCCCGTCGGCAGACTCTTCATCTGATCATGCAACTCCGTCACCGCATCAAAAAATCCCGCCATTGCGGCCAGCCGCTCCCGGGTAAAATCCGCACCAGCTTCTTTCGGATCCAGCTCTTCCAAACTCCGCCGCAACATTTGCCGCGTGGGATCGATCTCCCTCCGCTTTCTCTGCTCAATCACCAGCCGGAACATCTCCCACACATCTTTCATCGACTCATAATGTTCCCGCCGGTCGCCCAGCACATGCACCGCCCGCACAATCCCCCAGGTTTCCAGCTCCCGGATCGACGTGCTCACATTCGAGCGCGCCACGCTCAGCGTCTCCGCAATCTCCTCTGCCGGCAGCGCCCGCGGCGACAGGTACAGCAACGCATGAATCTGCGCCACCGTCCGGTTGATGCCCCACCGCGTCCCCATCTCGCCCCAATGCAAGATGTACGCCTTCTGCACGCCCGTCAGGTCGGCCATATCGATACTTTCAGTTCCAACAGAATCTACAGAACATGAGGGAGGGAGTCAACCGAGGGGACTTGCTCGCGGCAGGGACAGCTGTCCCTGCGCCGGGCAGGCTCCTGACCGTCCATGCGAGCCGCGGCCGTGCCGAGATTCCTAATCCTGTTTCACCGCAGATCCTGGGCGGCTGGCTTCTGCCCGGACCGCCTTCTTCGGCGCGACCTTCTTCGCTGCCTCCGCCCGCTTCCGCTCCTGATACCGCCGATCGTGAAACGACTGGTCCGCCGCCTGTTTTTTCATATCCCTCAGCTTACACCCGCGCAGAATACTGATGGGAGACAGCTGCCCTAGCCTGTCCACGCGATCTCAGCTCGACGACACCGGGTCGGGTTTAACTTCTGCCCCGGGAACCAAGTTCCTAACTGCACGGATTTTAAATTTCCCCCTTGCACTTTCTTCCATGCATCTGCTATAAACAACCTACCGAGAGCAGACGTGTGGCTAAGCCGGTCGTTTTTGTGAAACTCTCGGTCTCGTCCGGCATCTAAGTTTTTTAGAGAGCGTCTTAAAAGAAGTTCTCAATCGTCCCGGCCACGGGACTTCATTCGGAAGGCAGCAGCATTTCCGAAGGGTACCTTCAAAGCAAGGACCTCCAAAGGGATCTTTTCTCAATTCTTTGTCTTCCGTGTCGGCGTGCGCCGAAAGTGGCGTCGTCTCCGATCGGAAGACCATACGGTTGCGTGCTGTTTCCGAGCTGTAAATCGAGCTCTCCTGTCCGCGCTGCAAGATTCCCGATGTGGAAATCATCTGGAAATTCTGTGGGAAGCGAGGATTGACGGGATTTTCGCCGCCCTGTATGTTTATCAAGTTTCGAGGACAGTCGGATTCGCATTCGTGCGTTTTCGCCTGGACTGAATTCGCGCCGCCTCGGCGGACTGCGATTCGGTCTTTGACAACTAGGTTGAACGTGCCAGTCGTGAGAAATCGGTTCGGGCATAAGTCCGAGCGATCTCACAAGTTAGACCACCACGGTCTTCGAGCTTTTTGGCTTTCGATCCGGAGAGTAAGAAGCTGAGTGGTGGCGCCATCCCGGCTTTCGAGCCCGGCGATGGCAGTCTGCCAACTACCCGTCGGCAGACATCAGGTTTCAAACGAGAGTTTGATCCTGGCTCAGAATCAACGCTGGCGGCGTGCCTAACACATGCAAGTCGAACGAGAAAGTGGAGCAATCCATGAGTAAAGTGGCGACCGGGTGAGTAACACGTGACTAACCTACCCTCGAGTGTGGAATAACATCGGGAAACCGATGCTAATACCGCATAACATCGCAAGATCAAAGGAGCAATCCGCTTGAGGAGGGGGTCGCGGCTGATTAGCTAGTTGGCGGGGTAACGGCCCACCAAGGCGAAGATCGGTAGCCGGCCTGAGAGGGCGCACGGCCACACTGGAACTGAAACACGGTCCAGACTCCTACGGGAGGCAGCAGTGGGGAATTTTGCGCAATGGGGGAAACCCTGACGCAGCAACGCCGCGTGGAGGATGAAGCCCCTTGGGGCGTAAACTCCTTTCGACCAAGACGATAATGACGG
>JBAUXO010000180.1:0-30601 GCA_049584315.1 Candidatus Sulfotelmatobacter sp. | reverse complement strand
AAAGCCAATAGTTTGGCCTTCCGGATTCCAGGCGGAGTGCAGCTCCAAGGGGCGTCTACGAAGGGACCGAATCGTTCGCTGGCGACGCGTGTTATCGAAAGCCCGGCTACTCACATCTAGCTCAACCTGCCGAACCGCCGTATGCGGACCCGCATGTACGGTGGTGTGGGAGGGGAGGACGAGCGATCGTCCCCCCTATCCCGATTGGTGCCGAGCATGTCCGACAGCTTGAGGATGGCGAGGCTCTATGCCGAACGCCCGGCGGCTATTTCCCCATGGCTCAACCCGCCGAACCGCCGTATGCGGACCCGCACCTAGGGTGGTGAGGGAGGGAAGGCGGTCGCCCCCCTATCCCGATTCTCATTCCTTCGCAAGCGCGAGCCTCGAAACCGGCGCTCGGTGTCCTTAGCAGCAACATCTTTGGAGGACACCATGTTTAACGGAACAGCGTTTGACCGAACCCTGTTTACCGACACACTCGATCCATCCTGGACCGAGCGCGCTCGCCGCGGATGGACCACCCTAACCTCATTTGGATTACAAGCGCTGATCGTCGGAGTCCTTCTGATCCTGCCATTGCTTCGACCAACGGGATCGCCCTCCTTCCACCAACTCTCGACGCCAATCAGTTTGGGCCAGCCGCTACTAGAAGGTCCCACGGTGGAAGCACACTCCGGTTCAAACTCGGCTGCAGAGACTCCAGCGGAGTTTATCTTCCGGCGACCGTCAGCCCTCGCGATAAACATGCACCCTATCAGCGATGACGGACCGCCGGGTGTGCAGACCGCGGGACTTGGTTTCAACGTTCCTGGAGTACTAGGAGGCGGAGATC
This sequence comes from Candidatus Sulfotelmatobacter sp., assembly GCA_049584315.1. GTDB lineage: Bacteria > Acidobacteriota > Terriglobia > Terriglobales > Acidobacteriaceae > Sulfotelmatobacter. Next base: position 29,769 of record JBAUXO010000180.1, on the reverse strand, counting down.
CGCATGGCCTTCCCGGTTTGTTCGAGAGCGGCACGCACCCGGTTTTGCCGACGGCTCCGCCGACGCCGGTTACTCATCCGCTGCGCCTCTCCCACATGAGCGAGGGAGATCTGATTCGCAAAGTGCAGCCGGCATATCCTGCGCTGGCGCGGAGTGCCCGCATACAGGGAGTCGTGGTGCTCCAGGCGATGATCAGCAAGCAAGGCACGATCGAGAATCTCAGGCTCCTGACCGGCCATCCCATGTTGGCGCCAGCGGCAATCGAAGCTGTACGCCAGTGGCGCTACCGGCCTTACATTTTGAATGGCGAACCGGTGGAGGTCGAGACCCAGATCACCGTGAACTTCGCCCTCGGAGGAAGTTGATGGCAGAGTCTCTACGCGATGGATCAAGCGGGAGTAGCCCGAGCGTAACCTGAGGGCTCGCACCCCTGCCGTTATAATCGAGCCCAGTGGCGAGCACCGTAGAAATCATGAGCCGCGTGGCGACCCGCCCCACATGGGCGGAAGTCTCGCTCACCGGTCTGCGGCAGAACTTCCGTACGGTTGCGAAACATACGGGTGCGGGCGTGACGGTATGCGCGGTGGTGAAAGCTGATGCTTACGGCCACGGTGCGGTGGAATGCTCGCGGGCGCTGGAGGCCGAAGGAGCGAAGTGGCTGGGCGTCACGTCACTCGACGAGGCCATCCCGCTGCGCGATGCGGGCATTGCATCGCGAATTCTGTTGATGACCGGTTTCTGGCGCGGCGAAGAGAGCGAGATCGTTCGTCTGCAACTTACTCCTACGGTTTGGGAGCCCTGGCATATCGAGTTCCTGGAAACCGTCGCGGCGCGCGGAAGCGCCTCGAACGGAACCATGCGGCAAGCGGTGCATTTGAAAGTGGACACAGGCATGGGCCGACTGGGTGTGTCGCTGGACGAACTTCCCGCCATTCTGAAAGCTCTGAAGGCGGCCCCGCGCCTTCTTCTCGAGGGACTCTCGACGCATTTAGCCTCCTCGGAAATTATGGATGCGCCTTCGGTGGGTGAGCAGGAGCGCCGCTTCGAGGAGGCGTTGCGCATGGTGCGCGCGGCGGGCTTCGCCCCGGGGCTGGTGCATATGGCCAACACCAGCGCCCTGATCTCGCGGCGCGAGACGTGGAACAACCTGGTGCGTCCCGGGGTTGCACTCTACGGTTATTATTTGCCGTTTCAGCGGGCCGGCAGAGAAGTGAGCGGGGGCACACTGCGACTTCCGGTGAAGCCTGTCCTGACCTGGAAGACGCGCATTCTTTCCATGCGAAACTTCGCCGCCAATCAGGCGCTGGGCTACGGTGGAACGTACGTCACCAAGGCTCCGGCGCACGTTGCCGTGCTGCCCGTGGGATACGCCGACGGGTATAACCGGCAGCTTTCCAATCGCGGGCGGGTGATCGTTCGCGACCACTACGCGCCCATCATCGGCAGCATCTCCATGGACCTGACACTAGCGGATGTGACCGGCATTCCAGACGTCGCGGTTGGCGATGAAGTGGTCCTGCTCGGAACCAGTGATGGTTTGAGCGTGGATGCGCTCGAACACGCCAGGTTGGCGAACAGCTCGCCCTACGAGATTCTGTGCAACATCTCCAAGCGCGTTCCGCGGAAATACCGTAACTGACAGCGGTGCTAGAATTGGCCTTAGACGCGCTGTTGTGAGGACGAAGCGGAACTGTCGGACTCAGCTGAACCTCAATTTTCGGTTGGTCTGTGCTTCGGGAGTGAATCAGGAGAGAGATGAGGACTTGCGGGAACTGTGCGCCATTCTTGAGGGAAATTATGGGTGGCTCGGGCCAACGTTTGTTGACACCCTAAATCCCTCCCATTCAAGCGGCGTAAATGTGTCTCGAAGCACCGTTTCCAACAGACCGCTGTAAATATCCTCTCCGTTAGAACTGTTGGTCATGATGAGCATGCCAGCCTTGGGTCTGTCGAAACACACAACGTAGTGACGCCAGCCCCCATCCTCATCATGCCCTTCTTTGAAGAAAGCCTCACCGTGGCGTGTCCAATAGAGTCCCCACCCAAGTCCGTAGCTGAGATGAATTGCACGGTTTTCCGTTGTCGTCTCCGCGGAGAGTGAAGGGAATTCATGCTTTGACACGATCTGAATTTGAGAACTAAGTATCAGCTCTCGAGATTTCCTGTCGAGAATTGTGCCACTTAACACGGCCTGCACGAACCGCGCATAATCGCGCAGAGTAGTCTGCATCGATCCAGCAGCGTCGCCTTTTGGCCGGCGTTCCGGCCCCCGCGATTCCCCCTGTTCGTCATATCCATTTGCATAATCATCCTCAAATCGTTTTTCCCAGACCATACTGGTGCGAGTCATACCCAGAGGTTGAAAGACATATTCATTCATCAGCTCGCTGACGGACTTCTTGGTGACGGTCTCCACAACCATCTGCGCCAAAGCGATTCCCTCACCGGAATAGGCGAATCTTGATCCCGGCGGGAAGTAGATCCGTAGCTTCTTGTCATCTGTGAACTGGCGCCAGTTTGGAAAGCCGCTGGTGTGATCTAGCAACATTCGCATGGTGATTTGCTTGTATCGCAGGTCGCCAGCCAGGTCTTTGTATGCGGGATACTCCGGCAGAGGCTTTGGCAGATACTCATACACCGCCTTATCAAGCTCGATGATGCGCTCGTGAACTAATTGCATAACCATGACGGCAAATACAGATTTCGTCAATGATGCGGCCGTCATCACCGAATCGGGAGTCAGAGGCAAATGCTTCTCGTTATCCCTTACGCCGTAGGTCTTGAGGTATACAACTTTATCGTTGTTCAACACTGCGATGCCAACGCCTGTCACATGGGCCGCCTCCATCAGTCGTGCAACCGCTGTGTCGATCTGCGGAGGCGAGATCTTGCTAGCATCCAGTCGGGTGACCGAGAGCTGCTGCGCGAACAGAGAGAGTGAGACGATCACGATTGTCAGAGTCGTAGAGAGAACCTGCGGGGGAAATCGCAAAGGCATGGTGCCTCCGTTATGTTTAGACGGTCGAACGGATTGACCCGTGAGCATGGCGCACGCATCAGCTGGTTGTCGTGCAGGTCGAGAGCAATTTAATCGGTCAGTCAAGTCAAATTCAGACTATGGCAGATTATGCGAAGCGGTCACTCGCTAGCGATAAGCCCATCATGCTGACACCTAAAGAAGTTCATCCCCTGCTACGCTGCCGCACTCTGCATAAAAGTGGACTCCCCATTATCTGCGGCATGGGAACGCACAAAGGGCGATTCATGCGGAAAGGCTTCCGTTGCCTAGCCGGGATGATTGCTGGCCCAATTATGGGAGGGATTGGCGGGACAGTTTTCTTGCTGATCGACGGCATCGTCTCTGGCGGCTCCCGTGGCCATTGTCTTTCTTCCCACGGTTTGGGCGCTAGGATCGTTCATCGGACCTAGCGCGGCATTCATGAAGGCTGTCTTCGTCTGGGAAGGTTGGGAGGGCGGGAAGGCGCAAAAGGAATTATCTTGATTCAATGTTGTAAGCGTTCCGCGGCTTCGGCATTCCGGTTCAATCATTTCTGTCGCTTTCTGCTCTCTATATTCGCGCTGGACACATGGATGGTGGCGGGCTGAAGCCCTCCATTCAGCGAACAAATGCTGAGAGCCAACCGCTGGTTGCGACCGTTGAATGGTTCCCACCCTGATCGCCTCCTCTTACCTTGTTACACTAGAAGATTGACCATGCCTTCGCGCTACGCACAATGGATGTATGACTGGGAGCACCGGCTTACTTCGGTGGATAACAACCGCGTGGTTCGTCCGCTGGAATGGGGCGTGGGGTGGGCGCGGGACTGGCCTTGTTGCAATGGTTGGCGCTCGGGACAATCAGTTGGGGATCCCGAGAAGTTTCTTGTCGATTTCAACCGGCGCATCGTTGCTTCCAGCGATGAATTTTTCTCTTATGCCAAACCAACCGATTTCCGCCTGGAGAAGCGTGAAGTCCAAGTTTTCTCAACTCGCGAAGTTCCTGACCCAAGGCTCGAAGCAAAGGTAGAAGGTACATTTGCGGAGTTTCTGCGATTCACCGCTCCGGTGAAGACGCCGTATCCGGAGAACAATCTGGTGAATGCTCGTTGGTTTCCGGCGCGCGGGAGACGTGCGATTGTTCTGCTGCCGCACTGGAACGCGGACGCGATCGCCTACGTCAGCCTCTGCCGGGTTCTGAATATGCTGGGCATCGCGGTGTTGCGGCTCAGCATGCCCTATCACGATATCCGCATGCCCGCCGAAATCAGCCGCGCGGATTACGCCGTCTCCGCCAATATTGGCCGGACTCTCGATGCGGTGCGGCAGGGCGTGGTAGATGTCCGCTGTTGTCTCGATTGGCTGGAGCAGCAGGGTTACAGCAAGCTCGGGATCGTGGGTACAAGCCTGGGCTCGTGTTACGCCTTTATCGCGGCGGCGCATGATCCGCGCATTCGGGTCGCGGCCTTCAATCATGCGTCGACGTATGTTGCCGACGTAGTGTGGCATGGACAGTCGACGCGACACATCCGGCAGGGCATGGAATCGCAAATCACTCTGGAGACATTGCGAAAGTCATGGCTGGCCGTCAGTCCCATGGCGTATTTCAATCAGTTCGCACGCTGGCCGCGGAAGTCGCTCATTATCTATGCAAAGTATGACCTGACCTTCCTGCCCGAACTTTCGCGCGATGTCGTGGTGGAATTCGAGCGCTACGGACTGGATCACAAGGTGGTGGTGCTGCCTTGTGGTCACTACACCATGGGCGAGGCCCCCTTCAGTTACATGGACGGCTGGCAGCTGGCTTCTTTTTTGCGGACGGCGTTTGAAGGCTGACCCCTCCTTCCGGGTCGGAAATTAAGCGGTAGAATGTGAAGATGGTGGGGGTTCGAACTGATTACCAAACGGTGCTGGAATACCGTCGCGGAGAGTTTCTAATCAGCACCGACCGTGAACGCCTTAGCCTGGATGTGGTTCACGGTTTTCTGACGAATTGTTATTGGGCCAAAGGCATTCCTCGGGAAGTCGTGGCGCGTTCGATCGAGCACTCGCTGTGCTTTGGCGTTTACGAGGTCGGCGGCGCACAAGTTGGTTTTGCCCGCGTGGTCAGCGACTTTGCCACTGTGGCTTATCTGGGCGATGTATTTATGCTGGAATCGCATCGCGGGCGCGGATTAAGCAAGTGGCTCATGGATTGCATTGTGCAACATCCAGCACTGGCAAATTTACGGCGCTGGATTCTTTTGACGCGCGACGCGCACGAACTCTATTCACAGTTTGGATTTACTCGGGTGAAAACTCCAGAGCGGTATATGGAACTACACCAGCCCAACGTTTACCAAACGCCGTAGGAATCAGGAACCAACGATATGAAGAATTCGGTCGTTTCTCCGAAGATGTATCGCCCGCTCTACGAGTCCGATCCGCAGATCGCCGCGGCTATCGAGAACGAGACCCGCCGGCAGCATGAAGGCTTGGAGTTGATTGCCTCGGAGAACTTTGTCAGCGAAGCCGTGCTCGAATCCGCGGGCTCTGTGTTCACGAACAAGTACGCCGAGGGATATCCTGGTAAGCGTTACTACGGCGGCTGCGAGTTCGCGGATGTGGTCGAGAACCTGGCGCGCGATCGGGCTAAACAGCTGTTTGGCGCCGAACACGCCAATGTGCAGCCCCATGCCGGCTCCCAGGCGAATATGGAAGCCTACGCGGCGGTGCTCGAACCGGGCGACACGATTCTAGGATTAAATCTGGCTCATGGCGGCCATCTCACGCACGGCCATCATCTGAATTTCTCCGGAAAAACCTACAAGATCGTCCCTTACGGAGTGACCAAAGAAACCGAGACGATCGACTACGACGCCTTGGAAAAGCTGGCGGAGGAACACCGGCCGAAGCTGATTATCGGTGGCGGCAGCGCCTATCCGCGGATTATTGATTTCGCGCGCATGCGGCAGATCGCAGACCAAGTGGGCGCGCTATTTCTGGTCGACATGGCCCATTTTGCCGGACTGGTGGCGGGCGGAGCGCATCCATCGCCGGTGCCGCATGCTCACATTGTGACCTCGACCACGCACAAAACTCTGCGCGGACCGCGCGCGGGCATGATTCTTTCTAAAGCGGAATTCGCGGCGGCGATTGATAAGGTAGTTTTTCCCGGCATGCAGGGCGGCCCGCTGATGCACATCATCGCCGCCAAGGCTATTTGTTTTCAGGAAGCGATGCAGCCCGAGTTCCACGATTATGCGCAGCAGGTGGTGGCGAACGCGAAAGTCCTGGCTGAAACTCTAGCCGCTGAGGGCTTCCGTATTATTTCCGGTGGAACAGACACGCACCTGATGCTGGTTGATGTCTTCTCAAAAGGCATGCTCGGGAGCGAGGCTGAGAAGGCGTTGGGCGAGGCTGGAATTACTGTCAACAAGAACGCCATCCCGTTCGACGTCAATCCACCGTTGAAGCCGAGCGGTATTCGCATCGGGACGCCCGCTCTGACTACGCGAGGCATGCGAGAAGCAGAGATGCAGCAGGTGGGACGTTGGATTGCCGACGCACTGCTTCAGCGCAGCGACTCGTCTGTATTGGCCAGAATCCGAAACGAAGTGCTTGGCCTATGCGAGGCATTTCCGCTTTACGCCGACCGCCGGGCCAAGGCGCAGGCGGAAGTGCGAGCCTAAGCCAGGACCTCAGGAATTCTACTGTGACCTTCCACGCCTTCCGTGGTTAAATGCCTTCGGTGAAGATCGCCATCGATATCCGGCGGATGACGGAGTTCGGCGTGGGCACGTATATCCGCAATGTCGTGCGTACCCTGGAACGATTGGACCACGAGACCACCTATCTCCTGATTGGATCGACCGCCAGAATTAAGGAAATTGGTCCCCTGCAACCTAACTTCCATGCGGTCCCTGTGGCCGAAGCGGAGAACTCCGTCATGGGCTTCCGCGAATTCCGCACGCTCGTGAAGCGCCTGCAGTGCGATCTGGTGCACATCCCGAATCTGTTTTCGATTCCGCGCGTCTTGCCTTGCCCCTACGTGATGACGGTACACGACATTCTGGAGCATCTTTCCCGCGCACGCCAGCAGACCGGTTTCTTGCGAAGCCTGCACTTCCAGATGACGAAGCGGGTTTTGCACGGCGCCGCGCGGATTTTTGCGGTCTCCAACTTCACCAAATTGGAAATGGAAAAGTTATTCAACATTCCACCGGGACGCATCGAGGTGGTTTACAACGCGATCGATGAAAGATTACTACACAGGAATGCGAGCCCAGCCGATCGCCAGTTGATGGTCGAGCGCTACCAAGTGACCTATCCGTTTCTGCTTTATGCCGGAAGGATCAGTCCACACAAGAACGTCGTACGCATGATTGAAGCATTCTCCGCCCTGAAAACGGAGCTGGAAAAAGACCACCTGTTTCCTGATTTGAAGCTGATCATCATCGGGGATGACGTCTCGGGCAATCCTGACTTGCGACGAACCGTGATCCGCAGCGGCGTGCAGAATGATGTGCGTTTTCTGGGATTTGTGCCGATCGAAGTGTTGCGCACCTTCTACGATGCGGCCAAGATTTTTGTCTTCCCGTCGCTCTATGAAGGCTTCGGGCTGCCGCCGCTCGAAGCGATGGCACATGGGACGCCGGTGGTAACCTCGAACGTCTCTTCCCTGCCTGAAGTGGTGGGGAATGCAGCGGTGCTGGTTCACCCGGAAAATGTTTTTGAGATCATGCGCGCGCTGCACCGGGTTCTCCTCGACCAGCCGCTGCGCGAAAAAATGAAGGAGCGAAGCTACCGGCAGGCAGCCAAATTTTCCTGGGAGAAATCCGTGCGCCGGATCAGGGACGTATACCAGGAGATTCTCAGTCCCGCCGGCAAGGCGGAATTGCCCGGATCATCTGCCCCCACCAGCAGCAAAACCACGGCGGGCGTAGCTTAATTCGGCGAGTCCCCCATCCCGCACGCTTTGCCACCCGCCTGCAGCGGGGATCTACTTCACTAACGGTTGGCCAGGCGAAGCGATGGCGAGCTTGTGCAACTTGGCGGTAACCCGGCTGCGGTCGGCGTCGGTCTGAGCCGAAGCCAGTCGTTTGCGGAGCGTGGCGATCTTGTGCTGACGAGCGCGGCGGCGACGAATCTCCGGCCGGCGGCTAGGTGCGGACATAGTTTGTACTCCTGATTCAATGACCTTGCGGCTGCGAAAGGCGAAATTCCCACTGCAGCTGCTTAGTTCATTGAATCTGAGACCGCGAGAACTGTCAATCATGCAGGCCTGGGTGAGCTGAAAATTCCGCACCCGGGTTAAGCAACGCCCCATCTACTCTTGCAATTCTGGCCCTGTGTTGATCGGTGTTTTCCCCCGATCTGGAGGAGTCATCCCCGCGGGCCTTAACCCGCTTCCCGCCGGTGAGTCGGCGCAGACTCATGAAAACCGTATGCACCGCCGGCGGATGTTTGTGGGAAACTAACACCGATGCGAAGGATCCCAGCGCGGACGCTCATGTCAACCAAACGAGAGGCGTGGCGAGCTGAACCATAAGTTTCACCTCGGGTATTTTCCCCGGAACGATCGCCGATTGGAAACCGTCCCTGAAAAGCGGCAAGTTATGAGCACATCCGTGACCGCAACCATCCGGGAGCGCGTGAAGAGCATCGAGACTATGCCCTCCATTCCGACATTTTTTCTGCCCTTTGTTCGATTGGCTGAGCCCTGAAGTTGTAAAGTTGGTCTCTTATGACCACACCAACGCCGCACAGTCCCTGCGCGCTGCCAGTTCACCTTTATTGGGACTGGCGAAGTCGTCCGAATCCAGAACTATCCCTAGATGCTCAGCTAGGCGGGACACAAGGCAGAACCGCCATCTGAGGTGCTATGCCGTTGGTGCTCTCCTCCCAATCCGAGAAGCGCCTTAGAATCAGAGCTCAATTTGAGCTCTTGCGAACCCCCACGGCAGGCCATTAGCGTGAGGTTTATGGCGCAGCACTATCTACAAAGTTACGAACGTTAACATTTGCGAAGAGGAGATTACTTATGGCTGCTGGTGCTCCCGCTCCCGCCCTGGAGAAGAAGGCGGAAGCGATACCCGAGACTGTGGAATCACATGAATCCCAACCCGTGACTCTGAAGCACCGTATCGAACGGCTATTTCGTAGGATTTTCGAAGGCCGGGAAGAACATCTGGGGTGGCGTCAGTAGCCATCGCGAGGGCTGAAGAGAACATGCTCTGCTCCCAGGTTTGCGCTCTGTCTATCCTTCCTGTTTAACCTGCATACTCAGAGCTGCGCTGGCGATCCGCTCTAAAGGCACAACGACGTCCACCGCCCCGCGGGAAATCGCCTCCTTGGGCATCCCGAACACAACGCAACTGGCTTCGTCCTGAGCGATCGTGGACGCCCCCGCTTCCTTCATCTCGGACAGGCCCTGGGCACCATCGTCACCCATGCCGGTCATGATCACACCAACCGCCTTCGGACCAACAGAAATAGCGACTGAGCGAAAAAGTACATCGACGCTTGGCCGGTGGCGCGAAACCAGAGGTCCATCGATGATCTGGACAACAAGATCCGCACCTTTACGATTGACGAGCATATGTCGATTGCCAGGAGCGATCAGTGCGCGTCCATTCTGCAGCCGGTCGCCGTCCTGCGCTTCCTTGATTTCGATCACACACTCTTTGTTCAAGCGTTCCGCAAAGGCCCGGGTAAACACTTCAGGCATGTGTTGCACGATCACGATCGGAGGACAATCGGTGAGCAGGGCTTTGAGAAAAGTACGCAGCGCCTCCGTTCCGCCAGTCGAGGCCCCCACCGCGATTAGCCCGTTCGGCGCGTCTGCACCACGGCACCTCTCGCGAGGCAATACTGCATCCGCCATCAATCGCGGGGCTGCTACGATGGGCCTGGGCCGGATCTGTGCCTGCGCGGCACTCCATACGGCATCGAGGAGGGTCACAGCTGATTCGTGCAAGAAGTCACGTACGCCAACTTTGGGTTTGGTGATTACCTCGACGGCCCCTTCTTCGAGCGCACGAAGTGCGAGCTCGGTACCGCGAGCCGCCAAACCAGAGCAGACAACCACTGGCGTCGGCATCTCTGACATGATCTTTCGGATGAACGTCAGCCCGTCCATGCGCGGCATTTCCAGGTCGGTGATGACGACATCGGGGGGTTCCTTTTGCATCTTCCCCCATGCAATCAGAGGGTCTGCGGCGGCCTTGACGTTTATCCTCTGGTCCGTGCTGAGGATGGCCTGCATGACCTGCCGGACCATTGCAGAGTCGTCCACAACCAGCACCTGCAGACCGCTTCCATTTCCGTTTCCGTTCATGTGCGATGCCGTCCTCACAGGCCCTCTTGGTCTCCCGCCTTCAGGTAAATCGTTGGCTCAATACTTTGTAGCTGGGCGGCCATGCTGGTCAGGTTTTCGGCATGGCCGACGAATAATAGGCCGTTGGGTCTGAGGTTTCGGACAAGGTTCGTGACCGCCCTTTGCTTGGACGCGGCGTCAAAATAGATCAGAACGTTACGGCAAAAAATGGCGTCGAACGGAGCCTCGGCGAGATCGAATTGCTGGTCCAGATTCAACTTTCGGAATTCGACCATCTGCTGGATTTCGAGCTTCACTTTCATCTCACCGTCCCGCTCCGCCATGCCGCGCAACATAAAACCGTGCAGCAAATCCCGCGGGAGCTCCGCTGCTTTTGCGATGGGATAGATTCCCCTGCATGCCTTCTCCAGCACGCGGTCCGAGATGTCAGTGGCCAGAAGCCGCACTCCCCAACCTTCCTTCGCCGGAAGATACCTGGCCGCTAACATGGCTACGGTGTACGGTTCTTCCCCGGAAGAGCAGCCGGCGCTCCATATCCTTACTTGTTTGGGGCGCACTCCGCGTTCGCTGGCCGCCCGCCAGCGGGGAAACACGTGTTGCAGCAGGAACTCGAACTGCCGGGGCTCGCGGAAGAAGCGAGTCTCGTTGGTGGTGATGGCGTCGATCATCCGGGCGCGTTCCTCGTGCTGTTCCGGCCGGGATACACACTGGTAATAACTTTCCAGCGAGCTGATCCCCAGCGCCCGAAGCCGTCGAAAGAGCCGTCCACACAAGAGAGCCGTCTTTGCGCTCCCCAGCCAGATGCCGGTTTCGGCATAGATCAGTTGTTGGAACTTCTGGAACAACGAAGGGCTAACCGAGAGGTAGGGTGGTTGCTCGAGATCGACGTCAACTTGGCGGGATGTGCCAGAATCCCCGCTGGCGGCGGGTTTTGCGGGCACAGCTAGGCTCCAGCCTCAAAGTGTGCCTCGTGCTCACGGGCCCGCTCGTCCTTTGCCGGATCGTTGTCCCCCGCGGTGTCCAAAGGCCCGTCGGTGGAATCTGCGACCGCAAGCAGTTCGTCGGCGGAAAGCACCTTATCGATGTCGAGAATCAGGCAGAACTTTTTACCCAGTGCTCCCATGCCCAGAAGGTATTCGGTCTTTACACGAGTGCCGAAGAGCGGTGGCTGTTCGATTTCGTCATCGGTAAGATCAATGACCTGGCTGACGGAGTCGGCCAACACCCCCATGATCAGACTCTCGCCATGGAACATGACTTCTGTGATGATGATGCAGGAGAACTTGGAAATACGGCTGGCAGGCAATCCGAATTTCGTCGCCAGATCGACCACCGCGACCACGCTACCCCGCAAGTTCGTCACCCCACGGATCCATACCGGGGTGTTGGGCACAGTGGTGACCGCCTCAAACTCAATGATCTCCCGAACCTTCACAATTGCGATTGCATATTCCTCGCCGGCCGTAATAAAGGTAAGGTACTGCACCGCGCTCAGGGGGAGTTGGTTTTTCCCTTGGTTCGACGCTGCCATCATTTCACTCCTCACAATTCTGCCGTTCTTCGATCGGCAAGTGCACCCGGCCGCTTCCGCGTTCGAGACAATGTGTTCCCACCGTTGCCGGACAGTATCGCCTAGAAGGGAGCGAAGTTCGCTTCTTCCTCGGTCTTGCCCCTGGTCTGATGAATGTGGCCGGGCTTGGCGTAGCCGCTCTTGAACACCGGGTTCACGGGCATGACCACCCTCTGTTGACCGTCTCCACCCCGGCGGGGGGACTGTTCGCCGGCCACGCGGAAGAAAGTCATCAACTGCTGCAGTTGTTCGGACTGCGCAGCCAATTCTTCGGCAGTGCTGGAAAGCTCCTCCGCGGACGATGCGTTGCGCTGGGTTACCGTGTCGACTTGCGACATGGCCTGGTTAATCTGCGTCACTCCGCCGGATTGTTCGGTGGAAGCTGCGGCCACGTCCTGCACCAATTCAGCAGTCTTCTTAATAGACGGCACCAGATCCGATAGCAATTGTCCAGATCGCTCGGCCACGCTGACGCTCTTCCCGGCGAGTCCTCCGATTTCCTGCGCCGCCAACTGGCTTCGTTCGGCTAGCTTTCGAACCTCGACCGCGACCACGGCAAAGCCGCGGCCTTGATCTCCTGCGCGCGCCGCCTCGATCGCCGCGTTCAGTGCAAGCAGATTGGTCTGGTAGGCGATTTCTTCGATCACTGAAGTCTTAGCCGCAATCTGCTTCATCGCCTCAACCGTTTCCTTCACTGCGTTGCCACTCTCTTCTGCCGCCATAGCTCCCTTGGCTGCCGCCTGCTCCACTTGCCGGCTGTTGTCGGCGTTTTGGGTAATCGACGCGTTCATCTGTTCCAGACTGGAGCTCATCTCCTCCACGGACGCAGCTTGTTCGCTGGTTCCCTGGGAAAGGCTCTGCGAGGAAGAGGAGACCTGCTGGGCCGCCGATGCAACTGCGGCCGAACCCTCGCGAACGTCGCGGATGATGCCCGACAGTCGACTGCTCATCTCTTGCATCGCCTGCAGCAGTTGGCCGGTCTCGGAGCGATTGGTGACAACAATCTCCCTGGTCAAGTCACCCGAGGCGATCCGTTCCGCATGCCCGACGGCTTGTTGGATCGGAACCGTGATGCTCTTCGTCACGCTGATGGCCACAAGCGGAGAGCCGATCAGTGCGATTACCAGCAGCAACAATGCCAGCCTGCGTCCCAGAGCATAAGCCTCCTGGCTCTCCTTCATGCTTTGCTCCATGGCTGCGGTCTGAAGGTCGATGAACGTCTGCCACGAGGCGCGATAAATATCGAGTGCCGGGATGACTTCTTCGCTCAACCCCGTCAGCGCCTGGTCGCGTTTCTTGTCGGCCAACTGCTTCTTGGCTTTTTGTCGAGCCGAGATATAAGCCTGCCGGTTCTGGGTGACGACCTCAAACAGTTCCCGCTCCTGGGAAGAGCTGAGACTCTTTTCAATTAAAGCGACCTCACCACTGATTTCCTGGCTGATCGCATCATTCTCCTGATTCAGTTTCTTCTCTTGGTCCGGGTCGGAGGTTTCAAATAATTGCAGCGTGATGCGAGCGTTGGTGATTGAGTTCTCAATGGTCTTGTGCGTCGCCTCAACCGTGTTGTAGCGCTTCTGCATGATGGCGGACATATTGGAATTCATCCGGCCGAGCCAGTTCAGCCCGAATCCCCCCACCGCGATGACGCACAACAGAATTGCCCCGAAGACAACTCCGAGTCGCGTGCCTATTTTTTGATCCTGCCAAGTCTTCATTGTGCTTCCCCTCTCCGATCCTGCCCTCTTCTTTTTAAGCTTGTACCTGCAAGGTCGACTGCATTACTCCGCGCAGAAGACTCGGAACGTCGATGATCAAACCGACTCGTCCATCGCTGAGAACAGTGGAACCAGCGATTCCTGGAGTTCCTCGGAACGCCTTGCCCAGCGGCTTCACTACCGCCTGCATGCCACCCAGCAATTCATCGACGGCGATTCCGGCGTGGAACTCATTGATTTTCACCACCACGATGTTCTCTCTTTTAGGGGCCTGACCGGACAGGCTGAACGCGCGCCGCAACCGAACGTAGGGAAGGGCGGTGCCGCGCAAACTGAGGATCCCGCTGGCCTCTGAACTGCGTTGTTCTGCCGGTAATTCCCTGCACTCGGTGACGTGTTCCAGAGGGACGACAAAAGTTTCGCCGCCCACCCTTACTGAGAAGCCTTCAATGATGGCCAGGGTCAACGGCAGGCGGATCACGATGGTGCTGCCCTTGCCCGCTGTGCTCGATACTTCGACCGTCCCGCGCAGAATGTCGATATTACGCCGAACGACATCGAGGCCGACGCCGCGGCCCGACAAATCTGTGACCGACTCTGCGGTTGAGAATCCCGCCTGGAATACCAGATCATGAAGATCCTGATCGCGCAGCTCCTCTTTGCCTAACAAAAGCCCAAGACGTTGCGCTTTATCGAGGATTCGTGCGCGATCGAACCCAGCTCCGTCGTCTTCCAATTTGACGATGACGTTTCCCCCGCTATGAGCGGCCGTCAGTCGGATCACTCCGCAGGGATTCTTGCCTTGGCTCTCGCGCACCGCCGGCTTCTCTAATCCGTGATCGACGGCGTTGCGCACCAGGTGCAGCAGGGGATCTTTCAATTGTTCGAGAACGGTGGTATCGACCTCAACGTCTCCGCCAACCACTTCGAGACGCGCCAATTTTCCGTGGCTCCTCGCAAGGTCCCTCACAGAACGGACAAACTGGCGAAACATTGGGCCCACTGGCACCATGCGAATCCCCATCACTTCACTCTGCAGATCCATGTACAAGCGCTCGGCGTCGCGGTGCATCTCCAGGAGGGCGCGCCCTTGCTCCGTGCCGAGTTCCTCGATCATCTGGCGCAGGCGGCCTTGGGCAATGACAATTTCCCCGGTCAGGTTCAACATGTGGTCGAGTTTGTCGACGTCGGCTCGCAGAGTGCGATGACCAGCGCTCGGGAGCATGTCACCCTTTCCCGCCGAACCCGATTCCCACGGAAGCCCGCTGGCGGTGACTACTCTCTTCGACCGCTTTTCTACCTCCCGCGCAATTTCCTTTCGCAGATCCTGTTGTCCCGCGGTGAGCTCCCGCTGCCCAGCGGTTGCGGTTGAGAGCATGGCGCGAAGTTCATCCACGGCCTTCAGGAGCAGGGAAATCACGTCTGCGCCGGGCAGAGCCTGTTGCTCCCGAAAAACATCCAACAGATCTTCTACAACGTGAGCAAACCCGGCGAGTTCACTCAATTCCAGTGAAGTTGCGTTTCCCTTCAAGCTATGGGCCACACGGAAAATAGTGTGCAGGAGTTCCAGATTGGACGGGTTCGATTCCATCTGGAGGAGCGCCTGCTCCATTGCGTCCAGGCCCTCCTCCGACTCGACGAGGAACGACGCGAAGACTGCTTCACGATCAAAGTCCGCTAAATCCATCGTCCCCCCTTTCGCGGTCGTCCGTCGACGGCGACCTTTTTACTTCAGTTGATCGAAACTCCTGATGGTGGTCACGCCATCGACCACCTGAAAGTTCAGCCTGCGGCCGTGTTTTCCCGAGACTTCTCTTTCCACCACCCGAATGCCAGCGGAGCGCAGAAAACTCTCGGCAAGTTCCACATTCCTTGATCCCACCGACTGCGACAGATCGACTGCGAACGCGCTCGATCCGCCGAAGATCTTGGCCTGTAAGTTGCGAATTTCACATCCCAACGCCAGCACCTGGTTCAGGAGTTCAGGGTTGGCCACGTTGCCGTAGCGCAGCCGGTTCGGCCCTTCCCCCAGTCCCTCGGGCAAGAGATAGTGATTCATTCCCCCCGCTCTCTTGTGCCTGTCCCAGAGGCAGACAGCTGCGCACGACCCTAGGATGGTTGAAATGGTAATCGGATCGCGCGTAACGAACATCTGGCCAGGGTAGAGGAAGTGCCGGGCTCCGGTTGAATCCGCATTCTCGAAATTCTTCATGACCTCCGCGGGCAGTACTGCTGGATTGAATTTGGCCGTGGTTTCTTTCATGCGCTCATTCCTGGTCCCTCGTTCCCTGCCTTTGCATGGCCGGTCGGGCCAAACAAGGGTGTGGCGGCTTCGTCCGAAAGAAGCTTGAACAATTCCATGTCAGACCTGTCGAAGGCGGCCTTCTGCGGCAGCAACCGTAGGATTGCGAGGATCGCGATCGTTTGGTTGGCAACACTGATAGGCACGAAGGCTTGCGCTTTGGACGTTACGCCGGCGCGCTCGCAAGTCCCGAACTCCACGTGGCACTCACCCCGCATCACCCGCTGAAGGCCAGCTTCCCCCAGGGCGCGCAGCAGGTCATATTCCTCCAGGTCGATTCCGAAGGACCAAAAAACTTGAAAGCTTGCTGTTCTGTGATCAATTCTGAACAAACCCATCTCTTCGGAGCCGAGGAAGTTGGCCACGATCTCCCGCACGGCCTCGAGGGCATCGTCTTGATCCTTGCTCTCAGCCAACCTCTTGCGCGCGGCCAGCAACCGCGCATCGTTCATCTGTTCGGCTCCCGACGACCTGGTCCCTTGGACATTCTTCCGGTTACGGTTCATGAAATCCTTGTTGCATAGAATTGCACCGATCTCGTCAGGTGTAAGAGGCGACCGATCGCCGCGGCTTTTCTACTCGCCCAGGTAGCTCTGTAAAAGGGCTACCAACTCTGCGCCATTCACCGGTTTCGTGATGTAGTCATTACATCCGCTCTGGAACCCGGCTTCCATGTACGATTCTTCGCTGCGAGTGGTCACCAATACGATGGGTATCTCGCGTGTGCTTGCCTGCTGACGCATCATCTTGCACGCCTCGAACCCGTTCATCCGGGGCATCACCACATCCATCAAAACCAGATCAGGGTGTTCCTGTGCTGCCTTCTCGACTGCTTCCTGTCCGTCGGCGGCGGTCACACACTGGTAACTCGTACGCTTTTCTAGAATTTCGCGCTCCATCATCAAGGCCGTTTTTGAGTCGTCAACCACAAGCACTTTCTTTGACATGGTCTCCCTCGAAGTTCTGCCAGAACCGAGCGTCGATGTGTGTACAGCTTCCGCACAAAGTGTCAGAATTCCATACGCCAAGTCCGACAACTACTTCAATTAGTAATCTCTAACACAGCTCAACATGACGTCTGTAATTACGTCGGTAATTACCGGCGTTACATTGTCCGACCCGGATCCACAGGCGCCTGTGTGCAAGGTCACAGTGCCACGGGTTCAATCCGCGTAGCATTCAGGTACGAAGTCTGAGCTGGGGTTTACGAGGCTGCTTCCAGGCGATAGTATCCCGCCGCGGCTATGAAATGAGGGCGCAGTTTTTGTAAATCAAGATAAGCGCAGCGTCAGCGGCGCCAACGGCAGCCCGTCGACCTCAACCGTCCAAAGATCGTCTTCGCCGGTCGCGTGTCCAGCGGTAAAGGCACCCGAGCTGACAATCTCACCTGCGGTCAATGCCTCGGAGGGAAAACGCCGCTCACTCGCCGCCGCGAGTTCCGCCAGACATAGGGCCGGACTCTTCAGGGAATTCCTGCCCGAGCCTTCTTCTCGAAACTCTCCGTTCCTCGAAAGGCGCACCTTGAATCTCGGCAACTCGTTCATCAGGGTGGGGATGAGCTCTGGTCGAACCTGTACCCGCTCTCCGACCATGAGCGCCGCATGGAGTCCAAAGGAGGCTACGAAATCACTGGGCTGAAACTTCCATTCTGGATAGGGACAATCGATGATTTCGAATCCGATGGCCAGCCAATCCGTGGACACGAGCGCAGCGGCAGCATCCTGGGAACTCCCCTTGATCGCCTGTTTCAAACCAAACACAATCTCTGGTTCGATCTTCAGCGAACGAGGGTGCTTAATCGCCAGCCTAGCGGAATTGCCGTCACTGAAGTGCACGGTGTCGTGGTACATATGAGCCCAAACCAGAGTTTCCAGTTTGAGCACACGCCACGTCGCTTTGTTAGCATACCCAACCTTGCGCCCGACCGATCTGTGCCCTTGCGCTTCGCGAAACTGCTTGAGCCTTGCTTCAACCGCATATGCCGTATCGAGATCGAAGCCCGCTTGCTTTGAGGGAGGGACGGCGATTGTCTTGCCCATCTCATACGCGGACCACAGTTCGTGGGCTATGGTTTCAGCATCGTCGTTCGACATAAGGCTGCACCAACCAACGCTATTTGAGTTCCGTCCCGTCTCTCGTCGGGCAACAGCTTTGAGCAAACAATAGTTGGGAACACTACGGAATAATGGTAACTTGGTGGTACCTACAGTCGCCAGCTGTCAGCACTCCCGTGGCCCCTCAGGATGCTGGTTTGAAACGAGCCACGATTAGGAGGAAATCATGCTACCGACAGGTGTTTCGGGATTGAAGATTACGCGACAACAGACCATTCCGTGTTGGTCCTTATATAGCTTTCCGCTGCTCCTTCTTATTCTTATTCTCCCCCGGGCTCCAGCCCTGGCCCAAAGCGCTGTCGTGCTGGTCGGCGCCGGATCCACTGTCCCTGCTCCGATGTATAAGCGGTGGACAGAGGAATATGGTAGGCAGAACCGCAACATTCAGATGCGTTATCTGCCTGTGGGAACCAACGAAGGGATCAAACAAATTTCCCACGGCGCGGGCGATTTCAGTGCCGGAGAGGCTCAGCTTTCGGACAAAGAGCGAAAAGAGGGCGGTTTGATCGCGCTGCCGGTGGTTCTCATCGCCATTGTTCCCATTTATAACCTTCCAGACGTTCACCAGGAGCTTCGGCTCTCGGGAGAAGTGCTGGCGGCGATATTCCTCGGCGATGTAAAGATGTGGAATGCGCCACAGATCACAAAGCTCAATGCAGAAATCACTTTGCCGAGCCTCCCAATCCGCGTGATCAACCGCCCCACAGGGAAGGGTTCTAACTACGTCTTCACCGACTTTCTCTCCAAGGCGAGTTCTAAGTTTCGTGCCCAGGTTGGAATCACCGCATCCCCGAAATGGCCAGTTGGAGAGCCGGCGGAGCGCAGCTCCGATATGGCGGAGAAGGTAAGAAGCAACCTCGGTTCTATCGGCTTCGTCGAGTATCAATATGCGGTGAAAGGCAACGTCCCGCAAGCCGCGGTTCAAAATGCCGAAGGCAGGTTCGTTAAGGCATCGAGTGAAAGTATTGAGGCCGCATGCGAAGCGGCCGAAGCGCCCCGATGGAACAACTTCTCTGCCTCGCTGGCCGACGTCCCTGGAGCCAATTCCTTTCCCATCTCCAGTTTCACTTGGGTTTACCTTCGAACCCGGTCTTCGGATTCCGTTCGCACCGCGGCATTAGCGGATTTCTTGAATTGGATATACAGCGATGGCCAGCAATATGCCGCTCAGGAAGGCTACGCAGCACTGCCTGCTCCGTTGCTCGCGGAAGTGAGAAAGCAAGTCAGCAACCTGCGATAGGTTACGCTGCGCGAAACCTGGTTAGCGTCTGCATCAAGATTCATTATTTTGACGGAGGGGGAATCATGAGGGAAGGGGTGCTATTTTTGTGCGTTCTGGGGTTGAGTTTCACGGGGCTGGCGCAGACCCCTGCAACGCCCGCTGAGACTACCGACAGCCAGCCTTCGACCACCACTTCCGCCGACTCCACGCTGAAAGATATGTTCGAAGCGAAGATCAAGGTGGAATGGGAAGCGCTGAAGAATAAAGATAAGAAAGCCTATGGCGATTTGTTGGCGGATGACTATCAGGGCGTCGAAGTCGATGGCGGAGGCGAGCGGACGAAGCTCCAAGCCTTAGGGGAACTGGCAGCGACAAACGTCTTTACCTATACGTTGTGGGGGTTCAAGGTCATTCCCGCAGGGCCGGACGCCGCCCTCGTCATCTATGAGAGCACTATTCAGTTCCCACCCAAGTCGGTAATACGCTACTCGAGGGTTTATATCAGCGAACTGTGGGTTAAGCGTGCCGGGCGATGGAAAGAGGTGCACTACCAGGAAACCCACGTCAAATAGCCTCCGCTCTCATCAGATTTATTGTAACCATCTTTATTGCAACCATCGCAGTGGGCTTGCCATCCCATTCCCTAGGAGAGGAGAATCCGATGAAAACGTTAGGGTTCGCCATGGTGCTACTTTCCTCCTGCTTGGTCCTGGCGCAGGACAGCAATACCGACAACATGAACCAGCCAAGAGATTCCAAAGGAGAGGTAACCATGCGGGGCTGCGTCAGTAGATCGAGTGGCGATTACATTCTAATGAAGCAAGACCCAGCCGTAACTTATGAGCTGCAGGGGAGTCACAAGATAAAACTCCGTCACTATTTGGGGCAGCGAGTCGAAGTGACCGGCAGCGAATCGCCGACCATGGCCAGCAGCTCCGACGCCATGAATAAGGTAGGTTCGGCAGCTCCGGTGACTCTGACCATTACGTCAATCAAAACCCTTGATAAGGATTGTTCGGTTCGTGATGTGTCGAGGTGAGCCGAGGCTCGATTAACCCAGGTGCGGTTTGCTTACTGGCAGTCCGGGGGCATGGCCTGAATCTCCGCCTCGGAGTCGCAGGGCGGTTTCTTCTTCGCCGGCTCGAACCGGGATGGATGATCGTAGCGAAGAATCCATAGGCCATCGTTATTAGTGAGGTAGATCAGCCCATGGCCGCCGTCGGGAAGAAGACTGGTGACCTTGTTGAAGGTCTCCAACGTCTTTGGATTGCGGGGGTCGCTCAAGTCGAGCACCCGAACCGTTTCAGTAGGATGGCTGCTGCTGGTAAGCGTGGTCGGTGTCTTCTCCGGAGCCTCGGCGATCGCGACATCCGGACTGACTACCTGCAAGTTTCCGGAAGTCGCCTGGTTTGCTTCCGCCGTCCGTTTCAGAAGGCTCGGCTCCTCCGGCTTGCTTACGTCCACGATCATGAATCCCTGCTTCGCGGCTTGTTGCACGTACAGGTATTGCTTGCCCTTTTCCTTCTGCAACAACATTTGACTTCCGGTTGCCTGCGGCAAAGGCAAGTGGGCGATTACGGTGGCAGGAACGTCTGTGGGTTTTGCTGCGGGTTGCTCGCTTGCCCCGGCCAGCAAGCCAAATAACAGCAGAAGCGAGGACGCAAGCACAGGAGTGAAAAAAGAGCCCTTAGAATTCTTCATAATCACGCCGCAATACATGACGCGAAAGCCTCTCGAGCTTCGCGCCTTTGGTCAACTATATCACCGACCGAACCTCTTTATTGCTCGGCGGCGACGCCGACGCAGCCGGCGGAAGCCAGCGTTGAACACACCGTACCAGCCTGAAGCGGAACGAAAGCATGGTTCGTGCTCGGGTCGACCGAGATGCTGTGTGCATTGGATCCGGTCGGCATGTTGTACAGCCACTGGTTCGTCTTGGCATCAATGACGCCCATGACCGCATTGGGAAGCATGTCGCGCGCTGCCAGATAGTACTTGTTGTCGCCCGGGTTGTACCAAGTCTCGTCGACGCCTCCGACCTGCGTGATTTCCAGGCAGTTGCTATTCGCTGGCGCGTTCGCGATCCCGCTATTCGGCGGCACGCAAGCTATGTTGCCGGTCGTGTTAGTGATGATGTATTCATTCCCGGGGAAAGCTTCGCCATCATGGTCAGCGCAGCCGACGAGGAAATTGTCCCCTGGCCCTTGGGTAATGCCGGTAGGCATGCAGTCATAAATCGGGAAACTGTTCTTTACCACCGGTCCATTGCCGGTTCCGAGTTGAAGGTCAATCACATCAACGCTGCCGATGGCCGTGGTAGCGACGGAATTCTCGTTGGTCAGCAACCAGTCGCCGCTGTTCGGATCATAGGTCATTCCCCCTAATCCAGCTGGCGCTATGGCACCAGAACAACTACTGTCCGAGAACGGCGGAGTTTGGCTACAAAACGCGCCAGTGTTGTAGCTAAGGATGGGGGCGTGATGGCAGGGAATTACATAGGAAACACCCATCGGAGTTGTGCCGATGCCAGGTAACCCTGCCGGGCCATCAGCCGCAGCCGATCCGGACACACCGCTGAAAACATGCGGATTGGAGGGATCTGGGCACGCGAAGGTGTTTCCGACAGTATCCACCGGCACGTTGGAAGTCAGACCGAGTCCTCCAGATGCAGCACCTCCCGCACCGTCATAATAGATCTGCCCGATAATGCAGCGAGGCGGATTAAAAGAACCGCCAACGCTGGGGTCCAATGCCGGTGATGGCAAGGTCTGGCCGTTGCCGCCAGTGCCAGTTCCCACAATTCCCGTCCCGGATCCCTGAAGAGGGTAGCCAAAAGGACCTCCGGGCACAGAAGGATACGGGTAAGTTCCTGTGGCTGAACTGTATCCGACGGGATAGGGACCATAGGCCAGCGCTTGGTCAATCGGCAAGCAATGCAAATCCCCCTGCCCAGTCGGGTCCGTAGGCGACGTGCGCGGTGGGGTTGCGCCCACAATGTACTGCATGTCGATGAAAGTGATGAAAGGCAGTCCCGGATCGCCGTTGATCACGGCAAGTACATGATGAGTGGGATCGTAGGCCATTTCGTCAGACCGGTCGTCTCCGCAATCAGCAGCGGAGCCGGCTTCACCGTTCCACGAAGCGATGCAACCAGAGATGCCTTGCGGTCCGTCGTAGTCTGCCGAAACTCCCGTGGGAATCGTAGCAAGAACGGTCGGCGGTGTGACCGGGCTGGTGCCCAGGTTCATCGTGGTCAGGTCGAAGATTAGAACGTTGGAGCTGCCGTTGCCGACAAAAAGGACTTTACCGTCGGGCGTTGTGGTGTTGCCATCCGGTCCGGACATTGGATTCACACCGTTGGCGCGAGAAGCGCAGCACTGGGCGCCGGGAAATCCTCCCAGGTTGCCGCTGGGACCAAAGCCGGTGTTCAGATGGAAGGTAGGGCCGCCCTCCCAGGACACATCGGTCCTGCAGGCATATCTGACGAAATTGCCGAACACGTCAATAGTCGGTGGAATAACCTCCACGTTCGGCGTAGGCGGGGGCCCAGTGTAGGCGGGTTGCGGGATTGTAGGACATGGACTGGCGCCATTTCCGGCATCGGAGACGCCATTCTGTCCTTGAATCGAGAATACCGCGAGATCTTGGGAGGTATCGATCACCTGCATGGCAATGCCAATGCGGTCGGAAATATAATCCAGATAGTGACCCGAAACCGCGGGATTCGGCGCGATCGTGCTGATGTCGAAGGAATTGAACGGACCGCCCGGTTCGCCCGTGGAGTTGTGTTCTGGCACGGGAATGACGTTGATGATGGCGTAGGAGCCGTTGACCGTGGTACCGCAAGTCGGACAATTCGGCGTTGTGCTACAGCCGCTCAGGATCACGAATAATGCCGTGATAAGAATGCTCAGCAGAATCCTCGGTCTCATCAAATTCCCTCCTGCGATTTCCCTTTAGGGCCGGTTGCGCCGGCCCCGGCGTTTATTGAACCCGTGAACTCCATCCCAATCGACGTCCGAGCAGACTAGAACCTGAACTGCAACTGCTGCAGAATTACGTAATAATTCTGCGGCACCGCGCCAATCGTGCTGGGATCCTTCAGCTGATCAATGCCAAGATTGACCGAGTACTTGACCCAGTAATTCGGATACCAGGTGAGCCCGGCGGTGATCTCATCGGTGTGGTAATTGAATGTCGGCACAAAACCCGGCGTGTAATAATTCAGCAAATTCGAGCCCGGTTCGTTAGCCTGAATACCCATATATCGGAAACCGACTCCCCAAGCTCCTAGCCCGCGTCCTTTGCCGCCCGGAGTATCGGGGCCAAAGAGCGGATGCTTCACCCGCGGCGTCCCGTTTTCCGGCTGCTTTTCGCCCGTAAGTAAGTAAGTCGCACTGACGTTCCAGGCCTTGGCAACGATCGATGGAAGACTGATAAAGCCCAGCCCCCCCGCCTGTTCGGAACCGACATTGTTTCGGGACATATTGAGTTGATCGAATTCGCCGCGGACAGCGAGCGCTGACTTAATGTAAGTAAACTCACCGTTGTAACGTTGGATCGGTCCGTTAATGGCAAACTGCGGGAAGAAATCATAAACCTGTCCGGGCAGAGTCCCGTTAAAACTCTGGTCTCCGGAAAGACCACGGGAGCGCGCGCGGTCAATCGCTCCGCCAAAGGCAAAATCCTTGAACCAACTACTGTTCGATTTACGGAAAGGGTAGAGGCGAAGCCGTCCAACGACTTCCGGCTGATTGGTTGTGTTGACCGTTGCATATCCTTTGCCGTTAAACGCCCCGACCCAGTACTGCAGCACGCCACCGTCAATGTCTCCATGCAAAGCGATGCCAGGACTGCGGAATGCAGAAGCTGCCGACGGATACAGCATGGATTGGAAGCCGCGTTCCACGAAGTCCAGGTTCGTAGCGCCGATTCCAGCTTCCTGGGCGAATGGCGTCTTGAACTGGCCAGCCTGGAATTGGAACTCGCGTCGGATTCTCACGTTGAGGTAAACATCGCGTACTACGGAGCCGGTAGTCGCGGCCGCATCGGTAAGCAACGCAAAATCGAAGTGCGAGCCGTAGTTGCCCTGGAAGCCGAAGCGAGCGCGGCGCAAAACGAATGTGTCGGCAGGTGCGCCGTCACCTTTGTAGGCGCGGTAGTCATTATCTACGTAACCGTAGGGGCTGATGCTGAACTGTCCGTCGGCGCTCCTGATAAAGAAGTGCTCTCCATTCCATCCTGCGGTAAGCGGAGCGTCTTTCTTCGGAGCGGCTGCCGGGGCTTGATCCACGACCGGCGCTGGATCTGGCGATAGGAGAACCGCATCCATCAGCCGGGGCGCGCTTGGGCTCGGGGCATCCCCAGGCTGCGCGTTGTTGCCCGCGGTAGAGGAGTCGGCCACGGGCCGAATCTGGGCAGGCGCGCTGATGGCTGCCGCGGTCTTTCCCTCCGCCAGTTTTTCGACCAACGCCTTGAGCTCCTCGATCGTCTGGCGCTGCGCGGCTACTTCACTGCGCAACTGGCTGACCTCTTCCTCGGTCGCGACCCCAGAGGTGGATCCATCACCCTTGTTTGCGGATCCCGCAGTTTGAGCGTGGGCAGGCGAAACTGGCGCCATAAAACTGACCAGAAGCACGAAAAACGCTGTTAGCGAGCGCATGTGTTTCCTCTCCGAGGTGGATGGGCTAAGGGGCACTGCCTCTAGCGGGCAGGCGCACAGGCTACGCCCCGCTTTATTTGGTCGGCCGATAGGCCTTGAATATCGCGCAAGATTGCGAACTGGATTTCCTAGCCGGTCTGAAAAGCGGACCATTGCCACCGGGGCGAAGTAGTACTACAACCCCGCGATTAATGTCAAGAAATTTCGGAATCTAGCATTTTTGTTGGACGAGCGCAATGTTAACCGTAGTTTACTGCGGTGACATCGATCACGTTCATCGGGACAGAGGGTCACATTCGCCGAAATTCGAGTGACGTCTTCTTGCTAAGCGAGGGATCGGTGAAGGTTCGTCTGGCCGGCCCCTGATAGATTGTTGTGATGTTGAGTTGATGTGCGAGCGCGTTCTGTTCTTGGTCCTATTCAGCTCTTATGGATTTACACTTCGGTCAAGCAATTTTCTTGCTCGTTGCTGCCGGGATCGCGGGCGCACTGAACGCCTTGGCTGGCGGCGGCAGTTTCGTCTCCTTTCCGGCTCTTTTGTTCCTGCGAATTCCCGCCATCTTAGCCAACGCAACAAATACCGTCGCTCTTTGGCCCGGGCTGGCAGCTAGTACCGTAGCCTACCTTAAGCGCCTGAACGCACCGTTGCGCATCTTGATTCCCATGCTGATCACCAGCGTTGGTGGCGGCTGGGCCGGCGCAGTGTTGTTGCTTCGAACCCCGCAACATACTTTTCTGCGTCTCGTTCCCTGGCTTCTGCTGGGCGGCACTCTGTTGTTCGCCTGCGGTAATTCGATCCGGGCGGTTGCCGGCAAGACGGCGGTCGTTAACGACCTGCGGAACATATCCTGGCAGGCGATCCTGATGAGTTCGATCGCCGAACTGCTAGTCTCCGTCTATGGCGGATACTTTGGCGCAGGGATCGGATTCATGACGCTTGCCATGCTCGCCATGCTCGGGATGCGCGATATTCACGCCATGGGCGCGATTCGGACCCTGCTGGCCGTCGCCATCAACGCGGCCGCTGTGATTACCTTTATAGTGGCGGGCGCAGTGTTGTGGCGGGAGTGCGCCGTTATGATCGCAGGTGCGCTCGCAGGTGGCTGGTTCGGCGCCCACTATGCGCAAAGGGCCGACCCCCGCAAGGTGCGGATCGCCGTGATTGGCGTGGGCGTCTCGATGAGCGCCTACTTCTTTATTACGGTTCGCTAACGCCGTATCCGCGCGCAGGCGACTCGTGCCTCCTGGGCAACTCTAGCAGCGACCCCGCTGTTACCCGCCACAGCTGAGCGTTCGCGTGCCGCCCGGCACTACAAACCTCCGCAGCTATAAGTGAAACTGATCGAAACGATAAGTAGAATTAGCTTGACTACATTTGCATCCCTGGTACTCACTGTCTGACTGCATCACCATCCCGGCATCGAACTGCGGCTGGGAGATTGTCTCCCGTAAGATGTCATTATCCTCCTGAAGAAGAAACGAGGCCTATGAGCACCACAGATCAGCAAGTTCCCGCCCTGAATTCGTTGTCCCCGTTGCAGCCGCCTCGCCGCTACCTGTTTGGCCCTGGCCCCAGCATGGTTCACCCGCGGGTCTATGAAGCGCTCGCGAAACCGATTGTCGGACACCTCGACCCCTACTTCATCCACGTCATGGAAGATGTCCAGCAGTTGCTCAAATCTGTCTACGGAACGAATGATGGCGCTACGCTGGTGATTTCCGGTACCGGCAGCGCGGGCATGGAGGCTGCGGTCGCTAACTTTGTGGACCCGGGAGCAAAGCTGGCGGTGTTCGCCAATGGATATTTCTCCGACCGTCTCACGGAGATGGCGAAGCGCCAGGGGGCAAACGTCGCACGCTGCGAGAAGGGCTGGGGCGAGATCTTCACGGATGACGAGGCGAAAGAGTTCCTTCGCCGCGAAAAGCCCAACGTTGTGGCCTATGTTCAAGCCGAGACCTCGACGGGAGCGCTGCAATCGGGACGCGCGATTTGTGCCGCGGCTCACGATGCCGGTGCTCTGGTGATTGCAGATTGCGTCACCTCGCTCGGGGGAGTTCCCGTGGAATTCGACCGGACCGGAATCGACGTTGCCTACAGCTGCACCCAAAAAGGATTGAGCTGTCCGCCGGGCCTATCTCCGATGGCCATGTCGCGGAAGGCCATGGATTTCCTGCGCGCCCGTACGACTCCTTCGCGCAGCTGGTATCTCGACCTGCAGCTGATTCACGACTACTCCACGGTGTCGCATCGTTATCACCACACCGCGCCGATCTCCATGTTTTACGCCTTGCGCGAAGCGCTCACGGTCATCGCGGAAGAGGGAATCGAGAACCGCTGGGAGCGGCATCGCCATTGCAATCGGATCTTTGTCAAAGGGATTGAAACGATGGGTCTGCGGATGCACGTCCTCGAAGCAAACCGAATCGCCACCCTGAACACTGTATGCGTTCCCGCCGGCGTTGACGAGGCCAAAGTGCGCAAGGGACTCCTGGACGGCCCGGGCATCGAAATCGCTGCAGGCTTCGGTCCACTGGCCGGCAAGGTCTTCCGCATTGGCGTGATGGGGCCGTTGGCCAGCGAAGAGAGCGTTGAGTTTTTTCTGAAGGAGTTTCGGAAGGTCCTGGCTGCCCAGGGCTCATCGATCTGATCCATGGAACCCGACGCATGCCTGCTGCGCGCGCGCTGTGGAGCTAACTTCTTTTCGTTTGGCCGGTAACAGAATCAAGCGGGCTCATCCGCGAATGTCGGTCCTTAAAGGCGAGAACGATGACACTCAAGTCGGTTGACACGCTTCTTGATGTTCTACATTTCGCCGATAGTCACACGGCGATTGTCGTTCCCGAGCTTGGGATTAATGTCACCTATGATTCGCTCCGGCAGCAGGTTCTGACCATGGCGAACGGGTTGGCGTCCGCTGGCATCCGCCGAGGTGACGCGGTAGCCATTGCATTGCCGAATGGATTGCCCGCGATCGTCGGCTTTCTGGCTGCCGCGATCGCCGGCACGGCAGCGCCAATGAATCCGGCGTACCCCTATGAAGAGTTCCATTTCTTCCTGGGAGACACCAATGCGCGCATTTTGCTTTGCCCGCCAGTAGGGGCGGAGTTCGCTCGCACCGCGGCCAAGGATCGCAATATCCCCGTATTCTCGGTGGAAATGAAGGAACACGGTGACGTCAGCATGGTCGGCTGTCCCAGTGGCGCCACTGCAACAGAGCCCACGCCCGATGACATCGCCCTGGTTCTGCACACCAGCGGCAGCACGGGTCGCCCCAAGCGTGTGCCCTTGCGACATTTCAACCTGGCGGTATCTTCCGCAAATATTGCCAACACCTATGCGCTTACCGAGGAAGATGTCGCGCTGTGTATCATGCCGCTGTTCCACATTCATGGGTTGATTGGTTCCACCATGGCCACTTTGCTTACCGGTGGCACCGTCGTGGTTCCCACGAAATTCAACGCTCTTTCTTTCTGGCGGACGGTGCGCGAAAATCGCGTGACTTGGTATTCAGGAGTCCCCACCATGCACCAACTTCTGCTGGCCCGAGCTCACCCCAAAGCGGCAGAAGCTGACACCCTGCGCTTCATCCGTTCCTGCAGCGCTCCTCTGTCACCCGAACTGATTCACAAGATCGAGGGACTCTTCGGCGTTCCCTTCGTGGAAGCCTACGGAATGACCGAAGCGGCCCATCAGATGACTTCGAATCCCCTGCCGCCGCGGCACCGCAAGGCCGGCTCCGTGGGGGTCGGCGTCGGCCTGCGCATCAGCATCATGGACGGGGAGGGCAACCATCTCGGGACCAATCACCGCGGCGAGATCGCGATCCAGGGAGCGAATGTATTTCGTGGATACGAAAACAATCCAGAAGCGAACGCTCGTGCTTTTGTGAACGGATGGTTTCGTACCGGTGACCAGGGATTTCTTGATTCCGACTGCTATTTGCATTTAACCGGACGGATTAAAGACATCATCATTCGCGGCGGCGAGAATATTGCCCCTCACGAAGTCGATGAGATTTTGCTGCGCCATCCCGCGGTTGCAGCCGCGGTCACTTTCGGCTGTATGCACCCTACACTCGGGGAAGAAGTAGCTGCGGCCGTGGTTTTGCACGAACACTATGGTGCCGCCGAGTCCGAACTCATCAAGCACTGCCGCGAGCACCTGGCAGAATATAAGTGCCCGAAGAAGATCTATCTGGTCGAAAGCATTCCAACCACCGCGACCGGAAAGATCCGTCGGCGCGCGGTTGCCGCTGTGCTCGCGGGTGGGAACGAATGAAATTTCTGATCGCGGGGGCCGGCGCCATTGGAGCCTACATCGGTGCGCGTATGGCGCAAGCTGGGTTCGATGTAACTCTCTTCGCCCGCGGGCCGCATCTTCGCGCCATGCAGGAGCACGGCGTGCAGGTGAAAAGTCCCGAGGGCGATTTTGTATCGCACCCGGCCATCGCCGGTTCTCTCGAAGAAGTGGGACCGATGGATGTCGTCTTTCTTGGCGTGAAGGCGCACGGCTTGCCGCGACTGGCGCCACAATTGAAGCCGGTGATCGGTCCTGAGACCACCGTCGTCAGCACACAAAACGGCATCCCGTGGTGGTATTTCCAAGGATTTGGCGGCGAGTGGGAAGGACTACGGCTGGAGCGCGTCGATCCCGGCGGCGTGATCTCCGCGGCGCTTCCAGCCAAGCAAGTGCTTGGCTCCATCGTTTATTTTTCGACCGAGATTCCCTCTCCCGGGGTGATTCAGCACATCGAGGGTGACCGCATTTCTCTTGGCGAGCCCGATGGTTCGCGGACGGATCGCTGCCGCCGAATTGCCGAAGCGCTGATCGCTTCGGAATTGCGCTGTCCGGTGACGACTCGTCTGCGC
>JBAUXO010000179.1:0-4537 GCA_049584315.1 Candidatus Sulfotelmatobacter sp. | reverse complement strand
CCACGACTAACGGCGCCGGCGTCCTAATCCGCTCCAAGTGTTAACCGTACGTGAGGGTAGTGCTCTGTCCGATCTCGATAATGTAGCCGTCAGGATCGCGGATGTAGCAGCGAATCTCGCCGTACTTAGGGATTGGCTTTGTGATGAACTCAGCTCCTCGACTTTTCCACAATTCATAGCACGCTTGAATATCCGCAACGCGGAAATTCATAAAGCTGCTGATGTGATTCGGGTCGGGGACGCTGAGCGTTACCGTCGGCTTATCCGGGGTCGGCCCGCCCCCAACGTTCAGGATCATCCAGATATTCGCCAGCTGAAGGTAAGGGGGTGCGTTGCCATCACCCATACTCAGAATGCGAGCGCCGAAGACCTTTTCGTAGTAGCGAGCCGATCGCTCCACGTCGGCCACTGTGAGAAAATGCGCGATGCTGATCCCCTCGCGCGGGGGCATCTCGTAGCTCTTCTGTTCGATTTGTACCGCGTTCATTGATAGCTCCTTTTGTACGCCGTTCATTGATGCCTCCTTTCGATACGGTGCTCATTACGAATACGGTGTCCCGAGTCGCGCTCCCGTTCATAAAAAATCGGGCGACGCCAGCTAGTGCAGCAGCGATTCCCAATTGGCTGGAACTCTTCCTGCCGGTCCAGGTGATGGTTGATCCCCCGGATGCGAATGCGGCGGAAGCAACTCCACACCCTTGATCATCCCCCGCTTCTCGTAATCGTAGAACCAATCCTCACCCGGCTCGAAGCTGGCAATGACCGGATGCCCCGTTCTCGCCGCATGTTTGGACGCATGCTGGCTCGGAGAACTGTCGCAGCAACCAATGTGCCCACACTTCGCACACCGACGGAGATGAAACCACCAGCCTTCCGGTGACGCTAGGCACTCGACACACCCATTGCCACTCGGTTTCGAAGCGGGGTCGATTCCGCGCTGGACCTTTTTCACTTCCAATTTTCCTTTCGTCTCTCGGCGAGCAAGCTTCGCTTACAGTGCGTCCAATCCGGAATGTCCGGAGTTCGGAACCGCGTCAGACGCGCCGGCCTACTGCGCGATTTGCCCCAGGTAGTATCCGAGCCGATTTTCGACATCCCCCGGCTTGTGGAACCCGCGCGCCATCAGCGCCTTGATCCCCTCCTGGGCGGCAGGTCGCCCGAGCGAAGCGATGCACGCATCCCACCCGGCGCCAAGCTCGACGTCCGGCGGCAGGCTAGTGTTGACGAGGCGCTTGGTCTGAGCAATCGCCCATTTGTCGAACTTGGCGATCCGGGTCGCGAGCGCTTCAACGAACGCATCCAGCTCGGCGTCGGGAAGGGCGCGATTGATGTAGCCGTAGGCCTCGGCCTGATCTGCTCTGATGTCTTCCGAGCTCAAGAGCACTTCGAGAGCGCGGTTTCGACCGATGAGTCGGGGAAGCCGAGCCATGGGGCCGCCTCCGGCGACCATTCCCACACCCACCTCCCATTGCGAGATGATGGTCTTCTCGCGGCTGGCAAAGCTCATGTCGCAGGCCAGCGTGATCTCGCTGCCATTGCCGGTCGCACGGCCGCGGATGAGGGCGATGGACGCAACCGGCAAGCGGGTCAGACGCACAAGAAAGTCCGGCCAAGGCGGCAGGCCCGTCGTGCCCTCCGGCAGCGAGGTCAGGTCCTCAATCTTGGCCGTGAAATCCGAGTGATTCAGGAAGTACTCGTCGACCGCGCTGTCGAAGACCACGACCCTGACTTGGTCGTCGACCTCAAGAGCGTTGATGACTTCCTGGAACTGCTTGACCATTTCTGGACCCATGACGTTGATCGGTGGGTTGTCGATCGTGACACGCCAATAGGCGGGCGACCGTCGTGCCAGGCGAATCTGTGCCGGGACCAGAGGTGCGTTCATCTGTCTGAGTTTGTTAGGGGCGCTCACAGTTGCCATGGGATTTCCTCCACGACCATTGAGCCAGAAGAAAATGGGTCGCGCAATTGGACGATGGTATTGCCCACACTTTCGTATCGACCGCGGCGTCTCATGCCTGAGGCATATGGCTTTTCATGCAGTCTGGTCCCGAAGGTCGATCAGTGAAGGAAACTCACTTTCCCAACCGATACGAAGGTATCGTCGATACCATTATCCAATTGCCTTACTCCCTTCACTCTGGCTTAATTGCAACCGTTCGAGATGCACGTGATCAGGTAACAAACTTTTCTGTGGAGGGAAATACACATGTCCGAATTTCCGACGAAATCTGTGGCGCAAGAACAACAAGCACAGAAGATAGAAACACGCACTGCGGTGGCGCGTATCGCTGGCTTTGGCCTCATTGCGACGGCCCTGGCAGCGCTCGCCGTTCTCGGCGCCGCGGCCCTTTACGCGCAAGGCCAAAACAAAGACGCTAACAACGACAAGTATTCGCTAGTATCGCCGGGCGGAATAGCGTTCTCTGACTTCCGGGGATACGAGGACTGGTCTGCGGCGTCTTCCGCTCGGACCGAGGCAGCGCTTCCCGACGAAATCCTTAAGGTGATCGTCGCTAATCCGACGATGATCAAGGCGTACAAGGCCGGCGTTCCGGGAAACGGCCAGCCTTTTCCCGATGGCTCCATGATCGTGAAGCTGCAGTGGAAGCCGAAGAAGAGCACGGAGGCCCCTTTCGCCGTGGATGTGCCCGACGTCTTTCAGCAGGCTTTCGTCATGGAGAAGGACAGCAAGAGATTTGCAAAAAGCGGCGGATGGGGCTACGCGGTGTTCAACTATGACGCGGCATCGGACAAGTTCAGCCCCGATCCCAAAAGCCTCTCGGACTGCGGATACGCGTGCCACACGCCGGTCAAGGCGAAGGACTACATCTTCCACCCGTACCAGAAGCGCTGAACCGCGCCAGGACACTTCAATCTCGGAAGAGTCTAAGACTCACGAGTTTGAAGTTGGTAGAGCGACCCCACAAGGCTCCAAATGACTACAGTAGGCCACGCAAACCTAAACTAATGCGAATCGAGAATAGGGAGACGAACAATTTCAACTCGCAATCGACTGGTTCAACAGCAACAGTTAAGCCGATCTCTTCTCGACGACCCTATATTTCCGCGAGTGCGCCATGCACAAGATGGATCGAGATCGCACCCTCGCCAACGGCTGACGCAACCCTCTTCACGTTTCCGGAGCGGATGTCTCCGACTGCAAAAACTGCTGGCAAGCTTGTCTCAAGCATCTGCGGCGACCGGCTAAGAGGCCATTTTTGTGGAGCGCTTGCCAGAACTGGATCCAGGTCCCGTCCTGTAAGAATGAAGCCCCGAGGATCAAGGACGACACAGCCACGCAACCAGTCGCTACGAGGTGACGCACCCGCCATCACGAAAACGTGGCGGATATCGCGCGTCATCCTCTCCCCTGACGACCGGTCGAGCCAGGTAACCCGTTCGAGGTGCGATTCACCCTCTAATGACACCAGTTCAGTCTCCAGATGCAGCTCGATCACCGGATGCTTTGTGATCCTCTGAGTCAGATAGCGTGACATCGTCTCCGAAAGCGTTTTTCCGCGAACCAGCATATAGACCTTCCGGGCGGTTTCCGCCAGGAAAATGGCTGCCTGGCCGGCCGAGTTTCCTCCGCCGATGACGACGACCTCATCACCCCCGCAGAGCTGTGATTCCATGAATGTGGCCGCGTAATAGATTCCATTTCCTTCGAACTTCTTTAGGTTGGCGACGTTCGGCGTATTGTATTGTGCCCCTGTGGCTATGATGATGCTTCGAGCCTGCAGAATATCGCCATTCTCCAGCGAGAGCCGATATGGCCTCTGATCGCATTGGAACTTGGCCACTCGCTGTCCCACCATCATCTGTGCGCCGAATTTTTCCGCCTGAACAACGCCACGGCGCGTGAGTTCCAGACCGGAGACGCCGGTTGGGAAGCCAAGGTAGTTCTCAATCTTTGAGCTCGAGCCCGCCTGTCCGCCGGGAAAGTCAGCCTCGATCACGACAGTTTCTAATCCTTCTGAGGCTGCGTAAACCGCCGCCGCCAACCCGGCCGGACCAGCGCCCACAATGACGACATCGAGAATGTGCGATTCATCGACTTTGCCCGAGAGCCCCAGGCATTGAGCCAACTGTTGCGTCGTGGGGTTGCGCTGCACGGCCTTTCCGCTGCAAATCACAATCGGTATTTCGTCGATCTTCACATTAAAACGATCGAGCAACTCCTGAGCGGTTGTGTCACTGTCAAGGTCGATATATGCGTGGGGGTGTCCGTTGCGGGTCAGAAACTCGCGCAACCGCAGCGTATTAGCCGAGTGACGCGATCCCAGAATAATGACGTTGCCCATGCCCCCCGCAATGAGCGCGAGGCGTCGCTGGATAAAAGCGCGCATGAAGATATCGCTGAGTTCGGCATCTTTCGCGATGAGCGAGCGCAAGGCACCGGAGCTAACTTCAAGAAATTCTCCTGATTCGGCCACACGTCCACGCGCCATAGAGCCGGTCCCGGAGATCAAGACCATGTCTCCGGAAAAACCGCCCGGACGATGAGTCGCAAATACGTGCTCGCCAGAGAGCC
>JBAUXO010000178.1:0-11784 GCA_049584315.1 Candidatus Sulfotelmatobacter sp. | reverse complement strand
TTACGAGCGAGCCTTGGTTGGTATGGCACTTATTTCTACGACAGCGAAATGGCGCTCATCTCTGAGTGGATGGAGCAGTGTGGAAAAAAAGTACTTGACAACGCCGGCATTGTAAGAGAGGCGATTTTCTACGCCGCGATCATGGTCGACGCCGTCTTCGTAACCGGGGGCATCATCGGCATCGCCGCCATGACGCGGAGCCTTATCCGAAGTAACAGGGATGGAGATGATCAGGCTCTGGTCCCGCCGCCCTATCCCCTGGTGCCCGGGAGCGCTCCGCCACAGCCAGCTCCATCCCCTGTGATCCTTCCAAACGTCACCAGTCCCCGCGCTCCCCGATCCCGCCCCATCGCCGCTCTTGCCGCCCATCTCTCTCCCGCGAGCGCGGCCGCTATTCAGCAACTTGTGGTGGCCATCACTGCCAAAATCGCGGCCGAAGTCGCGCTCGGCGTGGTCGGATGGAACGGAGCTCTCGGCTCGCCACGGGCACCATTCCCTCTCTACCACTTCGGTTTCATGGCGTGGGGCTTGGCCGCCATCGCTCCTCACCTTGTTCTTCTCTACTTTGTAGCCCGCCGGCCCGGACGCAGCGCTTACGCCTACGCTCTGGTCATTCCCCGGCGGCGACAATGAGGCGGGGAGGATCGGGCTCGATTCCGGTTTGGCGGATGGCCTTCCAGGCGAGATAGAGAATGAGGATGTCGAGAATCCACGGGATGATGGAGAGCAAGGGCGCGGCGATCTGACCGGGACGAAGGACGAAGGCGAGAAAAGCCGAGTGACCGATGAGCCCGAATAAAATATGCATCGAGGGTCGTAATTTTCCTTTACACCTCACTGCTCCCAGCTCTGGTATTAGTCCTGAACTATTTCCACCACTGAGTCCTTGCTCTTCACTCGGGTGCTGCGCCAACCGCAAATCAATTTCCCGTCCGCTGGTTGGCAAAACCACCTGCGAGCAGTAAACTCGCCAGCACCTGAAGACAAGGTTTGCCCATGCCGAAAACCCGCCCTTACCTCTTCTACGATGTCGCTCTCTCCATCTGCTCCACCTGCTACCGCAAGGTCGAAGCCAAAACCGTTTTCCAGGACGACAACGTCTACCTCCTCAAACGCTGCCCGCAACACGGCTCCGAGCGCGTCCTCATCGCCGACGACATCGACTACTACCGTCGTTGCCGCGAAGTTTTCATCAAGCCACCCGAGATGCCCCAGGTCTACAACACTCCCGTCAAGTGGGGATGCCCCTACGATTGCGGCCTCTGCACCGACCACGAGCAGCACTCCTGCCTCACCCTCGTCGAGATCTGCGACTACTGCAATCTGCGCTGTCCTGTCTGCTATGCCGCCAGCGGCCCGGAGCGCCAGCAGTTCCGCACCCTCGCGCAAATCGAGAAGATGTTAGACGCCGTCGTCCGCAACGAAGGTCATCCCGACGTAGTCCAACTTTCGGGCGGCGAGCCCACAATGCATCCCGATTTCTTCACCGTCGTGGCGCTGGCTAAGGCTCGTCCCATCAAACATCTGATGGTTAACACGAATGGAATTCGCATCGCACAGGAAGAAGACTTCGGGAAGCGCCTTGCCGACGTCCGTGAAGATTTCGAAATCTATCTCCAATTCGATTCCTTCGAGCGCGAGCCGTTGATCGAACTCCGCGGCGCTGACCTCCGCCGCATCCGCCTCGACGCGCTGGAAAAACTCAACCGCTACAACATCTCCACCAATTTAGTAGTCACGCTAAAGAAAGGTCTCAACGATCACGAAATCGGAAAAACGATCGACTTCGCTCTACAGCAGCCCTGCATCCGCGGCGTCACCTTTCAGCCCATTCAAGACGCCGGGCGACTGGAATCCTGGATCTCTGATGATCACGACGGGGAGGTGGATTTTGCGGGTACCCCAGCCTTGCCGGGCGCAGAGACCCTAGCCGCAACCAGCCCGCAGACCGGCAGATTCGTCCGAAACTTCAATCCCGCCACCGATCGCCTCACCCTCACCGAAGTCCGCCGCAAAATCCTCCAGCAAACCAATGTCTTCCGCCCCGAAGACGTTATCCCCGTCCCCTGTCATCCCGACTCCCTCGCCATGGCCTATGCCTTAAAGCTAAAGGGAAAGGTCATTCCTTTAACCAGCATGATCCCTCCCGAAGTACTGATCAACGGTGCGGCTAACACCATCCTTTACGAACAAGACCCCGCCGTCCGCAGCAATCTCTTCAAGCTCTTCGCGACCAACCACTCTCCGCGTAGCGGAGCCGGCTCCCTGCGCGAACTTCTCTGCTGCCTCCCTAAAGTCTTCGTCCCCGACAAGATCACCTACGAAAACGTCTTCCGCATCATCATCATGCAATTCATCGACGCCCACTCCTTCGATGTCCGCAGCGTCAAGAAAACCTGCGTCCACATCGTCCACCCCGACGGCCGCCTCATCCCCTTCGACACCTACAACCTTTTCTATCGCGATGACCTGGAGAGGGCGCGCCTCGCCCCGCTGCGCCAAAACGCTGAGTCCGCCCTAGCCCCGCTCTGATTCCCGCTGCTGGCGAGAAGTACAATCGAAATGCCCATGCGCTCCGCTCGCATCGCCGAATTGCTCGAGCCCTTCCTGTCAAACCCAAGTCATTCCGAATCGGGCCTAAAGCCCATTGCAAAATCTGCTGTTCTCTCGCGCTCGCAGCTCGATCATATATCGACGTATATCGATCTACTAATTCGCTGGAATTCCCGCATCAACCTCACCGCCATCCGGGATCCGGAAGAAGTCGTCACCCGCCACTTCGGGGAATCCCTCTTCGCCGCGCGCCACCTCTTCCCCGGTGTTTCCTCTGGGTCCGCTGTGGTAGAGGGTGGGGCCCGCCTCGCCGACCTCGGCTCCGGTGCCGGCTTCCCTGGAATCCCAATCAAACTCTGGGCCCCCGCTATCGCCCTCACCCTCATCGAGTCCAACCACAAGAAAGCCACCTTCCTCCGCGAAGTCGTACGCTCCCTTACATTGACGAACATCGATATACAAAACGCCCGCGCCGAAGCCATCACCCAGACTTACGAGATCGTCACTCTCCGCGCCATCGAGCATTTCGAAGACGCTCTCCGCGTGGCCGCCCGCCTCACAACCCCCACCGGCCGCATGGCTCTCCTGATCGGCTCCTCGCAATTGGACGAGACCCACTCCACCCTCCCTCAGGTCACCTGGCAATCACCCGTTCCCGTTCCGCAATCCCAATCCCGCATCCTACTCATAGGCAGGTGGAACCATGCAGGTGAATAGGTGGGATGAAACCGCATTATTATGTCACTCGCGACGCTATTCCGTGGCAATATGACTAAGAAGTGGCAATATCTCATAATGATACCGGCTTGGCGGGCGCTTTGTCCTGAACATTTCGTTCTAATGTTCCAACCGGAACACTAGAGAATTTGTTCCGGCTGGAACATCGGTGCGCTCACCGTCTTCGCGCCGGCATATCAGCAGCTTGATTCCCGGCGCCGGGTCCCCCTCCTGTACAAATCGTCCTAATGTTCCGATCGGAACATCCCTCCACCTAAAGATCGCCCGCTGTTCCAGCTGGAACATTAGAGAATACGTTCCGACAGGAACATCTGCCCCGCTCCGGAGCTTCGCGCCAGCAACTTGATCGCGCTCGGATCTCACCCCTCCTTGTGTATGAGTTGTTCTAGTGTTCCGATCGGAACAAGGCACCCACGCAGAGACGCGTTCGGCAGTTCCACCTGGAACATTAAGCGCGGTTTTGCACAAGCAGTTCGTGTAATGCACAACATCTGACCTTGCATTCGAAAGACGAAGCACACTATGCTGCCTATGGCTCAGGTTCCTCAAAATCTATGGGACGCGTCATCGCTGTTGCCAATCAGAAGGGCGGCGTGGGCAAGACTACGACCGCCATCAATTTAGCCGCATCCTTCGCGGCTGCGGAAGTGAATACCCTACTCATTGATTGCGATCCGCAATCGAATGCCTCAAGCGGCCTTGGCCTGGTGAAAGATCCGGAACGCATCTCCACCTACCACCTGCTTATGGGAGCAGCCTTGAGCGAGGAGGCGCTGGCCATGACAGAGCTCGAGCAGCTCTGGATCATTCCAGCGCACAAGAATCTCATCGGCGCCAATATTGAGCTGGTAGAGGCCGAGCGTCGCGAGTATCGATTGAAGGAAGCGATCGCACCTTTGCGCGATCGCTTCCAGTACATCGTCCTGGACTGTCCCCCCGCCCTCGACTTGCTCACCTTGAACGCACTGGTGGCAGCGGACTCAGTCCTGATTCCCATGCAGGCAGAGTATTTTGCGCTGGAAGGCATCAGCGAGCTGCTTGACACAGTCGAGCGAATTCGCGTCGAGTTGAATCCGGAGCTCGAAATCGAAGGCGTAGTGCTCACCATGCTGGATGAGCGGACGAACCTGGCGCAGCAGGTGATCGCTGAGCTCAAGAAATTTTTCGGGGAGAAGTTGTGCGCGGCCACGGTGCCGCGAAACATAAGGCTGGCGGAGGCGCCCAGCCATGGGAAGCCGGCCCTAGTTTACGATCCGCGATCGAAGGGAGCGGAGAGTTACATACGGCTGGCAAAGGAGCTCCTGGGCCGGCATATGGCGGCCGCCGGCGAACCGGCGCCGGCCAAGAGCGCCTAGAGTTTACATCGATATACATCGATATATATATCTACCATTGTGGATGTGTCGAGGGCGGAGTGAATTTAGCGGGCCATTCGCACCCGTCCTTCGCTGCGCTCAGGATGACAAAGATGTCTCAGGGGAAAGACTTATGACGACAGTAGCGGTAGAGAAGAAGGACGAAAAACCGGAGAAGCGGAAGGCTTTGGGGCGAGGGCTGGCGTCTCTGTTGCCGGGGCCGCGAGTGGTCGCCGGTACTGAGCCCCGAGTAGCGAACACCGAGCAGGAGATCCCCCCCTTCGCAAAGGACGCGAAGGATCGGGCACTCTCAGTCGAGGCGGCGCCGTCCGAGGTGATTTCGATTCAGGCGCAGGCGGTGAATCCCCACATGGTGTCGCAGCTGGCGGTGGAGCTGGTCGAGAAAAATCCTTACCAGACGCGGTATGTGTTTGATGAGGAGATGCTGCAGGAGCTGGCAGACTCCATCAAGGAAAACGGGGTGGTGCAGCCGGTGGTGGTGCGTCCAGCGGAGGAAGAGGGGCGATTCATCCTGGTGCTGGGCGAGCGGCGCTTGCGGGCGTCGAAGATGGCGGGAGAGAGAACGATTCCAGCGATCGTGCGCCGGCTTTCGCCCCAGCAGGCGGCGGAGATGACGGTGCTCGAAAACGTGCAGCGCGAGGATTTGAATCCCTTGGAGCAGGCGGAGGCGTTTCGGGTGCTGAGCCAGGAATTTCAGCTGACGCAGGCGCAGATTGCGGAGCGGCTTGGAGTGTCGCGGGAGACCGTGTCGAATTATATGCGCCTGCTGCGGCTGCCGCGGGAAGTGATGGAGTATTTGATCTCGGGGCGGCTGACCTTCAGCGATTGCAGGGAGCTGCTGGCGCTCGAGAAGGAAGAGCACATCCTCGAAGTAGCCAGAGAAGTGGTGACGAAGCATTTGAAGTGGGACGAGATCGAAGATCGGGTGGCGCGGCTGAACGGATTCTTGGCGATGCTGCCGGGGCAGACGGGGCCGGGAGACACGCCGCTTAGGAAAAGCAGAGTGGCGCGGTGGA
Source organism: Candidatus Sulfotelmatobacter sp. (assembly GCA_049584315.1). Classification (GTDB taxonomy): domain Bacteria; phylum Acidobacteriota; class Terriglobia; order Terriglobales; family Acidobacteriaceae; genus Sulfotelmatobacter. The sequence goes on along the minus strand of JBAUXO010000178.1, from coordinate 6,101 downwards.
TGGATCCGAATGTGCGAGCAGCGCAACTGGCCATGGAGCGGATCCTGGGAATGCGGGTGAGAATTAAGGACCGGAATGGGAGGGGAAAGATTGTGATCGAGTATGCAACCGTGGATGATTATGAGCGGGTGGTGGAAATGCTGAAAGGGAAGTAAGGAACCCAGTTCTCCGGTTTTAGAGGGCGGCCTCTGGCCGCCTTTTCTGTTTTCGGCTTCGGCACCGGGAACCAAGTTGGTAACAGTGGGATGGAGTACCATTTTTCGCTTGCTGAGACTTCGAGGAAGTGTGGCTGGTGCCACCGGCATGGTGGCTAGTGGAATGGGGCCGGTTAGCGTTAACTATCTTGGTTCTCGCGGGGGCCGAGGTAAGAGTTTGTTCTGGGGGTTAGACCGTCTCCTCAAGGCGATGCTCTCCGTAAAATTGGGCGAGCAAACGGGAGTTGGACACAGTTGACCGAAAACACAGGCATAGACGATCCAAGGTCGGCGAGGCGCTTGACCTGCTGGGACACGAAGCGCTTGTGATCGACAAGGTTCAGCACCACGATCCGTCCTTCGGGTACAACATGGCAGCTGGTTATATCGAAGAAGACTCCGTGCAAGGGTTAAAGGAGCTGGTCAGCGAGAAGTTCGGTGTCGGCCAGGACCCTTGCCAGTATTGGAGGGAGCAGGACGGTGGCATGCACGTCCCGGCTGCGGCTTTGTATAGCGATTATAGGCAGGCCTGGTCTTCTAATCCGGAGCCCTACTCCCAGTGGTTCGTACGAGCCGTCCGGGAGGGGCAGCTTCGCGGAACTAAGCTCGAGAAAAGCGTTCAGCCCTCCTTTTCCGCAACGCATTGCCCGTAGCCTCGACACATTTGCTGCGACCCGCCACACGTGCTTCTTAACCCTGCGCCACCTAATGGGAAAATGGTGGAACACAGCCGAGCAGAAAGGAGACATCGCTGGGTTGGGGGCGTGAATCAGGACGGTTAAGAATCAAGATGGGTAATTGGTGGAGTACGGGGAGGGATTTGGAGATTTATGATTGGTGCATGGCAGTGGATTCCAGGAAAAAGTGGGGGACAGGTGTGAATGAGAGCGAGAAAATCTTGAGGTCGGTGGCGGCGCAGTTGATGAATGGGGAGGAAGTCGTGGTGGCGGATCAGAAGATCAAGGTGAGGCGTGTGGGTAGCAGGAGGCTGAGGATGGCGCAGTTCCGGATGAACGGGAGGGTGCTCGACGCGATTGAGCAGAATCGCGAAAAGCCGAGCCGGTGGGGGAAGCTAGCGCGGGAGAAGCATCAGGTGGTGCAGTTTCGGGACGTGGAAACCAACAAGTATGTGGCGGTGTCCGTGGACGGAGAGGTGCGGGAGTATGGCAAGTAGCGGGTTCCGACTGTGGAGGGGATTACTTGGCGAAGAAGTAGTCGAAGGACTTTACGGCGGTGAATTCGTCTTCTTTGATATCGAAGACGGTGTAGAGCTTGGTGACGTTGAGGATGTCTTGAACTTTCTTGGTGAGGCTGAGAAGTTTGAGCTCGCCGCCGGAGTTGCGGACGGCGGTGAAGCTGCTGACCAGTTCGCCGACGCCGGAGGAGTCGATGTAATCGACGTGGGCGAGGTTGAGAACGATTTTTTTCTTGCCCTCAGCGATGAGATTGCGGACGGTATCGCGGAGGTTGCCAGTTTCGTCGCCGAGAGTGATGCGGCCGCGAATGTCGACGACGGTGACGTGGCTGACTTCGCGGGTGGTGATGTTGGTCATGGGAACCGGGCGGATTGATTGTACCCGGAACCGAATCAATCTACCACGGAGGAGGTAGAAAGGGTTACGGGCCCGACCTTGAAAGCGCTGCCGGGGGTGGCGTCGGGAAAACTGAGATCCTTCGCTGCGCTCAGGATGACAAACAGGCTAGTGGGTGGCGGAGACGGGTGGGGAGTCGCGAATTTCCTGGATGGGTGAGGTGACGATGGGAGTGTCGTATTCGGGATGACGGAATTCGAGGTGCATGCCGCGACCGACGTACTGGAGCTTGAGCATGGAGCCTCCCCAAGTGGAACCGGCGATGGCGACCTGCACGGGGCTGGGGCAGAACTCGGGATGACCCGAGATGAGGGCGTCGCTGCCGCCGAGAAGAACGGCGGTGTAGCAGTGGTGAAGCGTCTGGATTTCGAGGATGGTGGAGGGCGGGAGTTCGTGGAGGAAGACGCCGCCTTCGATTTCAGACTGAACAATCGCGTGGTTGACGTCGTCGGCTAGATTGGGGTGCGGAGTGAACATAACTCGTGCAACGTTCCTAGGAGTGTACTCCAAAACCCGGGATGGCGGGCACCGAGATGAGGGTACGTTGGAACATAGTCGGAAGGTTGGATGTCGAAAAGGGCGGGGAGGGTGCGGGAAAAGTAGGGGTGGAGATTGGAGCTGCGGGCAATTTGCAGAGGTCCTTCACGCCCAGAACGCGCTCCAGATGGCAAGCCGAATTTAGGGGAGGGTCGCGATAGAGCCTTTGGGGCCGACAAAGATTGCGCCGCCGGTGAGGTAGGGGCTGATGGCGTTGAATTCGATGCCGGATTTTTTCGGTGGGCTGATGCGGGTGGGGTCTTGGGGTGGGCGGAAATCGAAAAGGAATTTTGGGGCGGCGATGAAGAGGCGGACGTGAGCCTGGTCTCGATCTTTGTCTTTCGCAGCGGGAGTTAAGGATCTGCGGTCGTAGGCGACGGCAGAGTAATAGGACTGTGGGAAAATTTTGGAAACGGTCCAGGTTTTGCCGGCGTCGGAGGTGAAGGCGAGGTTGGGGCCATCCCAGTCGGGATGTTTGTAGTCGCCGCCGGCGATGACGCCGTGGTTGGGGTCGCGGAAGGCGATGGAGAAGATGCCGGCGGAATCGGCGCCATGCGTGATGGGAGTGTTGACCACTTGCCAGGTGTGGCCGCGATCGGCGGAGTGGAAGACGCGGGCGGCCTTGCCGCCGGTGGCGAACCAGATGTTGGGATCGTTGTTGAGGATGGCGAGGCAGGTGTTGCTGGCAGCGAAGGCGCCTTCACCTTCGAGGGCGGGTGGGAGTTGCGAGGATGGGATCGGAGTCCAGGATTGGCCGTCGGTCGTGATGAGGAGTTGGAATTTGAGTTGGCCGGAATCGTCGGGGATAGGATCGCCGAGGACGATGCCGTGGGTAGGATCCCAGAAGACGATGGCGTCAAAGAAGGCTTTGGGATTGGTGCTGGTGAACTGGAGGTTCCAGTGCTGGCCGGCGTCGCTAGTGTGGTAGATGCGGGACTGGTCGCCGGGTCCGGCAGACATGAGGAAAGCTTCGTCGGCGGAGAACGCGACAACGCCGCGGAAATCGAGAGCAGCGGCGTCGGAGACCTGACCGGGGATCCAGGTGCGACCGGCGTCAGTGGTGCGAAGGTAGGTGCCGTGGGTACCGGAGGCCCACGCAACTTGCTGGGAGACGGCGCTGACCCCGCGAAGGTTTTCGGTGGTGTTGGAGGGCTGAGTTTGGCGCGCGGGCTGGGCGAGGCAGGAGGTAGCGAGAAGCAAGGCGAAGAAAACATAGGGGGCGGTGTTCATGCGAGGAAGTCTAGGATCTCTGACGGCGGAATGCAATCGCCGGGAAAGCTTCCCTGGTGGCGGCAAGGTGCATAGGTCCTTCGCTTCGCTCAGGAGGACAGCTCGCTTTTCCAAGTTCTCAACTACAGACTGGTGAAATGGCTACCTGGCGGTGAAGGCCGCGAAGGACGCGCTTTTGCCGATGTAAATACGAAGCGTGCATTTCTCGCCGACGTGGGCGAAGGCGACTTCCAGCGAGTCGGCAGACTGGCTGACTTGATCGGTCTCGATGGCGGCACGGGCGATATCCTGCTTCTCATCGTAGGCGGCGCCCGGTGTGACGTTCTTATTGACGGCGAGGGTCCACTTGTCCTTGGCGGGAATGGGGTAGATGGTATAGGCGCCGACGGGAATGGTCGCACCACCGAAGCTGAGCTGGGCTTCGGTAAAGAGAGTCATCGGCATACCACCGGGAGTCCAGGGCTTACCGTTGGAGAGCTTGTCGTTCTTGGCGTTGACAGGATTGTAACGAATATAGACTTGGCGTCCGTCGTCGAGATTACAACTGGCGGTGGACGAAGGCTCGGATTGCTGCGCCAGGCTGGTGGCGGCCAGCAGGAATAGAACAGCGATGACGAGTTGAGCGCGGAACATAGGAGACCCCCTATGGGTACAAGAGTGTAGCGCCGAAATGGGTTAAGGGGAAGGAGATTCAGATCGCTGATTTTTTGCTGGGTGGGATCGGGAGCGCTCTTGGGCCTGCAGATGCGGCGACGGGAGTTAGGAAATCAGGTCCTTCGATTTCGCATGACCGTCCTCGCGACGCGATCATTCTCCTCTCAGCTGGGCAGAAGACAGCTGATTGAACCAAAGATCATGTCGATCGTCGCTGGTCTTCGGTGACGTTCTCACGGGGTAGGGCGGTTGCTACCGTTGGCTTGCGGGTACGGAGTAGCTCGTACCGCGCAAGGATGGGGAGCAATGACGAAAGCAGCGAAGGTAAAGATTCTTTATGGCGAAGGGGATGCGGAGGAGCAGGTAGCCCCAGCGACGGCATTTGAGAAGGCTGGGCATACGGTGGAAAAGGCCGTGGGACGCAAGGCCGTGCTGGAAGCGCTGAACAAGAGCCGGTTCGACCTGGTGGTGCTAGGTCCGAGCCTGACGCGAAATGACCGGCATCATCTGCCATATATGGTCAAGAAGGTGCAGCCGGAGGCGGCGGTGCTGGTGATGCATGCCGATGGAAGCCGGCATCCGTATGTGGATGCGTGCACGGATACCGGGGCGAGCATGGAAAACGTGCTGGCGCGGATCGAAGGAATGCAGATCGCGGGGATGATGACGGCGGCCGCGGCGGCGGGGCGGTAGGAAGTTTAGGTCTCAGGTCTCAGAGTTGATGGCGGCCTTTGCGGGCCGCCTTTGTTTTTGGGCGGTGGAATTTATTCACAGGGAGGTGCGCGTGAATCCTGGCGAGTACGAATCTTGGCAGTTAAGGGGTGGGAGAACGATGCTTTAGCGGGGTATCGATAGTGATCAGCAGAGGGTGCGGTTCTAGAAAAGTGGAATTTCGATTCGCGACGGCGTGACCATCCCTGCGCGAATCGAGTTAGTAATAGTGGAACGGTCAGCAGATCTGTGGATATGTTATGAATGCCGTGGTATGCGCATGGGGCTGCCGAATGGCGTCAAGTGGGCACGAAGCGCATTTCAGAGGACGCTTTGCCAGCAGAAAGACTGTTCGAGAAACTTCGGGAAGCGAAATGGGGTTAAGGCACATCCAACGGGCTGAGTCGGGGAGCGCGGGTGCACTCCGCGAACAGCCGGGGGCGGCTGTTCCCCCCATGGTTTTTAAATTCCCTGCACATAAAATTTCTCCGGAGGTTATGAAGATGAGTTTGAGCGAAGGGCTAGCTAAGGAACTTGATCTCGAGATGGCGAGCACCCGGAAGACGCTGGAGAGGATTCCGGAAGACAAGCTGACATGGAAGCCGCATGAGAGGTCGATGGCACTGGGGAGGCTGGCAGGACACTTGGCCGAGCTGCCCGGATTTGGGTTGACGATGATTCAGACGGACTCGTTCGACGTGGCGAACCGCAAGCCGGGGCAGTTGGCAACGGTGGCGGAGTCACAGAAGCATGTGCTGGAAGTTTTTGATGGGAAGGTGGCGGACTTGCGGGCGGCGCTCGCCGGGATGAACGATGCAGACTTCGCGAAAAACTGGACGCTTTCGGCAGGCGACATAAAGATTTACGAGGGGCCGAAGATTGGCGCAATACGGCGGATGATGATGAATCACATGATCCATCACCGGGCGCAGCTCGGAGTTTATTTGCGGCTGAATGGAGTGCCGGTGCCATCGGTGTACGGGCCCTCAGCGGATGAGAGGTTGTCATAACCGAACGTGGGAATGATCGAGGGCGGCGGCCAACCGGCCGCCCTTTTGTTGGTGTGCCGAGCATGTCCGACAGCTTAGAGGTGCAAGTCCTCTTCACAACGTGATGGACGTGAAGTGATAGCGAAGCGCAACGGCGAAATCACACTCGCCGCGAGGCGGGGCCGGAAAGAAGC
>JBAUXO010000177.1:0-8459 GCA_049584315.1 Candidatus Sulfotelmatobacter sp. | reverse complement strand
ACCCAATGCGGGTATAGCTCTGTCATCTGATCGAACAGCTCTTGGTCGGACGTCGCGGTTTTCTGCAACCGATCGAAGTCCTGCAGGTAACGCTTGGTGTCTTGGATCGCCGAGGGAGAGTCGGGCGCGCCAGGCTTCTTGTGACCGGCGACAACAATCGACGGGTTCAGCGCCGCTAGGCGGTCTAGCGCCGCAATCCAATTCTTTCGGCTCTCGGGGGTGGTGTCGCCGACGTACATGCGGCATTGGTTGTACACAACGTCGCCGGCCACGATCAGGCCGATCGATGGAACGTGTAGAGACGTCGTATCGGGACTATCGGTGTGGCCCTGCTCGATGATGCGTAATTCGTGGCCCTCGAGGGTGAACGTGTCGTGCTCGTAGGGCTCAGGCGAAACCAACTTAGTGGCCACTTGCCCAGGAAAGAGCCGGCGGGCCAACCGCTCCACTACGGGAGTGAAAGAGATCTGCATGGCGTTCACCGTCTTGGGCGTTGCTATAGCCCGGGCGCCCGGGAAACGGTCGAGCAGAATGCTCAGACCGTAGAACCTAAATCCGGCGCATTCTGATCTCTAAAAAGCCCTCCAGAGGCCCGTCTGATGCGGGTCAGAAGCTTATGGTGGTACTGTAAGCCTCACATCGCCGGTGGTTAGGTGAGGCTTACAGTGCGCCGATCGCCAAGAAATGTGAGAATCGCCTATAACCATGCGGGTCTCACACACTTCGGTGGAATCTATTTCTTCCATGAATTCTTGCGAGTGCTGCACTTCAGAAACTTCCTGGCCCAACAGATTCGTTATCCCCGGCGCAACCAGGAATACAGCGTTTCGCAAATGCTCTTGGCTTTGGTCTATCCCATCATCTTGGGATTGGATCGCATTGAGACCGCGTCACTCTTGCGTACCAACGGAACTTTTCAGTACCTGACCGGCTTGCCCAGCTTTCCCGATCCACAGACCTTGCGCCGATTCTTGCTGAATGCCCCTGCTCATCTCCGGGAGCAGTTACACCGTGCCAATGATCGACTGCTGCAAAGGTTCATCCACTTACCGGAGCACCGCTCGCGTCTCACCTTCGATCTGGACAGCACGGTGTTGACACTATTCGGCCATCAGGAGGGCGCTGAGGTTGGCTACAATCCGCGCTATCGCGGCAAGCGATCCTATGACCCCCTGCTCTGTTTGGAAGCAAACTCCTCGTTCTTATGGGATGTCGAACTGCGGCGAGGCAACGCTGGCACCTGGGCGGGCAGCGAGGAACTGTTGGCCTGCTGTTTTCTTTCCAGTCCTTCCGACATTCGGGAGTTCCGGGTGCGGGCCGATGCCGGCTTCGGCTACGGGCCGGTTTTAGACATCCTGGAAGCGCGTTTGGCCCAATATGCCGTGGTCGCGCGCATGATCCCCTCGCTGAAGCGCGCACTCAGAGGTTTGCGCTATGAACCAATGAATGCACGCTGGGAGATCGCCGAATTTGAGCACCGTCCTCACGATTGGCCTCACCCAAGGCGTTGCGTTGTGGCTCGGAGGAGGATCGAGGAGACCGATCCCGAGCCGACTCTGTTCACCTTGGAACGTTACGTGTATCGAGCCTGGCACACGAACCTGTCACTGACTCCGGCTGGGGTGTGGTAATGCAGAGTGTATTGTTACGCAGAGTTGCGCAGCTCAGCAGCCGTTTATCCCGATTCCTAGCTGAAAGATCCGCTGATTTTGTGAACGGTGCTACTCCGCATAATAATGACGTCTTTCCGGGCACAAGTATCCAGATTGAACGAAGAGTCATGCTGTCTCCATTGAAGGCGGAAAACAGTCTGCGGGCCATCGGCGTGGGATGCGGTAGAGAACTCGATAGAAGTTTCCCCACTGTGCTGAATTTTTTTGCCTTGTGCGTCCAGGTCTAAGTGTGCTTCCAGAAAGAATGAACCCCTTCCATTCTCTTCTGGAGTCACCTGATGGAGGATCGTCGTTGCCACTACTGTCAGCAAACCTTTCAGCCGCACCTTTATCATCCACAACAACAAGTTTGCAGCCAGGCTGCGTGCCAGAGGCGACGCCGCTCCGATTATCATCGGCAGAGGATTGCTTCCGATCCGGTGTATCAGCAGGTCTGCTTGGAGAGTCCGCGGAAGTGGCGCAGGGCGAACCCCGACTACTGGAGGAAATATCGCCAGGACCACCCTGAGCAGGTGGAACGAAATCGTCGGCAACAGCGCGTGCGGGACCAAAAGCGGCGGTTCGTGAATCTTGCAAACAACAACTTGGCTCACGGCCAAGTGCTCTTTTTTCAATCACCTGATCCTTCTGGACTGTTGTCTGCAGCTTCTTGCAAACAACACCCCTCTTGTGCCGTCCCTACCACGGGCTTAAAAGTCCACCCATGCTGTCAAGGTTCTTCAAGTCGCGTGTTCGGATTGAGGGATTTCGGGATCATCCTGCGGGGTCCCTGTTTCAAGGCTTTGCTCGAGCTTTATCTGAGGCAGGCTACGAGGATGTCCCTAATTTAGTTGAAGGTTGGTAGGCGGCGGTTGGCGCCGATTCGATAGAATCCGGTTTGCCAACGCAGAATCCCGAAAGGAGCCTACCGCCGTGAGAAAACCATACCATATCGTGACCCGCGCTGCGCGGGAGTCGGCCGCAGTGATCGAGGAGTTCTGTCGAGCCAATGGGCAGATCCTGCTTCCCATCGTTCAGCTGATCGAGAACGCCAGCCAGGTCGTGGAAACCGTAATCCATGAGATCGGACAGCAAACCCTAGAACAGATTTTGATCCTCAGCGCCGAGCAGGTGGCCGGCCCGCGGACACCGGGCAAAACCAGCGGTGCGGTCCGCTACCACGGATCGCAGCCGGGGCGGGTGCAACTGACGGATCGAAAGTTGAAAGTAAAGCGGCCCCGCCTGCGACACAAAATGGAAGGCGAAGTACAGGTTCCCGCGTATGAAATGCTACGCAAAGATCGCGGGCTCGGGCAGCACATGCTGGGTGCGCTGCTGCGGGGCATCTCGACCCGGGAATACCAAGAAGTCTTGCCGCAGATGGCGGCGACCGTGGGTGTGTCGCGCAGTGCGATCAGCCGCAAGGCCATCGAGGGCAGCGTCGAGCAGCTCCAGCAATTGCAGGAACGGCGTTGGGAAAGTATCGAGATTTTGGTGATCTACATCGACGGGCAGCGTTTCGCCGATCATCACATTCTCAGCGCGGTGGGCGTAGATCGAGAGGGAAAGAAACACATTTTGGGGATCGAGCTGGGAGCGACGGAGAACGCTGCCTCGGTCAAGCGTTTGCTGATCCACTTGAGAGATCAGGGGCTCCCGACCGACCGCAAGTATCTGTTCGTCATCGATGGGGCTAAAGCGTTGCGTGCGGCGATCGAGGAAGTATTCGGCACCGACCAGCCGGTGCAGCGGTGTCGCAACCACAAGCTGCGCAATGTCATCGCCGAGTTACCGAGACAGCAGCAGGGCCAGACCTTGAATCTGATGCGATCCGCCTGGAAGGTGAAGACCGCCGAGGAAGGAGAGAAACGTCTGGAGCAACTGGCGCGGTTTCTGGAGCGGGAACATGAGTCGGCCGCGCGAAGCCTACGAGAGGGCCTGAAGGAGATGTTCACCTTGCAACGTTTGCAGGTTCCCGAATCTCTGCACAAATGCTTAGCCACCACGAACGTCATCGAGAGCCCGCAGAGCGGAGTGGAGCGTCGCACCCACAACGTCACCAGATGGCGGGATGCCGACATGGTACAGCGTTGGGTAGCTTCCGCGTGGCTACTCACCGAAAAGCATTTCCGCCGAATCGATGGCCACGCGGATCTCTGGGCCTTGGGGGTCATTCTCGGTCGAGAGAAATCAACAACTCAATCTTCGAAGGAGAAAGTGGCGTAAGATGAATCAGCCGCCGCCGCGAACCTTCAACTATCACCGGGACACCCTCCAGGCTACGCCACGATCACCGCTCGCCGACATCTCCGGGCAGCTGAACACTTCGTCTATTGGACCTCTCGGCCCGGCATGTCGCTGAGTAAGTTGAATAAGTTGAATGAGCAATCCCTTGCAGGATTCGCCCGCCACTTGAGTCGATGCCACTGTCCCCACTACGGCCACTCGAAGCAGTTGCAGGTGGTCCATGGTGCACGTCTGTTCCTGACTCACCTGCGAGATGCTCGGATCATCACCCTGCCATCGGTCGAGCCCCTAGCTCACGATCCCGCTTGGTTGTCGGCCTTCTGTCAGTGGATGCACCAGCAAAGAGGTACCTGTGATGTGACCCTCCACACCTATCGCATTCACATTCACGAGTTGCTCCGGCGACTCGGAGAGAAACCAAGCTGCTTTGATGCTCGCCGGTTGCGGGCGTTTGTCCTCGAGAAAAGTCGCTCCTGCGTGCCAGGAACAACTAAAAATTGCGCCTCGGCACTTCGCATGTTCCTGCGTTTCCTGATTACCGAGGGCCAATGCGCTGTCGGGTTGGATGCCGCCATACCCACTGTGGCTAATTGGCGTCTGGCTTCTTTGCCACGCTATCTTCCACCAAAAGATGTGGAGCGCTTGATTGCTTCCTGCGATCGGGCCTCAGCCGTGGGCCGGCGGAATCGGGCCATCTTGCTGCTACTGGCCCGTTTGGGTCTTCGGGCGGGTGACATCGTGCATCTCCGCCTGAGTGACATCGACTGGAAGGGCGCATCGATTCAGGTTTGCGGTAAGGGCCGTCGTCCGACGCGATTGCCGCTGACCCAAGAAGTGGGTCAGGCGATCGTGTCCTATCTGAAAAAAGGCCGGCCGCGAACCAATGCCGATACGGTCTTTATCCACTGCCGGGCGCCGTATCACGCTTTCGGCTCTGGTGCCGTCTCGGCGATCGTCGACAGGGCATTTCGCCGCGCGGGGGTGGTGCGTCCTGGTCGAGGTGCCGCGCATTTGCTCCGACATTCGTTCGCGACGTCCCTGTTGCGGCAGGGCGCATCGCTCGAAGACATCGCCGCTATCCTGCGGCACCGTTCTGTGGAGACCACGCAGATCTACGCCAAAGTGGATATCTCGTCTTTGCGGCAAATTGCCCAACCCTGGCCGGAGGTGTAGCCATGCTGACCCGAGCTGTCGAGACCTATCTGGCAGTCCGCCGAGCAGCTGGTTTTTCGTTTATTGACGAAGGCTCTTACTTGAAAAGCTTCGCTGCGTTCTCCGAGGCGAGAAAGCAGCGCTACGTTTCTACTGAGATCGCTATCGAGTGGGCGGGATTGGCACCATCAGTTCCCCAGCGTGCCCGTCGCCTCGGGATCGTCATCCGATTTGCTCGCTACCTCCGTGCCGAGAACGGGCGCCACGAGGTGCCGCCAGCGGTTTTCGGCGCCGAGAAGCGGCCACGACCGACCCCGTACATACCGACACTGAAGCAGATCTGGCAACTTATCGCCGCAGCCTCACAATCGAGGTATCGAATCTGTGGAGGGACCTACAGCACGCTGTTCTCCCTGCTCGCATGCACGGGACTGCGAGTGTCTGAAGCGCTCCAGTTGCGATTTGATGACATCACGCCCGATGGCCTGGTGATTCGACGCACCAAATTCCGTAAGAGCCGCCTTGTGCCCCTGCATGAAACGGCACAGGCGGGACTCGAACGGTATCTCCAGCAGCGCCGCCCCTACGCCCACTTTGACGATCATGTGTTCGTGTCGCGGCAAAGAAAACCGCTCCTACCCGAAGCTGCGCAGGTAGCATTTGGCACGGCGGTGAAGCGAGTTGGGCTGCCGCCCGGACCTGGGGGAGTTCGGCCCACGCCCCATTCCTTGCGTCACGCCTTCGCCGTGAGAGCACTCGAAACCTGTCCGGATGGGCGAGATGCCATCACCAAACACACGCTGGCATTATCGACCTACCTTGGCCATAGCACAGTGGCCAGCACGTATTGGTATCTGGAGGCCGTGCCGGAGCTGATGCGGGACATTGCCGACCGTGCAGAACGATTTGCTCGGGGAACGCGGGCATGACCCTAACCGCAAACAGCAGAAACACGCGGTCGGGGCATCCGAGAACCCGTCCCGGTGGATGCCATGGAACGACCGAGAAATCCCGGCGCAGGGCAGCGTCGGGGCCTGCCAGCGAAAAGTCCACACTCGCACAAGCCAAAACCACGCCGATCGCGCCGCACCTCACTGCCTTCTTCGAGCAACGCCTGCCCATCGAACGGCACGCGAGCGAGAACACGTGCAACTCCTATGCGTATGCCTTCCAGCTGCTCTTAATCTTCGCCAGCAAGCGCCTCAAGGTGACGCCCTCCCAGTTGACAGTGGAACAAATCGATGCTCCGCTGGTGCTCGACTTCCTGAACGATCTGGAAACCACTCGCGGCAATGGACCCAGCTCCCGAAACACACGGCTGGCCGCGATCAAATCCTTCCTGCACTTCCTGGAATATCGCGTCCCGTCGGCGATCGAGCAGATCCGGCGCATCCTGGCGATTCCCCTGAAGAAAGCCGAGTCCAAACTGGTCCGGCATCTGACGGCGGAGGAAATTCAAGCCCTCCTGGACGCGCCCGACCCCACGGGATGGAAAGGCATCCGCGACCGCGCCATGCTGCACCTGTGCTACGCCGGAGGCCTACGCGTCTCCGAACTGATCGGCCTCCGTCTGGACGATCTGAAATTCCAGCCACAGCCCAGTGTGCTCGTCCATGGCAAGGGCCGAAGAGAACGGTGTCTGCCGTTGTGGAAAACGACCACTGCGGCGCTCCGAGCCTGGTTGGCGGTGCGGGGAACCGTCCCGGTGCCAGAACTCTTTGTCAGTGCGCGCGGCGAATCGTTGACTCGTTCAGGCTTCGAATACATCCTGCGCAAGCATGTCCGAACTGCGAGGCAGCATTGCCCCTTGCTGGCAACGAAGCGCGTGCACCCACACGTGCTCCGACACAGCTGCGCCTTGACTGTTCTGCAGGCGACCAAAGATCTGCGAAAGGTCGCGCTATGGCTTGGTCACGCGCAGACGCAAACTACTGAGATGTACACGCGAGTGGATCCCTCGGTGAAACTGGAAGCCCTGGAATCGGTGGTGCCTCCGAAACTACGCTCCGGGCGTTTCAAGGCTACCGACAAGCTGATTGCCTCGCTAAGGGCGGTCACTGTTATGCAGAGCAAAACCTCCCCCAAATGACTTACTGGCGGGCCCTATCAGAGGCAACTCTGCGTAACAATACACTCTGCATTACCACACTCCGGCCGGCGTCAGCGGCAGGTTCGTGTGCCAGGCTCGATACGCGTAACGTTCCAAGGTAAACAAAGTCGGCTCCGGATCGGTCTCCGCAATCCTCTTCCGCGCCACAATGCAGCGGCGTGCTTGAGACCAATCGTGGGGATGGTGCTCAAATTCCGCGATCTCCCAGCGCGCGTTCAGCCGTTCATAACTCAAACCTCCGAGCGCGCGCTTCAGGGAGCGGGTCATGCGCGCGACCACGGCGTATTGGGCTGGACGCGCTTCCAGCATCTCCAACACGGGCCCGTAGCCGAAGCCTGCATCGGCCCGCAACCGAAGCTCCCGAATGTCGGAAGGGGTGGATTGAAAACAGCAGGCCAACAGTTCCTCGCTGCTCGCCCAAGTTCCCGCATCGCCGCGTCGTAGTTCCACATCCCAGAGGAACGCGGAGTTCGCTTCCAGACAGAGCAGCGGGTCATAGGATCGCTTGCCTCGATAGCGCGGATTGTAGCCAACCGCCGCCCCTTCCTGATGGCCGAAAACTGTGACGACGGTGCTATCCAGATCCAGAATTAACCGCGACCGGTGATCTGGCCGGTGAATGAAGTGCTGCAACAGGTAGTCATTGACCCGGTGGAGTTGTTCTCGAAAACTGGGTGCAGCCTGCAACAAAAATCGCCGCAAGCTTTGCGGACTGGGGTAACTCGAAAGGCCGGTCAAATACTGGAAGGTACCATTCGAACGTAAGAGCGACGCCGTCTCCAAACGATCCAGGCCCAAGATGATCGGGTAGACCAAAGCCAAGATCATTTGGGAAAGCTGGTAGTCATGGTTGCGTCGCGGATAGCGCAAATGCCGAGTTAGGAAGCGGCGCAATTGTAGCATTCGACTGAATTCATTGAAAAACAGAATTCCGCCATAGTGCGTTAGGCCCGCATGGCTAAAGGCGATTTCTATATTCCTAGGCGAATAGCGCATGCTGACTAAACTCTAACACATAGTTAGGATTCAGTCAGAAACAGAAACCGTAAGGAAACAGCGTAAAATAGGGCGACAAATCAAATTCAGTACGGGTTTTCACGACGGATTCAGGTGTTACGAAGGAAGTCGTCCGCGATGCGGCCTGGGAATCTCTCGTCGAGACATCCTGGCAGGACTTGCGCTTCGGGGCGCGCATGCTGCGCAAGAATCCCGGTTTTGCGGCGGTTGTCGTGATGACGCTGGCGCTGGGAATTGGAGTGAATACCGCAATCTTCAATGTCATCCAAACGGTCGTGCTG
>JBAUXO010000176.1:0-134120 GCA_049584315.1 Candidatus Sulfotelmatobacter sp. | reverse complement strand
CTTTCAAGGTGAAGGCCCAAACCAGACCCAGACGTTCCACTTCTTGAACGAAGGGGGCTTGCAGATACAGAGCGTCCCCCACCAACACATCCAGGAAGCGGCGGCCCAACTGCCCGACCAGGTCTTGGAGCAGAGCCAGGGCGCAGGCGACCTCGCCTTCGCCGTTCTTCTGAAAGCGGACGCCCAGGGGTATGGGAAACGACGTGCTTACCAGGACTACAACCACGATGCGGTGATAGTACTGGATCTCGGTTTTCATCTCGCCGTTCACCTTGTGTTGCACCTCGCGCTCCATACAGGCCTCGCAACAGCGGGCAAAGGAACTGCAGATTTCAATGCCATCGACCGCCCCGACCACCAACCCTCGGGACCAATCAGAACGTAGAACTCCGTTGCGTTTCAGGCGGCGGGCAATTGCACAGCTGAGCGCGAACACAGGCTCGGGAGATTGTCTTTCGAGCGAATAGCCCAGGGTGTCGTCGCTGATCGGTCCGATCCGTTTGGCCAGCGCCCCATGGTGACACTCGGCCTCGATCTGCAGCAGACTGGAAATCTGCATCGCCGCTCCCAAGAAGACCGCGTCAAACACTTTTTTCCAGGCGTGCTGGGGAAACTGCCGTCCTTCGGGCAGAGCACTCACCAAATCCGAAAAGCCAAACACCTTGTCGAGATAAGCCTCGAAGCGATGCCGGTGTCGGCTCAAATTTTCCGATCTTCTTTTTCCCTGAGCTTTTCCTTAAGAAACCGTTTCAGGTTCACGCTGCAGATGGTCGCGGCGGCAGCCTCAAAGCGGCGGCGCATCTCGATCTTTTCGCGCACCCTCTCCACCCACTGCGCCGGAACGTTGAGGGTCTTCGGCTGGCCGTCCACCAATAGGGAGATTTGATATTGCACGTGCAGGCGTTTGCCGTCGGCACAATGACAGGTGGGCTGGCCACAGGCCCGTTGGCGTTCGACAAAAGAGCCGGGCAACATTTCGCGGAACAAACCGAGGCTGCGGACAAGTTTGCCGCGCAATTCCAGGTCGGGTTCGCCGGATGGTGGTTTCATATGACAGCCATAATAGTGTCAGAATTGCAGGAAATCAAGTACCTTCCGAGATTCGCAAGAATGACGTCAATCTGCCAGCACAGGTGAAACCCCTGCCAATACATGGACTGGCCTCGGACCTTACCCCCCCTTACGGAATCACTGTACACAATCCGGCGCAAGAGGATTATCATTAGAATTGCTAGGCTCAGGGTTTCCCGACTTTGCTAGGACGTGCCCTCCCCCCAATGCTGCCTCGCTGAGTTGTGTTGAATATCCTGAGGGGCAAAGGGTGTGCGGAAACGTGCACCCTTTTTCGATCAACCTCCAATTCCTACCCGCCATTGATGGTAACCACGTGAGATACACGACCCTTAACGTTCCATTTCTGAGTCACGTTTCGGTAAAAGCAGGTTCGAAAGGCCATCCATGCTAAATTCTTGTGGCAACGGGTTTAGGAACAACGTGTACCCGGGTGCTCGCCGCAATCAACTGCAGGCGCGGATTGGCACGCTCGGCGGCTACTTACGCCCGTACCGCGTCATCCTAGAGCGCGGGGTCAACCGCGTCGTGAGAAGTGAAGGTGAACACTGTGCGAAAACCCGGATCGGGCCGCACGCCGTCCAGCTTCACAGAGGTATGGCTCTGCTCCTGCCTCGAAACTAAGTGGATCAGAGACTCCGGGGCACAGTCCTTAATCGGCGCAACCATCAGATTCCATCCGTTTATGAAGCGCCGGCAAACCCGCCGCTTCCTTGGGAAAGCTCCAGACAAGGCTAGGGGTTAGCTTGAACACATGGTTTTGTGTAGAAACGGCTCTAAGGCGCGAGAACCGGCATTAGAAGCGCGAAAATTTCAAGGCTAGTGTGGATAATCCGGAGTTTTGCAATCAAGGCATATTGCACACGGGATTTCCCAACTTCGCCCCGCGTAGAAGAATGTGAATATTCGGTGTTCTAGTTGGGATCCGCACACCGGGCAGGAGTTTGCAATGGTGTGAGCGTTTGCAGAGTCAAGAAACGTAATGATCGCTTGTGACGTTTCGGGTGGTGGTCTTATCGACTTCTTCAAGCTGACTTTTTGAAAGTAGCACTCTTCGTGGACGGGCAGACCCATCTCGTCAACGTTCGAGGTCTCAAGTTCTACAAACTCGCGGCAGATTGAGCAGCTAAAGAATCTACGTCTAGGAGCCAAATTTGAATGCAAGGGCACGAGTGCCTCCGTGGAGAGGTGGATTTCACAAGAGACCGAACGCCCTGAATTGGGCCCAACGGAGGGATGTGGAGAGACGTGACATCAGTATAGCCCCGCTGGGTGCATCCCGGGAGCCGGAAAATGAAATATTTCTATGAATGAAAACACACCTCACACCGTTGCCGAAGTTGCCAAGCTGATGCGCTAATCCCCGCAAATGGTGACGCCTCTTTCGAGAACGAAAAGGGCCTGCTCATCGTGCAGCGGCAGGCGAAAAAGCGGAACTATAGGCCATTCGCATCCCCGCGAGCTGTCTATGAGCGGGTCCTCAGGAAAATTAGCCTAGCCTAGCCGTCCTGTGGCACACTACCGCCCGATGCCTGGACAAAAAGCACTCGTAATAAGCATCAATCGCAAACTGGCGCCCCAGGGGAAAGCCGTCGTTAAGGCGCCGCGAGATGATGTGGGGCACGAGTATTTTCTGATAGATTCCAGCCTCGGTACGAAACGGCATCTCAGCTTGGACGACGTGAAGAGGAAGAGAATGGCGCTGGAGTTGGGAATGGGACCGTCCCTTACGCCTTCTTAATATCTTGCATTTGTGAAATCGCCCAGATGAGCCTTTGTGTTTTCCCAGCACAGGCGTAGAGTTCACAACATGGACGATTGTTCAATCGCGGGACGGACTGAAAAACTCCGTCGAGAGATAGAACTGATCCAGCAGGAGGAGCGACGCTACCGCCATAACAGAAGCCATTCACTGGCTGAGAATACAGAGCATACGAAGCGGGAGTTTCGAGTCCTTGCGATCCGTGAAGAACTTAGAACGTTTGTCGAAAAAGCGAGGCAACAATCGAGCCACGGATCAGTCTGGTACAGTTGACACCGCGTCAGTGCCCATTTTTGGGGCTAAGTTGTTGTTCCCAACCCTGACATCTGGGATTCTTAGGATACTAAAGAATCAATAACTTGCGTGTTTTTCAATATGCGCTTTCGGCTCGATTCCGACCCGCGCCTCCAACCTTCTTCGTGGTCTTGTAGTCCCCAGGTCAGATGGTCATCCCTCCGGGACAGGTTCGACGTCATTCTGTCGGCATCGAGACAACACTCCTCGGTTCGCCGCGCTGACTGAACGAACACCTAACGAAGCAACGGCTGCTGCTCATGGGATTCTTCGGCAGCAACCGCAATCCGCTTTGATTTGCGATAGACGTTGGCGACCGCCATTGTCCAGAACGGAACTAAATCGACTCCGGGGACGAGTTTAGCGAGAAACGATGGCAGAAACTCCCAGTGCCAGCCAAGAAGGCGGACCAGCAAGGCTGCGACACCGAAATCGAGTATGTCGTCAGCGGGCGAGAGAGCGCCTTCAAAGAATGCGGGAAAAATGATGATCTGGAGCGCATCCGCAATGATGGCCAGCACCATCGCGGCTCGAAACTGCGAACCCGGCGAAATTGTGACGTCGTCGTGAGTCATACCGAGCCGATCAAAGTGGCCTGACTCTCTCATTCTAAACCTCTCCACACAGGAACGGTATTCCAGCCTACAAAACGAAAGCGCCCCAGACTCGACGAGTCGCGGGACGCTTCGCTGAACAGCCCTCCCCCAAGTGCTGCTCAAGACCAAGTTAGTCTCCGTGCCAAGTTTCGTGAATGGCTCCTCCGTGCTACCGGGCTGCACTTCCGGGCAATCTTTCCCATGATGACGTGTATTTTGTGTGTTTGGTGCTCCCCGTCACTGCATCAGGCGTGCGCCCGCGTAGATTCATTAAGATTGGCCCTCCACGAGGATGATGGCATCGCGTGGCTGCGAGGGCTTGCGGCAAGGTGCGAAGCGATCGCTGCAGAAGGCGAGCACTTTGGGTTCTGTTAGGGGCTCCCGGTGTGGGCGAGGGAACGCAGGCCGAACTCCTGGCAGAGCGGCTGGGCGCTTGCGATCTTTCAACCGGCGACGTTTTTCGAGCCGCCGCGAAGTGCAACCACTGATCAATCGCCAGCCACGAAAGCTGCCCTGCAATGCATGCGTCGCGGCGATCTGGTGCCGGATTCTACCGCCTGGCAGATGGGGCGCGAACGCGACGACTGCATCCTTCGTTGTGCGGTTTCATCCTCGACGGGTTTCCCCGCACCCCGGGACCAGCCGAGTCTCTGAAACAGCTGATGGAGAAGGAGAAGGTATGCGCCGAGCGCGGGGCTGAACTACGAGTTGCCGGTAAACGAAATCGTGCAGCGGTTGGGCGGTCGCCGGACCTGCGGACAGTGCAGGCCAGTGTTCCATGGAACGGAGGGGCCGCCGAAAGTCGAAAATGTGTGCGATCGCAGCGGTCGACTCGACCGGCGCGAAAAGGATCGGCCAGCATCCATCACGGTGCGTCTCGATGCATGGGAACGAAGTACAGCCCCCTCATCCAGTTCCACAAAGGTCGTGGCCTTCTGGTTTCAATTGTTCGAAAGGGATCTCTTGACGAAATCGTGGCCCACACAATGAATCGGTTGAACGACCGT
The DNA here is from genome assembly GCA_049584315.1 of Candidatus Sulfotelmatobacter sp. Classification (GTDB taxonomy): domain Bacteria; phylum Acidobacteriota; class Terriglobia; order Terriglobales; family Acidobacteriaceae; genus Sulfotelmatobacter. Next base: position 129,390 of record JBAUXO010000176.1, on the reverse strand, counting down.
CCCCAGGCACTGATTCGAGCGCTAAAATCACCGAATCTTGACCTTTGCACAGGTCAAGCCTCCTTCATTCAATCTTCAGATCGAACCGATAAACAGGATTGTGGTAAAACCAGCCTGTGAAACTGCTCGTCGTCGAAGACGAACCTCGTATGCTCGAACTCCTGCGCCGCGGCCTCACCGAAGAGGGCCATAACGTAGTGTGTGCCGTCGACGGGAGCGAAGGCTGGGAACTCGCCCGCGCCTATGAATTCGACGCAGTTGTGCTCGACATCATGCTGCCTAAAATGAACGGATTCGAGCTGGCTAAGAAGCTTCGTCAGGAGCAAATCGCAACCCCTGTGCTGATGCTGACGGCGAAGGATTCGGTCCCCGACGTGGTGCGCGGGCTGGATGCCGGCGCCGATGACTATCTCACCAAACCTTTCAGCTTCAGCGAACTGCTGGCGCGTTTGCGGGCAGTGCAGCGGCGCGCGACATCCCGGTCGCACAACCGGGTGCAAGTCGGCGATCTCATTCTCGATCCAGAATCGCGCGACGTTTCTCGTGCCGGGGTTTCGATTTCACTGACACGCACCGAATACAGCTTGCTCGAGCGCTTGATATACCGCGCCGGCAAAGTGGTTCCACGGCGTACTCTGATCGAATCTGTGTGGGGCTTCGACCGGGAAATTGAAGAAAATACGCTCGATGCTTTCGTCCGGCTGTTGCGGCAAAAGGTAGACCGCGAAGGCATGCCCAAGCTGATCCTTACCGTCCGCGGAGTGGGCTACATGATCCGCGAGGAGTCCTCGGCGTGAACCGTCTTTCGATCGGCATGCGGCTGGCGCTGTGGTATCTGGCGATCTTCCTGCTCGCCGAATTCATCTTTGGCGCAGGTATGTGGCTGATCCTCCGGAAGAATCTCTTTGACATCTCCGACGCAACGTTGGAAGGCCAAGCGGCTGATCTGGAGCGAATCCTGGAAGAACGGACCGATTTATCGATATCTGAGTTGCAGGCGCAGATCAGCGCAGACTACAGGATCGAACGCTCAGAAGACTATTTGCAGATCAGCGATGCCGGCGGTCACTCGATCTACCGTTCACAGTTCCTGGAAGAGCACTCGCTTCCCCCGGTCTCTCTTGATCAATTGCAGAAGCCGCTCTACCAGAATCGCAAACTGGGGAAGATTCCTTTCCGTATCCTTAGCGAGAAGATGGAGGTCGGCGGCCACGTCTTCGTCGTGCAAATCGGCAGCACCCTGGACGAGGAGATCGAAACGCTTGACGCCTTCCAGAAGTACCTGCTTATGTTCGCGCCCGTTCTTCTGCTAGCAGCTTCGGGGGTCGGTTATGGGTTGAGCCGCAAAGCCTTGGCTCCCGTCGATGCTCTCACCCGCACTGCACACACCATCTCTGGTCACAACCTCAGCAGCCGCCTGGAGCAATTGCATACCGGAGATGAGTTGCAGCGATTGTCCGACACTTTGAACGAAATGCTGGCTCGGATCGAGTCCGCCTTCCTGCGGGTTACGGAGTTTACCGCGGACGCGTCTCACGAACTGCGCACTCCCATTGCGCTCATCCACACCGAAGCAGAGCTTGCTTTGCGGCGCTCTCGGGATGAGTCTGAATATCGCGAGGCTCTTCGGCACATTCTTCTGGAAGCCGAGCGTACGGCGAAACTTATCGACGAGCTTCTGGCTTTGGCGCGTGCGGACTCCGGGGCCGAGAGCTTGGCGATTCGTCCCCTCGACCTGCTCACGACCGTGCACGAGTCGGCATCGAAGTGGAATCAAGTCGCCTCACTGCGTGATTTGCAATTCGAGGAGCATTCCGCGGCCCAGCCACTGATCGTGAGGGGAGACGAGAATGCTTTGCGGCGGGTAGTGGATATCCTGCTCGACAACGCGTTCAAGTACACGCCTTCCCCGGGCAAAATAACCCTTTCCGCTGAGCAGCAGAATGGCCGCGTCATCGTAAGCGTCCAAGACACGGGAATTGGAATTGCTTCTGCAGATCAGACAAGAATCTTCGAGCGATTTTACCGCGTCGACAAGGCTCGCAGTCGCGCCCTCGGCGGCGCCGGCCTGGGCCTTGCTATCGCACATTGGATCGTCCAACTGCACCAGGGATCGATCACCGTGACAAGTGCTCCGGGAAACGGATCCGTCTTTCGCGTGGAGCTTCCGGCGACGCAGTGATTGTACGCGGAGGGTTGCACCGCGGGCATCTCAACGCGGTTCCACCGCCATGAGCATCCCATATTTCGGGCGGAGCGTAATGAGGGGCTGCGGCTCCACGCGATGCCCCGGGATCAACCGTAATTTCCATTTCTGCGCCAAGGTGGCTAGAATCAGCATGCCCTCCATCCAGGCAAAGGATTCTCCGATGCATTGCCGCGCGCCCGCTCCAAATGGGAAATAAGTAAATTTCGTGCGTTGGCCTTTTCCCTCGGGCGAGAATCGATGTGGATCGAAGGTCAGAGGATCCTGGAAAAACCTCGGATCACGGTGCGTGATGAATTGGCTGATCAGCACGGTAGTTCGCGCGGGAAGAAAATAATCGCCCAGAGCGAAGTCGTTGCGAGCATAACGGCCCATGGCCCATGCCGGCGGATAAAGGCGCAGGGATTCTGCCATTACGGTCTCCGTATAACGCAGTCGCGGAACCTCCTCGAAAGTGGGAAGCCTGCCTTGAAGTACCTCATCCACTTCGCTCTGAAACTTCGCTTCGCAATCCGGGTTCTGCGATAACAGGTACCAGGTCCACGACAGCGCATTGGCAACCGTCTCGTAACCTGCGAGAAAGATGGTGATTACCTGATCGCGTAAAGACTGTCGTGACCTCTCGTCGTGGGTTGGCGCGGCCGCGAGCATGAGGTCCAGCAGGCTTCCACTGTGGGGAGCGCTTCGCCGGTGCGCATCGATGATGCGAGCATCAATCATCCGGTAGACCACAGCGTCGATTCGCTTGCGCGCCCTGACAAATGCCGACAGACCGGGTGGCCGCAAGTGCACCAGCCATTCCGCCGCGGGCAGCATCACCAGAAAATTGTATAGGCCCATGATGCGGTTGATCGCGGCCACAAGCTCATAGACCTCCTCGCGCAAGTCAGTTGCAAACAAGGTGCGCGCCACCACATTGAGGGTCAAATGCATCATGTCGGAAGCGATATCGCGCCGTTCCCCAGCATGCCACGAATCGCGGGTGCCCCCAGCCTCTTCCACGATGGCGGCTGCGTATTCGCCGAGGCGTTGCCGGTGGAATGCTGGGTGTGCCGCCAAGCGCTGGGCGCGGTGTGCAGCCCCTTCACTGGTGATCATCCCTTCGCCGAGCAGCATCTTGGTACGCTGCACCGTGCGTTCTTTGATGAAATTGTCGTTCTGTACGACCAACACTTCGCGGATGTACTCCGGATGATTCAGGAAAACAATGTGGTGAGGACCGATCTTGTAGTGCGCAATATCGCCGTAGGTCTTGGCGAGATGTTGAAAGAGAAAGATGGGATTTGCCGGACGAAACTTGCGCAATGCAAACCACAAAAGATTGCGCTGGAAACCGGGGGGAAAACGGTAGCCACCCAGCTCGCGAGAAGTCCCCACCCCGGGTCGCCGCACCGCTGTCGCCATTCTAATAGTTTACCCTGCATGCCTCCCCCGACAGCGAGGCTCTCAACTCTATTTCTGCTGCAATAGATCATTTCTGCAATAGATCAAGCGCCGCCAGAACATCTTCGCTGTGTCGACTAGGATCCACACTGGTATAGGCTTTTCGAACTTTTCCGCTCGGGTCGATCAGGAAGGTATGCCGCGCAGCAAACTTTGCCACTCCCAAATTGGTGAGCGAACCATATTCTTCGCTCACTTTGCCATCGCTGTCGGCTAACAGCTTGAAGTTCAAACCTTCCCTCGTGCAAAACTTCTTGTGCGAGTCGACGCTATCTACGCTCACCCCCAAAACCACGGAGTTGCGCTGATCGTACTTCGACTGATCCACTTGGAAGTTGTGGGCTTCGCGGGTACAGCCGGGAGTCTGATCCTTGGGGTAAAAATAGAGGACTACCCATTTTCCGCTGAACTCTTTCAGGCTGACCGACTTCCCTTCCTGCGAGAGCAACCTGAAGTCAGGCGCAATGCTTCCCGGCACCGGAGTAGCGCGGGAACCGGATAAGAGGCGCGGAAGAAGGAATATCGCGGCCACAGCGATCACGATCAGTACGAGAAGCAAAATCTTTGCCATCAAGACCTCCTTCTTACCGAGAGCATTGTAGAACGTTGGACTCCGACGTTCGTCCAGCAAGATTTTGGATAATTGCATATCATGGATGGTTCAGCAAAATCAGATGGAGAGTTCAGACGTGGCTCAGACGGAAACGGACGGTCAAGAGGTATTGGAAACGCGGGAGTGGGTTGACTCGCTGGACTATGTGTTGTCCAAAGGCGGACCCGTGCGCGCGGGGCGATTGCTCCAGCAACTGGCGCTGCACGCGCGGCGTGCCGCCGGAGTGAATCTTCCTTTCTCGGCCACCACGCCTTACCAGAACACGATTCCAGCTCAGCAGCAAGCACCTTTCCCCGGCAGTCAGGAGATGGAGCGTCGCATCAAGAGCCTGGTGCGCTGGAATGCTTTGGCCATGGTGGTGCGCGCCAACAAGATTCAGGAAGGTATTGGCGGACACATTTCGACCTTCGCTTCGGCGGCAACCTTGTACGAAGTCGCCTTCAATCATTTTTTCCAGGCACAGACCGAGAGCGGCGATCGTGACTTCGTTTATTTTCAAGGCCACGCCGCGCCGGGAATTTACTCGCGCGCATATCTTGAAGGCCGCATTCCGAAAGAAAAACTGGAAAACTTCCGCCGTGAGTTGAAGCCCGGCGGCGGGTTGAGTTCTTATCCTCACCCGTGGTTAATGCCAAATTTCTGGGAATTTCCCACGGTCTCAATGGGATTGGGACCGATCCAGGCGATCTATCACGCGCGCTTTATCCGCTATCTGGAGAATCGCGGACTGAAGCAGTCAACCGGCGGCAAGGTGTGGGCATTCCTGGGCGACGGCGAGATGGACGAACCGGAGGCTCTCGGCTCGATCACGCTGGCTTCTCGCGAGAATCTGGACAATCTGATTTTCGTGGTGAACTGCAACTTGCAGCGCCTGGACGGACCCGTGCGCGGCAATGGAAAAATTATTCAGGAGCTTGAGGCCATCTTCCGCGGCGCAGGATGGAACGTCATCAAATGCATATGGGGATCGGATTGGGACAGCCTGATTCGCGCCGATCGCGATGGGCTGCTGGTGCGGCGACTGGGAGAAATCAGCGACGGCCAGTATCAGAAGTATTTTGTGGAAAGCGGAGCGTACTTCCGGCAGAACCTGTTTGGCACGGATCCACGCCTTCTGAAAATGGTGGAGCATCTCTCCGATGAGCAACTAGCGCGGATGCGCCTGGGCGGCCATGATCCCATCAAGGTACACGCCGCATACCGAGCGGCGGTGGACCACAAGGGCTCGCCAACTATCATTCTGGCCAAGACCATTAAGGGCTATGGACTCGGCGAAGCGGGCGAAGGCAAGAACATCACGCATCAACAGAAGAAGCTGAACGAAGAAGAGCTGGAGATGTTTCGTTCGCGCTTTGGAATTCCGATTCCGGACGACCAGTTGCAGAATGCACCGTTCTACCGGCCCTCCGACGACAGCGCTGAAATCAAGTATATGCAGGCACGCCGGCAACAACTGGGTGGCTACATGCCGACGCGTAAAGTTCGTGCCACGCCGCTAAAGCCGGTGCCTGAATCGTATTTCGAAGAATTCTACAAAGGGACGGACGGACGGGAAGCCTCCACCACGATGGTTTTCGTCCGGCTGCTGGGGAAGCTGCTGCGCGATCCGGAAGTGGGCAAACTGATCGTGCCGATTATTCCCGACGAAGCTCGCACTTTTGGCATGGAAGCTTTGTTCCGCCAAGTGGGAATCTACTCGAGCGTGGGGCAACTCTACCAGCCGGTCGATATGGACACGCTCCTCTATTACAAGGAAGCGAAGAATGGACAGATTCTGGAAGAAGGAATCACCGAAGCTGGCTCGATGTGTTCATTTATCGCGGCGGGCACGGCTTATGCCAACCACGGAATCAATACGATTCCGTTCTTTATCTATTATTCGATGTTCGGCTTCCAACGCATCGGAGATCTGATCTGGGCCGCGGCCGATATGCGTTGCCGGGGATTTCTGGTGGGCGGCACGGCGGGACGAACCACGCTGGCTGGCGAAGGTCTGCAACATCAAGACGGCCACAGTCACGTTCTTGCTCTGCCCGTACCCAACCTGCTGGCTTACGATCCCGCGTTCGCTTACGAGATTGCCATCATCATTCAGGATGGCATCAAGCGTATGTACGTGGATCAGGAATCGATTTTCTATTACCTCACGGTGACCAACGAGCCGCTTCCCATGCCCGAGATGCCAAAGGATGGGAACATCCACGAAGGCGTGCTGCGCGGGCTTTACCGCTTCAAGGCGGCCGACGCACCCGAGGCCAAGTTGCGCGCCCAACTGCTGGGCAGCGGAACCATTATGTATGAAGTGTTGAAGGCGCAGAAGATTCTCCAGGAACGATACGGCGTGTCAGCCGACGTGTGGAGCGTGACCAGCTACAAAGAGCTTTATCGCGATGCCAACGATTGCGAGCGGTGGAACATGCTGCATCCGGGCGATGCGGCGAGAGTTGCTTTCATAACCCAGGTTCTCCAAGACGCGCCCGGACCGTTCATCGCTGCATCGGACTACATGAAGGTGCTTCCCGAATCCTTGGCGAAGTGGGTCCCGGGACAACTGGTCTCGCTCGGAACCGATGGCTTTGGCCGTAGCGAGAACCGGGCGGCGCTGCGCGATTTCTTCGAAGTGGATGCCAAGCACATCGTGCTGGCGACGCTGGGCGCGCTGGCGCGGGAAAAGAAAATCGGGCTGGACGTCATGAAAAAGGCGATTGCGGACCTAGCCATCAACTCCGAAAAGCTAAATCCAGCTACCAGTTAAGCACGTGTCGCGAACACCATCGAAAAACCAAGGGATGGAATCAGTGATCGAATTCAAACTCCCCGCACTCGGTGAAAACATTGAACAGGGCGACCTGGTGCGCCTCATGATTACGCCCGGTGCGGCTGTAAGCGAAGGCCAGGCGGTGATGGAACTCGAAACCGATAAGGCGGTCGTGGAAGTACCCTCGTCGGTAAGCGGGACGGTGAAGGAAATTCTGGTTAAAGAAGGCCAGAAGATAAAAGTTGGTCAAGTGGTTTTCACGGCGGACAGTAATGGGTCCGCTGCGGCTGTCGGTGAAAAGCCGCCCCCTGCCGAATCTGCGGCCGACACCGTCGAAAGGCCGCAACCGCCGGCCCGAACGGCGCCTGACTCTCAGCCAGTGGCGCAACCAACACGATCGAGTGACGCTCCTCTCGCCAGCGAGTTTCGCCTGCAGGAACTGGGGGAAAATATTTCGCAGGGCGATCTGGTGCGCTTGATGATTGCTCCCGGCGCCAAAGTTTCCGAAGGCCAACCGGTGATGGAGCTTGAAACTGACAAAGCGGTCGTCGAGGTTCCTTCGACGGTCAGCGGTATTGTGGATGAAGTCAGAGTTAAAGAAGGCGAGAAGATCAAGGTCGGGCAGGTGATTTTCACGCTGCAGAGTGCCCCCGGATCGCAGGCGGAGATAACTCGACCGCAGCGCCAGCCGGTGGAACACGTCTCCGGGCAGCATGGCGCACGACTGGCATTTCAGGCCGCAATTCGAGCCGAGGGCAAAACCGAAGAGCAGGCGCTGCCTCCTGACCAGCCGGTGCCGCGTCCCACGGCGTTTTCCATGCCAATCCAGTTAGGCAAGGTCGCTGGAACTGAACATCGCGAAGCCGTCCCTGCGGCTCCGCACACGCGTCGTCTCGCGCGGGAACTCGGAGTTGACATTTACGAAGTCAAGGCTACCGGCCCGGGCGGACGCATTAGCGAAGACGATGTAAAGGCGCACGCCAAGGCTGCGCTCGCGGCGATGGCAACCGCCGCACAAGCTCCAGCCCGCGCCGGACATTTCATTGCCCCCAAACTGCCGGATTTCGCCAAGTGGGGAAAAATTGAGCGCGTGTCCATGCGCGGAGTTCGTCGCAAGACCGCTGAACACGTCGCGGAATCGTGGAACACGATTCCCCACGTAACCCAGCACGACCGAGCCGACATCACCGAACTCGAGCACCTACGCGCGCGTTTTGCTCCCAAGGCCGAACAGGCCGGCGGCAAAATGACCGTCACCGCGATTGCCCTAAAAGTCTGCGCCGCAGCGCTCAAAGTATTTCCGCAATTCAACGCCACCATCGATATGGAGAAAGAAGAAATCATCTACAAGCAGTACATCCATATCGGGGTCGCAGCAGATACCGATCGCGGCTTGCTGGTTCCCGTGATTCGCGACGTAGACAAGAAAAATATCGTCGAGCTCGCGGTCGAGCTGTCACAACTCTCGCACAAGGCGCGCGACAAGAAGATCACGGTCGCCGACATGGAGGGCGGGACCTTTACCATCACCAACCTTGGAGGCATCGGAGGCACTGCATTTACGCCGATCGTGAATCATCCTGAAGTCGCCATTCTTGGACTTTCACGGTCGCGCATGGAGCCGGAATGGATTGGGGGAAAGTTCGAGCCGCGGCTGATCCTGCCCCTTTCGCTCTCCTACGATCATCGTTTGATCGACGGCGCGGATGCAGCCCGTTTTCTGCGCTGGGTCGCCGAGGCCTTCGAGCAGCCCTTCCTGCTTTCCGTTCAAGGATAGCGGCAGGGCGCGAACGAAAATCCCAACGGAAGTCATTTCATGAACGAACCTCTCCAGCAAGCGCACCCAGGAAATCCGGCAGCGGATCAGAAGCTTCGAATCGCAGTGGTCGGAGGCGGCCCGGGTGGATACGCCGCAGCCTTCCTCACCGCTGATCTCGGCATGCAGGTCACGCTGATCGATCCGGAGGTAAATCCGGGTGGAGTCTGCCTTTATCGCGGTTGCATTCCTTCCAAGGCGCTTCTGCACGTCGCCAAGTTAATTGAAGAATCGCAGCAGGCCAAACATTGGGGCATCGAATTTCCTCCGGCCAAGATCGACCTGGCGGCGCTGCGAACCTGGAAAGAAGGCGTGGTCAAAAGGCTCACGGGCGGACTCGGCCAGCTCTCCAAGCAGCGCCACGTGGAATACATTCAGGGCCGTGCGGCGTTTGAAAGTTCCAGCACACTGCGAGTCCATAAAGCGGATTCGACCGAAACGGTCCTCAGCTTTGACCGCATCATCATCGCCACGGGTTCCCGTCCGGGCATCATCCCGGCTCTTCAATTGGATTCGCCGCGGCTCATGGATTCCACCGGAGCCCTCAATCTGGAAGATATCCCGGGCAGTCTTCTGGTGGTGGGCGGCGGATATATCGGGCTGGAACTTGGTTCGGTCTATGCGGCGCTGGGTACACGCGTCACGGTAGTAGAAATGCTGCCCGGTCTGCTTCCTGGGGCGGATCGTGATCTAGTTCTTCCCCTGCATAAGCGTCTGGGGAAGATGTTTGAAGCAATTCTTTTGAACACGACGGTCGCTTCCCTCAAAGAGGACGGTGCCGGAATCCGTGCTAGGTTTGAAGGCGCTTCCGTAGTGGAGAAAGACCGCGAAAAGCTTTTTGATCGGGTTCTTGTTTCGGTGGGGCGCAAGCCGAATTCAGAAATACCTGGCCTTGAAAAGACGCAGGTGGAAGTAAACTCACGCGGCTTCCTCGAAGTGAACAAACAGCTCCAGACTGCTGACTCCTCCATATACGCCATCGGCGACGTGGTTGGCGAGCCCATGCTGGCGCATAAGGCGATGCACGAAGGCCGAGTTGCCGCAGAAGCCATCGCCGGACACAAGGTCGCCTTCGAGCCCAATGCGATTCCGGCAGTCGTGTTCACCGATCCGGAGGTTGCCTGGTGCGGTCTCACCGAAACCCAGGCAGAAAAAGAAAATCGCGAGATTAAAGTTGCGAAATTTCCCTGGGGGGCATCCGGCCGCGCCATCACACTGGACCGGCCCGAGGGCATGACGAAGCTAATTGTCGATCCGCAGACGGAGCGCGTGCTGGGCGTGGGCATCGTCGGCGTTGGCGCTGGCGAACTGATCGCCGAAGGCGTTCTCGGCGTCGAAATGTGTGCGCTGGCCAGCGATGTAGCTATGACCATCCACCCCCACCCTACGCTTTCAGAGACCGTGATGAATTCTGCGGAGGTTTTCTACGGCACCAGCACCGACGTGTACCGGCCGAAGCGCGGATAGTCTGGCGTCGGCTCGCGGACGGCGCTCCGCTAGCGGTTGAATTTCCGCCGCGCCGAAAAACACTATGCTGCGCCGTTCGCGGCGAGCCAGTTCCGCTACAATAAAATCTCACTTGCCGAAGTTGCGCATCCGCCGCACTCGGTTGCCCGCACCGAGCCGGGCACGAAAGAAACCCCATGTCCAATTTCTTTAGAGGAATTGTCCTTTTCGCCGTTAGCCTCGCGGCATGCTTACCCGTATCGGCCCAAGGAACGCTCAGCCAGATCCTGCAATCACCTGCGCCTGCCAGCAGTTCCTCCAAGACTCCTTCCGATCCGCTGGGCCGCGACACCCCGTATGGAACGGTCTTCGGATTCTTGCAGGCAGCGCAAGCCGGCAACTACCGCATCGCAGCCCAATACCTGCAGATGAGTGCCTCGCGACGTCAGACCGAAGGCGAAACCGTGGCGCAGGATCTGAAAGAGGTGATGGATCGGTCGTATTCCGGCAACCTTAAAAACTTGAGCACGCAGCCGGAAGGCGTGCCCCAGGAAGGCGTTCCGCCGGGTCGCCAGAGATACGGAACCATGTCGTCTGGCGATGCGGAGGCGGAGCTTGAACTGATCCGGGTTTCCGATCCCAGCGCTGGCAAGATCTGGCTCATTTCCTCCGACACCCTGGCAAGACTTCCCGAACTCTACGAGCAGGTTCAAGCACGGCAGGTAGAAACGCGTTTGCCGCGCTGGCTGGTGAAGCATGAACTGGTGGGCATGCCAGTGTGGCAATGGCTGGCTCTGGCGCTGATGATTCCGCTGGCGGCGGGCGCCGGGTGGCTAGTCCTTGTGGTGCTGCAAATTCCCATGCGCTGGTGGGCGCGGAGACATGGCCACGCTGAACTGGAATCACGCTCGGTTTCCGGACCGGCCTGGCTGCTCGTCGGGACCGCCATTCACCGCATTCTGGAGCGCTACCTGGGGATGCCGCTTCTACAGCGGCACTATTACTACCAGTTCATCGAAGTGGCAAGCATTATCGGCGCCAACTGGATTCTCTGGCGTGTGATTCGCTGGTTCTTGCAGCGCGTACGCAACCAGGCTCTCGCCCGCGGCCACTCCGGCACCGGATCACTCATGTTGCTCGGCGAGCGCATCGTCAAGGCGCTGGTCGTGGTCATGGCCATTTTTTTCGTGCTGGGGGTGTTGGGCTTCAATCTGAGCACCGCGCTGGCAGGCGTCGGCATTGGAACCCTGGCCGTGGGCTTTGGCGCGCAGCAGACAATCGCGAACTTATTCGGCGGTGTTTCTGTACTGGGCGATGAAGTCATTCGCGTCGGCGACGTTTGCAAGTTCGGTGACCGCACGGGGACGGTCGAGGATATCGGCCTGCGCTCCACCCGCGTGCGCACGGAAGAAAGAACGCTATTGGCGATTCCCAATGGCACAGTAGCGACGATCAACGTCGAGAACCTGAGCCGGCGCGATAAGATGCTCTTCAAAGCGGTGTTAGGCCTCCACCTCGACACCTCAGCCGACCGTCTGCGGTCGGTGCTGGCCGAAGTTCGCCGCGTGCTAAGCGGCCATGCGAAGATCGAAAAAAATACGTTTCGTGTGCGCCTGGTCGAACTCGGCGCCAGCGCACTTAACGTGGAGCTGGTCTGTTACGTCCTGACGCGGGACTTCGATGAATTCGCCGCGGTCCGAGAAGATGTTTTGCTGCATATCATGAATCTGGTGGAAGACTCCGGAGCCAGCCTCGCATCTCCGTCGCAAAAACTTTACTTGAGCCGGGACTCGAGCTCTGATAAAGACAAGTCTAAGGCTGCTCTCAAACGAATCATCGGCTCAGCCCAAGGGGAACAGCAGGATTCCGCGATCCCACGCAGCCAGAAGCAAGATGCTGGAAAGAATTCGGAGAAGAGTGGTTAGGCTTCTGTGCGCCAGCGCTTCGTCAACCAAAGCAAAAAACGGTGCGTCGGAAAGTAGACGACGGCGGGAACAATAGTCAGGTATGTCAAGAGATAGCAGAACCCCGGAACCAGGTACTGCTCGCGAAAGAAAGGCCCGCGGGCCCAGTTCACGTCATATTGCGGCCGCCAGAAATAATTAATCGGAATCACGATCCACGCGGTCAGCGTCTGGTATTTCCATCCACGCTGGTCGTAGCCTAAGCGCCAAATCGCCCACAGCAAGAGTGGCGGCGTGACCACGTGAAACAGACTCAACAGGCGAATGGCCAACGGAATATGCGAATCGAACATATATTCCGTGCCGCCGATCAGGTGCCGCCGGCTCACTAGAGCTCCGGCAAGATCGAGGGTGAACAGGGTCTGGAACAACAGCAGGCTGCTCGCCTGCCAGGAAAATATCAACGGACTTTCCAGCCAAAGACCTGCAGCAATCAAGAGATTGCCGAGATCGCAGAAAAAAAGAAAATTCTGCAGCCCGTACTGTCGCCAATACAGTGGAATCCACGCGATCACGCATGCGGTCCATAGCAACTTGATGGGGAACGGGATGCGCATGACACGGTATTGTATCCGCCTGGTGGTACAAGGCCTAAAACCCGCGTCTGGCAAGCCCCAAGCGGCCTGATTGCAATTACCACCGTAACTTGATGCGGCTTACCGGTGTACCTACGATGAACCTAATATGGGTTACCAAGCACTCCTGTTTTGTCCCGACGAGAAGACGGCTCGCACCGTGACGCAGGTTCTGAGCGAGTTGGACTTCAGTGTGGCTCCCTGTACCGAGCCTTTTGCCGCGGTGAAGAAGTTAATGGGCGAGCACTTCGACGCGGTGGTTGTGGATTGCGACAACGAGCAGAACGCTACATTGCTTTTCAAGAGCGCACGCAATGCGCCCAACAATCAGTCGGCGTTGGCTGTCGCCGTGGTCGAGGGGCAAGCAGGAGTAGCAAAGGCCTTCCGTATCGGCGCAAATCTGGTTCTCACCAAGCCAATCAATGTAGAGCAGGCGAAGGGTACGTTACGCGTTGCCCGAGGACTGCTACGCAAAGGCGATGCCGCAAAACCAGCTACCGCCGCGACACCCGCACCAGCTAAGCCTACGACCGCCGCCACCACGGCTGCCAGGCCAGTGCAGCCTATCTCGAACGCTGCAACTCCGCGTCCGGCAGCGGTCCCGCCGGTGTCAGCACCCATTCCGAAGCCGAGGCCGACGCCGCAGCCCAGCTTTGTCGCGTCCGCTTCCAACGAGATTACCGAAGCTGCAGAATCAGCACATCCAGCTCCAAAGCAAGTTCCAGCGCCATCGATCGCCGCCTCCCAGGCAACGGTAGCGGGCGCGGCGAAGATCGTGTCTCCTGTTCCCCGTGAGCTCGAACCCGAAGTGATCTTCAGCAAACCGGAAGCGGCTGCCGCTCCGAGCGCAGCCTTTTCCGTAACCACAAACGCGGGTTCCGCCAGCGCAGCAGCCCCGGCGCGAGAGCTGAAACCGACCGTCTCTACGAAGGAAGCGCTTTCTACCGCGATTTCCGAGCCCGAGACACTGGGTGAGAAAATGGCCGCTAGAGCCAGCAGTGTCTCCACCGCGGAAATGGCTTCACCTCCGCCTTCGTTTACTTTTGGCGGTGCAGTCCAGAGCGGAGAGAAATCCGCCGGTACGGGAAGCAAGAAGATTCTTCTGGCTGTGGCATCGCTTGTACTACTAGCAGCGGGCGGCTATGTGGCGTCGACGCAGTGGGGACATTCGAAAGGATCCGCGAGTCCATCCCCGGCAGTGGCTACCCGGCCGGTGACTGGTGCTCCGGTCGTTCCTCAAGCAGTGCCCAACACGCCGGTCCTGCAGCCTGGAGCTGAATCTTCTACCGCATCCGCTTCCGCTTCGGGTGCGTCGGCAAAGACAAGCTCTACGGTCGCAGAACCAACGACCGAAGAGGATTCCTCCCCAGCAGACAAGGTGAACAAGCAGGATCATCCAGGCAAGGCCAACTCTGGAGTGGGGTCGTCCAAACCGGCGGCGTCGCTTGCGGCGACGAATAACACTCCGGCCACCGCGACCGCGGCATCGCCCATTGTCATCAAGAATGGCGGTTCGCAGCCGGTGGCTGAAAAAGCGGCACCAGCCAGTGACGCGCCAGCGCCGAGCATTGCTGCGATTGCTCCAGCCGGAAATGGCGGGCCGCTTCCAAACCTGATGGGCGGCGCGAACAGCGGTCCAGCTCCAGTACTGCAGACAGTGAACGTTTCGCAGGGAGTTTCCCAGGGGCTTCTGATCAAGAAGCCTGCTCCTTCCTATCCAGGCAATGCATTACGCATGCGCATTGAAGGGTCGGTGCAACTGCTGGCAACGATCTCCAAGACGGGTGACATCTCCACGGTGAAGGTTCTCAGCGGAGATGCGAATCTGGCACGGGCTGCCGCGGATGCCGTGAAGCAGTGGAAGTACAAGCCTTACCTGCTCGATGGTGCTCCGGTCGAGATGCAGACGCAGATTACGGTGAGCTTCAAACTGCCGCGCTAAAGTCGCGAGCGCGCTCGGATCAAAAACTCAGTTTCAGTGAGAATTCGATCACACGCGGAGAGCCTAGCGCGAAAACTCCGGAACCGAGTCCCAAGCGGTTGCTGCTGGGCTGCTCTCCGGATGTGCCATTGACCGACCCCGGTGATCCATTTAAAACCCCGCTGAGCGGATTATTCGGTCCGTCAAAATTCGACAGATTCATGACGTTGAAGAACGAAACTCCCGGTTCTACCTGGAATCTCTCCTTGAATTTGTAGATCCAGCTCAAACTCGTATCGAAGGCGCGCAGCCATCCCATCCCGGTTTCATCATAGGGAGGGGTTGGTACAACCTGTTGCACCCCCTCGAGCGACTGCAATTGCGCGAGGGTAAACAACCCACTATTGATCAGGGTTTGCCCGGCAGGAGTTGTCTGACCAGCAAAATTGTGGTTGTAGTCGCTGATTACGTTGTAAATGTTACTGGCGCTGACCCCGTGGCCGAACGAACCCACGTTGGTACCGGGAAGCACGTCGCCCAGCGATCCGTTTGAGGCAAAGCTGCCGTCGCCAGTACCATCACCAGTGACGTCGGTCTGGAAGATGCCGCCAGGATTTCCGGACGGGCTCAGAGTCAGGGTCACCGGCAGAGGGCTGTAAAAATGGCCGATCATACCCAGGCGGAAGTGATAGGGGAAGTCCATGGTGCCGCCGAAAGAGATCTGATGCTTGCGGTCGAGCCCGTTCGGCCCCAAGAAATGCTGCGGACTGTTGAAGTCAGTAGCGATGGTGACGAAGTCATTGTCGGTCGCCGACGCGATATAGCGTTCCAATTGATAGGACGCCTGCAAGTCAAAATTTCTTACCATGCTAAAGGGATGATCCAGGTGCTGCTTCAGGGAGACCTGCAACGCGCTGTTCTTCGCGTAGCCGATGGGGAAGAGCATCTGATTGGCGCCGAGGTTCTGGTTGATGCCCGGGAAAGCAGCCGTTGGGCATGGGAATCCTCCGCAGAGCGAGTAGCCGGAGTCGAGTCCGTTCGAGGCGTAACTGGCCATGGTCGCACCTTTACCGATGGCACAGTTGATAGAGGCCGGATCAAATCCGGGGCACCCGAGCGGCAGGTTTGTAGCCAAAATCGCTGCCTGGGCATTGGCTAGATTGAAAAAGCGCGCATCACCCACGTGGTTGGTATCAATCGCCAGCAGGGTGTGGGTCTCGATGTTGCGCAGATAATCCATTGTAAGCACCATCCCCGGCCGTATCTCATGCTGTAAGCCAGCGTTGATTTGCAACGAGCGTGGGCTGACGTAGTTCGGCGCTAACAAGTCCGTGCCCGTGGCGTCCAGTCCATCCGTCAAGGTTGTACCGATGAACGACGGGTTCGCCGCCGGCCCCGCCGCCAGCGTGGAGGCTTGATACTGCGCCTGAAGAGCCGCAATTTGGCTGGCTGCGCTCCCAATCGGCAGACCACAAAACGCTGGGGTCACGGTCGTGCCGGTTGGCAAGCTTAGCGGCACCGCGCTGCCATTGGAGCAAACCGTCGTATCCGCCAGGAACAGTCCCTTCTGGAGACGCGCTGGACGGTCGAATTCTATGTTGTTCCAGATTGAGTTCTCATAGAAGAGGCCGACTCCGGCGCGGAACACGGTCTTGCCCTTGCCGGAAGGATCCCAGGCCAAACCTACTTGTGGCGCAAAGTTAAGGTTGGGCTGGTGCACTCGATTCCCCAGGAAGGAATAATACTGATTGTCGAACTGGTTCAAGGCAGAGATCGGTCCGAGGTCGCTATCGGTGCGTCCAGAATCGCGCACGTAACGCAAGCCATAGGTGAGAGTGAAGTTCGGCCTCAATTTCCAGGCATCCCCAACATAGAGCGAAATCCGATTATCCGGGCCGCTTCCGCCAGCGGGGAATCCAAAAGCCGGAATTTCCGAGTCGAAGCCTTGTCCATTACCCAGAGAGACGCTGGTGACGGGATAATTCAGCGGATTGGCGGCGCCGCCCGGAAAGCATGGAGTGTTCGCTCCGCAAGAACTACCGGCGAAAGCCTGGGTGGTGCTGTTCAGCGGTGAACCGACGGCCGGGGCCAGCGCCAGAAAGCTCGCGAAACCGCCTCCGAAGATGTGGTTAAATCCTCCGCCGTAGCGAATGATGTGCGCGCCCAGAGCCCGGCTGCCGTCGTATTTGATCTGGTGATCGGACTGGTAGGTTTGCTGCGGCGCGAGAAAGCTCGGGCCGGAACAAAAAGGGTCTGCGCCAGAAGTGAGGCAATCGGGATCGCTGCCGATGGCCAACTCAATATTAGGAAGCGGATTAAAGATGCTGGTTCCGGCGGTAGCGTCCACGATTGCGTTGCGGAATTTGGTGTAGCCGAAACGAAGGCTGTGGGTGTACGGACCGGTGTTGAAATCCAGTCCAATGGCATGAACCGGCGTGTGATTAACATTGCCGAAGGGCTGGAAGCTGTTGGGGATGATGGCCAGCACGCTGTGGTTCTGATCGTAGGAGAAGCGGTAGAAAAACTTGTAATTGTTATTGATCTGCCAGTCGATGCGTCCGAGGCCTTCCACCTCGCGGAAGGGCGAGCTATAACTGCCGATGATCGAGGAAAACGGACCGCTCGACAGCACTGGATTGATAAGATCCTGTTTCGTCCGCTCGATATCCAGGAAGAAAAATAACTTGTCTTTCAGGATCGGGCCGCCGAAGTTCCCGCCGTATTGATTGCGCTGAAAAAAATTGTCGCTGCCGCCGGGAAGATTGGCGTCGAGCGTCTGATCGCGGAAGGCGTAATATCCTTCGCCGTGGTATTTATTCGTCCCCGATTTGGTGGTCACGTTTACCGAACCGGAAGACGTGAGTTCGGTGGAAAGATCGAGCGAGGACTGCTGGATCTGAAATTCCTGAATACCGCTGGCCGGAACATTCTGCGTGGTGGTGCCCACCGTCTCGTCGCTGATGTCGAGTCCGTCCACTTCGATGCGGGCGGTGCGGCCAAAACGACCGCCGAACGAAATCGAGGAGAAACCATTCTTGGTAGGATCGAAATTTCCGCCGTCCTGGATCTGCACTCCCGGCTCCAGTTGCGCGAGGTCGAGAAAATTCCGGCCATTGATGGGCAGGTTTTCAATCTGCTCCGTGGTCAGCACCCCTTGCACGGTGGCCTGCTGCGTGTTCACTGCAATCTCCGTGCCCTGCACCTCCACGACCTGGGTAGCTTGGCCAAGCTGCAGCTTGACGTTCCCGGAAGCGGTTACGCCCACTTGCACGGTGACGGCAATCTCCGAAGTCTTGAAGCCTGAGGCCTCCACTCGCAATGTGTAATCGCCCGGAGTCAACGCGCCCGAGGTGTACGCCCCCGCAGACGTCGATTTGGCGATGATTACGCGGCCGGTAGCTTTATTGCTGATCGATATCTTTGCATCACCAACCACGGCGCCCGAAGGGTCGGTCACCAAACCCTGAATGCTCCCGGTAGAAATTGTCGTTTGCGCGAGCAACGGAAGAGAACACAACGCGATCGACAACAGAGAAAACGCAACGCGGATCCGCGGCATGCGGCGCAGCAAAGTTCTGACCAACACCATGGCACCATTCCTTTAATTCGTCTGTTGATAGATTCGTTTACACACAATTCTGCTATGCCAAACTTCAGAATTCGGGCTGGAAAGCGGTAGCCAATTGTAAACCGATTTTCATCCGCTTGAGAGGCCGGTGACAACTTCGTAGGATGCGCGCGGCCTCCGCACGGGTTGGGTTCGCGCCGAAAATGAACGGGAATCATGCCGGCAGCGATCGGACTCAGGGAGCTAGGATTACCTCGTAGGGGCGCATCATTTCGTTGTCTTCGTGTTCGAGGATGTGGCAGTGCCAGACGTAGCGGCCCCTGAATCCGAGAAAGGGCACGATGATGCGCGTAACCATGTGCGAATCGGCTCGCACCGTGTCCTTCCAGCCAGCTTCATTGGGGTCGGGGGCTTGCGGCGGACCCAGGAATTGTAGCTGACGCTGGGTTTGGAACAGCCAGGGCACATAGGTTTGCCGGTCGAGGATTTGGAAGCGCACCAAGTGCAGATGAATGGGATGGGAGTCGTTGGTGGGGTTGATCAAGGACCAGATTTCAGTCGACCCCAGCACCGGCTTTTCCGTCACCGGCATCTTCCAATGGGATGCATTCAGAAGCAGCATAACCGGATTGCCCGCCTTGTTGACATATTCGTTGAGCGTCAACAAGCGCGTCTGCACGGCTTGCGATTCAGGGATTTTAGGCACTGGCCGCAAGGCGGGAGGCAGGGAACTCGTATCGGCCACTTTCTTGGGCGCGACGCGGAATTGCATGACGACGAATGCGTCGTTTTTGAGAACCAGCTGCGCGCCACGATGCTCACCGAAGTCCACAATGAGATCGGCGCGCTCGCCCGGCCCGATTTCAAGGTTGGTGAGCGGAACCGGCGCAGGCAATAAACCTTGATCGGTCCCGATTTGGTGAAAGGGAGCATCATTGGCAAACGACAAATGATAAAAGCGGGCATTGGAAGCATTGAGTAGGCGGAGGCGATATCTTCTGGGCTCGACCTCGAGATAAGGAAAGAGCTTCCCATTCACCAGAATGGCGTTGCCGGAGATTTCGGGAAGCCAGGGCGAAATCGGATCTGGCGAAACGGGATAAAGAAGCTGGCCATCTCGGGTTAACAAGCGGTCATAGAGGAGCAGTGGCACCTCGTGCTTACCCTTTGGTAAATTAAGCGACTCCTCCACGCCATCTCGAATAAAGAACGTTCCGAACAATCCAGCATAAACATTCAGACGATTAATCCCGAGCGCGTGGTCGTGATACCACAGCATGGCCGCGTCTTGCTGATTCGGGTAGTAATAGAGGGAGGATTTCCCTGGCACGATCCAGTCTTCCGGATATCCATCGCTTTCGGGCCCGGTTTTCGCACCATGCAAGTGCACCACGGTGCGGACAGCCGGTTTGTCGGCTTCTGCCCCATGAATGGTGTGGTCCACGGGCAGGAAATGCTCGTTGGGAAGCGCGTTGACCCACTCCACCAGCAGAGGTTCACCGGAGCGCGTCTCGAAGGTCGGACCGGGAGCCGAGGCGCCAAAGCTCCAAAACTTGGTGGGCTGCAGATCGCGGTGAACTTTGCTGGCGATGGGCCGGGCTTGGATCCGGAAAAACGGAACGCTCAGTTTGGGATCGGAAGGACTGAGCCGAGATCCCTGTCGTCGAGCGATTTCAGGGATCGGAAGAGAATCTACAAATTGCGCCAGAGTACTGACATCCAGCGCCACCGGCATGGTAGGCACCGAGTGCGGCATTGCGTTCAGCAGCGTACTTTTGCCGGTGGCCAAGGTTGTAGCCAGAAGACTCGATCGTTGCAGAAACTTCCGACGTGTAATCACCACCCATTACCTTTCCGAGGTCGGACCAAGATACAACAACGGCAAGGCCGATGAGCGTCGCCGCTCCACAGGCCTTGCCGTTATCCTAATCATGATCCCTGGTTAGGGCATCCGCCGGGATGCGGCTTATTCCGACCCGGTGTTGACCGGTTCGCCTGTAGTGGGGTTGAGGATGAACAGATCGTCGGTGACCGTCTGATGAAAGTCGAATAGCGAGCTGATCGAGTCTGCGATCTCGTCAAACGATCCATGTCCGATCCTCTGGCCGCCAAGCCAATTGTCCTCGATGAAGCGAATGACCGAGGATTGGTCGGTGGCGGAGTGATCCACGAAGTTGTGTTTCGCCCATGGAGAGATGACGAGGAGCGGTTGCCTCGGACCATACCCGCAGCGGCCCTGCGCGTGCGTGGTGGATGGATTGACGCCAGGCAGTGCGGTTGCGCCGTTGCCACAAGATCCTGGACCGGTAAGAGCATCGGCAGAGCTCTTCGATCCGTTGATGATCTGGCCGAGCTGGTGATCATACCAGCCGTCAGAATCGTCATAGAGCAGAATTAACGCGGTGTTCGGCCACTCCGGTTGATTTTGTAGGAAGTTGGCCACCTTGACCACGAAAGCCTGCTCATCCAGAGGATCCGAATTCCCGGGATGCGCGTCCTGAATGGAGATGGCTTTGAGGAAGCTTACCGCTGGGAAATTGCCTGCCTGAACCGCGGTAAAGAAGTCGCCAACGTCATAGTCGTGATTGGCTGGATCGCCCGAGTGACCGATCGATTGGGTCGAGGCAGGACGGGCATGAGTGGGATTCGCGGTCGAAGCGTAGTACTGAAACGGAGTGTGATGCGGAACGTAATCTCCCTGGGTACCAACAATCGCCGAGGTCGACTGGCGGTTGCAACCGGTGCTGCCGTCGGGATTTACCAGGCTCAGGTTGAAACCTCCAGCGAACCAGCCCCAGGTGACGCCGGCGGCGTTGAGCAGATCGCCGATATTCTTCCCGCTCATCTGCGTCTGTTCGCCGCTCGCATTGGAGCACACATCACTGAATGGATCGGGGTCGCCGATCACCGTAAATCCGCCGTTCCCGTCACTCACCAGGGCTCCGGTTCCGTTGATGTTCTTCGCGACGCCGTTGGTCTGGCCCGAAATCAAATTGATCGCACCAACCGTAGAAGGACCGAAGTTGGTGCTATAGGAGTTGTCGCTCAGCGCGTAGTGCTGAGCATAGTTCCACAAGGCCGTCACAGTGTTGCCATCAAAATAGCCCATCACTTGGCCAGTCGTACGCACAACCGCCGGCGGAGCGTCGGGAGGCGGACCCGCGCTACCGGTGTTCGCGGGGAACAAGTCCATCGCACCACCATCGAAGGCCAGCTGCTCGGGCGTGTAATCGTGATCCATGTCTTGCGTGTTTGCCTGCGTGCGAGCGAAGCGGAAAGGATTGGCTGCGCCGCTCCCATTGGCAGGGTTGAGATTGGGATTGTTGTTTAAGAGCGCGTTGCTCAAGCCGTTTACGGTTGGCGTATTGGGAAGCGCGTGAAAGTGCGGCTCTCCGGCGGGATTCAAGGCATTCGGATAGGTTCCGAAATAGTGGTCGAACGACCGATTCTCTCCGAAAATGATCACGATGTGCTTAATCGGCGTAGCGGTTTTAACATCGGCGGCGTTTGCTACCGGAGTTGTGACTGGCCCGGCAACAATGGCGGCAACGAGACATACAGCCATTAGCTGACGCATGTGCTTTTCCTTTCCTAGACTGCGGCGGGAGATTTCGCTGGGAGGATATTACGGAGCGGAGATTAAGGCGCGATTAAAGAAATGTAAAAAAGTGTCTCGCAATTCTGGCCATCGCCGGGGGCTATCATCGGCCTGGTCGTAGGGGCTTTCAATAGCCCAGCGGATGAGAGCGAGTCCGTGGAGACGTGTGCCGGATACTTAGGGCGAACGCTCCACCTGGCTACTCCCGCTGCAGGACCTCGTCTATTACCGCTTTGCCGCCTTTATCCACGGAGATGACTTTATGAATCGGCGCATATCCGGTGAGGGTAATATCGATCACGTAGTTACCGGGGTCCAGCATGACATCGACGGGCGAACCCTTGTCGAGCATGTGCTCATTGACGGCAACCTGGGCGCCTTTGGGCTGAGTCTTGACGCTGACCGTAGCCATGCCCTGAGCTCCCTTACCGCCGAATAACCTGCCCATTTTGCCGACGGTCTTGATGTCATCGACATTGCCGAGGGAGCGCAGTGTGGGCGAGAAGCTGACGGTCTGGGCTAGAACAAACTGCGCGCTGGTGGTCTCATCAATGTATCCCTGCTTGCGCACGAGAACAACGTGCTGACCTTTATCCACGGAGACTTGTGCGGGCGTGAGTTTGCCCGTATCTCTGCCGTCAACATAGATGTTGGCGCCGGGGGGCGTGCTGGTGACGGAAAGCGTAGCCATAAGCAGGCTGAGATGGCTCACGACAAACGACTTCCCTCCAGAGGCAACTTCGAGGTTGCGGGTATCGGCAGAGTACCCTGGCTTACTGACCGTAACCGTGTGCTGGCCGGGTTGGAGACCAGAAAGAGTGAAAGGCGTAACCCATGAGGGATCAGTTTTTCCGTCGAGCTGGACTTGAGCCCCTTGCGGCGTGGAATCGATGGCCACCTGTCCGGGGACGATGACCGGAGCGGCGGGTGCGGCTGCCTTTTTCTTGGCGTTTCTGCCTCTCGCGCTCGCGACCGCCACGTGAGTGGGGGCTGGCTCCGCGTCAGCCACGGGTTCAGAGGCCTGAGTCTCAGCCGGCACAGCCGGCTGCGAGGCTGGCGGCTGCACGCTCTGGGTAGGGGCGACAGATTGGGTATCCACCGGCTGGCTGGCGGATGAGGCACCGCCGGAGTGGGCCAAATCGTCGTCGCTATTCAAATGGTTGATGTGCAGAACGAGAACGACTGCGATGATGAGAATCACGACGGCTGCGCCCGCGATGGAGTAAACCATCAGGCTAGGCGGAACGTTCTTGATTTCCTTGATTGCTTTCTCCGCAACTTCACGAGGCTGAATCTTCGGCTTCTCCGGCTCGGAGCCCGCCCGGAAATTCGGTGCGTCTGCCGCCGCTTGCTCGAAGGCCGGCGGTGGCGGAGGTGGCGCGACATAGATTTCCTTCAGCGGAGGTAGCTCGGTCATCTCCGAGAAACTTACGCCGCCGCGGGATGGACCAGCTTCCGCCATCATGGGGTCAACCGCAATTTTCGGTTGCTCGGGAACTTCCACGGCAGGCTCATCGAGAACGGGCGACGACATGGACGCGGTTGGCAGCGAGCCTTCGGTGGGCTCCAGCGAGTGCGGAGAGCGCTGCTGATTGGACCCACTGAATTCGGCTGCGGCGGACGCGGCTTCGGCACTTCCCCAGCCAGCAGCGGCAGCGGCGGCCTTGGGAGCGGCTTCCTGCTTGGCTACTGCAGGTTGCGGTTTCGAGGCCACCGGAGACTGCGGAACCGCCGGTTTCTTCCCTGCCGGCGTCGCCGACGCAGAGGCGAACTTGGTCTGAGCCGCCGCTTTCACCGGAGCGGCAAGCGCCGGGGCCTTCGCAGGCGCCGCCGCAGCCTTCGCTGCTTGCGGTTTGGATTCCTTGCATTTCTCCAGATCGTCCAGCAATTCTCTCCCGCTCTGGTAGCGCTCGCCAGGATCTTTGGCGAGAGCTTTCATGATGAGATCGCTGAGCAGGGGGTGAAGCTTGGGATTTACGTGCATCGGCGGCACCGGCATGCTTTCCAGGATGCTCTGCCGCAGGGATTCGGAATCCTCACGATCGAAGGCTTTGCGGTCGGTCACCATTTCGTAGAACAAGGCACCAAGGCTGAAGAGGTTCGACCGTGCATCGATATCTTCCCCGCGAACCTGTTCCGGGGACATGTAATGCAGGATGGACGGAACCTCCGGCATTTGCGCGGTGAACTTGCCCACGCTGGAGAGCCCGTAGCCTAAGACTCGGACCGTGCCATCCCAGCCGCACATGATCTTGCCGGGCTCGAGGCTATAGTGAAAAACTTTGTGGGAGTGAGCGTGATCGAGGCCGCTCGAAACCTGCCTGCCGATATCGAGCAGGTCCCATATGGAAAACCCTTCTTTGCGCGTCAGCATGGTCGCCACGCTGTTGCCCTGGATGTATTCCATGGCAGCGCAGAACTGACCTTCCATTTCTTCAGCGCCGTAAACCGGCGTGAGGTTCGCGTGGCTCAAGACCTTGGCGGTTTCGGCCTCCTCGAGGAGGCATTTCTCCAGGTCGGCGGCGCGTTCGCCGAAAGCCGATAGCTGGATCGCCTTCAGCGCGACGGTTTGGCCGGTTTGTGGGTCATTCGCCTTGTAGACCGCGCCAGTAGCAGACTTTGACAGTTCACTCAGAATTTCGAAGTGGCCGATTTTTGTGGACATTTGCTCCTTGCCTCATCACATAAAAAGCCGCGCAGTTTCCGCTAAGAAGCTGCGTGGGTATCAGAACCCGGGCCAAGTTATGCCTAGGATAGCGCTCGCGAGAGAAGGCTTCGAGTTACCAAAGTACTGAAAACACGATGTGAAGTAGAGGTCGACTTCATCCGGGAATCGAGCAGGCCTATCGTCCCACAAGGATATTTGCCAGCGCCTCCCGTGACCTTTTGTTGCCCGGAACGTTTAACTTGGGTGAGTCGAATCGCGGGGTGACAATTGTCATGCAGGCCGGGTGACGATCTCCACTGGCGAGCGTGCGAATGGGAGGGCGAATATATGTTCGCGGCCGGAAAGAAGTGCGGTGGCGCAGGCTGTCCTCGGACTGGGCTGGTTGTAGGCGGCGTTGTCCTTCGTTTATTCTGGTGGTCTGCATGGACTAAAGTGGGCCGCTGTCCAGCATGCCGCTTCGATCCGGGGGTTCGGCTGTGACTCTGACCCGATTTGTTACGAAGAACGCCTTCCGCAACAAGCGTCGCAGTATTCTCACGGTCCTGAGCATCGCTTTTTCTTTACTTTTGCTGACCCTGATGATGACGATCTGGCGGGCTTTCTATCTCGACGAAGGAAGCGCCGAGTCGGCGGAGCGACTGGTGGTGCGGCACCGGGTTTCCTTGACATTCAGTCTGCCGGGCTTCTATCGGGAGAAAATCCGTGCGGTTCCGGGAGTGGTCGCCGTGGTGCCGGTGTCATGGTTCGGCGGAATCTACAAAGACGATAAGCCGGAGAACTTCTTTGCTCAGTTTGGCACGGATCCCGCGGAATTCTTCAAAGTTTATCGGGATATACAAATGCCCGAAGAACAACGGACGGCGTGGCAGCGGGATCGGCAGGGTGTGATTGTCGATGACACGCTGGCCAGGAAATATGGCTGGAAGCTCGGTGATCGGATCGTATTGAAGGGCACAATTTATCCCGTCGATCTCGAGCTCTACGTTCGAGGGATTTTCAGTTCTTATCCGGACGACAAGGCGGTCTATTTTGACACGAAGTACGTCGAAGAGGCAGTTTCATTTTTCAAAGGCCAGGCCGGGACTTTCACTATTCTTGCGGCTTCTCCCGGAGACGTGAGCAAGATCGCGAGCGCTGTGGATGACATGTTCCGCAACTCGCCTCAGCCCACAAAATCGGAGAGCGAAAAGGCGTTTGGCTTGGAGTTTGTTGCCATGCTGGGCAACGTGAAGGCTTTCATCTTGATGATTTGCTCGGCCGTGGTGTTTGCAACTTTGTTGGTTTCCGCGAACACGATGGCCATGTCGATCCGCGAGCGAACACGGGAAGTCGCCGTATTGAAGACTCTGGGTTTTACGCGGCAGAGTGTGCTCGGCTTGTTCGTGAGCGAAGCCGTGGCGCTGGCCGCAGCGGGCGGTGCCATTGGTGTCGGCCTGGCTTACTTACTGATTTACGCAATCGGCCATTCGCCTTACATGAGCTTCTATCACATGAAGGTGACGCCCGGCATGTGGGCTGCGGCTCTGTTCATCTCGGGATTGGTGGGACTGGTCAGTTCGCTGATTCCGTCCTATCACGCCTCGCAGGTGAACATTGTGGATGGGTTGCGGCATATCGGATGACATTATGACGTTAAGTGGTTTTGTGGTGCGCAATGCGTTTCGTAACAAGCGGCGCAGCCTGCTGACCATGCTCAGCATCAGTTTTTCGCTGCTGTTACTTACCATGATGATGTCGATCTGGCGCACGTTTTACATCGACCAGGGGCCGCCCAATGCGATGCAGACCATCATCACTCGCGACCGGGTTTCGCTGGCATTCTTTCTGCCGGCATATTACCGCGACAAGATTCGCACCATCCCTGGCGTAGTAGCGGTTGCTCCGATGACATACTTCGGAAACGTATATAAAGACGACCGGTCTACGAACTCCTTCGCCCAAGTGGTTACCGATCCCGACGAGTACCCGAAGGTTGCACCGGACAAGATTGTAGCTCCCGACCAGTTACTCGCCTGGCAGCGGGATCGCACCGGAGCCCTGGTAGATATCGAACTAGTGAAGAAGTTCGGGTGGAAGATCGGTGACCATCTAGTTCTGCAGAGTCCGTATTTCCCGGTCCATCCCGAGGTTACGATTCGCGCTATCTATACGATTGATCCGCCCGTCCGCGCCCTGTATTTCAACACCAAGTATCTGGAGGAATCGGTAGGCTGGTTCAAGGGGCAAGCCGGATGGTATATCACGCAAGTCGCATCGCCCAGTGACGTCGCGCCGGTCTCCAAGGCAATCGATGAAATGTTCCGCAACGCGCCGCAGCATACCAAGACCGAAAGCCAGCAAGCCTTCCGACTTTCGTTCGTATCGTCTCTCGGAAATGTGAAGGCGTTCATTCTGACCATCTGCGGAGCCGTGGTTTTTGCCATTCTTCTGGTCTCGGCGAATACCCTGGCCATGTCGATTCGCGCACGGACGCGCGAAGTTGCGGTGCTTAAGACGCTGGGCTTCACGCGCCGGCGCGTGCTGTCCATGTTCGTCAGCGAAGCCATAGCGTTGTCGGTGGCAGGTGGAGCGCTTGGGGTGTTGGGGGCAACCCTGCTGATACGGTGGTTGACCCACTCGCCAGTCGCCATCGGAATTCCGGCGGAGATGAAGGTTACACTGCCGACGATGTTCGTGTCATTATTCGTGGCGGCGGCCGTGGGCTTTATCAGTGGCTGTCTGCCGGCATATAACGCGTCGCGTACCAATATTGTGGAAGGCCTGCGCCACATCGGCTGAGCACCTCGGCTGAGTTGAGAGTTAAATTATGGCGATACCGATCAGCTATAACGTCCGCAATTTGAGGCTCCGCAAAGGACTCACGGTCATGACTGCGCTGGGTATCGCGCTCACTGTGACCACGGCAATCTTTCTGATGGCACTGCTGGCGGGACTGCAGAAAGCTTTCGTTTCGAGCGGCAATCCACTGAATGTGCTGGTGCTGCGCAAAGGATCAGAGGCGGAGTTGTCAGGAGGTTTTGATGCGGCGCTGTTTCCCACTCTGAAGGTTCTGCCCGGCGTCGCCAAAGACAGTCACGGGGAACCGATGGTATCCGGCGAGTGGGTGGTGGTGATCGTGCTTCCGCGTAAAGATGGCACGGGCGAGGTGAACGTTACCGTGCGCGGAATGATGCCGGATGGATTGGAGATTCGTCCCAGCGCAAAGCTGATCGAGGGACGCTGGTTTCAAACAGGTCAACGAGAAGTGGTGGTGAGCAAGTCCATTCGCTCGCGGTTTTCGCATGCGAACATTGGCGACAGCATGGAGTTCGGCAAAGGCTCGTGGAAAGTGGTGGGCGTGTTTGACGCAGGCGGTTCGGCCTATGAATCCGAGATCTGGTGCGACGTGAATCAGATGGCCTCCGACTTTGACCGACTGGGCGGCTTTTCGTCGGCCTATTTGCGCGCCACCGATCCCATTGCCGCCGATGCACTGAAGAACCGCGTCAGCGATGATCAGCGCCTGAAACTCGAAGGAATGTTGGAGACAGATTATTACGCGAAGCAGACCAGTTCGGGCGCTCCGATTAAATACATCGGCATCGTGGTCGCGATCATCATGGCCATTGGATCAAGTTTTGCAGCAATGAATACCATGTACGCGGCGGTAGCCTACCGCGGGCGGGAAATTGCAACCTTGCGGGTGCTGGGATTTTCCCGTCCCGCCATTTTGATTTCGTTTGTTCTGGAGTCCTTGTTGTTAGCTACGCTAGGTGCGTTGGCCGGGATTTTATTGATGCTGCCGTTTAATGGGCTGCAAACAGGAACATCGAATGCAGTGACATTCAGCGAAGTGGTGTTCAGCCTGCAAATCACCCCGCTGGTGGCCGGATATGCAATTCTGTTCGCCCTGGCCATGGGTCTATTCGGCGGGCTATTCCCTGCCTGGCACGCCGCGCGACAAAATATTCTCACGGCTCTGCGAGGTTGATTAAGGGTTTTAGGAAACCAGCTTCCCGGGTTATACGTATTCATCTTTATGCCGATTGATGCAAAACACGAAGACCTGCAGAGCTTGCGAATCGACCGCACCGAGCGCGGTCCGAGCAGCGGGGAACCGCCCGCTTGGGCACGTCGCTACATCGTGATCGGGATTGTGGGGGTGTGCGTATTAAGCCTTTCCGCCCTGGGCTACCGGGTCATGTTCCGCGATGCGCCGGAGGTCGAAGTCGTGCGTGCCGCGGCGGAGAGCAGTGACGTCGGCGGCACAGTCCTTTCGGCTACGGGTTACATCGTGGCTCACCACACCATCAATGTAAATTCCAAGGTCACCGGGCGGCTGGCGTGGATCGGCGTGGAAAAAGGCGACAAGGTGAAAGAAGGACAAGTCCTGGTGCGGTTGGAGGACGAAGAGTTCCGCGCTTCCTACGAACAGGCCAAGGGGGCGCTGGAGAATGCTCGCGCTTATCTCGACGAATTGGAGCACGGCTCCCGGCCGGAGGAAATTCAGCAGGCGCAACATAATCTGGATGAAGCTCGCGCGACGTTAGTGAACGACAAGCTGACGCTAGACCGCACCCGGGAACTCTCGGCTGGAGGCGTGGTTTCCCGTCAGGCCTTGGACGATGCAACGGCGAAGTTTGATTCCGATCAACAACGGGTGAATTCGCTGGATAGAGCATTCCAGCTGATGAAGATTGGGCCTCGGCCGGAAGAGATCGCGCGCGCCCGCGGATCGCTGGCGCAGGCGCAAGGGCAGCTCGATTACGCCAAATCGCAACTCGACGCCACTGTGATCCGCGCACCGGTCACGGGCACAATTCTGGATCGCACGGCTGAAAAAGGCGAATTGATCACGGCGCAGTTTGCCAGCGCGGCGGCGGGCGGACCGCAGGGATCGGTAGTGTCGCTGGCGGATTTGAACGATCTCCAGGTTGAACTCGACATCGCGCAGGCGGACTTTGCCCGGCTTAGCCCCAAGCAGAAGGGCATCGTCACCACGGATACGTATCCCGACAAAACGTACGCCGGCGAAATTGCACAAATTTCTCCCGAGGCCAATCGGCAGAAAGCCACCGTGCAGGTGAAAGTGCAGGTCTTGAATCCAGGGAAATACCCAGACGTTTTCTTGCGGCCGGAGATGAACGCCACGGTGAAGTTTCTCGCGGATCAGCCGAAAGCTACCAGCTCGCAACCGGCGGGAGCGTTTGTACCCGCCGCTGCCCTGCGGGAACATGACGGTAAGAAGATTGTGTTCCTGGCCTTCGATGGCAAGGCTCGCATGCGCGAGGTTCACGTGCTGAGCCAGCGCACTGACGGATTTTTGGTCGAGGGATTGGTAGGCGGCGAAAGCGTGATCACGAGGGCGCCGCAAGAACTGAAGGACGGCGACACCATTAAAGTGAAGGGGTAAATTTCATGAGCACTGTTGCTGAAACCAGAGTCGCGACCGGAACCAAAGTGGTTCAGGCCCGCAATGTGAGCAAGGTTTTCAAACGCGAGGCCTTTGAAGTGAAAGCTCTCGACGACGTCTCCATCGACATTGCGACCGGCGAATTTCTGGCCTTGATGGGGCCCTCCGGATCGGGCAAGACTACGCTGCTGAACATGATTGCGGCGATTGACCGTCCGACGGCCGGCGAGCTGCTGGTGCAGAATCAGAATATTTTTCGTTTCAACGATTCGCAGGCAGCACACTGGCGCAACGAGCATATCGGCTACGTCTTCCAGACTTTCAATCTCATCCCGGTACTCTCGGCCTTTGAAAATGTGGAGCTGCCACTGCTGTTGACCAAGCTCAACCCGCAGCAGAGGCGCGATCACGTCATGACCGCGTTGAAACTCGTGGGTCTCGAGGACAGGATGAACCACCTTCCGAAGCAGCTCTCCGGCGGTCAGGAGCAACGGGTGGCCATTGCTCGCGCCATTGTGAGCGATCCGACCCTGTTGCTGGCAGATGAGCCGACCGGCGATTTGGACAGTCACTCCGCGACCGAAGTTCTTGAAATCCTAAAACGGCTGAATGAAGACTTTCAGAAAACGATCGTGATGGTGACGCACGATCCGCACGCAGCCTCGTACGCGCACGTCACGCGGCATCTTGAAAAAGGGATGCTCCTTCCGCCGGGATAGTTCCGATCACTGTGGGTTTGGCGCCGCTAACAGCGGCGACGATTCCGGTTCCGCGCCCGCAACCCATCTCCAGGCGCGGCGACCATTGTCGAGAGCGACGGCCCGGGCTTCACCGTAGGCAACCAGACGATTCAGTACAGTCGTGACCGAGGCCATGGGATCTTTATGGCGCTCGAGCATGGGCGGCATTCTCTCCTGAATCCGGTCACACACGTCGCGCGCGCTCAGGGCACGGTTCGCGTCCATGAGAATCATGCGGCAGGCCTTGGTGAAACCAGGCTGGCGTCCATTGCTCTTGCGATCGACCAGTTCCAGCAATTCATCGTTCAACACGCCGTCCCCAAACAAGTTAGCAAGGCCGGCGATGGTTTGTTTAATGGTTCCGATGCGGCGCATCACTTCGGCCCGCTGGTGCAAAAGCTGGCGCAATTCCTCGTGGGCCTGGCGCACCACTTCCTGCACGTGTCCGTTCGCCTGGGTGGTAACGGCCCTGGTCTGGATTGGCTGACTCTCCATAAAACCCTCCCCTAACTGCACTTGCTGCGATTAGTCACGTTCCCCGTCCGCGCCCCGGCTTTACTAGACGATACGCAAAAAGTCCCGCAGGTGTTCCCTCGCATTTCGGAGGTCCCCCTTGTCCAGGCCCAACGCTTTGTCCATTTAGACGCTCGAGGTTAGAGATGGTTAACAGAGGAAAAAGACAGACTCCGCGTGATCACACGGGATATCGGCGCAGCCTAGATGTGGATGCCGAAGGCTTTTGTGCGGAGCAAACTGTCAATTAATCAAAGCGAAAGGAATCCCAAACCGCGGGCCTGGCCCGATTCGGAACGTCGTCCCCGCCTGAATCGCCGCCTCAAGTACAGGGCGCATACGCTAGCACTCGCAGTTCCGATGTGAAAAAAAAAACGTGAAAAAAGTAGTCGTTACCTCCCTGGTTCACAGCAGCACAACTCGAGGCTTCACCGGCCGTCTTACCGGTTTGTGCTGGTAGGGACTTCGTGCTAGGGCGCAACGCGAGTGAGCTTCCCGTCTTTCAACCTGAACCGGTCTCCGCGCCAGATCACTGTGTGGCCTCCCAGGCTCATGATCCAGACTATGACCGCGACCAGGTCGCGGAGCGGAATCAGCCACGCATATTTCAGAACCTGACGGTCGCCCAGAACATACGAACCCACAACCAGGGCAACCGCGAGACGTAGAAATAAGATGCAAGCCAGAGCGCCCCAGGCCAACAGTGCCCCCTGACTCGCCACGACGGCCAGCGAGGCCCACAGGATCCCAAACGTGAAAACCAGTCCGAAGTAGCCGCCCGCCCGAGCGTCGCGAACGCCACGCGCCCAACGAAGTTGGTGCGTGAGGAAGTCCCGCAGTCGGTAGGTTGGAAGATAGGTTTCGACCACAACGTCCGAAAGCTTTACCGCGAGCCCCAGATCAGCAATGCGCTTTCCCAGTTCATAGTCATCCGCCAGATGGTCCACGATCGAGTCGAAGCCGCCGATCTTCTGCAAGTCCGCGCGGCGAAATGCCAGCGTGGAACCAAGTCCGAACCGAATGCCGCCCTCAAGCTGAAGCGCGGCCAATACTCCTGCGCAGAAGTCCGTACTGATGCCGAGACTCTCGAGGCGCGAGCCCAGCGTCCCACCTGCCACCCCACGATAAAGGCAGGTAACCATCCCGACTTGTGCGTCCGCGAGCGGAGCGGTCACTCGACGTAGATAGTCAGGTTCGACCCGAATATCGCTGTCGTTGACGATCAGGTAGTCACAGCGGGCTACCGCCAGCATCTGCGTCAGGTTGCTGACCTTCACATTCGCTCCGAGGGTTTTCGCACTCACGACGATCTGGATTCTGCGATCAGGGAACTCCCGCTGCAATGCTTTCACACTTTCGACCGCAGGATCGTTGGGGACGTTCACTCCGAAGATGATTTCGTATTCGGGATAATCCTGCACACAGTGGCTGCGAAAGCTCTCGTAGAGTTGGGGATCGATTCCTTTCAGCGGTTTAAGAATCGAGATCGGTGGCAAGGCCGGCACTGGTAGAACGCAGGTGCGGCTGCGGTCGGGCAGAAATCGAAAAGCACTCCACAGGCACAAAAGGTAGTAGAGCGAACTGGATACGATGCCGACAACAGCGACAATCTGAACTGCGGTGAGGATGAAATGCATCATGCGCACGTGCGATCGATGTTATTCATGACCCAGCTATTCACCACCCAGGCTATTCGTAGCGCAGCGCCTCAATGGGGTCCAGATTCGCCGCCTTCCACGCAGGATAGATGCCGAAAATGAGGCCCACTGCTGCGGCGGAAGTGAAGCCAAAAATCGTCCAAAACATCGACATGTGCGCCGGTAGCGATGGCCACAATGCAGGAATAATGCCGACGACGATCGCACCCAGCAGGACTCCGATCAGACCTCCGACGGCGGTAAGCATAATTGCCTCCAAGGTGAACTGCAAAAGTATGTCCCGTTTGCGGGCGCCGATGGCTTTGCGGACGCCGATTTCGCGCGTTCTTTCGGTGACGCTGACCAGCATGATGTTCATCACACCTACACCGCCAACGATCAGTCCCACGCTTGAGATGGCAAACATTCCGACAAACAGCATGCCGGTAAGCTGGTTCCAGAAATCGGAAAGTGAATCCGAGGTGAACACCGAGAAATCATCCCCCTTGCCCGGAGGAACTTTTCGTCGCCGCCGCAGGAGTTCGCGCATTTCGTCCACAGCCTTCGGCATGTCGTCATGGGAAGTTGCTTTGACGCTGATCCAGTGGTCTTTCAATTCCGGATGCAGCGTCTTGAAAGTACTCAGGGGGAAAAAAACGCGATTGTCGTTAGGATCCTTTCCCCCGCCAAACACGGACTTGATCTTATCCAATACCCCGATCACGGTGAACAATCGCCCGTCGATGTTGATTTCGTGCCCCGGCGGACTCTCGCTGGGGAATAGTTCTACAGCTGTGTCGTGGCAAAGAACGATGACCGGAGCGTGCCTTTCATCGTCGCTCTCACCGAACCACCTGCCTTCCGTGATATGCAAGTCGAAAACGTCTTTCGCGGCCGAGGTCGCTCCTTCCAAGATCGTATTCTTCACCTTGCGGTCCTGGTATTTGACCGCGTATGTGCCCACGCCCAGCTCCGGGCGGAAAAAGCGGATGCCGGCCGTCACCGCTTTCACGTGCGGCAGTCGCGCCATGGCCTGGGCGTCTTCGAAGGTCAACTTCTTGCGAGTGCGCAGCTCTTGCGTCAAACGCAGGGTGAAGGGCTCAAGATGATAGGCAAAGATGACGTTGGAGCCGATGCTGGCGACGAGATCGCGGACATTGTCGTCGAGTCCGCGGCCGATCGAGGAAACCGCAATCACCATTGCGACGCCAATCACGATTCCCAGCACAGTCAGCGACGAACGCAGCTTATTGCTGCGGATGGTATCGGTCGCCATCTGGACAATCTCGCCGAATTCGTCCTTGCGAATCATGAAGAGAAATTGGGAAATTGTGTGAAAATTTGTGAAACGCTCCCCGGACGACTGAATGAAATCACAAAATTACACAATTCCTTAGTGTCAGGTTTCGAACCTCAGGGCAACAATGGGATCGAGTTTCGCCGCTTTGCGCGCCGGGTAGACTCCAAAAAACACTCCCACAGTGGCAGATACGATCAGCCCGGCTGCGACTGCCCAGAGCTTAATCGCCGACGGCATTCCGATCAGCAGAGTAAACGTCTCGGCCACGATTACTCCTAATAGAACTCCCAGAGCTCCGCCCGCAACCGCCAGGGTGACGGACTCGATCAGAAATTGCAGCAACACATCTTCCCGCCGCGCACCGAGAGCCTTGCGGATGCCGATCTCGCGGGTGCGCTCCGTCACCGCGACCAACATGATGTTCATGATGACAATGCCGCCCACCACCAGAGAGATGCAGGCGATTCCGATCGTAGCGATGAAAAACGTCTGGCTGAAATTGGTCCAGATTCCGAGCAGGCTGGCGTTGGTTTCAATATCAAAACTATCGTCGCCGCCGGGCGCGTCATGGCGTTTGGCGCGCAGCGCGGCACGCGACTCGTCCACAGCTTCGTCGAGCGGAACCCCAGCAGCCATGGCTTTCCCCGAGATTCGAATGCTGTTGTTGTGTGCGCCGTATTGCTTGAGGAATGATGTGATGGGAATCATCACGTAGTTGTCGGCGCTCTGGCCGAGCGTCGTTCCCTTCTTCGTGCCCACCCCAATCACCTGGTAAGTCCAGCCATCCAGCCGGATTTCCTTGCCCACAGGATCGGTCCCCGGCATGAGATGATCGACTATGTCGGCGCCCACAACCGCGACCGGAGCCCGATTATTTAGATCCGTCTCATTCAGCATGCGGCCCGCACTGAGATCGGTATCGTAAATTGGAGCCATCGAGGGCGTGATGCCGCGCACCGACGTATCGCTGATCGACTGTTCGGCGTATTTCACATGGCCGGTCTCGTTGCGAAGAACCGCACCAATGTAGGCGCAGTGGCGGCAGGCCTCCGCAACCGCCTGGTAATCCTCCATGGTCAAATCTTTGCGCTTCTCGCCTTCTAGATAGTGGTCCACGTTGGTGACGGCGGGCGAGACCTTGAAGATGATGAAAACGTCGGCCCCTAGATTAAAAACCTTTTGCGCGACATAATCGTTGATGCCAGAAACAAACGTGACCACGGCAATTACGGCCGCCACTCCAATCACCACGCCCAGCAGCGTCAGCACGGAGCGCAGCTTATTTACCCACAACGACTGCAGCGCGATTCGGATGGCTTCGGCGACGTGCATAAAATCGGCGTCCGGCGTCTGCTTCTGGGCTCCGGGAAGTGAATCCAGTTTATCAGCCCAGTTTCGCCGATTGGAGCACAGTTGGCCGGAGGACGACGGCCTCGGCAAGTCGAAAGCCGAGGTTATAATGGTAGGGTTGGCAGCTGGACCGGACGGTCGCTTTTCGCGTCTTCGGACGCGGGGAGAGGAAAGTCCGAACTCCGCAGAGCAGTGTGCCGGATAACGTCCGGGAGGCCGGGTTCAAGCCCGTCCGACGGAAAGTGCCACAGAAAATAAACCGCCTGCGTCTTCACCGACGCAGGTAAGGGTGAAAAGGTGCGGTAAGAGCGCACCGCCGCCGCAGTAATGCAGCGGGCAGGGCAAACCACACACGGAGCAAGACCAAATAGGGAGGAAGTTCGGAGCCTTGATTCTTTGAATCAGGTTGCGGACACGTGCCGGCTCGGCGCGTCAAACCTTCGGGTAGGTCGCTAGAGCCCCGCAGCAATGCGTGGCCCAGAGGAATGGCCGTCCCGCCGGAGCAATCCGGAGGACAGAATTCGGCTTACAGGTCCGGCTGCCACCAGGTTTTATTTTCAATCACTTACGGAACACCGAATCCCGTTGTGGCGCAGTGGAACGCCAGCGGAAGCCCCGCGAACTCACCGATACGCACCCGCCGTTGGATACACCCAATGCAAAAAAAAGAACTGGCAATCCCCCGAAAAGGCGTGGTGTGTGGACTGCTTTCTCGCTTCGCCCGCGGACGCACAGGGACGTCCGCAAGGTGTGAGATTATTCTCTGATCGAGTTCTGGCAGTAGAAGGTGATGATGGCTTTACGTGAACGAATCTGATCCCAAACTTTTGGATCTGCAATCTGCTATTGCTGAGGTGCAGCGCCAACGGGAAGAGAATGTTCGTCTGCGGCGTCTTTTGCAGGACCACGGCATACAGCTTCCGGTGGTTCAGTCCCCGGACGGTATTCCCGTCACAACGAGCACCCTACCAAGTGCGCTGACCCCTGTCTTGAAAGCTGAACAACGCATTGCTCTGTTCCGGAGTCTCTTCCACGGGCGCGACGACGTTTATGCTGTTCGCTGGGAGAACGCCGATGGGCGGTCTGGATACATGCCCAAGGCGGATCGTGACTGGAAGGCCTATCTTCGCGCCAAAGACGAGGATCGTAGGAAGGTTGACCGCCAGACTCGGAAGTTCAGACCGCTGACCGACAAGGTAGTGCGTGGGCACCTTGTTGGAGATCACACCATCGGCATATATCCACTGCTGCAGGACGAGACCTGCTGGTTTCTCGCGGTCGATTTCGACAAGAAAACATGGCAAAGGGATGCCACTGCGTTTCTGGCCGTATGCTGCGAACTGAATGTGCCGGCGGCATTAGAGCGGTCACGCTCAGGCAACGGTGGCCACGTGTGGATCTTCTTCGACCAAGCGATCCCCGCAACCACCGCGCGAAAACTCGGCTGTGCAATCCTTACTCGTGCGATGGAGTCCCGTCACCAACTCGGACTGGATTCATACGACCGTTTTTTCCCCAACCAGGACACCATGCCAAAGGGAGGGCTTGGCAACTTAATCGCTCTGCCTCTGCAAAAGCTTCCTCGCGCTGAAGGAAACAGCGTCTTCGTAGATGCGGAGTTTCGCCCGTACGGTGACCAATGGGCCGTTCTGGCGAGCGTGAAACGGATGCCTATTGCTGCTGCCGAGGCCGTCGTTCTGGAAGCCCAACGAAGTGGAGACCTTGTCGGAGTGAGGATCAGCTCTGCAGAAGATGAGGGACAAGACCCTTGGACGTTGCCACCATCCCGAAAGCGAGCAGAGCGTGCAATACCCGGCCCCTTTCCGGTGCAGGTCCAACTTGTTCGCGCCAACCTCTTGTATATCGAAAAGATTGATCTTTCCTCCGCGATGCTGAACCGGTTGCTTCGCCTCGGGGCATTTCAGAACCCCGAATTCTACAAGGCGCAGGGAATGCGGCTTCCTACTTTCAACAAGCCGCGAGTCATCGCCTGTGGCGAGGAACTGTCTGATCACATTGGCCTACCACGTGGTTGTCTGGCGGAGGTCGTCGACCTGTTGAAATCGCACCGCATCAAGCCAATAGTCAGGGACGAACGGTTTGTTGGTTGTCCGATCGAGGTAGAGTTCTACGGTCGACTGCGAGCGTTACAGCAGGATGCCGTTGATGCGTTCGCGCAGCACGATGAGGGGATTCTCTGCGCTCCCACAGCTTTTGGCAAGACGGCTGTCGCAGCATGGTTGATTGCGTCACGGAAGGTGAACACATTAGTTTTGGTGCATCGTCAACAGTTGCTGGACCAGTGGCATGCAAGATTGGCAATGTTTCTCGGTCTTCCGGCAAAGTCAATCGGCCAAATCGGGGGAGGGGCGGCCAAACGCAGCGGCTGTGTAGATGTTGCCATCCTTCAAAGCGCCCACGACAAGGAAGGGGTCAAAGACTTCGTGGCAGAGTATGGTCAAGT
Source organism: Candidatus Sulfotelmatobacter sp. (assembly GCA_049584315.1). Taxonomy (GTDB): domain Bacteria; phylum Acidobacteriota; class Terriglobia; order Terriglobales; family Acidobacteriaceae; genus Sulfotelmatobacter. The sequence continues at coordinate 91,418 of JBAUXO010000176.1, read as the reverse complement.
GATTGTTGACGAATGTCACCATCTGTCCGCGTTTACTTTTGAGCAGGTGATGAGGCAGGTGAAAGCGAAGTATGTCGTCGGACTGACAGCAACTCCCGAGCGGAAAGATGGACATCATCCCATCATCTATATGCAGTGCGGCCCGATTCGATTCAAGCTCAGCGCCCGCTCAATGACGGCAGCTACGCCGTTCGAGCATGAAGTAGTTCCACGGGTGACGGATTTTTCCTTGCCGCCTGAGCGAACCGATGTGACGATTCAGGAAGTGTACGCCGCAATCGTAGATGATCGCGTCCGCAATGAATTGATCCTCATCGATCTCATCCAGGCAACCACAGATGGGCGCTCACCGTTGCTGCTTACCGGCAGAACTGAGCACCTGAAATACTTTGAAACGGAGCTTGCTGGCAAGGTGAACAACGTGTTTACGCTGAAGGGTGGCATGGGCAAGAAACAACGACGATCGACAGCAGAGGCAATTGCGGCTGTGCCCGAGTGCGAGCCGAGAGTTATTCTGGCGACCGGCAGCTACATAGGCGAAGGGTTTGACGACGCTCGCTTGGATACGCTCTTTCTGGCGATGCCCATTTCCTGGAAGGGAACGCTACAGCAATATGTAGGGCGTCTCCACCGACTTCATGATGCCAAGCGTGTTGTGCGAGTCTACGATTACGTGGACTCCAATGTCCTTATGCTGGCGCGAATGTACGCGCGTCGCCTGAAAGGGTACAACCTGATCGGCTACACGATCCGGGACGCCACCAACGAAACGTCGTTCTTTCAGCAGGTTGAAAATCGATCTCCAAAGACCCTTTGATCAAAGGAGAAACATGACGAAACGGAACAATCGCCCGGCGGTTCTGCATCTGCGGAGCCTGAAAGGCGAGTCTAGGACAAATCTCCCTTCACTCAACAAAGCGAGGCTGAAGGAACTGATCGAACAAGCGATCGTGGATGCTTACGGCGAAGAAGAACAAGCAGGCGGTTTTTTCACCATGATTGAGGAACACTTGGCGTTGCCGTTCCCCGTGAAGATCCTCGGCGTCGATGCTGACGTGGAGAAGATCGACATGACGCTAGATGGCCAAATTGTTGCCACTTGCCGTCGAGGCAAAACGCGACAGAAGATCCCAATCCTAAACCTGCCTTTGCCAATGCCGGCACCGTCAGGCGTGGAATGGATTGTCGCTTATCGCCACTGGCGCCGAGGGTCCTGGTGAGCGAATCCAGTATTATGATTTCCGCGCAATCGACCGTCCGCTGAGGAAAAAAGGGATGCGCTACGTTCCATCTCGACGCGGGCGGCTAATCCACCCCACCAACTTCACGAACCACTACGAATCGGGAGACTTGAAAGCCAATCCGAGCAACTGCTGGAGAAGTATTTTGACGTTTTGTCTACATCGCGAACTAGGGGACGCCTGAGTTCTACATTCTCCTCCCGCAGGAATCGCCAGACCAACGACTCCGGATTTTTCCTTCCCAACATTGAGTTGGTTCAGACGGCTGAAGGGTCACAGCCGTGACCCACATCGGTAGTCCGAACAATTGCTAGGGATTGGGACCAGGTTCGCGAGTCACTCCCGGGGACTGTGGTCCTAAGGAGGTTGGAAGAATGCCCAACGGAAAAAGTGATGTATACATCACAAAACTCTTGAAAATTCCATAAAAGTGATATATAAATCACATATGCAAACGCTGGCGGAACTGGGGGTCGCGGTCTCAACCAGACGAAAGGCTCTTGGGCTGAACCAGAGCGAGGTCTCCCTACGCTCTGGAATCACGAGGGAATCCCTTGTGCGCTTTGAACGAGGACAGGTATCGGAGTTCGGTTCCCGCAAACTCTTGGCGGTGCTCGCGGTCCTGAGCCTTGAAATGAGTTTCACCGAGGTAGGAGCCTCAGGTACCCTCGACGAACTGCGGCGCGAACGGGGTGGTGCTTGAAGCTGAATGTCCACGTCCTCGGTCGCCACGTTGGCATTCTTGAACAAGTCGGCGACTTCAAGAGCGTGATGACTTACGTTCCAGACGTGGCGCCGGAGAACCTCGTCTCTTTGACGATGCCCGTCCGCACCGAATCGTACCCGTGGGACGACCAACTTCACCCCATTTTCCAGATGAACCTTCCGGAGGGCTACCTCCTGCAGGTCTTGCAGGAGGAATTCGGGCCGCATATCGGCGCGAGCCCAGTCGCGCTTCTCGCCGTTATCGGTCGAAACATGGTTGGAAGGCTCCAGGTCGCTCCACCGGGAGCCCCACTGGACGAGCCAGCAAAACCGATCGAAGTTGCCGAACTACTGAAGGGAGACAACTCGGAGGAGGCATTTTCGCGGCTGGTTCGGGAACATGCAAAGAGCGGCGTTTCAGGCGTCCTGCCGAAGTTCTTAGACACCGCACAAAAGAAGCAAGTCGGGCTGGGGCCGCACAAGAAGGCTTCGTTGCTGACCCACGGGCACATTATCAAAGGGTCATCCAGCAAGCTTCCGTTCGCGATTGCCAACGAGCACTTGTGCATGCAGGTGGCAGCGAGGGTTGTCGAATGTGCGAAAACCGAACTCTCTCAGGACGGCAATGTTCTCGTGGTGCGCCGGTTCGACGTCGATGAGAACGGGAAACCGTTCAGAGCATTGGAAGATTTTTGTGCGCTACTCGGACTTCGGCCATCCGCGAAATACGAAACGACATGGGAGCGAATCGCGAAGGCGGTTCGGACCTATGTGCCGGGCGGAGATCAGCGCGAGACCTTCCAGAAGCTGACCACAATCCTGCTGTTGACGTACGTGCTGAGGAACGCTGACTGCCACTCAAAGAATTTGGCATTGCTATACACGTCACGAACGGACGCACGTCTCGCACCCGCGTACGACTTCTTCACGACTTCAGTTTACGAGGGTTACCAGAACAATCCCCCCGGAATCAGTTTCATGGGGAGGAAGACATGGTTGCCCGGAAAAACTCTGGGCACCTTTATTACTTCCACCTTTGGCATTTCTCAACGCGAGCAGAAGGAAATCCTGGAGCGCATCAGTGATGCGGTGGCAGACACCGCTCCTGCCGTTCGTGAAGTAATGAAGAGCCTGGCAGGTTTTAAGGACACTGGAAAACGGATGCTAGCGGCATGGAGCGAGGGAGTGAGTGTTCTGCGCGATTCCCGTATGTACGGCTTGAGTCCGTGGAAGTCGGCCCCAGCTTTCGAGGGAATCTCCGACCCACCGAAACTCAAACACCCGCGAACCGTCATCGGCCGCTCGGAGTTATTGGCTCACCGTACCAAATCCAAATCTAAGTGACCGGTGCAACAGCAAACCGAGCTCCTATAGATCAAGCGACGGCGAACCGGAAATCTGGGGCAGGTCGCCGTACATATCCTGAAGCGGCAGCCCAACGCCTATGCCAGGGCGGTTGGCTTGCTGACCGACTTGCATGATCTCGCAGTCCGCCGGGGCGAGAGGGCCAAATTTCAGATGGAACTTGAGAAGATCCGGCAGACACGCCGCCAAGGAGAACTTCTTGCGTCGACTTGCCAGGGGCAACCTTGTAGGTAGGCTGATCGTGACTACCAGCAAACAAGCCTGCTCTCGGGCCACCCATTGTGACGCCGGTGTGACGCAAAACCTGCCAACACTGACAAAGTTGACATCGTTGACACTTCCCGGCGACTGATTTCAAATAAGTTGTTTGTTTGCAATGCAGTCCGGCGAATTCGGCTTACAGGTCCGGCTGCCACAAACATTTCTTTTCAGCTACTCACGAACACCCGGATCCGATTGTGACGCCGGTCTGACCTAGCGACGAGGTGTGGGCGTGGTGATCTGGTCTGCATAGGTCATCGGCGACAATTCCTCATAGACCTTCGCAAGCTCCTTTTTCCATGGCGACCCGCCAATCATCCAACGATCTACTCAGATCCTGCTCCGTCTCCGTCTTCGTTCCTCCGTGACGCATGAAACCGCTTTCCAAAAACCGCAAATCCCGATCCGTCTTTCGGATCCATCCGCCCTCCTGTGCCTTGCCCCCCAGAAAAGTTCTTGTCCCTAACCCAGAATCTTTTCCAACCGCGATCATCTTCTACTTCAATAACTCTCTGCCCGCCACACTGCCCCTCCCCCACCAAGCACACCGGTCCATCGCCTACCTTATACCGCCCATCGACCCCGTGAAAACCCATAGCCCCGCGCCCGACCGCACCGCCGGGCGGCTTCCTTCAAGTCGTTGTATCAAAAGCGACCGCCGCAGATTCTGATGAGCCTACTAATTTCTCCTCTGCCGACGCTTCTGATACAACCCTAGGACTTCTCGACCGCGTAGTTGTGAATCTAGGCTGGACTTAACTTCCAGGTGAGTAGCCCCGGGGAATCGCACCCCGAGGCTCTCGCAGAACTGTACGTGAGCCTCTGAACTCATGCAGCTCCCATCATGGAGCCACGCCGCCCTCCCATCTGCCAGTGGGCGAACAAGGCCGGAGCGCGCCGCGAAAGGCCCGCGATCCAGTGTTTCGCTTTACGGAGATGGAAGCGCAGCTTCTTGTGTCTCCACTACCTGGTCCTTGCCAGGCCTTTTCCTTCTGTACTCACGACCATGGCTTTTGCCCACAGCCGCCGAAGGTGGTTTGGAACCTGTCCCTGCAGACCGGTTCCGAGGGGCCTACCCACATCAGTTAAGCAGTTACGCACTACTCAGCCTTTCGGCCTTCTGCGCTCGTGGCGCACGTTTGCGCGTCAGCCGGAAGGAATTGCAGGAACAGGGACCCTTCGGCTTGGCAACGCCGAAGCCAACGCTTCAGCGCAAGTTCTCCACGGTGTAAAGAACCGATGAGTACCTGGGAAACGGATACGCATAATATTTCAGATCAGGGGTTGCTACAAAAAGCTGATCGGCGCGGGATTCGCTGTCGAGGCGTTTCCACAGTTGCCGGTGGCCGCTGGCCAAGTCAACAAGAGTAAGCACAAGTTCGCGGCCGGTTGGGTCCGCGACAAGCAAGGACTTTCCACCGTCGGCGAAACGAATGGGAAACTCCTCGTCAGAAGCTGCTTTTAGCTTCACCGGCTGGCTTCCATTCGCCGTGCATAGATAGATTCCGTCGTGTTCCCTGCGCAACGCGGCCATCCTTCCATCGGGTGAAAGCGCGGGATAAGAATCCCGAATATTGGCCATTAACAAGATGGGCGGCCCACTCGCGATCACTTGCCGGTAAGCGTTCCAGCCTCCCTGCTCGGTCTGAGCCTCGTAAACAATTTGCCGGTTATCGTCCGACCATCGAACCCTGCTGAAAGCAATGAGTCCGGGGGTCGCAAAATCCCTGGGCTCACCCGGGCCGAGCGGCTGAAGCTGCAGCGGGCGCTTCGAATTGCTTTGATTCGAGCCCAGAATCACCCACTTGCCGTCCGGCGATATTGCCGGTTCACCGACCCCTAATCGAACCGCTGGAGAACTATCGGTGGGGCGATAGTAAGCCTGGTAGTCACCCGCGATTGCATAAAGCTCTCCAGATTCATAAAACGACATCAAACGGCCATCTGTTGAGATCGCAGTAGGTTGCGTGTCGTCGTCCCACGAATAGGGATGATCGGACTTGTCTCCCGGGAAAAAACCTATAAGTTGCCGCCGCCAGCTTTCATGAGACAAGAGCACGAGGCCATCTTTCGAAATGTCGTATAGGCGAATCGACGGCGACGTCAGCACAACTCTAGGCTTGCCGCCCGGCCGAACCGCAAAAAGTGTATCGGCCCACCCGCCGGTCTCGGTCGCGGCAAACCACAACTCTTTTCCGTCCGGACTCCACGCCAGGCCCTCGACGCTGGAACTCTTGAAAATCACGGAGTGTTTTCCACTCATATCCAACAGATCAACCTGGCCATCGTCGTTCCCGGCAATTGGGTGGTTTTCGAAAGCGATCATGCTGCCATCCGGAGAGAAGCGGGGATGGCCGAGCCAACCTGCGTTTTGTTGATAGATCACGTGCCCCGGAGGAAACTCCAGCCGAGGGCCGGCGGGGGAGCTGACCGAGATGATCATGCGTTTGCCATCGGGATGCCAATCGGCTTGCGCCACGTGCTCAGCGAGCGTGCGCGGAGATCCTCCGGCCAGGTTTACAGTCGCCAGCGTTCCACCACAATTGAGAAAGAAATTTTCTTCGCAACCGAGAAAGATCGCCAACTCGTCAGAAGAGGAGATCGACGCAACCTCCGCTCCGGGAATACCCATCGACCGCGACTCCGGACTGCCAACTCGCGCCACCGACATCTGCGCAGGCTCGCCTTCCCATCGCCCACTAAAAACGATGGTCTGGCCATCGTGAGAGAAGCGCGCTCCTGAAAGCGTTCCCTCGCGGAAGGTCACACTCGTGTATTGCGGAGCAGGCTTCTTGCGCTGCGCCATGAATATCGCTCCGGTAGCCAGGAGCACGACCGCGGTTGTGATAGCCCAAGGCAGACTTTTGAAGCGCGGTTTTTCAACCTGCGCGGGTTGCTGAGCCGTAAGTTGAGGGAAATCTTCGGCAATCCATTCCAGGTCCAGTCTGACATCGTGCGCGTTCTGAACACGCTCATCGGGATTCTTCGCAAGGCATGAACTCACAACACGCTCGAACGCTACTGGCGTCAATGGCTTGAGCGCTCGCATCGGCTCTGGATCCTTTTCCAGAATCGCGCTCGCCACGCTGATCTGACTCTTGCCTTCAAACGGCCGCTTGCCGGTGGTCATCTCGTAGAGCACTGCGCCCAGCGCAAACAAATCCGAGCGCGCATCGGCTTCTTTGCCCTCGATCTGCTCCGGCGCCATGTACTGGATCGTGCCAATCACCATCCCGGCGCTGGTTAGTGGTGACAGCGGCGTGGCCTCGCTCATCGTCTTCGCTCCAGACAATAACGGCGCTCTTGCCGACGAACCAAGCCCCGTAGCCGTGGACTTCGCCAGCCCGAAGTCCATGAGCTTCGCGCCGTTCTTGGTCAGCATGATGTTCGCCGGCTTCAAATCCCGATGAACGATCCCTGCTTTTTGCGCGGCTTCGAGCGCCTCGCAAACTTCAATCCCAATCTTCAGCGATTCCTTCAGCGACAGCGGTCCCTTCCGCAGCCGCTCGGCCAGCGACTCTCCTTCCAGACACTCCATTACGAGAAAGTCAATATCGTCCTCATGACCAACATCATGCAGCGTGCAAATCCGCGGATGATTCAAGGAAGAAATGGCCCGAGCCTCCCGCTCAAACCGCTGCTTCAGGTCAAGATTGGAAGAAAGATGGTGCGGCAGAATCTTGATCGCCACGGTCCGGTCGAGCCGCGTATCACGGGCCCGATACACCTCCCCCATGCCACCCGCACCGAGAGCGGACTGGATTTCATAAGGGCCAAGTCTTTTGCCAGCGGTAAGGGACATGTGTGCGCGTAATTATAGCCTGCAGAGCACGTTTGAAAACCAGTTGCGCTCCTTTGTCGATGATCGCCGCAAACACATCGATTCTCCCGCCATGAAGGGCGACTTGTTCTTGGATTTTGAAGTCACGCTGGAGTCGCGCAGCTTCCAGCGTGCCTTCCGGGACTGAGTCACGTCGATTAGGCATCCTTGCCCCTGGATGAGGTTCTGGAACTCAGGAACTCGGCAAATCTAGCTCACTCTTGCCGATCGCGTTCTAATAGTTTCGTGGCCGCGCGTGCGCTGATTTGCTAGGATTCTGAAACAAGAGGGTCCTCGAATACCCCAGTCAGCTCGGTGAGTATCCGCGTCATGCGGCGGCACCGTAGTTCCATTCGGATGGTTGCAGGCTCCTGACTATCGGGCGTCAGCCGGTACTGGGCACGCAGCGTCGCTACCGACTCTCGACCATTCCTCAAAAGCCGATGCGGATGGCCGCAATCGTCCCGGGTTCATGACATTGCCTGGGTCGAGTCCAGCTTTGATTGCAGCTACCGCCATTACACCCACAGGCGAAATGTCATCGGTGAGCCACGGCAGGTGTTCGGTGCCGACCGCGTGGTGGTGTGACAGGGTGGCCCGGTGATCGATGAACGACTGCTGTACCGCTCGTTTGGCGCGCAGATACTGACTGATTTCGCATCCGTGCTGCTGCCGGCAGGCGAATGTCAAATAGAGGCTTGCCCCGCACTGATAGGTGTGACTGATGTGACATCCGACCCAGGGTTTTACACCACCCTCACTATCTAAGATCGCGCTGCGTAGTTCTGCGGTGGACGCCCGATACAGAGGGACGATGTTGCTCCAGACGGTTGCGGTCTCGCTCACGTCAGAGGTGATGCCGCGATCCAGCAGGAAATCACGTATATGTGGGAAATCGTACTTGGTCGACTCGAAAGACTTTCCTGAACTGAGGCCTAGGTCCACTGCGCCGAAGCGACGGTATATGGCGCTAACCTGATTATGTTGGCGGGTGACCTTGGCTTTGCTCCCTTCGAAAGTGGTGAGCATAAGGCAAGCCCGCATGAAATCAAAACCCTTCATCCGGAAGTAAGTCTTCATAACTCCGGCTACCGCCTGCGACAGTCGGGATGACGGCGGTTTGAATGCCAGCGACAATGCCGTCTTGTCGGGGTCGTTGAGGCGGAACATTGAGGGTACACACTCTTTCCGCACACACTCATGCATGGCTTGAATACCGCTTTCGAAATCGAGAAACAGGTAGCCGTGAGTGCGGCGTAACTCCGATCGGGGATGCACTCGCATCGTGGCTTCTGTAATGACTCCCAGAGTTCCCTCACTTCCGATGCACAGATGATTGACATCGATACCGTTCGAGGACTTGGGCACAACTCGCGTTGCAAGAACGCCGATTGGCGTGACCATCCGCAGTGCTACTACCATATCTTCGATCTTGCCGTACTTATCGCTCTGCATTCCGGCAGACCGTGTGGCGATCCACCCGCCGAGCGTAGAGTGCAAGAAGGAGTCGGGAAAGTGGCCGAGGGTTAGTCCGTAGCACTGCAGTTGCTCCTCAAGATCGGGACCAAACACTCCGGCCTCGATGCGCGCCGTAAATGACTCCTCATCTACCGCCAGTACGCGTCGCATGCGTCGCATGTCAAGCGACACCACCATGCGGCGGGTTTCGCTTCGCTCCAAGCAGCCGGCGATATTCGAACCGCCCCCAAAGGGGATGACCGCGACATCATGATGCGCCGCTGCCCGTACTGTCACGAGCACTTCATGCTCGTTTTCGGGATAAAGTACCAAGTCAGGAGCACCCTCAGCCATTCCCCGGCGCATACGAAACAGGTCGCGGAAGCCCTTGCCGTAGGCGTGGACCAAACGCTCGTGACGACTGTCGCAGATCTGATCGGCGCGCATCGATAAGCGCAGCTCAGCCAAAAAGCCGCCATGACAAATTGCCTCGCGCAACTGGGCGGCCTCGATCGGTACGGGCGACGTGCCTAAATTCTCTTCTTCCACACCAAGTACCGCCTTGGCATAGGGCCACAAACCGGGGTGGGCACTAGAGGCGAAGCTGACCCCTTCGTCTCCCCATCCCCACCATTTCATATGCTTGGCGGTGTACATAGCCCCTCAAGTGTCTACAGGTTTGGACTGTGTGAACCGGTGCGCGCCGTAGCAGATCAGATGCCGGCCAATATCCAGCTCAACTTACTTGCTCCGATCCCTGCTGCGCTGGTGACTCTTTCGTGTTCCGGCCTCCTTGCGCCACAGCAGAGACGGAAACTGTCGCGTGCTGTTCCTCTTCCGACGGTCTGGCCACGTCTCCGGCAGAAGGCTGCCGTTTCAGCCCACGGATGCGCTGTTCGAGCAATTCGACAGCTGCCCTCCGACGCCCACACCCCCACCGAAAATCAAACTGATTCGATTCGAACACAATCGGCTCTCCGAAGCGCACGGTGACGGGCCCGGGCCGCGGCATGAACTTTCCCTTTGCCAGGATGTTATGAGCACCGTCGATATGCGCGGGCACCACGGGTACTCCAAGGTCGACCGCAAACAGCCCAGCACCGCTTTTGAATGCCTGCATCTCGCCATCCAGCGACCGAGTACCTTCCGGATAGAGAATTAGATTGCCGTGCGTCCGCTGTAGAAACTCCTCGCACATCGCCAAACTGCGGCGGACCGACTTGTGTTGTGCTCGGCGATCGATCGGTATGACATTCATGAACCGAGAGACCAAAAACCTCGCCCTCCAAGAATAAAAGAAATAATCGCTGGCACCGAGCAGTGCGAATTCAGAAAACGGAAGCCCCGAAGCTGTCATCAGAACTGCGCTATCGACATGGCTCGTGTGGTTGCTACAGATGATGAACGGGGAAGCCGGAAGTTGATTCCGCCCCGCAACTGTAAGACGACAATAGAAGGTGAAGAACGCTCTGCAAAAGGCTTCAAAGATGGCGCTACCCGTCCTCGGCGCCAGAAACATCTCCTCCGCTTTGCCCCGGTCCGTCATTCGGATGTCCAGAGTCGTATCGTCTGCTCTCTGATCAGGCGCGTAGTTTGTCAGAGTCCGAGAGAGCTTCTTGCGCTCCCGAGGTACCAATAGCTTAGGAAACGGAGTTGAGCACCTCATAGCCTCCAGCCTGCAGTGATTCTTTCTCTGACACCTGAAGCAGCCCTCACACCGTTTTACTGTAGCTCGGACTGCGAGGTTGGGCAATCAGGTCGACTATGTCAGGATATCCTGTCATAAGCGCAGCATCGTCGAGGTCGATTAGGCAACCTCTCAGGATCGTGCCCGAGTCACGGACCAGCTTGAGTAATCTCAAGGTGAGGTTTGCCGACGTGCGAACTGAAAGCTGTTGGAATGATTGTCGGAAGGAGGAAAAGCAAAACACTATTGGACCCTGCGTGCCATCGCACGTAGCCTACGAGGTAGGAGCGGGGCGACAACAAACCGTTCGAAGCCTTCGGACAATATACCCATTCCCGCAAGCGTAGCATCGGAACCGCGAGGCGGCGGAATGGTACCCATGGACGGCCGGAACCTCTTGAAAAAAGGCGATAACAGGCAGCTTCTATATTGGCGAGGCGCCCGTGACCTTTCCCGCAGGTCCCGAGGGCTGCCGACCATCCGGACGGAGGCTACCGGGGCATTTCTAGTCCACAGCGCGGTCAACTCCGCAGGAGTTTGTTGAGCTCCGGCGTGGTCGCGCACCGGTCGAGGAAACCGAACTGGCCTGCGTCTCTTACCTCGCATGCAGCGTCGAGCAAACCGGTCATTGCCGCGCGATGGAGTGAGGTCGCAAGGCTGATGCGCCTGACTCCGGCGCGGCGAGATCACCCAGGGAAAATGATTTTCCTTTGATTCCACCATGAAATTGACCGGCTTCGACACCGCCCCGCAGACTGCGCCCACCGCGGCCAGGTCAGGCAGACCGGGGGCGAAAAGAACATCGGCTCCAGCTTCTTCGAAGGCCTGAAGGCGGCTGATGTTCTCGTCCAGGTTTGGGGCGGCGTAGAGGAAGCTGTGCACTCGCGCAGTCAGGATAAAGGGAAACTGCAATGCTCGTGCCGCCTGTGCGGCCGCAGCAATTCGTTCGACAGCAAAGCGAACATCGTAAAGGGGACTGTCTTGGTTGCCAGTCGCGTCCTCGACCGTGCATCCAACGACTCCCACCTCAGCTGCAAGCCGGATCGTTTCTGCCACGACTTCCGGCGCATCGCCAAACCCCTTTTCCAGATCCACTGAGACGGGCAAGTCCGTCGCATCGACAATCAAGCGCGCGCGCGCCAGTGCCTCATCTCGCGTCAGCCCACCATCTCTTCGACCAATGGCAGAGGCGGAGGCAGCGCTCGATGTGGCCAATGCCCGGAAGCCAAGGTCAGCAAGAATGGGGGCCGAGCCAACTTTTCATGGATTCGGAATTATGAAGGCGCCTGGGCCATCATGAAGTGCACGGAAGCGAGTTGCCTTTTCGTTCTGGGTGACACTCATAGGAGTTACCTGATGATCAGATCTCCATTATGCTACCCCCGAAATGCGACAATACTCATCACTGAGTTGCGGAGGAGTGCGATGATTCCTACTCGCGGTCTCTTCGAGGCCCACCTTACTGTGAAAGACCTGCAACGCTCGATGTCTTTTTTCGGTGACACATTGGGACTGGAACTCGCGCAGGTCTTCCCGGAAAGAAGCGTCGCGTTCTACTGGATCGGGCGTCGAGGGGGTTCCATGCTGGGGCTGTGGGAAGCTGGGACCGGACCGCAACGGTTGAGCCTGCATGTGGCCTTCAGCGTCGATATCGACAACCTGTTGCAGGCTGCCGAGCGGCTTCGCGAGGCGAACATCATCCCACTCGACTTTAACGGCGAGCCTACTGAGGAGCCAGTGGTGTTTGCTTGGATGCCCGCTGCATCTCTCTTTTTCCACGATCCTGACGGCAACTTGTTGGAATTCCTCTCTATGCTGCCTGGTGCTCCGCAATCCGACCTCGGAGTCGTCGGGTGGAGTCACTGGAAGTCTCTTCAAGTGAACGAACGTCGCACGTAGGTGCAATATGCCAACTGCGAAGAATGGATTGAAGGACCACTCGCCCGCTACCGCCAGATGAGATCAACGCGCTGTCTGTACGACTTAGGTCGGCTTAGCAAGAGTCCGCAATTCACCGATACCCAATGACCAGCCGATTGAGACCGATCTCCCTCGGTGCCACCTCGATTCGGGGGAATCCGGCATTCTTCAGAATGCTTTCAAGTTCGCCGAAAGTGTAAGCGTCGCCGCGGCGCGTGGTGGCCAGCATCATCATGCTGAAGGCAGCCGCAGCGGGCGGCGTAAGGCGATCGGCGTTGGGAACGAACTCAGCAATGGCGGCGCTGACCGCCTGGCTTTAGCGCAGTATGCACCTTGCGCATGAAAGTCGTGCACGGGTACCTTTATTACTTCCACCTTTGGCATTTCTCAACCTGAGCAGAAGGAGATCCTGGAGCGCATCAGTGATGCGGTCGCCGACCGCTCCTGCAGTTCGTGAACTGATGAAGGGTCTGGCAGGTTTCCAGGAAACCGGAAAGCGGATGCTGACCGCAGGGAGCGAGGGAGTAAGTGTTCTGCGCGATTCGCGTAAGTACGGCCTGAGCGTGTGGAAGTCGTCCACAGCTTTCGGGGCAATCTCTGCTCCGCCGAAACTCAAAAACCCACGACCCGTCATCGGGCGCTCTGAGTTACTGTCTCACCGCACCAATTCCAAATTTAAAGACCGGGTGCAACTTGCCCAAAGATTCGCCCTTCCCCCATGGCCATGGACGGACGATCAAATCGCTGACTTCGAGAAGCTGGGTCAACCGAGCCGGAGTCACGCTAGAACTGCTGCGGGATAAACGCGCGGCCGTGTGGTAGGAGAGGAAGCAACGACTCACCGTCTCCGCTACTTCGATAGACCCTGCGCCTTGCCCGCCATCAAGGCTGCCGGTATAGTGAGTTCCGGATGGAGGCTGAGACCGTTATCCCTCTGTCGCACCCGACGCGTCGAATTCGTTGTCACTATGGGCAAGATAGGCACAGCTCAGTCGAAGGAATCAGAAAGCGGCAAACTGCGGATCGGCGATGATTGGAATGCGATCCGCATCATCGCCCTTTCGCAAAGCAACCCGCTCAAGGCCATCGCAGAGTTCGTCGAGAACTGCATCGATGCGCACGCCAAGACCATTGCCATCACGCGTGGCCGCGAGCACGGAGAGCACTATCTGATGGTGAAAGACGATGGCGACGGCATCCCCCGCGATCCGCACGGGCTGCCCGACTTCAAATACGTCGCGACTCATATCTGCGACTCGATCAAGCGACGCCTGAAGGCAGACGGCTCCGGAGGCGGCCTGCAAGGGGAATTTGGCATCGGACTGTTGAGCTTTTGGACGGTGGGCGAGAGGCTCACGATGACTTCTGGGGGTGCCGATCAACGCCTCTATCAGATGGTTATGAACAAAGGGGACCCGCGCTACACCGTGAACCCACGGCGAGTGCTTTTTGCCGACCCCGGTACCGAGCTCAAGATCAGTCCCCTGCTCAACGGCATCCGTAGCCTGAGTGGCGAGAAGATCCAGTGGTATTTGGCCTCGGAGCTGCGCGACCGGATCCGTGCTACTCAGGTTCGTATAACGGTGGTCGACAAGCTTGCGCGCAAGCAGTACCAGGTCGAGCCGCGGCAGTTCGAAGGGCGCTTGCTCCACCAACTGCCGGCAGTTCGCTCCCCATTCGGCGAGGCGTATGCTGAACTGTATCTCACAGAACCGGCCGAGAACGGCCGGGTCTCCCTTACCCGAGGCGGCACGCGGGTGATCGAGGATATCGGTACGCTGCCAGGTTTGGAGCGCGCGCCCTGGAGCTCCCGCTACTTGCAGGGTCTGATCGATGTGCCTTACCTGAATCTGACACCCAGCACCCGTTCCGGCATCGTCCACGATGAACGCTACGGGGCGTTTGCGGAAGCTCTCGTACCTCTAGAAGCACACCTGAATGGCCTCATCGACGCGCAGCGCCGCGCCGAGGAAGAACAGGCGAACCGGGAGTCCTTGCGTGCCATCCAGCGTGCCTTTCGCGAGGCTATGCTGGTCCTGCCGCCCGAGGAATACGATTGGTTTGACATCCAGTCGCGCTCGCCGCAAGCGGTCGGGGGCGGCGAGTTGCCGGAGCCGCGCGTGGAGGCATCTGGGGAGAAGGAGGGGCCCGTGCCGGGTGTTCCGGAACCGAGCGGAAGCGAATCCGCCCAGCGTCAATTCTTCGATTATGCTGGGCCTTTGCGCACGGTCGTGATTTCGCCAGCGGCCAGCACATTGACCGTGAACCAAAGTCGCCGCTTTCGCGCGCTCCCCCGCGATCGCTCACACCGGCGAGTCGAGCAGGATTTGCTATTTAGCTGGGAGGTCGAAGAAGGAAGTGGCCTGCTCTCGTCCACCTCCGATCAAGAAGTCACCTTCGAAGCACCGTCGTCACCAGGTCTCGTGCGTTTGTCGGTCACCGTCTCGCAGCGCGATGTGTGCTGCAGTGCGGAGTCACTGATCACGGTCACTGATAGCCTGGATGCGGTGGTGGGCCCTTCTCTGCTCAATGCGCGCGGCTTACCGGGCTACACGTTTGAACGAGCCGCTGGGGAACTGTGGCGCTCGCGGTTCGATGCCGAGCGCAACCTGATCGTGGTGAATAACGGGCATCGCGATTTTGTCTTCGCCACGCGCAGCCGCGCCCTGCAGCTGCGGTATCTTGTGCGGCTCTACGTCAAGGAGTTGGTGCTCAAGAACTTTAGGGGACTGCCAGCCGAACAATTGATGGAGCGGATGATTGAGCTCTCACTCTATGTCGAGGAGAAATTGAAACCCGTCTGAAGGGTTGCAACCCACCTTGCGATGGGATAGAGGCTTGGAGCCTGCCCAGAGCCTACTCTGACTCGCGCACCCCGGGTTTGGGACGGCAGTTCCTGTTCCGCCGACCCGACCTCAATGCCATAACTTCGGCTCACGTCACCACGCCTTGCTCAAAGGAAATCCGACGCTGTGTGCACCCGCGGTCGAAGCCGGCAGGAGAGGAGGCAGAACGGTAACCTTGGCGAGTTCAGGGTCGTTCGCTAGAAATGGCAATGACGGTCTCACCGGCAAGGGAGATTCGTGGATGTCGGATGTGGGGGCCACATGCTACCATTCCGGTGTGGGCGACTCCGCTTGCATCCCAGGCGCTGCCTCGGCCGTCCCAACCACGACGGTTAGTTCGCGCCACTCCGCCCTGGTCCGGGTAACTCACTGGATCACCGCCCTGTGCTTCCTTGCTCTGCTGGTAAGCGGAGTTGAAATTGTGATCTCTCACCCGCGCTTCTATTGGGGTGAAGTCGGCAACGATTCGACCACACCGTTGTTCAAACTGCCGATCCCGGCCTCGAGGAATTTGGTGCCGACCGCCTATGGGTACGTGCTGCCGGACCAGAACGGCTGGAGCCGGTATCTTCACTTTCAAGCTGCCTGGGTGGTGGTATTCACCGGCTTGCTCTATACAATCTTCGGCTTGGTTACTGGGCATTTGCGGCAGAACTTGGTACCGCAGGGGGCCGATTTGTCGTGGCGGGCGCTCTTGAATTCGATCGCCAGCCATTTGCGCTTCGAGCCTCCGAGTGCGGCGGAAGCCTGGTCGTATAACGTGCTGCAGCGCCTCAGCTATCTGTTTGTGATCTTCGTTCTTTTCCCATTCGTGATCTGGACCGGCCTGGCGATGTCTCCCTCCTTTGTTTCCGCCTTTCCGGCGACCGTCAATCTGCTGGGCGGCCAGCAATCTGCGCGCACCCTTCACTTCTTCGTCTCGCTGTCTCTCCTTCTGTTTCTGCTGGTTCACGTCGCGATGGTTTGGCTTGCTGGATTCTGGAGCCGCATGCGGGCGATGATCACGGGTCGCGCAGCTGCACCTATGGAGCGCACATGAGCGAACCTTTACGCCCTGATCTTTCACGCCGCAAACTGATCGCAACCGGAATCGCTGCTGCGGCTGGCGTGGCGGGCCTTGGCGTGGCGGCGCGCCTTGCGCAAAGATATGGGCTGGTCCCGCCCGATCACGGCGGAATCTACGGCCTTGGCGAAACTCTCACCTACGCTTCCCAGCGTCTGCTCACAAGGCACTCTTTAGCTCGAGAGTTTTCTCGGAGCCAGATCTCGAAGCCGCCATTCGCCAACGAAATCCCGCCCCTGAATGAAGCGTACAAGCGCCTTCAGGCCGGAAGATTCGCTGACTGGCGGCTCTCCGTCAACGGCATGGTCGCGCGGCCTACCTCGTTTTCGCTGGACCAGCTTAAGGGCTACCCGTCTCAGAGCCAGATCACTATGGTGCAGTGTGAAGAGGGTTGGTCGTATATCGCCGAGTGGATCGGCCTGCCTCTCTCCCAAGTCCTTCAAGCCGTGGAGGTCCACCCGCAAGCCCGGTACGTTGTCTACTTCTCGATTGATCCCGGCTGGTGGGAAAGCATCGATATGTCCGATGCCTTGCATCCGCAGACTTTTCTTGCCTATGGGATGAATGGCGAGGACCTCCCAGTGGGCAACGGTAGGCCGCTTCGCCTGAGGCTCCCCCGCCAGCTCGGCTACAAGAGCGTGAAGTACCTCACCCACCTAACGGTCACCGACAGCCTCAAGGGATTCGGCAAAGGTCTGGGCTCCGCGGCTCCAGAAGGAGGCTATGCCTGGTACGCGGGTATCTGACAGGTTAGCGATGATGTTTGCCTCCCGAGTGTCCGCCATGACCGCCTCCGCCCGAGTGTCCGCGACCAAAACTCTTCCCGCCGCTGAAGCTCTTTGCCCGGTGTCCACCGCCAAATAAATGGAATCCCGAGTGTGCCGGCTTGCCCGAAGGCTGCTTGCCAAAATTGCTGCGCTGAAAGTTTGCGCTTGGCGCGCGATACGCCCGCCTCGACCCGCCATACGTGGCGCCCCGCCCCCTGCTATAACTTTCAGCGGACCTGCCGGAAGAACTTGATCCGTAGCTCGAACGTCCATACGGTTGCGGACTGCTGCTGGCTGGTCGAACGCTGTTGTAGGTTCGCACCGAGGATCGGCCGTAGCCGGCTCCGGGGGTCCGATAACCACCGCGGTTGTACGCCTCCGCCGGCCGGTTCCCCGCATAGCCAAATCTGTCTGGAGTTCGGGCAAATGCCTGCGAACGCGCGGTATACGCACCGCTCGGTCGGCCATAGCCGCCCGGCGTCCGGTAAAAGTTATTCGAGCGCGAGACACTCCATCCGCCGCCCGAGAAACCGCGGGGGCCACCGTGCGGGAAGCCCCAATCTGCGACAGTGGTGCTATGCGAATAGTAATTCGAACCATGGAAAAGCACGGAGTGAGCCAGCCAGTCCAGTCCCCACGCCAGCAACCCGAAAGGCGTATGCATGAAGGCTGCCGTCGCGATCCCTAAACCGAATCGTACGGCCAGCGGCCCAACGGACGAACCGATAAAGGATCCCAGCGCGCCAAGCAGCGAAAACCCCGGATACGGATCGACCGGCTGCCCGTAAACCGCCCACGGGTTATAGACCGGCACATACACCACCTCCGGGCTCACCGGCGCCAGCACAATGTTGCCCTGATCGTAGTTCACGCTTTCCTGCGGAGTGCTCCGCAGGTTGCCGGCAGCCTGCGCGCGCTGGCGCATTACCTGCACGGCTTCGAGTACATCCTGCGGCTGGTTGTAGTACGCGTTGCCCAGCTGGGTAGTCCACTGCAGGTTGTAATTCATCTGCGCCAGCACCTGCGGAAATGCCGTCAACGCCTTCACGCTCGGATCCCAGGGTTGCGCGTTAGCTCCCGCGGCAATCTGATCGGAGGAAGCATAGCCTTCGATCCGCCGCCAACGGTCCGCATCCGCCACCTGCGCGGGATAAGTCGCCGCGGTCAGCACCTGCGCCACGAGAGTGTCTGGATAGAGAGCGATTGGCGCGACCAATTGCTGCAATTCCTGGGCACGGAGAGGCTCGATCGGAGCGCTCCCCTGCTGCGGATTCATCTGGCCGGGAGCAGGCGGATAAGGTGGTTGTCCTTCAGGTTGCGGCTGCCCATAGCCCGATTGCTGGTCGGGTAACTGTTGATTCGGGGCGTATTGTCCTTGATCTGGCGCTTGCTGCGCGAACAACTCCGCTTGCCCCATGGGCAACAGGAGAAGTGCCAGGGCCGGTACAATCAGGCGTCTCAGGGGCTGCCCGACGGCTGGGCTGAGAGCAGTGTCGTGCAGTCCATCAAGCAGCGAGCCAGACGCGGGCGTATACGTTCGGGGTCTCATCTTCCCTCCAGTAGCCCACATAGGCGCCCGCGGCTCAACCTACGTTCCCAGCCGACCTGGCTGCTCTTCCAACCTTGCGGTACTGCTGGTTATTTTAAACCCGGAATTCGGACTTTAGTTCCAGAAAGGGTCCTCCGAGACTGCGGCGGTTCTAGACGTACTCGCGTTCGGCCCGACGAATCGCTCGATACCTTTCAAACACTTTCTTATCGCTTTCCAGTCCCAGTGCCGAGCGGATCGAGCTTCCCCGGAATGTATGGAGCAACATCTTCCATCCTTGGAACAGGACGAACCCGGGATCGTGCTTTATCGCTATCGGGATGTGATGCACCTTCATCCAGCGTTCGGCCTTCCAACGCATGAATTCCACCTCTTCGGCTGGCAGGTGCTCGGTCCGCACTACGGCAGTGGTACCGTCATATTCCTCGAGCCGTTCATTCATGATCAATCCTTGATCGCGGAAATCCTTCGTCATTGGAGTGCGCGGGTATGGGGTAGGGTGTTGAATGTAGGGCCAGTCCACATAGCGGCGTGCGAATTCCAGGTTGGCTTCAATGGACTCCCGAGTATCGCCAGGACTTCCTACGATTAATCCACCGACCACATACATCTGATTACGGTGGAGGTAGTCGATGGCCTTGAGGGTGGCATTGCCCGTCTCGCGGCCGTTGGTGCGTTCCGTGTTCTTGGCAGAAGCTTTCAGGAATTCCAGGTCGTCTTCCAAAATGTTTTCGATACCGAGAAAAACGTAGCGGAAACCCGCCCGCCGCATGAGCGGGGCCAGAGTTTCGCCGTGGTTGGCAATGGCAGAAGTCATGGCCTGCATGAAGTAATCGAGCTTGTGCAATCCCGCGGCGATGATGGCCTCGCACAAAGCTTCAAAGCGCTTCACGTTCAAGGTAATGTTGTCGTCGACCAGAAAAATCGTTCGCGCTCCGTGATCACGGGCATCGCGAATGTCGTCCAACACACGATCGAAAGAGTAAGTATGGAAGTTGCGCCCCCGCATCTCGATGATGGAGCAGAAGCTGCAATCGTAGGTACATCCGCGGGAAGTCTCGATCACATCCACCTGCCGTCCGAGCAACGTGTATCCCTCGAGCACGCGTGCATCGCGCTTCGGTGGACGGATTTCCTTATCCTCCAGCCGGTGCGGCGAGCGGGCTGGGTTGTGCACCCAGCCTTCGCCATTGCGATAGGAAAGACCGCCGATGCGCTCGAAGCCGGATCCCTGCTCCAGTGCGCGTAGCAATTCGCGGAAGGTAACTTCGCCTTCGCTGCGCACCAGATAATCGACGCCCATATCTTCGTAGGCTTCGGGCGCGAGGCTGGGATCGTAACCGCCGACCACGATCTTCACTCCCGGGCGTAGCGAACGCACCAGATCGATAATACGACCGGCGGTCCGGCGCTGAAATGTCATGATGGACAGGCCAACGACTTCAGGATTGAGCTCGCCAACAAGTCTGGTCACGGTTTCACGAACCTGGCGCTGCACCAGGATCAGGTCGGCGACGGCCACGTGGTGGTGAGGATCGACGTTTCCCGCAAGCGACGTGAGTGCGCCATTGGGCATGCGAATCGCGGCCGGAGGCATGTGTTCAAAGGAATCCGGCATGGAAAGTAGCACGACGTTCATTGGGGCCCAGTCCTTTATGCTCCGCAGGAATCCCGCCGGCGCGGGTTGAACCCAGTCGCGAAGCGAATGGTCGTAATTGTACCGCAGCCTCCGGCAGACCTGCTGGACCGAAAAAGGAGGCGCACCCGTTGACAATTTCAAGCTATCATTTTAGCGAGACTGCCGCTGGCTCTGGCTTGGGCCCGGAGGCAGCGACATTTTGGGGGAAGCATGGCCATCAACTTTTCGCGAAGACATGAAGGAAGAGACGATTCGATAAATTTTCGGCCGGTGGAGCGGCTGAAAGTGTATTTGTTCGGGGCTACTGTTTTATTTGCATCGTTCGGGATGGGGGAAGCCGTCTATCGACTTTTGTTTTCACAATTCGACGGCATAACCGATCGTATTCCGGTTGAATTACTGTTTGGTCTGGTGTTTGCCTGGCTAGCCACGAAGTTCGTCGGAGGCGTTTACAGAAATCGTAAACAGCGGAGTGCCCGGCTCAACTTCATTTGGGCTCGAAATCATCACATACGAGGCGCCGTGGAAGGAATCACGCCCCTGGCGCATCCGGCAAAGAATCAACAATCGATCCGCGTAATCCGCGAAGAAGTTGATCGGATCGAGTGGGCGCTGAAGGAAATTTTGCCCAGCTAGATTGACGGCGCTCGCGTTTATCCCGGGATCTTTCCCGAATACAAGGCCATCCCTACCACCGCGTCCATCCCGAGCTCGTCGAGGCGGTCGATTTCGACTTGCGTTGTGATGCCGCCGGCGACAATCAACCGCCGCGAAGTGGCTTGTCGGATCGCACCCACGGCCTCCATCGGGATTCCGCCCATCAGGCCTTCGGTATCGATGTGCGTATAGAGAAAGGTTTCGCAGAATGGTTCGAGCGCCCGAATCATCTCGAATGCGGTGAGGGCAGTCTCCTGGCGCCAGCCATCGATCGCAACCCGTCCACCTCGGGAATCGAGAGCAAAGACCAGGGGTGCGGTGCCCAGTTCGCGCGCCAGTTCGGCGGCGCATTGCCCATTGATCTCGCCATCCTTCAACAGGATAGAGCCGAGTATGACTCGGCCGGCACCGGCTCGTAATAGTTCACGCGCCGCTTCGAGAGTGCGAATCCCGCCGCCGACCTGGCAGTTCAATCGCTTCACCATCTGCCTCACGATTTGCCGGTTCTCCCCAGCACCCCGCGCTGCGTCGAGATCGATCACCTGCACCAGGGGATAGTTGACGAACCGCTCGATCCAATAGTCGAAGTTGTCAAACTCCAGAGCTTTCTTCTCACCCTGCACCAACTGCACAATCTTGCCGCCCATCAAGTCGATCGACGGTATCAGCATGGCCACCTCACGGGAATGCTCGCCTCGTGCAGTTCGCGCTTCAGTTCTGCGATGTTCTCGATGCCAAAGTGGAAGATCGATGCGGCGAGAGCGGCGTCAGCGCAGCCGACGCGAAACACTTCGATGAAGTGGCGCGCTGATCCTGCGCCGCCCGAGGCAATCACGGGAATTGAAACCGCTTCTGCTACGGCACGCACCAGTTGACAGTCAAATCCGGATTTCGTTCCGTCCCGGTCCATCGAGGTCAGCAAGATCTCTCCCGCTCCGTGACCGGCAGCCTCCCGAGCCCACTGAATCGCATCCCGGCCGGTGGGCACGCGTCCTCCCGCAACGAACACTTCGAAGCCGCTTTCGACTTTTCTGGCATCGATGGCCACCACAACTGCCTGCGAGCCAAAGCGTCCCGCAATCTTGCCGATCAACCCGGGGTCCCGCACCGCTGCCGAGTTGACAGCAATTTTGTCTGCGCCTGCGTCGAAGACCGCCGTCGCATCCTCAAGCTGGCGAATTCCCCCGCCCACCGCGAACGGAACGAAAAGCGACCGTGCCGTGCTGCGGACCGCGTCCAGCAGCGTGCCGCGGTTTCCACTCGTTGCCGTAATATCGAGCAACACGATTTCGTCCGCACCGTTGCGTGCCTGAGCCGCGGCGCATTCCGCCGGATCACCGGCATCACGCAGATGCTTGAAGCGCACTCCCTTCACGACACGGCCACCATCCATGTCGAGGCACGCAATGATGCGCTTCGTCAACACCTCAAACCTCAAACCTCGCAGAAGTTCTTCAGGATAGAGAGTCCCACATCTCCTGATTTTTCCGGATGAAACTGCACCCCGAAGATGTTGTCTCGTTCGACTGCACCCGCGAACCGCAGTCCGTAATCGGTAGCTGCCGACATTGAAGCCACCACCGGCGCATGGAAAGAGTGCGTGTAGTAGACATACGACCCTTGCGCGATGCCCCGCAGCAGCCGTGAGCCCCCCTGAATGGCCAAAGAATTCCAGCCGACGTGCGGCGATTTGACGCCAGACGGAAACTGCCGACATTGGCAGGGAAAGATTCCTGCTCCTCGGACCTCAGGCGACTCTTCGCTGCCTTCGAAAAGCCATTGCATCCCCACACAGATTCCGAGGAACGGCTTTCCCGAGGAGGCACTTCGCAACAAGGCTTCGCGTAAGCCGGTTGGCTCCAGAACCTGCAGCGAAGAGAAGTGCCCCACTCCAGGAAATACGATCTTGTCGGCAGCTGCGATGGTCGCAGGCTGGTCCGCTACCACGACTTCAGCGCCCAGATAATCAAACGCCTTTTTTACCGAATGCAAATTGCCCGCACCGTAATCCACGATGGCGATCATAAAAGTCCTTTGGTACTCGGGAGCATGCGGCCGAGCCGGCGATCGCGCGAGCACGCCACTCGCAGGGCGCGAGCAAATGCTTTGAAAAGCGCTTCGATCTTGTGATGGCTGGAGCGTCCGTAAAGCACGCGCGCGTGAACATTGGCGCGTGCCCCCCGGGCAAAGCCCTCGAAAAAATCGGGCACCAGTTCCGCCTGTAGATCTCCGACCCGAGCCGTGCGAACCTTGGTATCGACCACCGCAGCCGCGCGTCCACCAAAATCGACGGCCGCCAACCCAAGGGTTTCGTCCATCGGCATAACAAAGTAACCAGCACGCAGAATTCCGCGGCGATCGCCCAACGCGCGGTCGAACACCTCGCCCAGGGCAATCCCGGCGTCTTCCACGGTGTGGTGCTGGTCCACGTCCAGATCGCCGATCGCTGCGAGCTTCAGATCGAATCCTCCATGTCGAGTGAAGAGCTCCAACATGTGGTCCAGAAAACGGATCCCGGTGGACACTGCATACTTCCCTCGACCTTCGATCGTGAGTGCAATCCGAATCTCGGTCTCCGCAGTCTTACGATGCAGTTTCGCCTTCCTCACGCTTCCACCTCACGGTGTTCCATGAGTTTCCCCACTACAACGCGCAGCGCCGCGATCAAAGTCCTCGTGTGGTCGAGAGAGCCCACAGTCAGGCGCACACAGCCTGCGCAGCCCGGATCGGAACTCCTGTCGCGCACCAAGATCCCTCGCGAGCGCAAAGCTTGAATGAATTCAAGGTAGGCTGAACCGACGTGCACCAGCACGAAGTTGGCACGGGTCGGCCAGGAATGCAGGCCGAGAGTTCTGAGTTCCTCTTCCAGAAGTCCGCGGCCACTCCGCACCTCGGCCACATAACGCTCCACATACTCCTGGTCGCGAAGCGCTTCCGGTAAAACCGCGAGCGCCGCCGCATTCACGTTGTATGGCGAAACCACGCGCCGCACCATCGCCAATTGTCCGGGATCCCCAACGAGGATGCCGATGCGCAGACCTGCCAGTCCATAAGCTTTCGAGAATGTTCGTGCCACAAAGAGATTTGCCGGACGCGCGGAAGAGTTGAGAATCGTCTCTCCGTGAAACTCGAAATAGGCTTCATCCACCAGGATCGCGGCCTGAGGGGCCGCACCGGCAACCTGGAGCAAAACTTCGCAGGCCACTGCTGCTCCCGTCGGATTGTTCGGATTCGCTACCGCGATGAGCCGTGTTCGTGGGCTGATCCGAGCCAGCAGCGCTTCGAACGGAAAGGCAAAGTTATCGCCGGCAAGAATCCGGACCACACGTGCGCCCGCCGCCTGCGCGAAAATGGCGTACATCGCAAATGTGGGCACGACGATGATGGCTTCATCCCCGGGCTCGAGATAGGTCGAGCAAAGAAGATGTATGGCCTCATCCACGCCATTCGTCAGGAGAACTTGGGACGCATCGAGTCCTAGAAAACCGGCCACTTCGCCTTCCACCGGCTCACGCTCGGGATAGCGTGCCAACACTTCCGCGTCCAGCGAGCGCAGCCTCGTCAACACTCTCGGCGAGCAACCGATCGTGCTTTCGTTGAAATCAAGACGGAGTCCTTGACGGCCAGCCAGCGGTGGCCGATACGCGTCGAGAGTCTTCACGGCTGTGCGGGCCTCAAGCATTCGCGCACCTCACCCGCAGCGATTCCGCATGGCCACGCAGACCCTCGGCTTCAGCCAGCACAATAGCGGGCGGAGCAATGCCGCGAATCCCTTGGCGAGAAACTTCCTGGCAAGAAATGATGCGCACAAAATCCAGTACGCTCAGGCCGCCACGCACCCGAGCCATCGCTCCGGTAGGCAACACATGATTCGGGCCCGAGATGTAATCTCCCGCCGACTGAGGGGTGATCTCGTCCAGAAATATTGAGCCTGCATTTTGAACTGCCGGCAGCCGGGCTGCTGGCAACGTGAGATGTTCGGGAGCAATGCGATTTGCGATCTCGACTGCTTGGTCGAGAGACTCCACCAAAAGGATGGCCCCGCGACGAGTAAGGGATTGGTAGGCGATTGGATTTGTACGCGTACGCTGCTGAAGTTCCGCTTGCACCTTTTTCGCCGCGCCGCTCGAATTGGTGATAAATAGGCAGAGCGCGTCGGCATCGTGCTCCGCTTGCGCCACCATATCACTCGCGATCGAAGCCGGATCCCCCTCCTCGCTGATGAATACAGCCTCGGTGGGACCGGCCAGAAACTCGATGGCGCAGTCGAAGGCTACAAGTTTCTTGGCCGTGGTCACGTAGCGGTTACCGGGACCAACGATTTTGTTCACGCGCGGAATGCTTTCGGTTCCATAGGCCAGGGCAGCGACTGCCTGGGCACCCCCCACGCGGTAGAACTCCTGCACACCCAGAAATCCGGCAGCGGCTAAGGTCGCCTGCCCGGGGTGCGGCGACACCACGCGAATCTGGGGCACGCCCGCAATCTGGGCCGGGATCACCGTCATCAGTAACGTCGAAGGCAACGGATAGCGGCCGCCCGGCACGTAGCAGCCCACCGATTCCAGGGGACGCACCAACTGTCCTACGCAAACTCCCGGCTGAATTTCGCGCCGCCACTCTGCCGGTTTTTGCCACTCACAGAAATGGCGAATGTTGCCTGCAGCCTGGGTGATGGCATCTCTCAGCTCCGGCGGAGTCCTCTTCCACGCCTCGTGCAGATCAGCCTGGGGCACGCGAACCGCTTTGCCCGTGTCCAAACCGTCCCAGCGCGTGGCGTAACGGCGTAAAGCCAAATCTCCATTGCGCCGGACGTTGTTCACTATGCGGCGCACGGCGGCCTCTACCTTGGCCAGATCCTGTGCGCCGCGCTGTTCGAGCGTCCGCACAAATCGATCTCGCTTAAGCCCGTCAAGAACGCGAATCCGCATCACATCACCACCTTGTTCAGTGGATACTCGACGATTCCCTGCGCATTCGCCAGCTTAAGCTTCGGAATCAGCGACCAGGCGGTCTGCTCTTCAATGATGGTATTGACCGCGACCCACTCGCCATCGGCCAAGGGCGCGACGGTCGGATTCTTCAACGCGGGCAGCAGGCCAAGAACCGCGGCCAAATCCGGTTTTCGGACGTTAAGCATCAAACCCACGCGGCCCAGCGCGGCGATCGCTCCGCAGAGCATTACAGAGAGGTTTTCGATCTTACGCCGCCGCTCGGGATCGGCCCAGGCTGCTTGATTCGCGACCAGTTGCGTATTTGACTCCAGCACGGTTTCGATGATTCTCAGATGGTTCGCGCGCAGTGAGCTTCCGGTCTCAGTAACCTCCACGATGGCATCGGCGAGTAGCGGCGGCTTCACCTCCGTCGCCCCCCATGAGAACTCAACTCTCACCGGCACATTCCGACTGGCAAAGTAGTTTCGCGTGAAACTAACCAGTTCGGTCGCTACGATCCGGCCTTCGAGGTCTTCCGGCTTTTGGAATTCGGAATCCTCCGGCGCGGCCAGCACCCACTTCACTTTTCCCAGGCTCTGCTTGGCGTAGATCAGGTCGGTAACGCTGACGACATCGAGGCCGCTTTCGAGCACCCAGTCGAGGCCGGTCAGGCCGGCGTCGAGCGCCCCGTGTTCGACGTAGCGCGCCATTTCCTGCGCACGAATGAGCAGGCATTCAATTTCAGGATCGTCGGTTGCGGCGAAGTAGGAGCGCGCGCTGGTGTGGACGCGCAGCCCCGCGCGGATGAAGAGGCTGAGCGTGGCCTCCTGCAGGCTTCCCTTGGGAATACCAAGACGAAGCTTCATCGCGGCGCCCCCTCTGTTACCGCCAGCGCTGCCGCGCCGACAGCCAATTCCTGCGTGAAGCAGGATCTCGACCCGGTATGGCAAACCTCGCCTGTTCCCAACACTCGGACGCGCAACAACACTGTGTCGCGGTCGCAATCCGTCCAAGCGGCCACAACCTGCAGGCGATTCCCCGAGGTCTCTCCTTTGGTCCAGAGAGTTTGCCGGGTGCGGCTGTAGAACGTAGCCAAGCCGGTGCGCAAGGTCATCTGCAAAGCTTCGCGGTTCATGAAGCCCACCATCAGTAGCTCTCCGGTGGCTTCGTCTTGAATCACAGCAGGCGCCAAGCCTTGCATTTTGTCGAAGTCGATCTCCATCGCAA
This sequence comes from Candidatus Sulfotelmatobacter sp., assembly GCA_049584315.1. Taxonomy (GTDB): domain Bacteria; phylum Acidobacteriota; class Terriglobia; order Terriglobales; family Acidobacteriaceae; genus Sulfotelmatobacter. Next base: position 64,282 of record JBAUXO010000176.1, on the reverse strand, counting down.
GCTCCTCTGCCTAATCCTTCCCGGGGGCTTCGCGCCTGCGGCAGAAACAAAAAGCCCGCGGCGCGTTTGCGTCAGCGGGCTTGGATTTCCTATTAGTGTTTTAGGCTGTTATCCGTCATCCTCCGCCGACACGCTCATCGCATGGTGATGGTGGTGGCGATGATGGTGGAGCGAAGTCATAACACAGTGATCTTAGGACGACTAGCGTTTCCCTGTCAATCGCTTCCTGCAAAAACCTCCCAGTCTGCTACTGTTCGATAGTCGTCTCCGCTTTCGCTGGCTTCTGCGTTACCGTGGAAGGGCTGGGCAATTGCGAACGATCCCAGCCGCCCCCCAAGGCTTGTACCAGGGATACGGCGTAGGTCATCTGTTCCACCTGAAGAGCATTCAAGGTCTGCTGGTCGGCCAGCACGGTAGTCTGGGCAATTAGCACATCGGCGTAGGGATCAATCCCGGTCTCATACCGTGCCTCTTCGAGCTTAAGAAAGGTTTCGGCAGAATTCACTGCCTGCTGTTCCTGCTGGATCTCCTTGGACAAAATACGGACCTCCGCAAGACCATCTTCCACCTGCTGGAATGCGGTCAGCACGGTTTGCCGGTAGCCCGCCAGGTCTGCATTGTAGGTGGAGACATATTGTTGCACGGTAGCCCGGCGCAGGCCGGCGTCGAAGATGGTTTCCGAAAGCGAAGTTCCGACGGACCAGAAGCGGCTCGGCCAGGAGAGCAAATTCTTGATGGCGGAACTCTCAAAGCCGGCTTCCCCGGTCAAACTTAAGCTCGGATAGTAGGCGGCATACGCGATGCCGATGGTCGCGTTGGCCTCGGCCATGGTGCGCTCGGCGGCAGCGATGTCAGGCCGGCGCTCGAGCAGTTCTGAGGGCACGCCTACTGGAATCGGGGGTGGAGCAACCGTCATCGGCTTAACCGGAATGGAGAAGTCTGAGGCTGCCTTGCCGATCAGGACGGCGATTGCATGCTCATACTGCGCGCGGGCGATTCCGACGTTGGTCGCCCCGGCCTGCGCGCTCTGCAAAGTAGTTTCCGCTTCGACGACGGAAATCTGGTCGTCGATACCGGTCTCATAGAGGCCTCGGGTCAACTCGAGTGCTTTCTGGTCCGCTACCACGGTATCGTCGTAGATCTTCTGCAGTTTATCCTGGCCGCGGATCTCAAAAAAATACTCGGCTAAGGCCGCCTGTTCGGTTAGGCGCTCGTTCTCAAGATCAGCCTCACTGACCTGGGCAGCGTATTGCGCTTCGCGCACGGTGTTGCGGACTTTTCCCCAGAGATCCGGCGCCCAGGATGCTTCCAGAGGAAGGGTATAAAGCGTGCTCTGCGTGCTGAACGCGGTCCCGGTACCGTTCGCGCTCACCGTGGTGCTCCCTGTCAGATTTCCCGAGATGCGCGAGTGGCTCACGGAGGGCGCAGCGGTCAGCGTCGGGAAATACTGCGCGTGGGCCTCGCGCACGATTGCGCGAGCCTCCATGAAGTTCTCGAAGTACTGCTTGATGTTCTGATTGTTTATATTCAGTTGTTCCTCGAGCGCGTTCAGCTCGGGATCGTTGAAGATCTCCCACCACTTGCCGCGCAGCATGGCATCCGAAGGCTGCGCCACAGTCCAGCCTTGATTGTCCTTGAATTGGGCAGGGGATTCCTTGTAGGCCGGGGCTGGCGCCTGGGGAGCGGGTGCATGATACTTGGGACCGACCACGCAGCCCGATGACACCAGCAAGAACAACGCCGCACCTAGAGAAATCGCGCCGCCCGCGAATTTTTGCCGGAGAATCGTCATAACATTCTTCCTACTTGTCGTTCCTTTCAATGCAGCATTCAATCCACTCCACTAGCTGGCCTCGGGAGCCGGGGATGAAATACTGCCGTGTGGCTTTTTCTGAAACCTAAGCCGCAAACGATCCAGGAACAGGTACACCACCGGAGTGGTATAGAGCGTGAGCATCTGGCTTACGATCAATCCACCCACGATGGTAATGCCGAGGGGCCGTCGCAGCTCCGAGCCCGTACCCGTGCCGAAAGCGAGCGGTATCGCTCCGAACAGAGCGGCCATGGTGGTCATCAAAATCGGACGGAAGCGCAACATGCAGGCCTCGAAGATCGAGTCCGCCGTGCTCTTCCCTTCCTGTCTTTCCGCCACGAGCGCGAAGTCAATCATCATGATCGCGTTTTTCTTCACGATGCCGATGAGCAACACGATTCCGATGATCGAGATTACGCTCAGGTCAATCTTGAAGAGCATCAGCGCCAGCATGGCACCGACGCTGGCCGAGGGCAGGGTCGAGATGATGGTCAGCGGATGCACCAGACTCTCATAGAGAACGCCGAGCACGATGTAGACGGCTAACAGCGCGGTCGCCACCAGCATCGGTTCGGTGCCCAGAGACTGCTGGTAAGCTTGCGCGGTCCCGGCGAAGAATCCCCGAATCGTGGGGGGCGTGCCCAATCTCTGCTCCATTTGGCTGACGCGCAAGGTGGCATCGCTCAACGAAATCCCCGGCGCCAGATTGAAGGATACGGTCACGGAAGGAAACAAGCCGGTGTGGTTTACGGCCAGGGGCGTGGTGTTGGATTCAGCGCTCGAGACGGCGATAAGGGGAACGTTGCCGGTCCCAGGCAGGTTGCCGCCGCTGCCGGTGGTCGCACTGCCAGGACTTGCGCTCCGCAGGTAGATGTCCTTCAATCCCTGCGGAGTCTGCCAGTATTGCGGGGCAACTTCGAGCACCACGTAGTACTGGTTGAGCTGCGTGTAGATGATTGAGACCTCCGATTGACCAAAGGCGGCATAGAGCGAGGAGTCGAGGGCCTGCGCCGTGATTCCCATCCTGGCGGCGGAAGTGCGGTCATAGGTCAGCAACTCTTCGAGACCCCCATTCTGCTGATCGGAATTCACGTCCTGCAGTCCGGGGATCTTCTTCATCTCGGCTAAAAGGATAGGACCCCAATGCGAAAGATCCTGAACGTTGTCGGACTGGATGGTGTATTGGTAAAGCGCAGCACTCGACCTGCCCCCAATACGCAGATCCTGAGACGCCTGCAAGAAGGCCGACGCGACTGGCAAGTGGTTTAATTTAGGCCGCAAACGATTGATGATCTCCGGAGCGCCGACCTTACGCACGTTAAGCGGCTTGAGAGCGATATAGATGAATCCCGTATTCGTGGCGCCGTTCCCACCGGTGTAGGCGTTCACATTGGCTACCGCCGGATCACTCTTGATCACTCCTACCAGTTGACGAATCGAATTATCCATCGCGGGAAACGATGAATCCTGCGGCCCCTGCACGGCTCCGACGATCGCGCCGGTATCCTGCTGCGGAAAGAAACCTTTAGGAATTCTTACGATCAGCACAACATTCAATGCGATCGTGACCAGCAACACCACCAGCATGAGCGCCGAGTTGTCGAGCGCCCAAAGCAGAGTACGGCGATAGGTTTCGAGCATCCAGGTGAAGAACTTCTCGCTCAGCCGATACATCCTGCCGTGCCCGGCCGGCTGCTCTTGCTTCAGCAGGTGCGCGCACATCGCGGGCGTCGTGGTCAACGAAATGACCATCGACACCACGATCGCCGTCGAAAGGGTGATGGCGAACTCCCGGAAAAGACGCCCAACGATGCCTCCCATCATCAGGATGGGGATGAAAACCGCGATCAGAGAAACGCTGATGGAGAAAACCGTGAATCCGATTTCGCGCGCGCCCAGCAATGCCGCCGCGAAGGGTTCCATTCCGTGTTCCAAATGGCGCGAGATGTTCTCCATCACCACGATGGCGTCGTCTACTACGAAGCCGGTGGAGATGGTGAGAGCCATCAGCGAGAGGTTGTCGATGCTGTAGCCCAGCAGATACATCACGGCGAAGGTGCCGATCAGCGACACGGGAACGGCGATGCTCGGAATCAGAGTGGCGCGCGCATTCCGCAGGAAGAGAAAGACCACCAGGATGACCAGAATTACCGACACGACCAGCGTGCGTTCCACATCGCTCACGGAAGCGCGGATCGTGGTGGTCCGGTCAAGAACGATGGTCGCGTCGATGCCTTGTGGGATCGACGCCTTGAGAAATGGCAACTGGCTGCGAATGTTGTTGACGGTCTGGATAATATTTGCGCCCGGCTGACGAAAAATAATCACCGTGACCGAAGGAATGCCATTGAGGTACCCAGCGGAACGGATGTTCTGCACCGAATCGGTGATCTGGGCCACGTCCGAGAGCCGGACCGCGGTTCCGTTGTGATAGCCGATGATGATCGCTTTGTAGTCCTCCGCCTGCGAGATCTGATCATTCGCGATGATGTCGGCGGTCGTTTTACCATCGGAAAACTGGCCCTTGGCAATGTCGGCATTCTGCGTGCTCAACACGGCTTGAATGCTGGACATCGTCAAACCGTAACTGTTGAGTTGGGTAGGATCTACATCCACGCGAACCGAGGGCAGCGAAGCGCCGCCGACCACCACCTGTCCGACCCCCTGGATCTGAGAAAGTTTCTGCTCCATGATGGTCGAGGCTTCGTCATACAATTTGCCGGTGTCATACTTGGTAGAGGTCAGTCCGAGGATCATGATCGGAGCATCGGCGGGATTTACTTTTCGGTACGTAGGATTGGCGGGCAGATTGGTCGGCAAGTAAGTGCGCGCCGCACTGATGGCGGCTTCGACATCGCGCGCTGCGCCGTCGATATTGCGGCTGAGGTCGAACTGAATCGTGATCGATGTACTCCCCAGCGAACTGGCGGAGGTCATCTCCGTGACTCCCGCCATGTGCCCGAACTGCCTCTCGAGCGGAGTGGCTATGGAGGATGCCATGATCTGCGCGCTCGCTCCCGGCAGCTGTGCGGAAACCGAGATGGTGGGAAAATCGACTTGCGGCAGCGGCGAAACCGGCAGCACAGTAAAGGCGATCGCCCCGGCGATGGCAATCGCGATGGTCAGCAAGGTTGTGGCCACGGGCCGCCGGATAAATAGTTCGGAAGGATTCATGCCTGCTCCGGTTGTGCCGGGCCGCTCGAGGTTTCGCCGGAACTTTTTTCGCGGGAGCGTCCGCGCGAGAATCTTTGCCCCAGGTTGTCAAAGAAGATATAAATCACGGGCGTGGTGTACAGCGTAAGCGCCTGGCTCAATAGCAGGCCGCCCACCATGGCAATTCCCAGGGGACGACGAATCTCGGAACCGATCCCGGTTCCTAAAGCCAGTGGGATGCCGCCGAGCAGGGCCGCCATCGTGGTCATCATGATCGGACGGAAGCGCAACAGACTGGCCTCGTAAATCGCATCCGTCGCGTTCTTGCCGTGCTGCCGCTCTCCCTCCAGAGCAAAATCAACCATCATGATGCCGTTCTTCTTCACAATTCCGATCAGCAGGATAATGCCGATAATCGCCACCACGCTCAGATCCTGGCCAAAGAGCATGAGCGCCAGCAGCGCCCCCACTCCGGCGGAAGGAAGAGTGGACAGAATGGTGACGGGGTGAATGAAGCTTTCATAAAGAACGCCGAGCACGATATAGACCGTCACCAGGGCGGCCAGAATCAACAGGGCCTCGTTCGATAGTGAATTCTTAAACGAAGCTGCTGTGCCCTGGAAATCCGCCTGCAGGCTGGCCGGCATGTGCATTTCTTGCTGCACTTTGTCGATCGCTGTAATGGCGCTCCCCAGTGCAGCGTTGGGTGCCAGGTTAAAAGACACAGTAACCGAGGGAAACTGTCCCTGATGATTAATCGAAAGACTCTCAGTCGTTCGATGGAAGTGAGTAAATGCGCTCAGGGGAACGGCATTGCTCGTGGTGGACATGGTGGTGGTGTTCCCGGAGGAACTCGAGGCCGTGGAAGAGTTCGGAGACAGCGCATTCGCAGGAGGGGTCAGCACGCTGGGAGAAGCGGTTGGCGTGTAGAGCACCGAAGTGGTGGTGGCATTCGATCCAGCCGAGGCCGATCCGGAGGACGAAAAAGAGGTCGAGGCTCCCGGCCCTGAGGTTCCTGAAGACGCGCTGGCCTGAATGTAGAGCTGCTGCAGCGTGTTGGGATCCTGCTGGTATTGTGGTTGCGTTTCGAGGATGACGTGGTACTGGTTGAGTTGCGTATACATCGTGTTGATCTGGCGCTGTCCGAAAGCGTCATACAGAGTGTTATCGATGGTGGCCGGGGCGATGCCCAGCCGTGAGGCGGTGACCCGGTCGATGATCAGCGAAACCGCCAGTCCTCCGGTTTGCTGGTCCGTGGCTACGTCCTCGAGTTCCGGGAGACTTTGGAGTTTTGCGACAAAACGATTGCTCCATTCGTTCAGTTCGTTCACATCCGGATCTTCCAGGGTGTACTGATATTGGGTGCGGCTAACGCGATCGTCCACCGTAATGTTCTGTACGGGCTGCATGTAGAGTGCGATACCCTGCACCTTTTGCAGATTGGACTGCAGCCTGCGCACCAGATCTGCCGCGCTGATGTGACGGTCCTCAAGCGGCTTCAGGTTGATCGACATGCGTCCGCTGTTGAGAGTCGTATTCGTGCCGTCTGCGCCGATGAACGAGGAAAGACTCTCGACCGCCGGGTCCGCCAGGATCACCTTGGCGAGTTCCTGCTGCTTCTCTGCCATCGCCGAAAACGAAATCGTTTCCGGGGCCTGCGAGATACCCTGAATCACGCCCGTGTCCTGGACCGGAAAGAACCCCTTGGGAATCACGATGTAGAGAAATATGGTGAGGATTAGAGTGCTGAGCGCCACCAGCAAGGTAATCGTCTGATAGCGGAGCACGAACTTCAAGGTCCGCCCATAAAAAGCGATCATGCGTTCGAAGACGCGCTCCGAGGCCCTGTAGATGCGCCCCTGCTGTTCCTTCGGCTCATGGCGCAAAATGCGCGCCGACATCATGGGAGTGAGCGTCAACGACACCACGGCGGAGATGACGATGGTGACCGCCAGAGTAACGGCAAACTCGCGGAAAAGCCGGCCCACTACGTCTCCCATGAACAGCAGCGGAATCAGCACCGCAATCAGCGAGACCGTCAACGACACAATCGTGAAGCCGATCTGTTCGGCTCCCTTGAGCGCCGCATCCATCGGCCTTTCGCCTTCCTCGATGAAGCGCGAGATATTCTCGATCATGACGATGGCATCGTCCACCACGAAGCCGGTGGAAATCGTGAGCGCCATCAGCGAGAGGTTATCCAGGCTGTAGCCCAGCGCATACATGGCCGCGAAGGTCCCTACCAGCGACAGCGGTACGGCGACGCTTGGGATGATGGTGGCATAGAGACTGCGCAAAAAGAGAAAGATCACCATCACCACCAGCCCGATCGTCAGCAGCAATTCAAACTCAACGTCAGACACCGAAGCCTCGATCGCGGTGGTCAGATCGGTGAGCGTGGTGACTTGAATCGAGGCCGGAAGGTTGGTTTCGAGCTGCGGCAACAGCTTCTTGATGCTCTTGACCACGCTGATCGTGTTGGCGCCGGGCTGGCGTTGGATGTTCAGAATGACCGCCGGCGTCTGGTTCATCCAGGCCGCTTGTTTGTTATTCTCGACGCCATCGATGACTTCGGCCACGTCGGTAAGCATGACGGGCGCGCCGTTGCGGTAGGCCACCACCACGCTACGATAGTCGTCGCTGCTGATGAGCTGGTCGTTGGAGTCGATCTGATAATCCTGCCGCGGCCCATCGAAGTTACCCTTCGCGGCGTTCGCACTCGCCTGGGTGAGAGCGGTGCGCACATTCTCGAGATCGATACCGTAGGAAGAGAGCGCGGAAGGGTTGACGCGAATGCGTACCGCCGGCTTCTGTCCGCCGCTGATGCTCACCAGTCCGACTCCACTTAGTTGAGAAAGTTTCGGAGCCAGCCGCGTATCCACCAGATCTTCCACCGAGGACAACGGAATGGAATCCGAAGTAATAGCGAGCGTGAGCACGGGTGCATCGGCGGGATTGGTTTTGCTGTAGACAGGAGGGGTCGGAAGGTTGGATGGCAGGTAGCTCTGGGAGGCATTGATCGCCGACTGCACTTCTTCTTCGGCGACGTCGATGTTAAGGCTCAGATTGAACTGCAGCACGATGACCGATGTGCCTCCCGAACTGGTGGAAGTCATCTGGCTGAGTCCCTGAAGCTCGCCGAATTGCCTCTCCAGGGGCGCGGTTACGGTAGTGGCCATCACGTCCGGACTGGCGCCCGGATAAAAGGTGAGGACCTGGATCGTCGGGTAATCGACCTCGGGAAGCGCCGAGACTGGCAACTGAGTATAGGCAACGATACCGACAAGCAGGATTGCCGCCATCAGCAGCGCGGTCGCGACCGGCCGCATGATGAATGGACGGGACGGGCTCACGGGGCTTGACTCTCGCTCGAGGCAGCGGGCAGAGGCTGCTTGGAAACTACGATCTTCGAGTTGTTTTGCAGCTTGTCGAAACTACTGTTGGCGACAACGTCGCCCGGGTTGATGCCGGTTACCGCCGTGTTGCCACCATCGGCGACGCCGGGCTTGATGTTTCGAATCTGGGCCGTGTCATTCTGAACGATGTAGACGAAGGCAGTTTGGCCATTATGCTGGATGGCGGAAGTCGGAATTAACGTGACACCCTGCAAGGTGTTTACCAGCAACCTGGCGTTCACAAATTGGTTGGGGAAGAGGGCATCGTTTTTGTTATCAAACAGCGCCCGCATCCTAACCGTGCCCGTGGTGGTGTCGATTTGGTTATCGAAGGTCAGGAGTTTGCCAGTACCGAGCTTGGTTTGCTGCGCCCGATCGAAAGCATCCACCGTCAGCCTCTTTCCGTGCCTGGTTTGGGCCTGCACCTCGGCGAGGCTATCTTCCGCGATGGTGAAGATTACCGTGATCGGCTGCAACTGAGTGATCACGGCAAGCGTTGTGGTGCCGCTCGCTTGAACGACATTTCCCGGATCCACCAACCTTAGCCCCACCCGCCCGTTGATCGGCGAGGTTATATGGCAGAAAGCGACTTGGACCTGGTCATACTGCACCGTGCCCTGATCATTTTTTACCGTTCCTTCATCCTGCAGCACGATTTTTTCCTGATCATCGAGCGTCTGCTTCGGAATGCCGTTGCGCGCCCATGCGTCGCGGTAGCGCTCGAGGTCCATCTGCGCTTGCGCCAGGACGTTGCTGTCACGCTCGAGCGAGCCCTGGGCCTGGAGGAGTTGCGCCTCGAAGGGCCGAGGGTCGATTTCGATCAGCGGTTGACCCTTGCGAACCAATTGCCCTTCCTGGTAGTGCACCTGGGTCACGAGTCCCATCACTTCGCTGGTAATCGAGTCGGTGTAGACCGGAGTGACGGTGCCAATCGCTTCCAGATAGACTCCGATATTGCCCTTCTGGGCAGTGGCGATGGTAATCGTGACCGGGCCGGTCGCGCCACGCCGGGACGGCGCCGCTGCGGTTTTGCTATTGTCGTGCTGCCGGAACACCAGCACCAGAATTACGGCCAGGACCAGCAGCATCAGTGCCCAAACGAGAAGCCGACGCCAAAGGGGCTTATGCGGGCTACTTGCAGGCGGCAATTGATGCTGCGGATCAATGGAGGAAGCAGGAGGTTTGGTTTCCATCCGAATTTTCTTGCATTTCTCGATCTAGAATTATGAACCCCGGTGACATCCACATCGAAAGCGTACCTCTTGGCGCCGCATCTCGCGCGGCTCCGCGTCCCACGCGAAGCCTATGGGTTGCGTCGGCTATTATAGAACCACCGCAATAGAATCGGGTTTGCTCGCGCCAAATCTCCGGCGGGTCAGAAATACCGTATCGCCTACCACCTCTGTGCTAAGCCTGAGCCCGATCAAGCACACCTTCCCCACTCTCCGTCGCACCGCCGACAGTATATCGACGGTTTGTTGCTTCCGGCTTGCGATTCGTTGCCGCCCCCGTGCGTTACATCCGATTACATTGCGCTCCTCTGATGATGGAAACACGTCCAGGGGTTCCAAAGCGTAAAAAATTGGTAATGGAAGGTAAATGTTCGTAAGCGGCCGGGCTGCGGTTTTTCGTGAAGAGCTCGACGTGATAAGGGCCACGGTCGGGCGTCCAACCGTGGCCGTTGTTAAAGCGTACAAGCATCCCTTATGAACCGAAGTGGCTGGGGAATCGCGCCGAGCTAGTTCTGAGGCGGTGCGCTCGGCGGGCCGGAGCCGGCGTCAGGCGCCCCTGAGGAACGATGTTCCCCCCACTGTCCGCGTCTGGCCTGCATCTCATCCCACTTTTTCTGCTGGGTCGAGTCCAAAAGCTCGCGGATCTGAGAATCCGTGGTCTTGCGGATGTCCATCATTTTAGCGCGCCGATCCTGCTGCGAAAGAGAAGTGTCCTGATGCACGCTCTCCATCTGGGAATTCTCGGACTGCAGAGCAGCCAGCACTTTAGGTTGCTGATCGGAGGTGAGGTTGAGTCGTTTGGTTAGCTCTGCGGTACGCCGAGCGGGATCTGGCGGACCGTGATGATGGCCACCGTTTTCCTGCGGGGCCGCTTGATCGTTAGACTGGTTATCTTGTGCGGAGGCCAAAGGCGCGGCAATCGAGAAGGCGCCGGCCGCAACCAGAACAAGCACATATTTCCTGAGCATGGAATCTCCTTTTTCGAAACAATCGATCTGAATCTATGAACGGAATTATGCCCCCTAAGTTGCGCAAAAAACCGAGATTCATAAATCTTTGCATAACTTTACGAAACGTAACTCAGGCGCCGAGGTCCGGCAAATGGCCACAAAATTTTACAGCGGCGCCCGGGGTAGAACGATATGATCCCAGCAAGATGGGAGCGAACGCCTGCGCAAAGCTATGAGGATTCCAAGCCTTCATTTTCCGGTGTCCAAGGCTGCGCAGCGCCCTCCCTATGTTCTGTTGTTTGTCTTCCTGGTTTGTCTCGTCGCGCTTTATCCCCCCGCGCTGTGGGGGCAGGCTGCCGGCGAAACCGCCGCCCCGAAAACCGCGGCATCGGCCGCCGGAGGAAGAACGATTCACGGTTTGGTGAAATCAGGGAATATGCCGATTCCGGGGGCAACCGTTTCCGCAGTGAATGCGGTCACAAAAGAACAGATCAATACCTGGACCGATGTGGATGGCACTTACCGATTGGGGATTCCGGCCGACGGAAATTACACCGTGCAGGTGCAGATGTCGGCCTTTGCCGCGAGCGCCCAGGACGTGGTGCTGGATCAAACCCATCAGAGCGTGCAAACAAACTTTGAACTGGTTCTTCTTTCTCGGACACATGAATCGCACAACGAGCAACAGCGCGCGAACGCCGGCGGAGGCGGACGCGGCTCTCAAAGCCTCTCGGTGTTTCAGAGTGCAGGCGGGCAGGACGCTGGGGGTGGATCCATGAGCGACCTGGTGCCAGCCGGCATGCCGGTCCCTGGAATCGCATCGGACAGTGCAACGGAATCGGTGGCGGTTTCGGGGAACACTTCGAATTCGTTCAATGCGATGAGTGCGGATGAAATGCAGCAGCGCTTCAACGATGCCCGGCAACAGGGCGGCGGATTCGGTGGAGGCGGATTTGGTGGCCCCGGAGGCGGAGGTTTCGGCGGCGGTAGGGGCGGGGGCGGGGCCGGGGCCATGATTTTTGGTCGACGCGGCTTTGACAGCAACCGCCCGCACGGCTCCTTGTATTACGGCGTAGGTGACGCGGCGCTGAACGCTTCGCCATTTTCGATTACTGGACAGCCGACGGAAAAACCGGCCTATCTGCAGAACAGCTTCGGCGGATCCGTGGGCGGACCGTTGAATATTCCCCACATTTACCATGGCGGCAGCAAGACTTTTTATTTCATCAACTACAACGGTAAGCGCGGGGAAAATCCCTTCGACCAGTTTTCGACGGTGCCAACGCTGCTCGAGCGACAGGGAAATTTCTCCCAGACCGCCTACACTTCGGGGGTGCAAGCGGGACAACCGGTAAGGATTTTCATTCCCGGGACAAACACCGAATACTTCAACAACACGATTCCACAAATCAATCCCGCAGCGCTGGGATTGTTGCAATATATTCCTTTGCCGAACCTTCCCGGCGGCTATCAAAATTTCCACTACGTAACCTCGGCCACCAGTGACAGCGACGATCTGAATATACGTTTGAATCACACATTCGGCGCAGCACCGGTGCGCGGCCGCCGCAGTGGAGGCCGCAACGCGCCGCGCAATAATCTGACGTTTGGCTTCCACTATCACGGGTCGGGCACGACTTTGACCAATCCGTTCCCCAGTGTGGGCGGCAACACCTCGGTCCGAAGCTTTGACATTCCGATTTCGTACACCCGCAGCATCGGCAAGCTGACCAATATCGTCCGCGCGGATTTCAATCGCAGCCGGACGCGGACGCAGAATCTATATGCTTTCAGCAACGACGTCACGGGGGGGTTGGGGATCACGGGAGTCTCCGAGAATCCGTTCGACTGGGGCTTGCCGAATCTCTCCTTTACGAATTTTGCCAGCCTCCAGGACACGACTCCGCAGTTGAGTCGGCCGCAGACCTATACGTTCTCCGACAACGCAATCTGGAATCACGGCAAACATACGGCGCGATGGGGTGGAGACTTCCGGCGGGTGCAGGTAAACACGGAGACCGACGGCAATCCGCGCGGCTCCTTCGTCTTTACAGGACTCAACACTTCCGTGGTCGCGGGCGGCCAACCGGTGGCCGGCACCGGATATGACTTCGCCGATTTCCTGCTTGGCTTACCCCAGCAAACGTCCGAGCAGTTCGGGCAGAGCGAACACTTCCACGGCAACTACTGGGATCTGTACGCGCAGGATGAGTGGAAGATGCGCGCCAACCTTACGCTCAATCTCGGAGTGCGCTATGAATATGTTTCCCCACTCACCGAGGAAAACAATCGCATCGCGAATCTAGGCTTGTCTCCCGGAGTGTTGAATCCTGCGCTGCCGCTGGGACGGACGCCGGTGACTCTGATTGAACCGGGTAGCGGCGGTCTGCCGGCCAGCCTGGTGCGGCCGGATCGCAACAACTTTGCGCCCCGATTTGGCTTCGCTTGGAAACCGTTTTCCAAGACAGTTGTCCGGGGTGGCTACGGCATCAACTACAACACGGGCGCGTTTCAGGGCATCGCGCAGCAACTTGCTTTGCAGCCGCCCTTTGCCACCACGGCAACGAACATTCAGACCACTCCCGGAGAATTGACCCTGCAGAACGGATTCCCGGCGCCCACCGGCATCACCAACGATTACGCGGTAAATCCCAACTACCGAATGGGCTATGTGCAGATTCGCAATCTCGATATTCAACAGCAGATTCGTCCCACCATCTTGTTGAATATCGATTACACCGGGACCAAGGGAACAGATCTCGACATTCTGGAAGCGCCCAATCGAACCCCGACCGGGCTTCGCATTTCACCAACAATTGAGCAGGTTGACGCTTTCACCTACGAAAATTCCTTGGCAGATTCGGAGGCGAACGCGGGCTCGGTGAGGCTGCGCAAGCGCCTGGCGCGAGGATTTTCCCTTGGCGGGACCTATACCTTTTCCAAGTCGCTGGACGATGCGTCGTCCATCGGTGCCGGAGCCACGTCAGTCGGGAGCACTCCTGGACTGGGTGCGGGCGGCACCGGTGCGGCTGGAAGCTCAGCTACGACGAACGCGGGTGCGTCCAACGTCGCGCAGAATCCATTCAATCTAGCCGGGGAGCGCGGCCTCTCCAGTTTCAACCAGACGCATAAGTTCAGCGCAGATTATTTACTCGAGCTGCCTTTTGGTCACGACAGGCGCTGGCTTACTGGTAATACTCCCTGGCGCGCGATTCTTGGTGACTGGCAATGGAGCGGGGACTGGACGATCGCCTCCGGCTTGCCGTTTACGCCGCGGATCCTGGGCGACCCCGACGACGTGAACGCGGGAACGAACGGCACCCTGCGACCCGATCTGGTTCCAGGTCAATCGGTGAGCCTGGCAAATCCTTCGATTCGAGAATGGTTCAATACCGCCGCCTTCGTCGCACCGCCAACGGGTGATTACGGCAACGCGCGCCGCAACAGCATCATCGGTGCGGGTACAAGGGTTTTTGATATGGCATTCACTAAAATCGTTCCGCTGAAAGAGTCGCGCATGCTGGAGTTCCGCGCACAGGCGACCAACATTTTCAACATACCGAACTATTCCTCGATCGACACCAGCGTGACTTCGCCTACGTTCGGCCGGGTTACAGCGGTCGGTGCCATGCGGCAGTTCACCATGAGCGCCCGCTTTCGTTTCTGAGGAAAACATTGGCTGAGAACGCTCACCGAGAGAATCGTCATGATTTCTAAAGCAAACCGATTCCCCAACCAAGCGGCAGCCGTGTTGCTGACCCTAGCACTCCTCTGTGCTGCCTCGCCCTCACAGCAGCAATCGGACTATCTCATCCACGTGCAGTCGGAACTTGTGCTGGTGAATGTGACGGTGAGAGACAAGAACGGAAAGTTTGTGCAGGGATTAAAACCGGAGAACTTCACCATTCTCGAAGACAATAAACCGCAGAAGGTTGTCTCCTTCGATGTGGAGAACGTGGATGCCGTACCGCCCTCGGATGTGGCCCAGGCAAAGCCTCTGCCGGACTCGCCATCTGCGGCAACAACCCCAACTGCTGCCCCAGATGGAGCGTCGCAGCTCGCAGCGCAATTCAAAGACCGTCGCCTGATTGTTCTGTTCTTTGATCTTTCCGCCATGGAGCCGGACGAAATTGACCACGCGGTTACCTCCGCTGAGCACTATGTCGATGCTCAAATGGCGCCCGCGGACCTGGTGTCGATCGTTTCTTTGAATAGTTCACTCCAGGTGAACCAGGACTTCACCACGGATCACGCACTGCTGAAAAAGCAGTTGGAGCAGTTCAGTTCAGGCAGCGGCCAAGGCTTCGAGGAAGGCACCACGGGCACGACCGAGGGGACGCCCGATACCGGCCAGCCCTTCACTGCCGACGATACGGAATACAACATCTTCAATACCGACCGGCGGCTCGAGGCCTTGCGGTCCGTCGCGGAGAAGCTTTCCTACGTGCAGCAGAAGAAGTCACTGATTTATTTTTCGAGCGGCATGGACCGTACCGGCATTGAGAATGAATCGGAGTTGCGTGCCGCGGTAAACGCGGCCGTGCGTTCCAACATGGCGATCTACACCATGGACATGCGCGGCCTGCAGGCGCTCGTGGCAGGCGGCGAAGCGCAGAATGCGAGCCTGCGCGGCGTTTCGGCGTATTCCGGACAGGCGACGCTCAACGCGTTGAATTCGAATTTCACGACTCAGGAAACGCTGGTAACCCTGGCTAGCGATACCGGCGGGCGGGCATTTCTGGATTCCAACGACTTTACCAAAATCTTCAAGGGTGTGCAGCAAGATACATCGACTTACTATCTGCTCGGCTATCACAGCACGAACCCCGCGCGCGACGGGCATTACCGGCGCATCGTAGTAAAGATCAACCTGCCCGGAGTAAAGATTGAATACCGCCGTGGCTACTACGCTCCCGCGGACTTCAAACATTCCACGCCAGACGACAAAGAGCGTCAACTGGAAGAAGAACTCGCCTCCGAGCTGCCGGCCACGGACTTACCGTTGTATTTGGGGGTTGCCTACTTCCGTCTGGAGAGCAACAAGTTTTTCGTTCCCATCTCGCTGGTGGTACCGGGATCACAGATTCCATTTGTCCGCAGCAGTGACCGCGACAAGGCAACCTTGGACGTAATCGGAATGGTGCTCGATAGCGAGCGCCATCCCTTGAATAGAATCCGCGACACCGTGAAACTCGCGGTGACCTCGTCAACCGAGGTGCAGAAAAAGAATGTGCAATATGACACCGGGATCAGCCTTCTGAGCGGCAAATATCACCTGAAATTTGTAGTGCGCGAGAATCAGACGGGCCGTATGGGATCGTTCGAGGCTGACATCGAGGTGCCGGACTTGAAGGCCCAGCCGCTGAAGATGAGTTCAGTCGTGCTCGCCAGCCAGACCCAGGCTGCCAAGAAGGGTGCCAACTTGAACCCGCTGATTCACGATGGTTCGGAGATCGTCCCGAACATCACCCACGTCTTTTCGCCCTCCCAACATCTGCATCTTTACTACGAGGTCTACGATCCCGTGCGGCCCACGGTTACAGATCCGACAGCAGCTGGGGGCAAGCCGACGATCCGACTCCTGACCAATGTCGCATTTTTTCGAGGCAAAGCCAAGGCCTACGAGAGTTCGCTGGTAGAGATGACTGAATTGAACGCGAAGGAGCGGAAGGCGGCTGTCTTTCAGCTCGATGTGCCACTCACATCCTTCAACCCCGGCTTCTATACGTGTCAGGTCAACGTGATCGATGACGCCAGCGGGCACTTTCTGTTCCCACGCCTCGCTTTGTTGATCCGCACAGAACCAGCGGGTGCCCCGCGATAACGTCAGTCTGGATTGATTTCGATCTGCCGTGGAGGCAGGGCCAACACCTCTGGGTGCTGCTCGTCCCGCCAGATGACGTTGAAGCACTCGCCCTCGTTCTGCGCGAGCCATGTGGTTCCGTCTTCATACTTCACCGAGCGGGGAAAGAAGACCCAGCCCATGACGCCCTCCGCGCTTTCTCGACGAACACCGGGCTTGTCCAGGGTTTGTTCCTGGCCAGGCAAGATCGGCTTGGCCGATGACCACTCGCCATTGTAGGGTCGTCGCAAGTCCTGCGGCGCCAGAAACATTTCCGCCGTGAGCGTCAAAGCGCTAACGGTTTTACTCCCGGTGTTCTTCACCGTCAGCGAGAAGTTTTCCGGATGCTTCCAGAAATCCCCTCCCATAAAGGCGAGGGGGCACGAACGTGCGGACGGGACGTAGATGGTGTAGACCGCCATCATTCCCGCCTCCATGTGATCTTCCACATGGCAATGAAACATCCAGGTTCCCGGGTTATCGGCCACCATGTCGACCGTCTTCATGCTTCCCGGAAGGAGCTCAATCACGTCAGTATTTCGCTGATCGTCGCTTACGGTTTCGCCGTGCCAGTGCGGAGTATGCACATCGATCTCATTTCCCATCCCCAGCAGGTACCAGCGTACTTTTTCTCCTTGCTTCATGGTCAGGCCGGGAAGGTTGCCGAAGATGAAACCATTGATGGCATAGAATTGGCCGGCAGGCTTGCCTCCCAGTTCATCGAAAATCATGAAGGAGGCAATCAGTTCACGGTCTACATCTTTTGGAGAACCGTCGGGATTGGCTTTGCCCTTCGCCGTGACAATGATTGGCCCGAGGAGTCCGGCGTTGATTTCAATCCCGGGATCGACGTGGGAGTGATACCACCA
Source organism: Candidatus Sulfotelmatobacter sp. (assembly GCA_049584315.1). Taxonomy (GTDB): domain Bacteria; phylum Acidobacteriota; class Terriglobia; order Terriglobales; family Acidobacteriaceae; genus Sulfotelmatobacter. The sequence goes on along the minus strand of JBAUXO010000176.1, from coordinate 47,028 downwards.
CACGATCGAACTCGGCTGTCCCGGTCCCGGACCGCTGCCCTGGTTCGCGAACCAATGATAAGTAAATCGTCCTCCCGGAGGCACTCGGTCGCCTTTGCCAAATGGAATATAGAAGGAGCCTTCGTTGTTCTTGTCATAGCGCAAACCGTGGGGATGCATGTCATGCGCGAGATGTCCACGATTCAGAAAGTCCACGATAACTTCGTCGCCAACCTCGGCGTGAATCACCGGACCAAGAATTCCAAGCCAGTCCGGTTGCTTCTTCGGAGTGGTAAAGGTGTTGTCCGGGTATTCAATGAAACGGGTTTTCGGCCACTCTAACTTTTGCGCCCACGGTTGCCGAATGGGTTGGGCGTTGAGCAGATTGTGGCCACTGGGAGCGTAGTTCCAAGGGACATCTTCGGCGGCGATGTAGTAATGCCGGGTCGCCGCCAGGCACGAAGAAGCCGAGAGGAAGACAAGCCACAGCCCAACCGCCAGCTGGATTTTCACGATGCCATTATCCCATTGCGAAGGTGAAAACCTGAAGCGATTCGCTGCGCAGACGCGCTCGCGCCTCCGCCACGCTTTTCAATTAAGGCGTCGGATCTCCCCAGGCAGCGGGCGGCGTCAGAGTGCAACTTCCCGTCAAGATCTGGGCCGGAGGGGTTGGAGGAGTGGCCCACGGCTTGTTCACGAAATCGAAGAAATCATTCTGGCTCATGTCGGCCTGTGCGAGGTCGCGCTGGGTGAGGTTAGACAATCCAAAACGCGTCTCCACCAACTTCAGGATGGCCGTGTGGTCGTACACCGTGTGGGAAACGTAGTTTTTCTTGGCAAAAGGAGAAATCACAATCAGGGGGACACGATACCCCGTCCATTCGAAATCACAAGTGCCCTTTCCGAGCTGTCCGGGCGCATCGCAAATGTCGCCGGTCTGTAAGTCGATCGGGCTCACGAATTGGTCCGGAGCCACTGCCGGTTGCGGTGAGACGTGATCGTAATAACCACCAGCCTCGTCGTAGGTGAAAATCAAGGCGGAATCGGTCCAGCTCGGGCTGGTCATTAAAGTATTGATCAGTCCCGCTGCATAATTCGCTCCCGTCTGAACATTGGAAGGGTACTCGTCAGAATCGGAGGGATGCTCATCCAACCCGGCGTCGGAGGCAGGCTCAATCAGAGCGAACTGGGGCAGAGTGCCATTCTGCGCATCCGTCGTGAATTGCGATACCGGAACGACGTTCTGCAACAAGGTCGGGGTATCGAGAATCGTGGTTTCGTAAGTGAACATATTGATGTAAGAGTGCGCGATCAGGCACGCAGAATCGGCGTCTGTACATCCCGTACCCTCCGGATTAACGTAGATCTTCCAACTTACTCCGGCATTTTGCAGTGCTTGAAAAATAGGAGTGGCTGTGAGCGGCGATTGATCATTGCTGTCACTACCGATCGGATAAGCGTAGCCCTGCGAGGTAGCCGCCATCATGTACATGCGGTTGAGCTCAGTACGAGACATGACCGGAGAAAACCACCGGTCCGAGGTAGCAAAGTTCGACGCCATAAAGTAGTAATAGTTCAGATCGGTCGATTCGAAATAACCCATGGCTCGAACCCCATTCGTATCCATGAAAGCGGGCGAGTTCTGACGAGCATCATTGGCGGCAGAGAGCACGAATCCGTTCAGCTGGGCAGGACTGGCGCCGGTTGGGTCGGTATAGTCCCAATCGTTATGGCTTTCATTCCAGAAGGGGCTCTGGTTCTCTTGGCACACGGAAGCGAAATGAAAAGAGCTAATAAGATTGGCAGGGTCCACGGCGCAGTTGGCGGGCGGTGGCTGGGTCGGGTCACATCCCGGAATCGCCGGAACCGCCCCGGGCGAGGGATTGAACTGCGGCAAGCCGTCGAAGGTTTGACCAGCAGTGCCATATCCATTCGCCGCCCAGTAAGCTTCCATTGCGCCGAAGTAATGATCCAGAGATCGATTTTCTTGGGCGAACAGAATAATGTGATTGATGCTTTCGAGCGATCCGCCAAAGGTTGCGGTCACGGAACTCGACGCGTCCAAGGTTAGGCTGCAGCCAGCAGCCCCGGTACAGGCTCCCGACCAGCCCGCAAATGCGTTATTGGCGCCAGCGGTTTCGCTGAGCGTGATCTGAGTGCCTTGAGGGAAACTCGCAGAGCATGTAGTCGGGCAACTGATTCCCGCCGGACTGCTGGTGACTGTGCCCGTGCCGGCTCCCGCCATGGCCACGCTCAATCCATAACCGCTACTGAAATTAGCGGTAACGCTGGCAGAGGCGGTCATCGTCATGCTGCACGTGCTGCTTCCGGAGCAACTTCCGGCCCAGCCTCCGAAAAAATAGCTGGTGCCCGCGGTTGCGGTAAGCGTAACTTGCGTGCCCTTGATAAAGCTGGCACTGCAGGTGCCGGGGCAATTAATTCCCGCCGGACTGCTGGTGATGGTCCCTCCACCCGACGGCGTCGGAGTTACGATAAGTTGGTAAGTGGGGGTCGGAGATGGCTGTGGTTGGGGCGAGCTTGAGCTCGTGCCTCCTCCGCAACTGATCAGAAGCAGAGTTGGAAGCACCAGCCAAGACAAGTGCCAAGCCGAGCCGTGAGACGGCATGAGGTTCCACCTCCTGACAGACCGCGACATTGGATGACAGTTTCCTGACCTGCGGTTGTTTTTTGGTGTCGCGCCCGGAACGGGCGTAGAAGGTGCGTAGAGAGTCAAAGCGGAGCCTTAAGGCTTTAACCCGCGTGTCGGAGCGTATTCGTCACCGGAGTGGCGGCCGGCAGCCACTGCCATTCTTACTGTGCAAATCTCTGCGCAAATCTCTGCCGCCATGGGTAACTTGGTGTCCGCTGATATTTTTGGGGATTTTCTCTCTCGGGAGCTACCGGTGTCCAACCAGGCGGCATAAGAGCGTTCCAAATCATGCGCAGCAACTCTCCCAGAGCACTTGAGCGTAGTCCGACAAAACAGTCACCCAGGCGGACAAAGACATCCAGCAAAAACGAATACCGAGACTTCAGATGACATTCTGCCAAGCTCGGTTGTTGCTGCCGCGATCCGCGTCAGCGCGCGTGAAGCCTCTGCAGCGCGCAGCCGGGGGTTGACAGGCTCGGAGAAGGGCCGCGGCTCAGGCGACCAACGGAGTATCCGTGATTCCAGCCGTACCGAAGACTCGCCGATAGCGTTCAATTTCCTTGGCCGGACCGAGCGCCTTGGCGGAATTATCGGAGAGCTTGACCGCAGGCCTGCCCTCGACATCGGAGACCTTGCAGATCAGACTGATGGGAGCGAAGCCGCTGCCACCGGTGGGATCGCAGCCCCGGAAATCGTTGGTCAGCAGAGTACCCCAGCCGGCGCTGAAGCGAATACGTCGGCCAGGGCTCCATTTGCGCGGATCCAGAAAGTCGGCAGCGCTGCGGAAGTCGGCAGCGCTCGCGCCAGGAACGAGGTCCCCACCGAAATAAGCGTGCAGTCCGAGTATCTCGTCGACGTCAAGTGCGTCGGAGGCGATGATGAGTTTGTCGCGGGGCTCGCGACCACGAGCTTTCAGCCACGCGATATACTCGTCCCCCGCCAGGTACGGGTTCTTGCTGTCGATGCGCTGGCCGGTCCAATCCGCTGTCCAGCCGGGAGCGCCTTCCAGGAATTGGGTCGTGCCGAACGTGTCCGGCAGCATGATCCGGAGGGCGCCTTCGTAAGTCTCTTGCCACAATTTGAGAACCTGGTATTGGGAAAGTTTCAAAGCCGCGTCGTCCGGAGCGAGTGCGGCCAGAACCATGGGGATCTCATGTGCGTTGGTGCCGATGGCTTCCAGATCGTGTTTGTGGGCAAGAAAGGCGTTCGAGGTTCCGATAAAACCGCGGCCAAGATTGGAAGCCATGGCCTTGACTGCATATTCCTGCCACAGAAAGCTGTGACGACGCCGGGTTCCGAAATCTGCCACGCTGAGACCGGGAACGCCGCGCAGGCGTTCAATCTTGCTCCATAGTTTCGTCTTCGCCTGCGCATACAAGATATCAAGATGAAATTCGCTCAGTCGCTTTAAGTTGTGCCGGGTTCTCAGCTCGTCAAGAATGGATAGCGAATAGAGCTCCCACATCGTCGTTTCGGTCCACAAGCCGTCGAAGGACAGAGAAAACTGGCCGTCCTGGACCGACAGCGAATATTCCGACAGTTTGAAATCCCGTTCCAGCCATTCCAGAAATCCCGGTTCGAAAATCCCGCGGCGTCCATAAAACGTGTTACCGGCGAGCCAAACCAGTTCCGATTTTAGAAATTGGAGTTTCCGAACATGCTCCATCTGCTGCGCAATATCGGAGGTTGGAATCAGCTCCGCGAGGCGCTCCCCGGACGAGCGATTCAGGAGGGAAAAAGAAGCGTGAGTCTTCGGAAAGTGCTTCCACACAAACTGCAGCATCAGCAGCTTGTAGAAATCCGTATCGAGCAATGAGCGGACGACCGGGTCGAGTTCCCAGTTGTGGTTGTGCGCCCGCTCAGCGAAATTGACGATCATCGGGCGGCTATGTCTCTAGAGTTGCGTCTTCACTTTGCACTCGCATTTATTCAAACGGAAGTCGCGGGAACTGTCAATCATGGCAGGCTGGGCGAGGGTTTCGCCTGACTTATGGAATTTGACCGAATGCCTGGGAGTGAAATGTGAGTACTTCTTCAAAGTGAGCGAGAAAATAGGTCAGGCTATGATCGCCAGGATAAGGCCGGTACTCGTGCTTCACTCCTGCTTTCAGCAGTTGAGCGTGCAGCGCGGCCGCGCCCTTCTCGAAGCCGTAGTTGTCCTGCTGGCCACAGTTGAAATAGATCGCTAGATTTCGCAAGGCGGCCGCATTCCTCTGGGCAAGCACAAACGGACTATTATTTTTCCAGTGGAACACGTCGATGGGATTCCCGAAAACGGCGGCTAGAGTTTTCCCCAGCGGCGTACCTGAGCGGTCAGCAGCGTCGAGTTCCTGTGGAGACTCGGTAATCAACGCGGCGCTTTGAGCGCTCACCGCAGAAAACATTTCCGGATGGCTGAACGCGAAACGCAGCGCCCCGTAGCCGCCCATCGAGATACCGCCGATGGCCCTATTTCTCCGTCCGCGGCTGATCCGGAATCCGTTTTCTATGGTGGGGATGAACTCCTGGAGAAAAAAATCGCTGTAACGCACCGAACCATCCGCTGAATTGATATAGAAGCTCCGTCTCCCTTCCGGAGCAACGATCAGAAAATCCCCGACTTTATGTTGTTGGCGAAGGTCGTCGAGCAGCGTCCATCCGCCGCTATTGAACAGTGTCTGCTCGTTATCGCCGAGACCGTGAAGGAAGTAGAGCACGGGATAGCGTTGCGGAGGCTTCTTGGTCGCACCTGGGTCATAGCTGGCGGGCAAGTAGACGCAGTAGTGAACCGGGTGGTTGAGAATTTTGCTGTTTAGCGCATTGCAGTCGATCCGGCTCTGCGCATGCGCTGGAAAGGAAACAAGCGAAACCGCCAGCAAAATCAAAGTTTCGAAAGAACGAAGCATCGCTTCAGTTTACTCGTAGCGTAAGGCCTGCACCGGATCCAGCCGGGCGGCGCGGCCCGCCGGGTAAAGACCTGCTGCGAGACTTACAACCAAGGAAAACACGATGGCAAAAGCTACCAGCCACCACGGTACGGACCAGAAATGCTCGGGAGGAAAAGACTGACGCTTGAGATAAACATTGGTGCCCAGATTGATGACCTGCCCGATCGCCCAACCGAGCGCGACTCCAACAATGCCGCCGAGAATGCCCATGGCGCCGGCCTCGGCAAAGAAAAGTCTCTTCACGTCGCCGTCACTGGCCCCGATCGCCTTCATAATGCCGATTTCCCGCCGGCGCTCGAGGATAGCCATCACCAGGGTGTTGACGATCCCGATAAAAGCCACCGCCAGGGCGAGGCTACCGAAGATTCCCAGAAACACGTCCAGCACCTTGAAAAACTGCTGAATGCTGCGGCTGGCATCGAGGATCGAGAAGGTATTGAAGCCCATTTTCTTGATCGCATCTTCCACCGTTTGCACCTGGCTGGGATTTCTTACCCGCACATTCACTGAGGAATACACCGGTTGATCGCTGGCCGCGCGCGAAATCTCACGCAGGTCGGTCGGCTGCATCACGTGCAGGCTCTCCGTCAGTTTGAGGGGAAGAAAAACTCGCGCACGCGTCGGACCTCGCATACTCTCGGGGTCCAGGTCGGCGACGCCAACAATTTTCAACTTGATTTCACGAGAGACCACCGAGTAGGCGGCGCCGGCCAAATCCTGGTCGCTGCTCGCCTTATCACTCGCGGCCACCGAAGCCGAGGACTGTGGCGTCGCGCGCTGCGCATAGCGCATGGTCAACTCCTTGCCCAGAAGCGGAGCCGCCAGGGTCGCGACATTAATTTCGTCGAGGCCAGACTTCGGTGTTTTACCCAACAGCTCTGCTGCGAAGGTCTTCTGAATGACAACCTCTTCCGCCGTGTCGGAGGAAAAGAAATGGCCCGCGAGCGCATCGAAGGCGTCGGTCGACTGGGCGGAAGGAGGTAGGGCAGCGACCATGGTCAAGTGTGGCTTGTTTTCGTAGCGTAGCTCGGTGATAAAGCGAATATCAGGATCAGCTTCAAGCACATTGGGCATGTGCTCGATCTCTCGCCGCGTAGGCTCGTCGAGAATGCGGCTTTCGCCCGGCGCAGGTCCAGTTCGCTCCTCGTCGCGATTGAAGTTGCGCAAGTCGCGCCGGGAACTAACCACGACCGTATCGAACAATCCGGACTTCATCAAACGGCGGGAGGCCAGCTGTTGCAGTCCGATGCCCAGCGAGAGCATGGCGACCAGCGAGGCTACGCCCACCGAAATTCCGACGGTAGTCAGCGAATTTCGCAGCACGGATTCGCGTAAATTGCGCACTGCCAGTTCAGCCAGATCAGGAAGCTTCATCGTCGCTGCTGCTCCGGTCTCTGGCTCGAGATAAAGGCTGGGTTTCCGTCATCGCTAACCAGTTTGCCGTCTGCCAAGAAAATAAGCCGCTGGGCGTAGCGCTCCGCCAAAGCCCGCTCGTGGGTCACCATCACAACCGTCATGCCCAATTGCTGATTAAACTCGCGCACCATGTTCAGGATTTCAGTCCCCGTATGACTGTCGAGATTGCCGGTGGGTTCGTCGGCGAGCAGGAGTTGCGGCCGGTTGATCAGCGCCCGGGCCAGCGCGGCCCGTTGCTGTTCTCCCCCGGAAAGCTCGTTAGGGCGATGGTTCATGCGGGTTTTCAAGCCCACCCGGCTGAGCGCCTCCCGCGCGAGACTGTCCCGTTTCCCGCGCTCGATCTCAGCAAAACGCATGGGCAATTCCACGTTTTCCGCTACGTTCATGGTGGGGATAAGATTGAAAGACTGGAACACCATTCCCACCGTGTGCAAGCGATATCGCGCCAGCTCTTCGCGGGACAACGCCGCGAGATTCCGATCGTGAACAATAACGTTGCCGGAAGTAGGACGGTCGAGGCCGGCAATCAGATTTAGCACTGAGGATTTGCCCGAACCTGAACTTCCGAGGAGCGCAACAAATTCGCCGGCACGCACTTCCAAGGTCACGCCATCCACAGCGCGGATCACCGTCTCGCCCATGCGATAGTGGCGGCAGAGCTGCTCGACACGAATTGCCGGAGCGTGATTCGGCTGGGAGTTGTTCGCGCCACTCATTCGCTAGCGAACCTCTCCCTTCAGAACACGCAATGCGTCTGCCGGCTTTCCGGCGCCGTTCCCCGCCGGCCCGGAGCTGCCATTTCCGGGCGCGTCCAACTCGGGCAAGTCGCCCTCGCCGGGAGCGAGGAACAGGTTGTCCTCGACGCCATGCTGCCGTGTGTAAAGGTCGTAGTAACGGCCTCGCGCCGCATAGAGGTGCTGGTGCGTGCCCCGCTCCACGATTTGTCCTTGCTCCATCACCAAGATTTGATCGGCGCGGCGGATGGTCGAAAGCCGGTGTGCGATCACGAAAGTCGTCCGGCCTTTCATCAAATAAGAGAGCCCTTGCTGGATCATTTGCTCGGATTCGGAGTCCAGACTTGAGGTTGCTTCATCGAGAATCAGGATGCGTGGCTCGGCCAGAATGGCGCGGGCAATCGAAATCCGCTGCCGCTGGCCTCCGGAAAGTTTCACCCCGCGCTCTCCAACCACCGTGTCGTACTGGTCGGCGAATGTTTCCGCGAATTCATCCACCCGCGCAATCCGGCAGGCGCGCAAGATTTCTTCTTCACTTGCATCTGGACGGGAGAACGAAACATTCTCGCGAATTGTCCCGTCAAAAAGAAAAGATTCTTGCAGCACCACCCCCAGGCGGGTACGGTAAGAGTCGAGGCGAACCGTGCTGAGGTCGATGCCATCGAGCAGAATCTTGCCTTGGGTGGGCACATAGAAAGCTGTGATCAAGCCAATGGTGGTTGATTTACCGGAGCCAGAGGAGCCCACCAGCGCTGTCACCGTTCCCGGATCGGAGCGGAAAAAAATGCCGCGCAGCACGTCGTGGATTCCGTCGTAGGTAAAGCTTACGTTCTCGAACTCGATTTGCCCCACGATGTCCGGCAGGGGCATGGAGCGTCTGGGGTCCTGATCCTCGGGTCGCTCCCGCATGATTTCCTGCGTTCGCTCGAGACCGGCTAACGCCTCGGTGAGCTGGGTTCCGACGGAAACAATCTGCATGATGGGCGCAACCAGGAAACCGAGCAACAGGATGTAGGAGACGTAATCGCCGACCGTCATGAACCCGGAAGCAATCTGATGTGCCCCCACGTACATGGTCACTGCGCCCACGACTCCGAGCAGCACGCTGGCGGAAAGGCTCATGATCGACGTTGCGGTGAGAGTCCGCATCACGTTATCGAGCAGGAGTCGAACACCGGTCGCAAAGACTGCTTCCTCGCGTCGTTCGGCATGATAGCCCTTGATCACGCGCACTCCGCCCAGCGATTCGGTGAGCCGGCCTGTGACCTCGGCAGTGATCTTGCCGCGCTCCCGGAAAATCGGCCTGATGGTGGCGAATGCCCGATTGAGTGCGACGGCAAAACACACCAGCGAGCCGACCGCTATGACGGTCATCAGTGGGCTCGTCCGCAGCAACAACACCAGCGCAATTCCAGAGGTAACCAGGCCCCCGGCAAAATCCACCAACCCCGTGCCTAACAGATTACGAACGCCCTCCACGTCGCTCATAATGCGGGAGACCAGACCGCCAGTCTTGTTGGCATCGTAAAAGGCAACGGGCAGGCGCGAGATGTGCGCCTGCACCTGCTGCCGCAATTCCGTGATCAGCCGCTGCGCCGCCTTCGACAAGGACTGCGTCAGGGAAAACGAGGTGACGCCCTGCACCAGGGTAGCCCCCAACACCAGCAGAACCAGCGGCCGGAGCCTCTCCATGTGGTGCTTGTTGATGACCGTATCGATCAGGAACCTGCTAGAGTACGGCAGCACCAGCGCGGCGACGCGGTTGATCACCATCAACACGAAACCGAGCGCCAGAAGCCCGCCCCGTGGACGCATTAACTTCCAGACTTCCGGCAGGACGGCGCGGAGTCTCTCGACCTTGGCTTTCTTCGGGGCGGCTGTAGGGTCGGTACTCAATCTATTGTTGGACTCCCGCCAAGCCTAAGTCGCTTCATTAATTGCTGCTTTGCGGCTAGAGCATTGTGACATGTCTGGGCCAGCCGTTGTATCCTCGGGGCGTGTCTAGTCAGTTTTCGCCGGATCGTTCTCCAACCGCAGGTTTGTTGCTCGGCCTGGTCATCACACTCGCGGCGGTCGTGGCCTATTCGGCTTATATCACCTGGCAAGTGGCTGGCTTGCGCCGGCTCCAATCCGAACTGATTGACCGCAACCGCAAGGATTCTCTGCAATTGCTGCGCATCCAGAACGACCTGAATCTGCTCGCGGTCGGGATGCGGGACATGATCGACAACGACGAACCGTATCCACTCACGGCGTGGTCGGCGCAGTTCGAGCGCATCCGCACCGATTTGGATGATGCCATGCGCCTGGAAGCCGGTCTGGCCCCGGCCGGCCGTACGGCTGAGCAAAGCGCCTCTTTAACCGCGTCGCTGGCGCAATTCTGGGATGCGGTGAACCGTGTCTTTGTTCTGGCCAGTTCGGGCAGGGAAAAAGATGCGCGGACACAAATCCAAGTCTCGCTGCAGGCGCGGCAGGCGGCATTGAGCACGACCGTGGCTCGATTCCTGGTACAGAACAGCGAGAACGAAGAACAGGCGGCGCAGCGCATCATCCACATTTATGACCGCGTGCAGCGGCAAGTGTATGTATTCCTGGCGGCGACGCTGGGCGCGATTTTGTTGACCGGATTCTCCATGATCCGGTGGAACCGCCGTCTGTTTTCGCGCATGGCGGAACTTTCAGAACGGCGCAGCGAACTCGCGCAGAAACTAATTGCCACCCAGGAGTCGACGCTACGCTATATTTCGCGGGAGTTGCATGATGAATTTGGGCAGATCCTGACGGCCGTGGGCGCGATGCTCGGCCGCGCCGGCGCGCATGCTCCGGAAGGCTCGTCTTTGCGAGCCGATCTGCACGAAGTCCGCCAGATCGCTCAGGACACGCTGGACCGGGTCAGAAGCCTCTCGCAGGCGCTGCACCCGGTTATGCTGGATGAGGCGGGGCTCGAGACCACACTCGACTGGTACATTCCAACCGTGGAACGACAGACCGGAATTGCCATATCCTATGAAAAGCAGGGCGTGCCGTTCGCCGTCGATGCCGGCGCGGCGGTCCAAATCTATCGCGTGCTGCAGGAAGCACTGAACAATGTAGCGCGGCACTCCGGCGCAAAACAGGCTTGGGTGCGATTGCGATTTCTACCTTCGGAGCTCGAATTGGAGGTGGAAGATCACGGTGCCGGTTTTAACGGGCAGCCCGTAAAGCAAGGCATTGGACTTGTCGCCATGCGCGAGCGCGCCGAGCTGATGGGAGGCCGAATTGCATTTTCATTACCCAGCCCGGGGGGCACAACGTTGCGCCTGACCGCCCCGCGCGAAAAGATTGAGACGGTGGCTTCTGAAACCAATGCCCATGACAAAAAAGATTACGGTATTGCTGGTCGATGACCACGGCCTGGTAAGGCGAGGGTTCCGGCGCATGTTGGAAGATGAGCCGGACATGCAGGTGGTTGGCGAGGCCGGCGATGGGGAAGAGGCCATCCGGCTGGCACAGGAGTTGCGGCCGCAGGTCGTAGTCATGGACTGCGCTCTACCCAAGACAAACGGCCTCGACGCGACCCGGCAAATTCTTGAAGATCTTCCAGGGACGGCGGTCCTCATGCTCAGCATGCATTCCGAGAGCACTTGGGTGCGGCAGGCGATCGAGGCCGGAGCCAAGGGATACATTCTGAAGAATGCGATGAACCTCGAACTAGGACCGGCGGTGCGGCGCGTCGCCGGCGGAGAAACGATTTTCGATCCTCAGGTGGAACAGCACTCTGTACTCCGAGGCGAACGCAGCAGTGGGCTGACTCCTCGCGAACTCGAAGTGCTACAGATGATTGTGGATGGCAAGTCGAACAAAGAAATTGCATCCGCCCTCGAGCTCAGCGCCAATACGGTTGCGGTTCATCGCGCGAATATTATGAATGCCCTGGGAATTCACAAGACTGCGGAGCTTGTGGTTTACGCCATTCGCGCGGGGCTGGTGAACGTTCCGTGAATCGCAGATATTTTCTGCGCAATCTGGCGGGGCTTGCGGGCGTGTCACAGCTGCCCTTGCTGCGCGCCCTCGGTGCGCCGGCCGGTGGGGCTTCTCCTGGCTTTCGATTGGTCGACGTAACCTCCAGCTCCGGCCTTCAGTTCCAGCACAACAGCGGCGCCTTTGGAGGAAAGTTCCTACCGGAAACCATGGGCTCCGGATGTGCCTTCCTCGATTACGATCGCGACGGCTGGCAGGACATTCTTCTGGTCAACGGAATGGATTGGCCCGGCCACAAGCAGCGCCGTTCCACACTGCGGCTGTATCACAACAATGGAAACGGAACCTTCACCGACGTTACTTCCCACGCCGGACTCGAGGTTGAAATGTACGGGATGGGCGTGGCCGTCGGCGACTATGACAACGACGGATTTCCTGACATTCTCATCACTTGTGTGGGACAGAACCGGCTGTTCCACAATACCGGCAAAGGGACGTTTGTTGACGTGACCCTGGCGAGCGGGTTAGGGAAGCGTCAAGCCTTCAGTACTTCCGCTTTGTGGTTCGATTATGACCGCGATGGGCTGCTCGATCTTTTTGTTTGTAACTATGTTAAGTGGTCGCCCGAGCACGACGTATTCTGCAGTCTCGACGGCAAGCACAAGTCTTACTGCACTCCAGAAGCTTATCGTGGCGAAACCTGCTGGCTGTTTCACAATCGCGGAAACGGAACCTTCGAAGATGTCACCGCCTCCAGCGGCATTTTCGACAGCGGCTCGAAATCCCTTGGCGTCGCCATGCTCGATGACGACCAGGACGGTTGGCCCGATCTGCTGGTAGCAAACGACACTCAGCCCAATAAGCTTTACCGCAACCAGCACAACGGGACGTTCAAGGACGCAGCGGTAGAGGTCGGATTGGCCTTCAGCGGCGAAGGTAAGGCTCGCGCCGGTATGGGCGTGGATATCGCCGATTTCACAAACTCCGGCAGATCGGGTGTGGCCATCACGAACTTCGACAACGAGATGACTGGCCTATACGAGTTCAGCGGGAAGACCTATGAAGACATCGCCGCCCAGGCGGGCGTGGGCATGGCCTCCAAGAATAGTCTCGGCTTTGGATGTGTTTTTCTCGATGCCAATCTCGACGGCTGGCTGGACCTTGCGGTAGCGAACGGACACATCGATGAGACCGTGCGCGATATTCGCGGCAACGTCGGGTACGCCCAGCCTCCGCTGTTGTTTCTCAGCGACGGACGCGGCAAGTTTCACGACGTCGCCGGCGAACTTGGCGGAGGCTTCGAGCAGCCCAAGGTGGGACGCGGACTCGCCTATGGCGACTTCGATCGCGACGGCGATCTCGACCTGCTGCTCACCACGAACAACGGCGCGGCCCGCTTGTACCGGAACGACCAGCTTGCCGGAAATCGCAGCATCCGTTTCCGGCTGGTGGGCACGAAATCCAACCGCGACGCAATCGGAGCCACGGTCCACATCGTTTCCGGCGGATTGAGCCAGTCCCGAATGGTAAAGAGTGGATCGAGCTATTTGTCGCAATCCGAACTTCCCACCACCTTTGGCCTCGAGAGGCGCGACCGGGTGGAACGGGTTGTAGTCACTTGGCCCAGCGGAAGAGTGGAAGAATTCACGAATCTGGCTGTTGGCCGATGCTACGAATGCGCTGAAGGCAAGGGAATTACTCCACAAGACGGATACTGATGGAGCCTGCATCCGATTACGGTTGAGTCAGGACGCCCGACGCAGTCAAGTCGATATCGACCGACTCGCTGACCCGCAAAAACAAGGTACTCGGGTTCTTGATCCCCCACTGCACATAGGGCACCGCAAAGTGTAGGGTCGCTGTCCAATAACCCGGGGCCATCTTGACTTCAGCCGGAACCGTCAATTCGTGCTCCGCACCGTGAATCGCGAAAATTCCATGGACCCGTACCGAAGACGTTCCTGAGAGCGACACGGCTCCGTCGACGCGATCCGGACGGAAAACTATTTCCGGGTAACGATCGCTCTCCAGCACTTCGCGATGCATTTTCCGATCACGCATTCCGTTGCCGCTTTGACCGCTCTTGGCATCCACTATGATTTCGCCCGTGAGTTTCCCCGAGGCGTCATCGAGACGCAATGCTCCCCGCTGCAGCTCGAACGTTCCCCGAACCGTATGGAGCACATCTCCGAGTGCGAAATTGACGGTGGTGTGTTGGGGATCCAACTGCAGCCCGACGTTCTGCGCGGCGGCTGCGACGGTCGATGAGAGAAGCGAAACCGTCAGGACAGCCCGGCGCACCCGACTTCGCAGAAAAACCTGAGCGTGTTCTCTCATGGGTTATGCGGTCAGCAGTCCCCATCCCAAGGTAAGCCCATCCATAGCCAGATGGATTGGAGAAAGGTTTCCTACGTGTAGAGCCAGCAGGCGGCGAAAAACATCGGGGTGCTTCCGGAAAACTCGCAGACTGCGACGCTGAATGCCGGGACGTCCGTCCAGCATTAACATCCATCGAGCCATCCACAAGGGACGGAACGAAAGGCGACGATGCGCAGTCTGGTAACCGCTCAGATTGCCTCGCCTGAGGCAGCTGGCCAGCACCGCGGCCTGGCTGAACGAAAGACCCAGACCATCGCCAGTGATGGCGTCAACCGTGCCGGAAGCATCGCCGACCAGTGCAATATTTCCCCGCCATACCCGTTTCAATTGGCGATTCGCGGTAAGCGCGCCTCTTTCCATCGAGGTCGCCACCGCCCCGGACAAGTGCTCGTTGAGATCCGGAAAATCGGGCAACGATTTTTCCAGGCGCAGTCCGGGGTGGCGAGAAGCCACCGCCACACAAATCTCATCCCCGCTCACAGCTGTCATATATCCCTGGCTGTGTTTTCCCCAATAGATTTCCATGCGATCAGTCCAGGGTCGGACGCGATAATGCCGGCGAAAGGAATAGCGAACGCCCGTCCGTGAGCCGGGCACGAGATTGGCCCAGGTACGCACCCGCGAGTTGGAACCGTCGGCTCCGATGATCCACGACGCCCGTACGCTGCGGTTTCCCAATCGCACGCCTTCCTTGGAAATCCCGGTAACCACGTTCTCCCACAGCAGATCGACGCCCAGCACCGCGGCGCGTTCAGTGAGGATACGATGCAAGGTCGTCCGGCGAATGGAGAGCCCGGCGTTGCCGGAAGGGAAATCGGCCTCCGCGGCCAACCCGGAACCGAGAAATCGAACACCGCGCACCGGACATGCGTCCGCAGCAGAAACCGTGACTCCAAGCTTCTTCAGGGCTGCAGTTGCGTCCGGCATCAGCGCTTCGCCGCAGGCTTTATCGATCGGCGGTTTCGCCCCGTCGGCCACGACCACCCGGAATCCTTGCCGCCGGGCGGCGATTGCTGCAGCCAGTCCTGCCGGGCCGCCACCGATCACAAATACGTCAGTTGAGGTCAGCAACGATTCACACTCACCATTCGAGAAGCAGAAGCTCGGAGCAAAATCCTGGTCCCATCGCGGCTAGCAGGCCGAGAGTACCAGGCTCAGGACGCCGGTGCTTCATCACGTCCTCCAGCACGCACAGAACGGAAGCGGACGAAAGATTTCCCACTTTGCGCAAACAATCCCACGAGGCATCCAGTTCTCCGTTGTGCAATCCCAGCGCCGTCGCTGAAGCATCCAGCACCTTGGGGCCGCCGGTGTGGAGGACGAAGCTTTTTAGATCGCTTCGCTGATGACCGTTGTCGGCCAGAAAAGCGTCAACATCTTTACCGAGGTTCGCTCGGATCAGAGTTGGAACCTCGGTAGACAGTATGATGCGGAAACCCTTCTCGGAAATGTTCCAGCCCATCATTTCTTCCGTGGCGGGATAAAAAATCGAGCGCGTGGCGAGAATCGTAGGCCCTGAAATGTGTCCATTCGACGAGGGGAAGGCCTCGCCGGTAACAATCACGGCAGCTGCGCCATCGGCAAAAAGTCCTGAGGAGATCAGGTTCGCGACCGACAGATCCTCGCGCTGCAACGTGAGCGAACAAAGCTCAACCGATACCAGGGCAGCCGCCTGCGCAGGATAGGCACGAACGTAATCGTAAGCCCGAGCGATGCCTGCCGCTCCCGCCACACATCCCAAGCCAAAAATCGGCGTACGGCGAATGTTTGCGGAAAGGCCCATCCGGTTGATCAGAAGCGCGTCAATCGAAGGGCTCGCTACCCCGGTGACCGTGGTGAACAACAAAGCTCCCAAATCTTTGGGCTTCATCCCGGCGTTGTGAAGTGCGAGGCAAAGCGCTTGCTCACCCAATTCCTGTGCCACTTTGATCCAGATGTCGTTGGCTTCTCCCCAGGTTTTGATGTCCACGTACTGTTCGGCGGGAATCGCGAGGTAACGGCCATCCACGGTCACGTTGCGGTGCAACCGCGCCAACAGCAAAGGATTCTTGAGTTGCGCTCCCCAATAATCTTGCAGACGTTCTAGGAGAACGTTCTGGGAATAGTAATTCTTCGGGAACGCGCTCGCGGCGCTTGCGATCTTCATGGGTTCTGAGTCCTGCCCTTGGTCTCGGCACGGAACCCGCCCCAAGCCGATCGAATCTGAGAAGCCCTTTCTCGATTAGATGGCGGGGATCCCCGTCGCGTTGGCAACGGACTGCCTTGTGCCGGCGTACGTATTGTCGCAGAGTTGACGACTTTTGGTTCTCACTCCTCGTAAAAAAGAAGCAATACCACACTCGCGCCCACAGTCGCGCTCACCGCGCCGAGCGAGGATAGTCATAGTATCGCTTTGGTTCGACTAGGGCAATATCGCGATCGAAGTGGGAGTATTCCCTACAGAATAGGTTGCGATGGTATTCAAACTCCCGCTGGCGACGCCGAACGCTTGAATACCTGCCGATCCTGTCTGATTTCCCACATACAAGTATTTGCCATTGGGGTCGATCGCCAGGACGCTCGGCTCCGTTTCGGTTGCGAACGGGGAGTCCGTAACTTCGACGGGAAAGCCCGTGCCGGAGGTAATCGAATAGGTCGCGACGTTGTTGGATCCTTGATTCGCTACGTAAAGATAGCCTCCCGTAGAGTCCAGGATGACCGATATCGGGTGCTGAAAGGCGTCAGCAAGAGGAGACTGAGGGACCTCCGTCAGTAGTCCGGAGGAAGCGATCGAATAGATGGAGATGGAATTGGCAGCCGAGTTGGCCGCGTAGAGATACGAACCCTTGGGATCAATGGCGATCGAAGCCGGATCGTTATCCGCGGTGAAGGTGAGTCCTCCGACAATCGGACTCGAGGAGAGTACCCCTGCCGTTACGCTGAAGACTGCGATGAGCCCGGTCGGGGAACTGGGGGCGCTGACGTAAAGGAAATTGCCCGCTGGCGACAACTGCATGCTCTTGGCGGATAAGCGAGTCTGAAACGGCGACCCGTTCACCGCCGTCAGCACGCCGCTGCTGGAATCGATCGAGAAAGCCGAGATGTCGTTCGACAAGGCATTCGCACAGTACAAATACTTACCCGCAGGGTCCATCGCCAAGAGAAACGGCTGCGTTCCCACCGGAGTCCTGGGCGTCACTTCGCTCACCGTTCCGTCACTGTTAATGTCAAACAGCGAAACATCGTTCTCCCCCTGACCGGGATTTGCGACGTAAAGGAATTTTCCCGAGGGATGGATCACCACCGAGTACGCTCCACTGCCCACGGTATAGGGACTTTCCTGAAGCTGGGTCAGCACACCGGAGTAGGGATCTTCGCGAAAGACCGCCAATTGGCTGGCGGCCGGGACGGTCGCGTAAACGTAGTGACTCGCGTTACTGCCACAACTTACACCACCGGCAATGACCGCAAAAACAAATACCAGCCCAAGCGCTTTCTGAAGCATCCGTAACTCCTCGGAGAATTTGAAGGCGAAGAACAATAATACCCGGCTACCGGGAAATCGGCATGGAAACAACACGTTGTTTGTCGTTTATCATACGGTCAGAGCAAGAAAAAGGGGAGCGGATTTCCCCCAGCCTCGGTGTTGCCGTCCACTGACTCCTGCGATGCGGCGCTTCTGAAATCAGGTTGTACGCGGCCGACTGATTCTAGGTTTAGCTGGCTTCGATGTCGTCGCAGTGCTAGTCGGCTGAGTGTGCCGGGCTTGGGTGAGCCGGGCCGGCCAATGACAGATTTTCTCCACCGCGCAACACCAGCCGCAAACGATCGAGATAAACATACACGACCGGAGTGGTGAACAAAGTCAGTGCCTGGCTCACGATCAACCCGCCGACAATCGTGATGCCAAGCGGACGGTGGAGTTCGGAGCCGGTTCCCCTCCCTAACGCCAGCGGCAATCCGCCCAGCAAAGCAGCCATGGTGGTCATCATGATCGGTCGGAAGCGCAGTAAACAAGCCTCATAGATCGCGTCTGCCGGTTTCTTCCCCTGTGTCCTCTCCACATCCAACGCCACGTCGATCATCATGATGGCATTTTTTTTCACCAGGCCAATCAGCAGGATGATGCCGATCGTACCAATTACATTGAGTTCGTTGTGCGTCAAAATCAAGGCCAGCAGGGCGCCTACACCCGCCGACGGTAGTGTCGAGAGAATCGTGATGGGATGAATGTAACTCTCGTACAACATTCCCAGCACGATATAAACCGTAATCAGCGCGGTAAGAATCAGGACCGGTTCGCTGGATAGCGAATCTTTGAAGGCAGCTGCCGTGCCCTGAAAGGTCGCCTGAATCGTGCTGGGGAAGCCAATCGAACGTTGGGCTTGTTCGATCGCCAGCGTCGCCTGCCCAAGAGAGACTCCGGGAGCCAGGTTGAATGAAATCGTGACCGAAGGAAACTGGCTCTGGTGATTCACCGCCAAAGGTATGTTCGAGGGCGTAAAGTGAGTGAACGCCGCCAGGGGTATGGGTGCACCGTTGGAGGAGCGCAAGTAAATATTCTGCAGGGCTTCCGTCGTCTGTTGGAACTGAGGCGCGACTTCCATCACCACGTGGTATTGATTCAGCGGGCGGTACATGGTGGAAACCTGCCGCTGCCCAAAAGCGTCATAGAGCGCGTTGTCGATATCCTGCGCGGCAACACCCAAGCGACTAGCAGTGTCGCGATCAATCACCAACCGGGCTTGTAATCCCTTATCCTGCTGGTCGGTATTCACGTCGCGAAGTTGCGGCAGGGCGCGCAATTTCTGGAACAGTTGCGGCGCCCAGCTATTCAGCTCGTTCAAATCCTCCCCTTGCAGCGTGAACTGGTACTGGGCCGCGCCGGAGCGCCCGCCAATCGTCAGGTCCTGCGCTGACTGCAGGAACAGGGTAGCTCCCGGAACCACCGCCAGCTTGTCCCGCAGACGATTAATTACATCGTCGGCGGTAACGTTCGGGCACGAGTGCCAGAAGTGGCGAGTCGGGCAGTGGCTGCGCTGTTCGAGCGACTTCAGCATGACGAAGAACCGGCCCTGGTTGGTCGCAGAGCCTCCGCCAGCGAACCCCACCGCGGTGTCGACCGCCGGATCCGTCAGCACGATTTTCACGAACTGTTCCATCTTGCCGCTCATGGCCTGGAACGAGATATCTTGTGCCGCCTGCACCGATCCCATGATCCGTCCCGTATCCTGCTGCGGGAAAAATCCCTTGGGCACCTTGATGTAGAGATAGACGCTGAGGCAAGCGACCAGGACGGTCACTGCCAGGGTAATGGGCTGGTGCGCCAGCACCCACTTCAGCGAATGCCGGTAGGCAGTCAGGAGGCTGTCGAAGAACCACTCACTGGTGCGATAGACAAAGTTATGACGCTGGTTCGGTCGGGATGGCCGCAGGAATTTGGCGCACATCGTCGGCGTGGTGGTGAGCGACACCAGCAGCGAAACTCCGATCGCAATACTCAGCGTGACTGCGAACTCGCGGAACAGACGCCCTACGATTCCGCCCATCAACAGCAAGGGGATAAATACGGCCACCAGCGACGTGCTCATGGAAACCACGGTGAACCCGATCTCGGCCGCTCCTTTGAACGTGGCCTGCAGCGCGTCCATCCCCTGCTCCACGTAGCGCGTGATGTTCTCCAGAACAACGATGGCGTCATCCACCACGAACCCGGTCGAGATGGCCAGTGCCATCAGCGACAGATTATCCAGGCTGTAGCCCAGCACATACATCCCGCCGAAAGTGCCCACCAGCGAAAGCGGCACGGCGATGCTGGGGATCACGGTCGCCCGCACCGTGCGCAAGAACACGAAAACCACCAGAATCACCAGCACAATCGAAATCAGCAGCGTGGTCTCAATGTCCTTCACCGAGGCCCGGACCGTAACCGTGCGGTCCATCACGACTTGCAGCTGGATGGCCGGAGAAATCGAGGACTGGAGATAGGGCATCAGAGCGCGCACTCGGTCCACGGTCTCGATGATGTTGGCTCCGGGCTGCCGGAAAATGACGACCAGCACCCCGGGTTTGCCATTGGCCAGCCCGAGGTTGTGCACATCCGCCACCGAGTCCTCGACCTCCGCCACGTCGCTCAGCCGCACGGGCCCGCCATTCCGGTAAGCAACAATCAGCGGCCGGTACTGATCCGCCGTGAAGAGTTGATCGTTATCGCTGAAAGTCCAGGAGGTGGTGCCGCTTGCAACTTGCCCCTTGGCTTGGTTCGCATTGGCCAGATTAAGCGCGTTCCGCACCGTGTCCAATCCCACACCGAGCTTATTGAGCAGCATCGGATTGACTTCGACCCTCACGGCGGGCGGTGCCGAACCGTAGGTAAACACCTGGCCCACGCCGTCCACCTGCGCGAGCTTCTGCGCCAGAATCGAGTCGGAGGTGTCGTACAAACGGGCCACCGGAACCGTGTCCGAGGTGAGGGCCAGAATCAGGATGGGGGCGTCCGCGGGATTGATTTTGCGATAGGTTGGATTGCTCGGCAGGTTCGCGGGAAGTTGACTGCGCGCCGCATTGATGGCGGCTTGCACATCGCGTGCCGCCGCATCAATGTTGCGGTTCAAATCAAATTGCAGCGCAATGGCGGTCGAGCCCAGTTGGCTCGACGAGGTCATCTGGTTCACGCCGGAGATGCGTCCGAACTGTCGCTCCAGCGGCGTGGCCACCGCAGAAGCCATGGTCTGCGGGTCTGCGCCCGGCAGCTGCGCTCCCACCGCGATCACGGGAAAATCTACCCGCGGCAACGAAGCCACCGGAAGATAATTGAAGGCAAGAATCCCGGAGAGCAGCAGGGCCGCCGCCAGCAGCGATGTGCCAATCGGACGCCGGATAAATGGAGCCGAAATACTCATGCCTGAAATCGCAAAGCTTAATCTGCCGAATCCGCCGACAGCTCATGCGGAATCGGATTGCCGATCTTGTATTTCTCAAACCGATGTGCCAGACGGTCAAACCACAAATAGACTACGGGCGTGGTGTACAGGGTGAGCAGTTGGCTGAGAATCAATCCACCCACGATGGTAATGCCGAGCGGACGCCGCAACTCCGCGCCAGTGCCGGATCCGAGCGCCAAGGGCAGGCCACCCAGCAACGCCGCCATCGTCGTCATCATGATCGGACGGAAACGGAGCAAACACGCCTGAAAGATCGCTTCCTCCGGCGGCTTATGTTCGTCGCGTTCGGCTTCGAGAGCGAAGTCGATCATCATGATAGCGTTCTTTTTGACGATGCCAATCAGCAAGATGATGCCGATCAGCGCAACCACGGTCAGATCGTTGCCCGTGATCTCCAAAGCCAGAATCGCGCCTACGCCCGCCGAGGGCAGAGTGGAGAGAATCGTGATGGGGTGGATGTAGCTCTCATACAACACTCCCAGAACGATATATACCGTGATGATGGCGGCAAGAATCAGAAACGGCTCGCTCGATAGCGAATTTTGAAACGCGGCGGCGGTTCCCTGAAAGGAGGCGTGAATGCTCGCCGGCAGCTGAATGTCCTTCTCCACTTGCTGGATGGCCTTCGTGGCATCGCCCAGAGAGGCGCCCGGGGCCAAGTTGAACGAAAGCGTCACCACCGGAAACTGCCCCTGGTGGTTGACGGCCAGCGGCGTGCTCGTCGATTGCATCCGCACGAACGTGGACAGCGGAACCGGCGCTCCGCTGGTAGTTGCCGTGGCTGCGTTGCCCGTTGGCGCACCCGAATTCGCGATCGTGCTGGCGGGGCGAACATATACGTCATTCATCGCATCCGGGGTCTCGGCAAAGTTCGGCAAAACTTCCAGCACCACGTGATACTGATTCAACTGCGTAAAGATGATGGAAACCAGCCGTTGTCCGAAGGCATCGTAGAGCGTGTTGTCGATGGCCTGGGGAAGGATTCCCAGCCGCGACGCGGTATCGCGGTCGATGGTGAGGTTGGTCCGTAGACCGCCATTCAGTTGGTCGGTAGCCACGTCGCGTAGCACGGGCTGCGCGCGAAGCTTCTCCACAAGCTTGGGAGTCCACTGCGCTAATTCCTGCGCGTCCGCGTCCTCAATCGAATATTGGAATTGCGTGCGGCTTACCCGATCCTCCACCGTCAGATCCTGCACGGGCTGCATGTAGAGGGTAATTCCATCGACACTTGCGAGCTCCGGCTGCAGCCGGCGAATAATCGCCGAAGCATCATCATTGCGCTCATCGCGAGGCTTCAGATTGATCTGAATGCGGCCACTGTTGGGAGTTGTGTTCGTGCCATCCACGCCGATAAAAGAGGACAGGCTCTCCACATCCTTGTCTTTGAGGATCACCTTCGCCAGCTCCTGTTGCCGCAGCGACATCGCGTCAAACGAGATGTTGTCCGGAGCTTCCGAGATCCCCAGAATCACGCCCGTGTCCTGCACCGGAAAGAATCCCTTGGGCACAACCACGTAGAGAACCAGGGTGAGGACCAGGGTTCCGAAGGTGACGAACAAGGTTGCCGTCTGGTGTTTCAGTACCCACTTCACGGTGCGGCCGTAAAACGCGATGACCCGGTTGTAAAAATCTTCCGTGACCTCGTAGAAGCGGCCCTTCTCACCTTCCTTGCGATGCTTCAGCAACTTGGCGCACATCATCGGCGTCAAGCTCAGAGAAACCCCGGCCGAAACCAGGATGGTCACCGCCAGCGTGACCGCGAATTCGCGGAATAGACGCCCGACGATGTCGCCCATGAACAATAGAGGAATCAGCACGGCAATGAGGGAAACCGTCAGCGAGACGATGGTGAACCCAATTTGTCCCGACCCCTTCAGCGCCGCATCCAGCGGCGAATCACCCGCCTCAAGATAGCGGTTGATGTTTTCGATCATCACGATGGCGTCATCCACTACGAACCCGGTGGAGATGGTTAACGCCATGAGCGTCAGATTGTTGAGGCTGTATCCCAGCAAGTACATCACGCCAAACGTTCCCACGATCGACAAAGGAACGGCGACGCTGGGAATAAACGTGGCCCGCAAATTTCGCAGGAAGAAGAAAATAACGATGACCACCAGCACGATGGTCAACGCCAACTCGAACTCAACATCTTTGACCGACGCGCGAATGGTGGTGGTGCGGTCGGTAAGAATCTGCACTTTGACGGCGGAGGGAAGCGAGGCCTGCAGTTGCGGCAGCAACTTCTTGATGCGGTCGACCACGCTGATGATGTTCGCCCCAGGCTGGCGTTGAATGTTGACGATGACCGCCGGCGTCTGATTCATCCACGCCGCGAGGCGTGTGTTTTCCGTGCCGTCGATTACGTTGGCCACATCGCTGACCCGCACTGGCGCGCCGTTGCGATAGGCGATGACCACCGGCTTGTACTCTGCGGCGGCGAAAAGCTGATCGTTGGCGCCGATGGTGTAGGACTGGCGCGCGCCATCGATTACGCCCTTCGCCTGATCGACATTGGCCTCAGCCAACGCATTGCGAACATCTTCCAGACTCAATCCGTACGAAGCCAGAGCCGTTGGGTTTACTTGCACTCGCACCGCGGGCTTTTGTCCACCGCTGATCGATACCAGCCCGACTCCGGGCAACTGCGAGATCTTCTGCGCCAACGCGGTGTCGGCGAGATCCTCCACCTTGGACAAGGGCAGCGAATCCGAAGACATGGCAAGCGTGAGGATCGGAGAATCCGCAGGATTTACTTTGTTGTAAACGGGAGGATTGGGCAAATCCGCCGGAAGAAACGTAGCGGCCGCGTTCACGGCGGCCTGCACCTGCTGTTCTTCCACGTCGATATTCTGGTCGAGACCAAACTGCAGAGTGATCACGGAACTGCCAAATGAACTCGTCGAAGTCATCTGGCTCAGCCCGGGAACCTGCCCAAACTGACGTTCCAGCGGAGAGGTCACGGAGGAAGCCATCACGTCGGGGTCCGCGCCTGGATAGAACGTTACCACTTGAATGGTCGGGTAATCGACTTCGGGAAGGGCAGAAACCGGGAGTTGTAAAAACGCGACCCAGCCCACCAGTAGCACGCCCACCATCAACAGGGTGGTCGCTACTGGCCGAAGAATAAATAACCGTGAAGGACTCATGAAGCCGGGATTCCTGAAATTGCGGCACTTCCCCTGCCGGCGGCGCTCGGCGTGTTGTTGGGGCCGCTATCGCGCGGCTCAATCGAGCTGCCAGTTTGTAGTTTGTCCTGCCCGTCGGTCACCACCACGTCCCCCGGCGCAACTCCGTTTGTAACCACGGTCATGTTGCCCTGCGCGAGGGTTACCGTCACCGGCCGTGCCTCGACGGTTTTGTCGTTTTTCACGGCATAGACAAAAGATCCCTGGGGTCCACGCAAAATCGCCGCCGTCGGCAACACGGTGCTGTTCTTGCGCGTCTCGAGGAGCAGATTTGCATTCACAAATTGGTTGGGCCAAAGCTGGTTGTCCTGGTTATCGAAGACCGCCTTCAGTTTGGCCGTTCCTGTCGTCTGATCAATCTGGTTGTCGATGGTCAGCAGTTTGCCCGTAGCCAGCTTGGTCTGGTTGTCCCGGCTGTAGGCCTCCACCAACAGGGTAGAGTTCTTCATGTGCTGCGCCACGGTCGGCAGTTGATCCTCAGGCAGCGTAAAGATCACAGCAATGGGCTGCAATTGGGTGAGGATCAGCATCGGATTGGTGTCAGCCGCATGAACGATGTTTCCGGGATCCACCTGCCGAAGTCCCACGCGGCCGGTGAAGGGCGCCGTGATGTTGCAATAAACCAGCTGCAGCTTTGCATTGTCGATCTGCGCCTGGTCCGTGCGCACCTGGCCATCGAGCTGATCCGCGGTTGATTTTTGGGTATCGACTTGTTGCTGCGCAATGCTTCCCGAAGGAATCAATGTGGTATAGCGATCCAGGTTCAATCTGGCATCTCGCAGTGATGCCTGGTCCTTGAATAGTTGAGCCTGCATCTGCTCCAACTGCACCTGGTAGGGACGCGGATCGATAAGGATCAGCAAGTCGCCTTCTTTCACGATCTGGCCTTCCTGAAAGTTAACCCGCATGATCTGCCCGTCGACGCGGCTTTTTATGTTCGCGGTGTAGAACGCGGTCACCGATCCCAGTCCGACCAGATAAACCGGCATGTCCTGTTTTTGCACTTTGGCGATGGCGACGGAGACCGCATGCGGGGCTGCGGCTTGCGCCTTCTGCTGCTTGTCAGCACTGGTGCAGCCGGAAGAAACCGCGCACACACCCATGGCGCCGGCCAGAACCAGCGAAAGCCAAGAGCGAAAAAACAGCGGAGATACTGCTTGATCAACAATCATAGAATTACATTCACGATTCCACTAACGTAACCGGGGGATGCTCACAAGAACGCCCGTAAAACTGCCATTCATTAGACGTTTTCATTCTCATTCCGTCGCGGCAAATCTGCAGGAGGAACATGGTTTTACGCCGCGTTCGTCCCGCCGAAGACACACTTAAGGTTGGGATCCGAAGCGAGTACCATCATAAAGCCGTACATCACAGCATCAACCGTTCGCCCCGGCGGGTCAAGGTAACGGCGGGTGTTTTACAAATCTTTACGCGCTTTTACCGGCGGTTTACGGTTGATCGGCTCACAGGCCGGAGGGCGCCGGATGCAGGGCTTCGTAGGCCGCAATCTCCGCCTCATGTTGCAGGGTGAGGCTGATATCGTCCAGCCCATGGAGCAGGCAATGGCGAACGAATTCATCCATCGAGAACTTGGCTGTGAAGCCCCGCTCGTCACGCACTTCGCAACCTTCCAGGTCAACCGTGAGTTGATAATCCTCGACCTCACGGGATCGCCGCATCAGCTCCGCGACTTCCCCTTCGCTGAGACGAACGGTCAAAAAGCCATTTTTCGTGCTGTTGTTAGCAAAGATATCCGCGAAAGAAGAAGAAATCACGGCGCGAAATCCGAAATCCCATAACGCCCACACGGCATGCTCGCGGGAGGAGCCGCAGCCAAAATTCCTGCCTGCCACCAGAACGCTGGCGCCCTGGTAGCGGGGCTCGTCCAAGACGAAACCCGCGCTCTTCTTCCCGTCCGCGGCGAACCGCCAGTCGTAAAACAAGAACTGGCCAAAGCCGGTGCGCTCGATCCGTTTCAGAAACTGTTTGGGAATGATCTGATCCGTATCCACATTGACCCGATCGAGCGGCGCCACGCGGCCACGATGTACGCCAAAGGGTTTCATCGCGCGTCCCTTGAGGCGGTCGTTATCGCGATCATTTTCCTGGAAATCATTCTCATCGAAACTTCCAGTTTCGAATATCCGTAAAGTGTCCGGCAACCGCCGCCGCGGCCGCCATCATCGGGCTCACCAAATGCGTCCGGCCGCCTCGCCCCTGCCGTCCTTCAAAATTTCGGTTGCTGGTGGAAGCGCAGCGCTCGCCGGGCTGCAGAATGTCCGGATTCATTCCCAAACACATCGAGCATCCCGACTCTCGCCACTCGAACCCGGCGTCGAGAAAAATTTGGTGCAGCCCTTCCTGTTCCGCAGCACGCTTTACCGTCTGCGATCCTGGCACCACCAAGGCGCGCACCTTTGCGCTCACGTGATGGCCTTTTGCAACTCGGGCCGCTGCGCGCAAATCTTCGAGGCGAGAGTTCGTGCAGGACCCGATAAAAACCCGGTCCACGCCAATATCTTCAATGCGCTTTCCCGGCTCCAGCCCCATGTACTCTAAGGCCAGCTCAACCGCTCGCCGATCGCCATCTTTGACACTGCTGAATTCCGGCACACGGCCGGTCACGGGAGCCACCATCCCCGGATTCGTCCCCCAGGTCACAAATGGAGAAAGCTGCGATGCATCAATCTCCACCACTTTGTCGAATGCCGCACCCTCGTCCGTCGGCAATCGGCGCCAGTTTTCGACGGCCTGCCCCCAGTCACCATCGCGGGGAGCGAATCGCCTTGGCTTGACATAGGCAAAAGTCACCTCATCTGGCGCAACCATGCCCGCACGCGCCCCCGCTTCAATGCTCATATTGCACAGGGTCATGCGTCCTTCCATCGAAAGTCCGCGAACCGCTTCGCCAGCATATTCAATCACATGGCTAGTCGCGCCGTCCGTACCGATCTGTCCGATGATTCCAAGCGCCAGATCTTTGGCGGTCACGCCGTCCGCCAGCCGTCCGTGCACGTCGATTTTCATCGTCTTCGGCTTCTGTTGAGCCAGGCATTGGGTTGCCAGCACGTGCTCAACCTCCGAAGTTCCAATGCCAAAGGCCAGCGCCCCGAAGGCGCCGTGCGTACTGGTATGGCTGTCGCCACAGACAATCGTCATTCCCGGCTGGGTCAGCCCCAGTTCGGGCCCGATCACATGCACGATTCCCTGGTCCGGCGAATCCATATCGAACAGCCGCACTCCGAATTCTTTGCAGTTGGCCTCGAGGGCAGAGATCTGCCTGGCAGCAACAAGATCGGTGATCGGAGTTCCACGCGGCGCGGTTGGAATATTGTGGTCCACTGTGGCCACGGTCCGCGAGGGCTGACGCATTTTTCTACCCGAGACCCGCAAACCGTCGAAGGCTTGCGGCGACGTCACTTCGTGCACCAGATGCAGATCGATGTAGAGGATCGGCGACCGGCCACCCGGTTGCGCCACCAGATGTGCATCCCATATTTTCTCAAAAAGCGTTCGCTGGGCGGACATCGCTGTATAGGCTACTTCTTCCTGGACAAAAATCCCAGCACCCGGCTGGCGAACGCGTCGGAAAAGCCAAACCGTGCCTTGGCTCGCGAGTAAAAGTCGACAGCCTTTTTGTCCAGCCAGATCATCGCTGATTTCCTCCAGCCATCCTGCGGTCGGGCAAAATAATCGGTGGAATGGGCCGCCACTTTATTATTCTCTTCGACCGTGTAGTAATACAAAGCCAAGCTCTTCCGCGACCGACCCTCGGGACAGGTGAGTGGATCAGGAAATCCGTGCAGCGACCGCTGGTCGGTCGTGAAAATGAGGGCATGATTCAACAGCGGTGGATACTTCACTGCGCAACGCGTCATTTTTTGCTCCCACAATTCGAGCGCTCCGCCCCATTCCTCGCGCCATTCCGGATTCAAGTAAAGGATCAGATTCGCGCGCCTGCGCCACTTCGCGTGAAAATGGTGCATCGAGAAATCGGTATGCACGTTTAAGTAACCGCCCGGACCAGACTGATGCAGTCCCCCACCCTCCAGCATCGGATCGGGTAGCAGCCCGGGGATTCCCGTCAACCCAGAAATCCACGCCAAAAAATCCGGCGAATTCAGCTCATCGGTAACGGCCGCAATGGCAGAGGGAAAGAGCTGACGCTTGGCCATCCCCAGCTTGTTTTCGTTGGCATGCTTGTACCGTGTCCAGGCATCGCTGCCGGCCTGCGGAAACTGCTCCACCATATCAAGCGCTACCTCTGGATTGAGAAAATCCTTCAGGAGGACGTGCGGGCAAGGCCTGCGGTCGCGGTACTGCTCAGCCAAAACCGGTAACTCTGCATCCCATTTGTCATAAGGAAACAGGCGGTCACGATCCTGAAAGGCGTCCCGAATGGCTTGCGCAGTAGCCACTTTAGAAAAACATTCTCCTCTCTAGGATTGTAGCCGATCAGGTGTGCGCTTGGGGGCATTGGCCTTCTCGCTGACTTGGTCACACCCGGCGCCTCCGCTATGGAAGTTGACAGACGCGCACCACTTTGTTCTCGTATGCGCAGTCCAGACCTCCAGCTTCCGGTCGCTCCACCACCACCCAAGTCACTCCATATTTATTTTTCAGCCGCTCGAAATCTGCCAAACGAAACTTCTTCCACGGCATCTGGTCCTCGACTTGCGCCCACCATTCTCCGGCCAACCGAGGGAACATGCTCACCACGCCGTTATCCTTCACTCCGTCGGCCAGACGGCTTCTCTCGGCCAGGCATCGAAATCCAATATTATCTTCGCCGGGAATGTCCATGTAATAAGGATCGAGGGCGAACACGGCATCGTTTGAGGTATTTTGCCGGATCCAGAGAAATGCCTGCTCCCACGGACCTCGGGGAGCGGAGCCGGGCCATTCCAGGTGCGCGCTCGCGGGGAAAACCGCCCGCTGGGCCACGAACATACCGATACTCAACGGCACAAACAGCACCAGCCAACGCCATACGCGCTCGCGGAGCACATATTCGCCGAGAAATCCGCCCACCATGACGAACATCACGATGTAAAGGAAATGCAGGCTGCGCAGAGGCTGCAAGCGAGCCAGGGCTTCGAAGCGTGCCGGAAGGTCGACCACTAGGGCACTGCCCAGATAGATCAAGCCGTAGATAATGAATGCACGGCTCACCCTTTCGACCGTGTGCCATTGTCGACTCCGCGCGATGCGGCCAAAGCACCAGAACAACACCAGTGGCGCAACGATTCCCAGCAACTCATACCATGCCCAGTTCTGGATGTAGTGATAGGAGTGCCGTCTCGCAGCCTCGTGGTAAGCCGGAGAAGACACCGGCGCCAGGGGGATCCCTAGCCATAGCAGGTTTGCCAGCCCGGCGGTCTTCCGGCTCTTCCAATGGCCTTCCAGTCTGTCCATGACCACGAACAATAGACAAAACGAAAATGGAAAGACCCACATCATAGGGTGCATCGAGGCCGCAAACCCCAGCCACAAGAAGGCCCGCACAAATTTCCTCTCCAAGGTTCGCGCCACCATGAATATTCCCGCGAAGGCTGCCAGATTCCGCGGATTCAAATACTGATCCATGATGTAGAGCGCCGTCCCGGCGACCGGTATCGACAAGAGCGCTGCGACCAAACACACTCCACCCCAACGCGCTCGCGCCGGCAACCAGAACACCCCGGACAATTCCCAGCATGCAAGCAGCAACAAGTAAATAGAAGCCAGGTGCCACAAGCACAACCCGGTTTCGATTGGCAAGTGCGTAACCCGCAGAAAAAAAGCGACAGCATTCGGGAATAACGTCATGCCGGCGTGCGCCAGGAAAAATTCGCGCCCGAAGGGAAATAACTCAGGGTGCAGGATCTTCTCGACCCCCGGCAGGTAAATCTCCGCATCTTCAGCGAAGGGATGGTACCCCTCGACCAGCAGTGCGCCCGCCGTCAGCAGCGACAGAAAGATCTGCGGCTTATATTTTCGATAAAGAGTCTTCAATCGCCTGTGGCAATCGCAACCCGCGCCGGGCTGGCCCCCAACCGTCGCTTGCGCTCCGAAACCCATGCGGCGACCGCATAGGCAGATAAAACAACATACTGAGGATCAATTGGCCGGCGATAATAATCTTCCGGGTGAGTCAGATAATAGATCACCGGGAAGAATAGGAACACCAGAAGATAGGGGATGGCAGTAGCCGGGTCGATCTGCCATGCCCGCCGAAATCCCCACAATGTCAAGATCGTGAGTCCGGTCGAGAACACCATGTTAAGTGGATCGGCCGGCTCTTCCTCCAGATAGCGCGAATTGAAACTCCAAAATCCCGTCCACAAGTAAACCACGCGACGCAAAGTTTGCTGAACGTACAACAGGCGGTGGGAATCGATGAATGACAGCCCCTCCTCAAACTTCTTGTGGGTGTACGCAGCCTCCCCAAGTTGCTGGTACTGCCGCCACTCACTCTCGTTGTCCGAGGGATGATAACCCGGAGGCCCCCAATGCCAGGAATCCTGATTGTTTCCAAAGTACACTTCCAGGCCCAGGCAACTGCGGAACGGAATCACCTTGTGAAACGTTTCGTAGTTTCGGATAAACCACGGCGAGACTACCAGCGCCACCGCCATCACCGCTGCCGCGCCTGGCGCGAGCCAACGATTCCCGCCTTTATACCGCCGGTAACACGCCCATGCTCCAAGAAATGGCGCTACTGACATCACGACCGGGTCGGTCAGGCCTCCGAGGCCACTCAGTGCACCAAAGCCCGCCCACTGCCAAACGGAAGAAGAAGGTTCAAGATGCAGCGCCCAAAGAAATATGAGGCTTATCAAGAGAGTGGTTAGCGTCGTCGCCCAAATGAAATCCGCCGAGAAGAAGATCGCGTAGGGAAAGAACGCCCAAGCCCATCCCGCCCAAGCGGCCGCATCCTCACCGAAATGTTTTCTGGCGATGAAGTAAATCGGGATGCAAGTCAGGGCGGAGAACCAGCAGTCCAGCGCCAGGGCTGCGATCGCTGATTCCTTACTGAAGATCCCCAATATTTTGAAAATCGCCGCCAATAAATAAGGAAATACGGGGGCAAGCCACGCGGTTGGCCCGGTCTTTCCGAACAAGGGATTACTGAAGCCTTCTCCCTGCGCGATGGATCGCGCGATTCTGCCCGCTTCGCCCCCGCATCGCCAGTGGTCGCGAGCCGGATCGGTGCGCTCGGGATACAAGCAGGACATCACCATCAGCCGCAGCGCGAGCGCGACCAGCACGATCCAGAAGAGCGCACTCCCTGCGTTTCCCGCCGCCTTCGGTTGGCGCACTTCCAGTTCAGATGTTGTTTTCTTAGGAAACACCATGCGCTCCCATCGATCCAAAAACCCGAAGCAAAATCTACTTTGCCACAACCAACACCGGAAGTCTGTTTTCTTACGATTCTTTACTTTCCTACACACAGTCACCGACTTGGGTCCGCCGAGCTTGCGCGTCTCGGTCCTCCTACGTAGCATCTACATATCAAGATGGCTGCAGCCCTTATGCCCGAGCGCCTCCGGCCCAACATGGCCATCGGCGAAATCATCGCATTCGCCTACGACACATTCTGCAGCAACAAAGTGCGCTTCATTTTGACCGCGCTGGGGATGGTCATTGGCACGGCGTCTCTCATTCTGGTGGTGACCATCGGCATGACCGGCCGTCAATTCGTCCTGAACCAGATCCAGGCGATCGGCACAAATGAAATCTGGGCGGAGTACCTCGGTGGCGCACCACACATCAGCAACTCCAACCCCGACCCGCTCACCGTCGACGACCTCCACGCTGTTCAGGAAGTCGTACCCGGCATTGTCGCTTCTTCTCCCGTCACCCAACTTTCGGACCGCGTCCCGGTGGGCAACGGCCGGGAGAGAGACGTCACCATTTTGGGCGTCAATCCCGAGTATGTCATCGTGCGCAATCTGCTGGTCCCGTCAGGACGATTCTTTGATCACGAAGATTCCCAAGCCCACAATAAGGTTGGCGTGATCACCGAGAAAATGGCGGTAGAAGTTTACGGTTCTCCGCAAGCGGCCGTGGGCAAAGTGATCAAGCTCACCGGACTGCCCTTCACCATCATCGGGACTTTCAAGGAGCGGGTAGAGACCTTCGGCCAGTCGGAGATCGTCGACAATACGATGCTGATCCCCTACTCGGTCAGCCGGTATTTCATGGAGACCCCCGGCGTCAAACTTCTGTACTTTTCGATGGAAGATCCCTCGATGGTGCTTCCGGCATCGGCCCAGATTAAGCGTGTCCTGCAGTCACGGCACCGCTCGGAGTCCGTCTACGATGTCTCTAATCTCACGGCGCTGCTTTCCATGGCAGACCGGATCGCCACCGGCCTGACGTGGGTGCTGCTTCTGATTTCGATGGTGACCCTGCTGGTGAGCGGCATCGGCATCATGAACATCATGCTGGCGACGGTGACCTCGCGCATCCGCGAGATCGGTATCCGTAAAGCGGTCGGAGCCACCAACCGTGAAATCCGCTTTCAGTTTCTTGCCGAGGCGATCCTCATCTCCCTCATCGGAGGCTTTGCCGGAGTCGTCATCGGCCTCGCCATCCCTTATTCCGTCCGCTTCCTCACCGAATACCGCATACCCATTTCCGGCTTGTCGGCGATCATTGCGATTGTGGTCTCTTCCGTGGTTGGTGTGATCTTTGGTACCGTTCCTGCCGCCCGCGCCGCCCATCTGGATCCCGTGGAGAGTCTGCGCTATGAGTAGAAAGTCGGAGCACACAAAGCCTGGCAGTCGCTGAATCGGTGCCTGCCGGGCCTCCCCAGCTCAGCTAATTTTCCTCAGCGATGCGGCTTGCCACAATAAAGTTGCATTTTCCATTCAAAGCGAAGTAATATGGCTCACGGGGCTTGACTGTTGGTTTCCCAAGAGTTTTCGGACCCTGTACCGCTAAGTAAACTTCCAGACTTGCAGTTCAGCTTTTGCAAACAACATAAAAGAGGTGGTTGGTCCGCCTCCGTCCCGGTTCGGAGAGTTCAATATGTCTTGGTACGCTTACTGCCTTACCGAGCACCAGACCCTTCCCAACGGCACCCGTTCCCGACGCCCTTTTGTAATCGAAAACGTCCAAGGCGTGAACGGGGCCCCAGTCCTCAGCTATCCCAGCGGCGAGTTTGCTGTGATTGTGAGCGAATACGACCCTAATAGTGCGGAACTTGATCAGAAAGCGGCCATCGACCACGCCCGCGTGGTCAGCGGCTGCTTCCGCAACTCCACCGTTTTGCCCTTTCGCTTCGGAACCATCTTTGAAAGCGACGACGCCCTCCGTCAGGCTGTCCGGGTCAACCGGCGCGCCTTCGGCGTGAGCGTGGCCAAGCTCAGAGGCAAGTCCGAAATGCACATCAAGCTGACGGTCAGTGATGGCTCGTTGCGCGAGGCCATGATCGACGTCGTCCTGCCCGACACCGTCGGCGGAGACTATCTTTCCAAGCTACGCGTCAAGGCGTCCCGCGAGCGCGAGCGACAGACCAAGGCCCGTGCGCTGTCTGTACAGGTCCACAAACTGTTTAATCCCCTGGAAGAAGAAGTGAGCTGCAAAAAGGTTGCTCCCCAAGGCATGCTCATCGACATCGCCCATCTCATCGATTCGAAGTCGGTGGAGAAATACCAGAACCGATACACCACGGCCGCCAAACAGCTAAAAAACTGCCAGGTAGCCATCAGCGGACCGTGGCCGCCTTACCACTTCCTGCCGGGGAAGTTGCGTACCGTGGCCGGAAACAGCTAGTGATTAAGTGCTTACGGGCCGCCGGTTCACCCGGCGGCTCCTCCAGACCCGCCCCCGGGCCCGTCGACCTGCAGCGAATGTGCACGGGGCTGCACATGGAACGCCTCTTCCCCCGCGACGCATTCTCGGTCGCCCGTCGCCCGGCATTCTAAACGTATACCAGTCAATCGTTTACCTGGAAGTCCTTTGCAACGCCGGATTGCGCCGCTTTGGCTCCGCAAGTGCTTCTTCCTGCTGTAACGAAAGAGGCCGCATCTTAAAGTATGACCCTCACTCTCTTCTCTTCGAAACATTTCCCGAAGTGCCGTTCCCGCTGGCGGGACGACAACTTGCTTAGCCTTTCCTGAAATCGCCCACCATTTTGCCTCTTTGAAACGTGGCCCCAGAAATGGGGCCATTTTTTTCGCGGCAACAACCTAGAAAATCCTCCACACAAAATGAGCCAGCAGCGCTGCCAGCGATAGCATAAACACCCCGCCCACCCAGATCAGGAAGTTCGACGTCATCTTGGGATCGTTAATCTGTTTCTTGTCCATGCCTCACGCTAGTCCGCTCGGAAAGAGGAACACATCAGGTCCGCACGGTAGAGCGGAAATAAGGCCAATTTTGCTCGGTAGGGTGGGTCAGATACACTTGCCTGCATCTATGACCAAGGTCCTCGGCTTCTCCATCGCATCCTGTATCGGAGTTCTCCTGCTATGTGCCCTCGTCGGAGCTCAGAACCAACCCCAGCAGCCGCAGACCATTCCTTCCTGGGCCGCGGCGCCGCAAGCCTCCAGGGGCGACCAGCAAAATTTCCCGCCGCTACTTCTCGAGCAACTCTCCGCCATCAAAGTCGCGGCGCTGAACGATGATTATGCCTATCGCGAGCTCTCCCACCTGACTGAGAACATCGGACCGCGGCCGAGCGGCTCACCTCAGGCCCATGCCGCCGCTGAATACGTTGCCACCGAACTTCGTCAGCTCGGCCTCGAGGTTCGCCTTCAGCCCGTGACCGTCCCACACTGGGTCCGCGGCGCCGAAACCGCCGCCCTCGTCGACTATCCCGGAATGGTTCCCGGCACCACGCAAAAGATCGTGCTCACCGCTCTCGGCGGCAGCTCCTCCACTCCCGTCGAAGGTTTAACCGCAGACGTTTTAACCGTCAATACTTTCGAAGAGCTCCTGGCACTTGGCCGCGATAAGGTTGCCGGGAAGATCGTCCTGTTCGACGAACTGTTCGACAAGCAAAAGGCCGCAGCCGGACTCGGCTTCGCCGCCTATGGTGATGCTGTCCGTTATCGCGGCGCCGGACCCAAAGCTGCCGCCGACCTGGGCGCAGTCGCTGCCCTGGTCCGTTCCGTCGGCAGCGCCGATTACCGTCTCCCTCACACCGGATTCAGTCTTCCCGCCGGAATCCCCGCTGGTGCTGTGACCGCCGAAGACGCCGACCTCATGGTCCACCTGGCCGCACAGGGCAAGGTCCGCATGCGCCTCACCCTTACTCCGCAGAAGCTGCCCGACGAAACCGGCTACAACGTCATCGCCGACCTCAAAGGCTCCGACCGTCCCGAGCAGATCGTCATTGTCTCAGGCCATCTGGATTCCTGGGACCTCGGCACCGGAGCCATCGACGACGGAGCCGGGGTCGTCATCGCAATGGAAACAGCCGAGATTCTGCAGCGCCTGCACCTTCGACCCTCACGCACCCTCCGCGTCATCGCGTGGATGGATGAAGAAACGGGAGGCAGCGGCAGCAAAGCCTATTCCAGCGAATATGCCTCCGACCTCGTCCATCACATCGGCGCCATCGAGAGCGATGCCGGCGCAGCCCATCCTCTGGGCTTTGATGTCAAGGTCTCTCCCGCTGCCATCGACGCTCTACGTCCGGTACAATCCGTTCTCCTCAGCATCGGTGCCACCGTCTTTCAGCCCAGCACCTATCCTCCAGGCGCCGACATTGCGGAAATGTCGGACGCTGGAGTCCCTGCCTTTGGTGTAATGCAAGATGGCCGGACCTATTTCCACTATCATCACTCCGCGGCCGACACTTTGGACAAGGTCGTTCCCACCGAGCTCCGCGAAAACGCTGCAGCCATGGCCGTTCTGGCCTACGCCCTGGCGAACATGAAAGAGCCTCTCCCGCGCTAGAGATCAAAATTGTGGTGCGAGCCGACCGGCGCCTTCCCGTCTATGCTTGTTCACCAGAGCTCACTACAGCATGAACTGTATAGAGCCCAGGGCAGTGACGCCCATAAAATCCGCTAAGTTCTGGCCGCAGACTCCTGAGGCGAAGAAGGGAAATTCGGAAGTCCTGGCCACTTGCAATCACTTAAACTGAAAGGAGATAGCCTTGAATCCACGAGTCGGAAGTGTAGTATTGGCAGGATTAGTAGCAGGCGCGCTTTTGTTCTTCGTAGCAGCCGCACCTCGGGCTCACGCCGAGGACAGGTCGCACTGCCAGCATGCCGTTGAAAAAGCGGAGGCGAACCTCGACAAAGCGATCCACGACCATGGCGATCACAGCCCTGAGGCCGAGAGCCGTCGCCGGGATCTGAACGCCGAACGCCAACACTGTTGGGATCAGTACCATCAGTGGTGGAACGGAAAAGAGCATCGTTGGGAGACCGAGCAAAACTGGGATCACGATCATCACTAAGCTCAAATCCTAGGAGCCAAAAGCTCGAGTTTTCTCCGGGAAGAGGCCTCGTCCGCTTCGCCAGTTTCGCGAAACTTGGATGGGGCCTTTTTCTGGCAAGCGAGCGTCCAGGAAACTGGCAAGCGGAAGTGTTTTGAAGAAAGCATCCTGAAGTGAAAAACCGCACGGACTTAGCTAATTCGGCACGTACCGCACTGATTAAGACCCTGGGACTCGCTTAGGCGTTTGGCATGACTCAATCTTCAGGCGACGGCAAGTCCATTCCTGAAGCGGGCAGTCTATCGGGCATTGCACCCCACGGGATGGTTTAATCACCGCATGCCGCCAAATAGTTTCTCGATTGTGAACTGTCCTGGTGTGCTTCCGGCCGGTTATTTCTCCGAGAACCCCTTCCTCAAACTTCCGGAAGATGCTCCTGGGAAGGGGAGCGAAGAGTCTTGCGGATTGGTGGTGAAAAACCTCTCGGCCTTTACGTTCCAGCCAGAACATTCGCCTCCATGTCCCGGCTGGAACCATTGACCGCGGAAAGGACGCCCCCCGAGCGTCCTCTCCCGGTCGCGAGATGGGCCTACGAAGTGACCAGCCCTCCCCCGCATCCCGCTGGCTTTCTATTCCGAAATAACGTGAACCAAATCCGCGGCCGAAATCGTCCAACGTGCAGCAGCCAATCCGGTCGCAGGATTCACGTCGACAAAAACTTTCAGCATTGCAACGCTCCCGTTCGTTCAGCGATCTTAGATAGACACTTCAGGGCAGGACTGAGGTGGCGAGCTTTAGACTTGCGCCGGAAAAGAAGGGTTGCTTTGAAAGTGCCCGCCACAGCCGACGGGCCGGTTGACGCATCGCAATTTTGACGCTTATCATCTTCGTTTGGCCTTTACCTTACGGGCGGCTCCGTTGCCGCAGGACTTTAGAAGTGACACTATGGATAAGAAGAAGTTAGAAGCATTCAAAAAACGGCTTGAGACCCGGCAGCAGGAATTGCGCCGCACGGTCTCCCGCACGCAGGCCGACGGCCGTTCGGCCGACGAAGACACGGCACAGGATATTGCCGACCGTGCCGCGAGTTCCTACACTAAAGAATTCCTTTTCAGCCAGAGCAACAACGAGCGGCAACTCCTACAAATGGTGGAGAGGGCGCTGGCGCGCATCCGTGAAGGCAGTTTCGGGGAGTGTATCCACTGCGGCAAAGAGATCAACGCCAAGCGTCTCGAAGCTGTGCCCTGGACGCGCCACTGCATCGAGTGCCAAGAGAAGCTCGAGCAGGGATTGCTGGAGGAAGCTCCCCGCTAAGCCGAGACGATTCGCCTTTGACTGTCTCATTTTCCGGCTGATAAACTAGGGGTTCGTCCCACCGAGACCGAAGCTCATCGAAAACGAGATTGGAAGGTAGTTGTGCGCGCAGAGACACGCCATCAGCTTAAACAGGACACATTCAGCCGGGTAACCATCGGGGCTGCCGAGAAGACCGCTCACTGGAGTGTGGAACACAGGAACACTCTGACCATCGCTGGCATCGTGGCCGCAGCCATCATCGCCGTGGTAGCTGGCGGATGGTTTTACTTGAGCGCGCAGAATGAGAAGGCAAGCCTCGATATGACGCAGGCGGTCCGGACTCTTCAAGCCCAGCTTCGTCCTGCCGGAGCACCGGCGCAGCCTGGGGTTCCGAGTTTTGCTTCAGCTAAGGAGCGCGCCGAAACGGCCAAGAAGCAATTCCAGGCGATCATCGACAAGTATCCCCACACGCGCTCGGCGAACCTGGCTCGCTACTTTCAGGGCGTGACTTCCGCGACTGAGGGGGATGGTGCGGCTGCGGAAGCCGATTTCAGGGCCGTAGCCTCCGCTGGTAACAAAGACATCGCCGCCGTCGCGAAACTCGCGCTGGCTTCGCTGTATGGCGATACCAACCGCACCAAGGATGCAATAGCTCTCTACCAGGCACTCATTAACAAGCCCACCACCACGGTGAGTAAGGTCACGGCGCAACTCCAACTCGCCGACCTTTACCAGAGCGGCAACCAGCCACTCGATGCCAAGCGGCTCTACGAGCAGATCAAAAAGGAAAACCCCAGCACAGAAGCGGGGCAGATGGCGACGCAAAAGCTGGCAGAGCTGAAGTAGCCGGAGCAACCCCTTCTGGCAGCAACCAGCAATCCGTCGTCCCTTCCTGTCCCCTTACCTTCGTAAGTTCAATCCAGACTTTTGCAGTGAGTTGCCGTCCCAACTCAAGCAGAATTGACGGAAGGCATTCTCCGTCTCGGAGTGAGGACTGATGAAGATATCCCGGTGGCGCTGCGTCTTTCTTGGAATCTGCTTTCTGCCGAACTGGTTGATCATTTTCGCATTCTGTCAGCAGGCGGATTCGGGGCAGAGCCTGGGCGATGTAGCGCGCAAGCTCCGCAAAGACACCACTAATGAAGTCAAGATGACGGATGCGGATACCAAGAAGCTGTTCGCGTCGGTCGACAGGATCCTCGCCTTCGCAGCCGAGGACACAAGCATGCCCAAACGCGCGGCAGTGAAGCGCCGGCTGGTGAGTAAGGCCGACGTGGAAAAAGACACCACCCGGCAACTGGCGAAAGAGGAATTCGCCAAGAGTTTCGCCGAGGAAGAGCTGAGCATGAAAAAAATGGGCTTCCTGCCACGCGACTTCAACTTGAAGGAATTTCTGGTTAAGTCCACCGGCCAGGAGATCGCCGCTTATTACGACGACGAAACCAAAACCATCTCCATGCTGAACTGGGTGCCATTCGACCAGCAGGAGCCGATTCTGGCTCACGAGCTGACGCATGCGCTGCAGGATCAGAACTACGACTTAGCGAAGTGGATGAAGGCTGCCCCCAAGCCTGAGGGAAACCAGGCAAGCGGTACGCTCAAAATTAACGGCGACAGCCAAATCGCTCGCAAGGCCGTGGTGGAAGGGCAAGCGATGGTGGTGTACATGGATTACCTGCTCAAGCCCCTGGGGAGGAGCGTGAAAGACACACCCGAGCTGATCTACCAGATGGAAGACCCGGCAGTAAAGGCCGTGATCGATTCTCAGCTCATGCACGAGGCTCCGATGATCCTGCGCGAAATGGGCACGTTCGCCTATCGGGGAGGCCTAATCTTTGAAGGCGAGCTACTGCACCAGGGCGGAACGAAGATGGCATTTGCGGGAACGTTCGCGCGTCCGCCGCGAAATTCGCACGAGGTCTTGCAGCCGGAGGCTTATATCCGCGGGGAAAAGCTGCCGCCTCTGCACATTCCCGAGCTCGAAGAAGTGCTGAAAAATGAGTACGACACCTACGACTCCGGCGGAATTGGAGAACTGGATGTGCGCGCGCTCCTGAAGCAGTATGGCGAGCGCAAGGTTTCTGATGAGGTCTCTTCCGAGTGGCAAGGCGGAGCCTATGCAACCTTCCGGCGTAAGGATAAGGCGGTCGCGGAAGCCTCTCCCGGCACCGCAGATCTGGCGCTGCTGTATATTTCGCGATGGAAGACGGCGGCAGTGGCCGAATGGTTTGCCGGCTTTTATGCGCGTACCGTCGCGCAGCGCTATCACAGTGCAACCGCGCAATCTGTACCGCCATGTTCGGGAGCGGACTGTCCGGTATCGATCGTCCAGATTGAGACCGAGGAGGGTCCGGTGATCGTGGAGCATCGGAAAGATAACAGTGTTGTGGTCTCGGAAAGCTTTGATCCGGCCACCGCGGCCAGGCTAGGTTCGGCGCTCCGGGATGGAGCGGGCGCAGGGCAGGGGCAGAGGTTGCCGCAGGAGGAGATAGGATCGAAGCTGTTGGAACTCCCGGCGTTTCGAGCCTTTGCGGATCAGATTGGCGAACGGATCGTGGAAGAGATGAATCGAGAGGCCAGGCGCTAACCGGATTTCCACGAAGCTCTGCCGCAGGAAACCAACCGCACAACGAAAGTGTTCACCGCGCAGCTTTCAGCGACGGTTCAACTTCAAGGTCTCGGCAGGTGGCCTGAATCATCTCGTGCACGGAAAGGGATGCAACGAACCGGAAGCCATAGGGAAAAGCGTTTCATTGACGCATTGTGGCATATACCCTCACTGGGCCAAATGGAAGCGTAAGCTGCAGGTCCACAAACTCGCCGCGGGGTAGCTCGAGCTCAGCATGGCTGCGATCCCGGATTCGCTGAAGTCCACGGTCGTCCCTTGACTACGCCGGCCGCCCGGGAATCCATTCTTATATCAACATCCAGCCGGAAGCGAGGTTCGCGTCGGACGTCGGCCATGGCTTGGCGAAGAGCTTCTACGGGCTGATTTTGAGCTTCCAAACTTCCCTTCCTCAAGCACACTTATCGGCGGCGCGACCTGGAAGCTTTAGTCGGGACGTTTTCGTCGGGGCCCATTTCACTTTTCCCTCTGGTTCAGTAGGATGATTGTCCAACTTGCATTCGCATTCTGGAGAGCCTGTGGCCGAGATCACTCTGCGCGACTCTGCTCTAGAGAACAACATGAAATATTTCAGAATCGTGCTTTCGGTTGCGCAGCTCATGGTTCTCAGCGTCTTCGGCTCAAGGGCACTGCCCGCCCAGACTTCTGGAAGTACCTCCACAATCTCCGCGGTTGCCGCCGCACGGGCGGCGCGCTTGCGGCGTGGCATCAACGCCAGTAACTGGTTCGCGCAGGTGTATGACAAGCGCGGCTACACCAAGGAACACTTTCAGGACTGGACCACTGCGGACGATATCGCTCTGATCAAATCGTTGGGATTCGATCATGTGCGGCTGAGCGTGAATCCGCAACCCATGATGATCCACCACCGGCCCGACGAGATTCCCGCAGAATACTTTGGCTATCTCGACTCTGCGGTGAAGATGGTTCTGGATCAAGGGATGGCGGTGATCATCGATCTGCACCCGGAGAGCGACTTTAAAGCGATGCTGGCGAAGGATGACAGCTTCGTCGAGGAATTCTCGGACTTCTGGCGCGCGCTGGCGCGGCATTATTCCTCCTGGGATGCGGAGCGCGTATTTTTTGAAATTATGAACGAGCCGGAATTTTCCGATCGTTATCGCTGGTACGGGGTTGAGGCGAAATTGGCGACCGCGATTCGTGAAGGCGCTCCCCAGAACACCGTGATCGCCGCGGGGGCGCGCTGGTCCGACGATGAGGAACTGATTTTCACCGAGCCGCTGCGCGATCCCAACGTGATTTACAACTTCCATTTCTATGCGCCTCATTTCTTTACCCACCAGGGCGCGACCTGGGGCACATATTCATGGCATTGGGTGAAGGGACTGCATTATCCGTCGTCGCCGGAGGCGGCGGCGAAGGTTGCGGCCGCCATGCCAGATGCGGTGGATCGGCTGACAGTGATCCGCTACGGACAGGATCATTGGGATGCGGTGCGCATTGATGCTGAAATTACCCAGGTCGCGGAATGGGCCCGCCAGCACGGCGTTCCGGTGGTGTGCAACGAGTTCGGCGTCTACCGCGATTACGCTGACCCGCAGGATCGTGCGGCCTGGATTCACGATGTGCGCAGCACGCTGGAGCGGCATGCTATGGGATGGACGATGTGGGATTATTCGGGCAGCTTCGGCGTAGTCACAAAAAAAGATGGCCGGAGCGTCCCTGATGACGTCACTCTGCGCGCGCTGGGGCTGAAACCTGTGGCAGCGAAGTGAGTTGTGTTTCCTGAGCGGCTTCAGGCATCGGCTGTCCTACCGTCAGCTTGAAGATTTTGATGTTGTCGCCGAACGACTCGAAGCGCAGACCTTGAAACTCCGCGTAGTGCTTGCGTAAGTCTTCGGGGAGCGCCACTCCCCATCCTGACTGAAAAATCCAGACCGTATCTCCGGGCTTGAGTTTGTAGGCTTCGACCACTCGCAGCCAATGCCTGGGGAAATTGTTCGCCCAGAATTGCCATTCCGTTTTGTAGTCTGTGGAAACGACGCGGTAGCCGGCGCAGGAAAACTGTTCGAAGTCGGCAGGAGCGGGAGCAAGCGTAATCGGGCGATGCTGGCAGAGATAGTGACCGAGAATGAGATCGGTCTGGTAGTCAACAAAGATGAGGTTGGACCGATCCACATTGCGCCGGACGAAATCGATGGCCGTCGCCATGTTGGCGCGGCTTTGGTCGGCGCGCTCCATCTTCGGCGGCCGTGTCTTCCCGAAGGCGAGGCAGGCCAGGAGCACGACCGCCGCGACCGCACCCCCCCGCACCCATCTCCCCGCCGCCAGACACGCCATTGCTACACTGACGCCGGCTACGCCCGGGATGATCAGGAAGGCTACATGCCGCGTACCGCCATAGGGATAAACATGCGCCAGGCTGGCGCCGCCAGCAATTGCGAACGGCAGCACCAGGAGGATCCC
The DNA here is from genome assembly GCA_049584315.1 of Candidatus Sulfotelmatobacter sp. GTDB lineage: Bacteria > Acidobacteriota > Terriglobia > Terriglobales > Acidobacteriaceae > Sulfotelmatobacter. The sequence continues at coordinate 4,141 of JBAUXO010000176.1, read as the reverse complement.
GAGCTGACGCGAGTGCGTTCGATCGTCCGGCAGGCCCTTCCCGCGCAGAAGCAGGATCACTCCCACTACGAAAAGGATCCCGACTACGTCGCCCACGGCAAGCTGCCCGAAGAAATATTGAAAGACTCCAAAGGAGTGTCCCAGCAGGAACAGGACTGGATTGTCGCGAGTGGAATCGAAATAGGATCGGCGAAGGAAAAATTCGCTCATCCAGCCCTGCAACACGGTTCTTGATTCTCCCACGCCCAGTTTTGAAAGGTGCGTTTTGTACAGAGCAATCGCCAGCGCCACTGCGCTCAGCTGCCCGACAGACCAAACCGTGATGAGGCGAAAACCAGGGCGCGCGGTAAGGAGCCTCAGGAGCGCATAAATCCCCAGGGCAGCGGCGAACAAGAAGGCCGAGTAGTGAGACAGCATCGCGAAGTACAGGCACAAGGTAAAGGCCGCCATCCGCGCCGAAGAGTTTTTCGCCAAAGCCTCATCCAGGAAGTACAAAGCGCTCGCGAGAAAGGCCAGCAGCAGAGGGTATTGCCGTATTTCTGTCGAGAGCAGGACGATCGGCGGAAGGAACGCCACGAAAAAAAGTCCGATGAAGCCAGCCAGGGAACCCGCGGCGTTGGTTAACCACTTGTAAAACATCCAACAAAAAGCCACGCTCGCCAGCCCCAAAGGCAGGCGCAACCAGAGTTCGGATGTGCCGAGCGCACGCCAAAAATAGAGCACCACGGTGAGGAGCGGAGGATGCGAAGCGGTAAGGCTTTGCTGGTAAGCGAGGAACAGTGAAGGCTGATTGGCCAAGCGGAAATGCAGCGCCTCGTCAGGATTGAGGAAGGTTCCCGAGGCGGTCCAAAGCCGGGCGAGGAATCCGAGCAGCGTGACGCCGACTGCGGCCACACGGGCGTGGCTCTCGAACCATTCGTTCTTGTTTTCTTGTGAGGCCACCCTTTTCCCCTGCTCAGTCATCAATCCGCCCAGCCATTCTACGGGCGGGCGCGGAGTCAGTGCTCTGAAACGCACCCGCCTTGACACCTCTTTCTCTCTGCCTTTATCCTTGATGCTTGTTCCTGGCGGTACTTGCGCCATCTGGGCGTGCTTCCGCGGGCTTGATGCGGCCACAGAACGCGTCGCGGAGGTTTCCGATGTTCTTCGAAATCAAAGACTTGGAACTTCATCCGGTGGAGTTTGCGGAGAAGTTTGAGCCGGGCGCCATTGACTTGGGATCGGATTACCGCCAGATCTCTCCGGTTAAAAGCAGCGGGCGCGCCGATCTGATCGAGGAGCATCAAGGCAAGCACAAGATCATCAAAGACATACGCATCCAGGGCCGGTTGACGACCAGCCTGGAGTCGAATTGCGCGCGCTGCCTGGAACCGCTGACCCAGGATGTGAAACGCGAGTTCGATCTGCTCTATCGACCGCTCGGGGCTGATGCCGGGCGTGACGAAATCTCAATTACCGATGCCGAGGCCGAGATCAGCTATTATGAGGGCGAGGGAATTCTTCTGGACGATGTTATCCGCGAGCAGATATTGCTGGCCGTCCCGTTGAAAGTCACGTGCCGCGAGGATTGCAAGGGGCTGTGCCCGCACTGCGGCAAGAACCTGAACCAGGAACAGTGTTCGTGCGCGGTAACTCAGGAAGAACCACGCTGGGCCGCGCTGAAGGAAATCCGTGGCAAGTTGGCGCACTAAGATTTGGAATCTCGAGAGGAATTTTTAGAACATGCCGAATCCGAAACGCAGACATTCTCAGAAACGCACCTCGACCCGGCGGGCCCATGATGCTCTGAAGAGCCATTCCCTCTCCGAGTGTCCGAACTGCCACGAAAAGAAGATGCCGCATCGCGCCTGCGCCAAATGCGGTTACTACAAAGGCCGCGAAGTCTTGGAAGTTGAGGAAGCCAGCTAACCCTGCCACCATGCCTAGCGTGATCGCGCTGGATGCGATGGGTTCGGATCGGGCTCCCAAGCCTGAAATCGAAGGCGCTATTCATGCTGCCCGTAATTATGGCGTGCGCGTCTTGCTCGTCGGCCCGGAAGCCACGATCAAAGCAGAACTCGACCGTCATCCCTCCGCTTGGCGGCTGCCCCTCGAAATCATCCACGCCAGCGAAGTCATTACCATGGAAGATAAGGCGGTACAGGCGGTGCGCTCCAAGCGCGATTCCTCCATGCACGTAGGGCTGCGGCTGGTTCGCGAGGGACAGGCCGCCGGCTTTGTGACGGCGGGCAATACCGGCGCCGCCATGGCTTCGGCAAAGATGGTGCTAGGTGCATTGCAGGGCGTGGACCGTCCGGCGCTGGCAGCGGTTTTTCCTACGGCTCCGGGTACGGCCGCGATTCTGCTCGACGTCGGCGCCAACGTGGATTGCAAGCCGCATAATCTTGAGCAGTTTGCCGTGATGGGCGAGATTTATTTCCGCGCCATGTTTGGCAACCCCAGGCTCGGCCGTTCCGGCTTCGGCGCAGGCAGATCACCGCGCGTGGGTCTGCTGTCCATCGGTGAAGAGGAAACCAAGGGGAACGAACTGACCCGCGAGTCGTTCCAGTTGTTAAAGCGCCTGCCATTGAACTTTGTGGGCAACGTGGAGGGACGCGACCTGTTCAACGGCCACGTCGACGTGATTGTTGCCGACGGCTTTGTGGGGAACGTGGCGCTTAAGATTTCCGAAGGGGTAGCGAACCTGGTGCGCACCGTTCTCAAGGAATCGCTGAAAACTACAATCACCCGGCAGGTCGGCTATCTGCTTTCGCGCAGCGCTTTTTCCGATTTCAAGAAGCGCATCGACCACACCGAATACGGCGGCGCGCCGCTGTTAGGACTCAAAGGTGTTTGCATTATCACGCACGGCTCTTCGAACGCGAACGCCATCAAGAATGCGGTGCGGGTAGCAGCCGAGTTCTCCGAGCGGCGCATCAATGAGTCGATCGAGCAGGGATTAGCCGCGCTTCGTCCGGCAATGGCGGAAGCCGAAGCTGCTCCGGTCCAATAAATTTTCCAGCGCATCATGATGGAATCGAGAGACGTTCCCCAGACCAACCCAGCAAAGACCGCCGCAGAAAAGATCGCATTCATTTTTCCCGGCCAGGGCTCCCAGGCCGTGGGCATGGGCAAAGAGCTCGCCGAAAGCTATCCCATCGCGCGGCAGACTTTTGAAGAGGCCGATGAAGCGCTCGGCTATAAATTGTCGCAACTGTGCTTCCACGGCCCGGAAGAGCAGTTGCGCCTGACCGAAATCACCCAACCGGCAATACTCACGGTATCGGTCGCGGCGCTCCGAGTTCTTGAGGGACGCGTGCCCAAACCCTGCTTTGTGGCGGGCCACAGCCTGGGCGAGTATTCGGCGCATCTGGCGTCGGGGACGATGACCTTCGCAGACGCCGTACGCACCGTGCGCAATCGCGGAAAGTATATGCAGGAGGCGGTTCCGGTCGGGGTCGGAGCAATGGCTGCGATCCTGGGCATGGAATTGGAGAAAGTTTCCGCGATCTGCGATGATGCGGCGCAAGGCGAGGTCTGCTCTCCCGCGAATATCAACTCTCCAGAGCAGATCGTAATCTCCGGCAACACTGCGGCGGTCGAGCGTGGGACCAGGCTCGCCGACGAGCGTGGAGCCAAACGCGCGAAGTTGTTGCCCGTAAGCGCACCCTTCCACTGTTCGCTGATGAAGCCCGCTCAAGACCGTCTGGAAGTGGATCTGAACGCTTTGAAAATGCAGAAACCCGTGTACCCCGTCGTTTGCAATGTGGAAGCATCCTTAGTCAGCGATGAAGAGCGGACGCGCGAAACGCTGATCGCTCAAGTGACGGGCTCTGTGAAGTGGGAGCCAAGCATGCGTCTGCTGATTGAAAAAGGGGTAGAGACCTTCATCGAGATCGGCCCGGGTAAAGTTCTGTGTGGTCTGATGCGGCAGATTGATCGGTCAAAGACTTGTCTGAACGTTGGGGATGAGGCATCGCTGAGCAGAACGCTGGCGCAGTTCGGGAGTTAGGAACAGCCGGACGCGGAGGCGCGGGGGTGCGCGACTTTAAAGTTAGCCAAGCGCCCGGCGGGATTCCCAATAATCCTCGAATCTGCCACTCAGCTCACAACAGCGGAGGGCGATGATGGTATTAGCACCGCGCACCGTCCAGAACATTCC
>JBAUXO010000175.1:0-3398 GCA_049584315.1 Candidatus Sulfotelmatobacter sp. | reverse complement strand
GGAAAAAGGAGCCACTTAGCGAAAAGCGACGAAGCCATCGGCGATCAAGCAACGAAGGTCAAGAATGGCGCGGGGCGAGATCCGGGGCTCCACCTCAGATCAGGCGGGATTCTGCGCATAATTTAGGCAGCACGTACCATCCCGTTTTTGTGGACCAAAAGAACACAGCTATGGAGATGATTCTCCACGGCCAGCGCATCGCCACCAACGGCGATGTTCGCCTGATGCCAACGCCGGAGCAGTGGGATCTGGTAGCAACCCTCAAAGGTCGCCATGCCGACAAGGCGACCAGCCGGCTCACCGCCTACCTCGCTTTCCCGACGTTCGACTTCAGTTACACACTGGAAGTGGCAGCGGAACCCGGCGGCGTGAAGGTCAACATCAATCTCGACAAGCCGCTACCGCAGAAGTTGGCCGGGAGGGCAGGCTTCAACCTGGAATTCCTGCCCTCGATCTATATGGGCAAGGCGTACTTGGCGGACGGAACTAAAGCTGGAATCTTCCCGCGTACGCCGAACGATCCGATGACGAAGGTTTTGCCCCTGCCGGATGAACCGAAAAAGGCGTACTACCTCGAGGACTGGGATAAGGCCAAGGGATATACCCAGCCGCTGCCGTTCGCCGAAGGCAAGAGCATTACTCTCGGGGTTGACGACGCACTGGCCCGCGTGAACGTAGTGTCGGATACGGCCAACCTCATGCTATTCGACGGACGCGACCGCGCGCAGAACGGCTGGTTCGTGCTGCGTTCGCTGATTCCTTCAGGCAAGACCACTGGCGCCATCGTTTGGCACATTAGGCCGGACGTGATTCCGAACTGGACACGTCCGCCGATGATCGCGCACAGCCAAGTCGGCTATGCGCCGGGCTTCTCAAAGGTGGCGGTGCTCGAACTCGACCCGAAGTACAGCGCTCCGAAGATGGCCAGAGTGTTGCGCCTGATGGAAGACGGGGCGTACAAGCAGGTGTTCGAGGGCCCGATCACGCCTTCAACACCGTGGCTGCGCTACGTCTACTCGAAATTCGACTTCACTCCCGTGAAGGACCCCGGGCTCTATGTTATCGAGTATGCAGACCAGCGTACGGCACCCTTCCCCATCTCTAAGGACGCTTACGCGAACATCTGGCAGGACAGCCTGGACCATCACCTTGCCGAGCAGATGGATCACGTTTCCGTTCGCGAAGGCTACCGCATGTGGCACGGCGCCTCGCACCTGGACGATGGCCGTATGGCGCCCGTCGTTGGTGAGCAATTCGACGGCTGGAACCAAGCGACAGCAACGGACGGGAAATATAAAGGCGGCGATCACATCCCTGGGATGAACGTGGGCGGTTGGTACGATGCCGGTGACTTCGACCTCGAGGAGCCTGCGCAACTGAGCGTGACTCAGAGCCTCGCTCTGGCGTATCGCGAATTCCATCTCAAGTACGACGAGCTTACGGTCGATGAACCCGCTCGCGAGGTCGAGATGCATCGTCCCGATGGCGTGCCGGATACGGTGCAGCAAGTCAAGCACGGCGCACTGCTCATCCTGGCGCAGTTTCACAACATCGGCCACGCCATCCGCGGCACTCACGAGCCAGATCTACGCCAGTACACACAGGTGGGCGACGGAGCGTCGAAAACTGACGGCCGCATTTACGATCTGAAGCTCGGCCCGAACGAAGTGAAAGGCGACTCCTCCGGCAAACCGGACGATCGCTGGATCTTCACTACGAACAACCCGTACTTCCAGTGGAATGCTATTGCGGCGCTGGCTGCAGCGGCCGATGTGCTCAAAGGTTGGGACGACGCATTAGCGAAAGACTGCCTCGAGACTGCAATCAAAGCATGGAAGGACACGTCGGCGAATCCAACACTGTATCCGACATCCAGCGGGCCAGACCGAGAAACTCCCGCAAACGGTGTGCTGGCGGCCTCTCAGGGTGTTGTCTCTGGCGAACAGGGCGCTCGTAAACCGAAGAGCATCTCGGGTGCTGCGACAAACTCTGCAGCACCGGCAGCTGCACCGACCGGCTTCGGCCGCGGCCGATCTTTTGTCGGCCTGGACTGGGCCGCGGCTCTGGAATTGACCATTGCCACCAATGGTGCCGAGCCATACAAGTCCCGGCTCAAGGAATTGTTTCCTCAGATGATCACTCCGGAACAGATGGACTTCAACGGTTGGAAAGCAGTCCGGGCATTGACTTATCTTGATGCCGGCGCGAGAGATCAAATGCGCGAAGCGGTGAAGACATACATGGCTGGTTTGGACAAGCGGCTGGACGAGACTCCGTTTGGCGTGCCCCCGAGCCTCGGCACTTGGGGCGGCTCGGGCGCCGTGGTGGACATGGCAATCCGAATGTATTTCCTGCACAAGGCGTTTCCGGATCTCGTGAGCCCCGAATACACACTTCGCGCGGTCAACTACATTCTCGGCACGCACCCGGTATCCAGCACTTCGTATGTAGCTGGAGTCGGTACGGTCTCGAAGACGAAGACGTACAGCAACAATCGCGCCGACAATGCTTACATCCCGGGTGCCGTGATTCCGGGATACATCATCATCAAGCCGGATTTTCCGGAGTGCATCGACGACTTCGGATTCCTGTGGTTCGAGGATGAAGCCGTCGTGGCCGGGTCGGCAAGCTGGGTCGTGGCCGGCAACGCTGCGAACGCGATCATTACGGAATCGAACTGACCAAGTGCTAAAAGCGCCCGGCAGCCTCGAGGAGCGTTGGTGGCTATCTTCTCAAGAAGCGAAACCTATGGGATACTCGATTGTGGCAGGCTTTTCACGAGTCGAAATGCGAAAAGATTTTCGTACAATAAACGTACAACGGATCGGGCAATGGGGCCTTTTTGGCCGTTGTGGCAGTTCCTGGAATCAATTGCTTACGTGTTCTCAATACGCTGAATAGTTCGACTCCCGTCGCCTCCACCATATATCGTTTGTTATCAATTACTTACTGATACATTCTAATTCCGTACAATAGCGTTCTGCACAGGGCTCTCCACCGGGCTTCTCTCACGGTTTTGCTTTTCGCCAATTACAAACCCATCGAGCGATCGGATTATTCCTGGCAGGAAATAACTGGGGAGAAATGGAGTGATCCGGTTCTCGCACTGCCGTTCTAGGGCAGACTCTTCATGTAGTTCCTGTTTGCCGACAACACGGGAATGAACGACTACAAACGCGTTTATCGGAAGTTACGAATGGCGGATATCAATCGCCTGTGGCCGGAGCGGGTCCGATGGAATTTGTTTAGGGAGAGTCTGATTAAGTTCTCCCTTTCCACAAGTCGTGTCGCTATAGTAGCGCCATCATGAAACAGAGGACACTGGCGATGATGACTGGCTTTGAGCGGTACAGCAAGAAGACTCGACGGACTGAGTTTTTGGAGGAGATGGAGCAGGT
>JBAUXO010000174.1:0-14180 GCA_049584315.1 Candidatus Sulfotelmatobacter sp. | reverse complement strand
CGACCAAACCAATAACCCCTCTAAGAATGGGGTGAGCAACGAGGTGGGGCTGGATGTAAGTCACCACGCCCGCATCTCTCAGAGGGGCGGGGAGAATCTTTTTTCCTTGACATCCTTTTTCATAGGATGAATGTAATCGCGATTTCGCCAACCGACTCGGCCTCTCCTTGTCAGGACATATCGCAAACGGTATCCTTCGCCCTTATGAGACCGACAGAAGTCACCGTAATCGCTGCTTGGCAGCGGGTTGAAGATAGCTCCGCATGAGGACACCGATGAAGGTCTTGGTGTATGGAGCAGGAGTTATCGGTACGCTATATGCGTCGCGGTTACAGGATGGAGGGCATCAGGTAACGATTCTGGCGCGCGACTCAAGGCTTGCAGACATTCGACGCCATGGCCTGGTGCTGGAGGATGTCATGAGCGACTCTCGCTCGACTACTCAAGTAAATGTCGCCGAACGCCTTTCGCCCGAAGACCGTTACGATATGGCTCTGATCGCCGTCCGGTGGGATCAGCTGTCCGGAATCTTGCCAGAGCTTGCAGCGAACCGCACGACGCCAACCATACTCTTCATGCTGAACAATCCCGGAGGCTCGACCGGATTGACCGACGCGCTAGGGACGGACCGCGTGTTATTGGGGTTCCCAGGTGTTGGCGGAACACTTCAAGGTCACGTCGTCCGTTACATCCGGATCCCCCAACAACCAACCACGCTAGGCGAACCGAACGGCAGCCGATCCACTCGATTGCAGGAGGTGGTGGAAACATTCCGCGCATCGGGACTTCGGACGCGAATCGACAGTGACATGAACGCTTGGTTGATTTCCCACGCCTTCTTTGTGACAGCCGTAGGTGGTGCAATCTACGTCGCCGAAGGAGATTGCGCGCGATTAAGCCACAGCCCGGCGATTCTCAACCTAATGGTTAGCGGTGTGCGCGAGGGATTCGATGCAGTAAGAGCTCTTGGGCGACCCGTTCATCCTTTCGCCCTCCGAGTGCTCTTTTCCTGGCTGCCGCGTTCGTGTGCCGCTTCCTACTGGCGCCGCTTCTTCTCGAAGCGAGAGGCAGAGTACATTTTCGCCGGACATGTTCGTCGCGCTTCAAAGGAGATGCAGTCGCTTGCCGTCGAATGCCGCCTCTTGCTTAGTCAGAGCAGTGTCGTTGCTCCCGCCTTAACCCAACTGTATCGTGCCATCGACGAATATGCAGCTATCCGTGTTCGGCGGTGACTATGCGGTCTCGTCATTATGGCGGCCTTCGGCGGAACGTCCTGGCTCGCGTACTTCTGAAAGTTGTGGAGGGGCAACCGCATCCTCGGCAAGTGACGCTCCTCACGCTAACCTGTGATACAGGTCACGGCATAGCTTTGGACGTGCGATCAAACTAGGGGCAAAGGTGAGCTTTATGCCGAAAGATAATCGCAACCTGATGGACGTGCTGAAGTTTGAACTGGAGTTTCTTGAGCAAGGCGGTTACGGACGATTGCCGCGCGAATCATGGCGGCCGCGGTTTATTTTCGAAGACTCCCCCACGTGCATGAACTTCAACTCGAAGGATCGCGAACCGTGCAGCGAATGCTTGCTGATGCAGTTCGTCCCCGAGAACGCGCGCAAGGAGCAAACTCCTTGCATTCATATCCCGTTGTCCCTGAGCGGAGAGACTCTCGAATCTTTGTACCGCACCGGGACGCAGCAGGAGATTGAGGAAGCGCTAGGCGCCTGGCTGCGGGCGACGATCCACCGGCTTGAAGTCGAAAAGGTGAAGCAAGCGGCACCCGCCCAATCGCCTCGCTAGGAGATCTTTCGGAATCGCAACAACGCAGGAGGCATTTATGTCAGCGCTTGCACAGATACACCATCAGAAGCAGAGTGTTGGATTCAAGCAGGTTTTAATTGCCACAGACTTCTCGGATGCTTCACGGCGAGCGCTCGCCTATGCAATTGCAATCGCAAGGCGATATAGTTCCGTGCTCTCTATAGTGCACGCAATTGTGCCCGAACCGCGGGAACCGATCCCACTGGAAGCGTTGCCCGCGAACTGAACCACCGCCGGCTGGATGCGGAACAGGAAATGAAGAACCTCGCCGAGGAAGCTCGGGTTGATGATCTCAATCATCACGTGCTGCTTGAAACAGGTCGGGTGTGGGATGTCCTCGGTTCGGTGATACAGGGCGAGAGCGTTGATCTGCTGGTGCTGGGAACTCACGGAAGGGGCGGACTCAAGAAAATCGCACTGGGGTCGGTCGCAGAACAGGTCTTGCGCTTGGCTCCCTGCCCAGTGCTCACGGTTGGCCCGCATGTCCCGCCTGCAGGCTCGGGCCCAGTCAAGTTAAGGCGGATCCTATTCGCAACCGATTTCGGCGAGGCTGCCAACAAAGCCTTCCCTTATGCTTTGCTCTTGGCAGAAGACTATCAGGCGAAGCTTGTCCTCTTGCACATGGTGCCGCCCATGCCGGCAGCTGATCTCGGCCCGGCAGCCTACGCGCCATCCTGTTACGCTGCTGAGGAATATACGAATTGGCAACGAACTACGCGAGACGAGAGCATGAGAAAGCTGAGGAAATTGCTTCCTCCCAGTGCGGAGCTGGCGGCGGAGCCAGAATTTATAGCGGGAATGGATTTCCTCCCAGGAGGGATACTGGAGATAGCCGCGGCACACCGAATTGAGCTGATCGTCATGGGTGCGAACCGAACATCCTCCGCGCGAATGGCCGCACATATACCCTGGGCTCTCGCCCATGAGGTCATATGCCGCGCCAAATGTCCCGTCTTGACCTGTGTGGCGTGAGTGGAAAACCGCGCGGCGATGAACGCTCATCGCCGCGCGACCATTCTGCTGCGTTCACTCCTCAAATTGCATTTACGGCTTAACCGCAACCTTGAGGAGGCCGTCCGAAGGGGAGTTCATGACAACTTGGACGATTACCCTAATAGCGAGTTTGATCGGAACGGCGGTCGGTCTCTGGGCCCGTGGAAATCTTGCTGACGAACTACCCCCATCCTCTACCCGATGGCCTCGCCCCCTGCGATAATGTAAAAATGGCGCCTGTTTTCTTAGAAGAACGCTGGCTTCCGAAGTCTGTACTCTGTCTGCGCGATTACAATCGCCACAAATTTCTGCTCGACCTGATCGCCGGAATCACCGTCGGCCTTGTCGCCCTCCCGCTGGCCATGGCCTTTGCTATTGCCTCAGGACTGACGCCGCAAGCTGGCATCTACTGCGCGATCGTCACGGGCTTCCTGATCTCCGCCTTCGGCGGATCTAAGACGCAGATCGGCGGCCCGACCGGCGCCTTCGTCGTCGTCGTCGCCGGCATCGTCGCCGCTCACGGCGTCGACGGTCTCTTCGTGTGCACAGTGATGGCTGGTGTCCTCCTCATTATCATGGGCGTGACCGGATTGGGGACCGGCGTGAAATTCATCCCGCGCCCCGTGGTCATTGGATTCACCAACGGCATCGCCGTCCTCATCGCCAGCACGCAGATCAAAGACTTCTTCGGTTTGCATCTCGACAAAGTCCCCGGCGTGTTCTCGCTGCGTATGGAAGCGCTCGCGCGCAATTTTCACACGATCTCTTACGTGGCTACCGCGCTCGCCGTGTGCACGCTGCTGACGCTGATTGTCTGCCGCAGCGTTTCTGCTCGTATCCCAGGGCCAATCGTGGCTCTGCTTCTGGGGACGCTGGCCGTCTACTTCTTCAAGCTGCCGGTCGAAACGATTGGAACCCGTTTTGGCGGAATACCTAGCGGCCTGCCACACCTGGTGATCCCCAGGTTCCGAACCGACTTGATCCACGGCCTGCTCGGCCCGGCCTTCACTGTAGCCATGCTGGGTGCGATCGAATCGCTCATGTCCGCGGTCGTGTCTGACCGTATGAGCAACGACCGCCACAATCCGAACGTCGAGTTGATCGGACAGGGCATCGCCAACATCTTCTCCCCTATGTTCGGTGGATTGCCCGCCACTGGAGCCATCGCCCGTACCGCCACCAACATTCGCTCGGGCGCGCAGTCTCCGGTCGCCGGCATGATCCATGCCGCCACGTTGCTCTGCATTCTTCTTTTTGCCGCGCCACTGGTCAGCTACGTGCCGATGGCCGCGCTCGCCGGAATCCTGATGATCGTCGCGTACAACATGGGCGAGTGGCACGAGATCCCCCAGTTGCTCAAGCTCACCAAGACCGACATCAGCATTTGGTTCGTGACTTTCGCCCTCACCGTCTTCGCCGATCTTACCGTGGCGGTCGAAGCTGGAATGATTCTGGCCGCACTGCTCTTCATCAGCCGAGTCGCGGCTACCACTACCATCTCTCAAGTAACAGACGACTACATAGAAGACGGTCGCATGCATATCCTCCAGGACAAAGACATCCCGTACTACGCCACCATCTTCCGCATCCACGGCCCGTTCCTGTTCGGTGCAACGGATAAGATTAGGGTTGTGACCGAGAACCTGCACAAGCTGCCCCCGGTGGTCATTCTGCGCCTGCGAAACATGACCGCCCTCGACGCGACGGGGCTCTTTGCCCTGGAGGAGGTTGCCAAGCAACTGCACTCTAGCAAACGAACGTTGATCCTCTGCGGCGCCCGCGAGCAGCCCGCCAAGCTAATTCACCAGGCTGAGTTCGAAGAGGTGGTTGGGCCGGAAAACATTTGCAACAACGTGCAGGAGGCCCTGAGCCGGGCGGAGGAAGTGTACGAGCGGCTGGAAGCGAAGTTTGTCGTCGCCAAGGATTAGAATCCTCCGGAGTAGACTGCCCCGGTTTGACCTATCTCAATTTAGAACAGGAGATCACTGCTCGCTGGTGAGCCTTTGCCCGATTCAGTTGGAACGAAGGGAGGTATGAAATCCTACAAGTCAACCAGTCCTTTAGCCTGGGCACAGATTATCTTGGGAACGGTTCGCCGCAAAAAGGACCTTAGAAACCGCCGGATGAACGACCACCTTACAGCGAACCGAGTTTGTGTGGCATGAGTAACAAAAACCGCGCGACGCTGAAGGTTCATCGCCGCGCGGCCATTCTGCTTCGTTCACTCCTCCAATTCACTTACGGTTCGATGGCGACCTTCAGCACACCATCGCGATGCTCGGCGAAGAGCTTGTAGGCATCAGTAATTTGATCGAGTTTGAAGCGGTGCGTAAGAAGCGGCGTCAAATCGAGCCGTTTGTGAAGTACCATCTCCATTAAGCGTCGCATGCGTTCCTTTCCCCCTGGACAAAGTGTGGTGACGATCTTGTGATCGCCCAAACCGGCGGCGAAGGGCTCCAGTGGTAAGGACAACTTTCCCGAGTACACTCCAAGACTGCTGAGTGTGCCCCCAGGCCGAAGGACCCGGAGCGCGTTCTCGAACGTGGCCTGCGTGCCCAGGGCTTCGATCGCTACATCCACGCCTCTGCCACCCGTGAGCCGAAGAACTTCTGCGACCACGTCGCACTCTGTGAAATTGAGCACGACGTCGGCACCCATCCGCTTCGCCATCGCCGCTCGCGTGGGGTCAGATTCGATTCCAATAATAAGACTCGCTCCTTTAAGTCGCGCGCCCGCCGTCGCACAAAGTCCAATTGGCCCTTGAGCGAAGACTGCGGCAGTGTCGCCGATCTTCAACTCGGCACTTTCAGCGGCCGAGATGCCCGTCGAGGCAATGTCGGCCAGCAGAACAACCTCTTCATCCCTGAGTTCATCCGGGATTCTTGCCAGGTTCGCTTGCGCGTTCGGCACGAGCAAATACTCCGCCTGCGCGCCGTGAATGGTGTTGCCAAATTTCCAGCCCCCAATCGGGCCACCGCACTGTGACCACTGGCCGCTGAGGCAACTACAGCACTGGCCACACGGTGTGATGGCGCCAACCAGCACCCGTTCGCCGATCCTGTAGCCAGTCACTCCTTCGCCCAGCTCATGGATCACGCCGACCGGCTCATGTCCAATGACGAGGCCCGGACGGACTTTGTATTCCCCCTTCAAAATGTGAATGTCAGTTCCGCAAATCGTCGTCAGCGTCACTTGAATTACGGCTTCTCCGACGCCTGCTCTGGGAACTGGCACATTTTCGATGGCAATTTGATTTGGGCCGTGAAATACAAGCGCCCGCATCGTGCCCGTGGATTTTGATTCGTGCTCCAACAATTGAGGTGCCAAGGTCGTCATTTGTGCCCCCTAATCCACGCACGGCTCAGATGAGGTTTTTGCCCTCTTCAGTCCGGAGTGAAAGTCTTCTACGCAAGCAGTTTGCTCCTGTGGGGAAGAACGATTCGTTGTCCTCAGTCACCGCTGGACGTGATGAAGATCACACTTCAGGCGTGGCTGCTGGGTAGCACCGGGATTGTGATTGCCATCACGAACAACGGTGACTTCACGCACGGCACAGGCCCCGCTTCAGATGGACAATGTCGTAGAGGTGAGGCTAAATCAGCCTTCGCGCTCCGAGGTTGACTTATGACGCCGACAACGCTTTTCGTTATTGCTCTTCTCGGCATGGTGGTCTGCTTTGTCGTTTTCCGCACCGTTCCTGTAGTACGAACTTACTTCCTGTATCGCGGAAAGTGGCTCGTAAACTGTCCGGAGACACTAACGACGCAAGCGATGGATGTTGCAGCGAGAACCGCGGCTGCGAGTGCGTTTCTTGGCGGGCGTACTCTTCGCCTGGATCGATGCTCGCGCTGGCCCGAGCGCCAGGATTGCGGTCAGGCGTGCCTCAAGCAGATCGCAGCTGATCCGGAAAACTGCCTCCTGTGGAATATCGTGTCGCGCTGGTATCTAGGGCGGAGCTGTGTCTGTTGTCATAAGCGTTTTGGTGTGCTGCATCGTCTCGATCATGTGCCGGCGCTTATGCGGGAAGATCACACAACGATCGAGTGGGATCAGATCCGTCCCGAGCAACTCCCCGAGATCTTCTCCACTTCAAAGCCCGTATGCTGGAACTGCCACATTGCGGAGACGTTCCGGCGTGTGCATCCTGAGTTGGTTGTAGACCGGAAGAGGACATCTGCTGCATGATGAGGCGGGATCGCATATTCCGCGCCCTTTTCCGCCCAAATCGTATCACCCGCCCCTTGTGATCAAGATCACAAAAAGCCGTGACCACAAGCACGGTCTCCAGCGCCTTCTAAGAGGAGAATCTATTACGTACAGGAGTTATGGAAGCTGTGCAGATGGAGGTCTCCATGAGCACCGCAACCGAAGTCAGAGAGCCGGAAGTTCGAGAACCGGTCAAGGTATGGCGTCCGCCTCGAGTGCCGCCTTCGCCGCGACAAGCACTGGCGGGGCCGCTGTTTGCAGACGTTCTGCTAGAAACAGGCGGACTGCAGCGGCGCCGCCGCACTCTAGCGACCGTACTGTCGCTTGTTTTGCAATGTTCGCTGTTGGGTGTCCTGCTGCTTGTGCCGTTGATGTATACGGAAACTCTACCCAGGCAGCAATTGCTTTCGTTTCTAGTGGAGCCTCCGCCCCCGCCCCCACCTCCAGCACCCGCCGCATCCGAAGCAGCCGCCAAAGTTGTGAAGCGCGTAGAGAGTGACATCGCGGATGGCCGTTTACGCACTCCGGGCGTGATTCCGCAGAAAGTGCAGATGATTCAAGAGGAGGAGGCTCCGCCAGCCTTATCTTCTGGAGGAGCCATCGGCGGAGTTCCAGGTGGAATTCCCGGTGGTCAGTTAGGCGGCGTGATCGGTGGGATTATCAGTTCGACGTCGACTCTTTCGGCCATGCCAAAACTGACGATTGCCGCGGCACCCAGGCGCATCCGGATTTCCCAGGGTGTGACGAAGGGATTGTTGATTCAAAAGATCGAGCCTCCATATCCGCCGATTGCACGCGCGGCCCGCATCCAGGGTCAGGTAGTGCTCTCGGCAATCATTTCCAAGACCGGCGAGATCGAGAACCTCGTGTTGGTGAGTGGACATCCCATGCTGGTGCCGGCTGCCATAGAAGCCGTCAAGCAGTGGCGCTATCGTCCATTCTTACTCAACGGTGAACCGGTGGAAGTGGAAACCACGATCACCGTAAACTTCCAACTTTCTTGAGGACTTTGAAAAATGGGGAACACGGGAGGTAATAGCGACATGGAACAAGCACATCGATTCCGAGTAGTTGCTTGGTGGGCTTCTGGCCGCACTGGCATTGCAAAATCCAGCTCCGCGCCCAATGCGATTCATTTTAGCTCGCCACCTGCATTTGGCGGCTTGGAAGGCAGGTGGACACCAGAAGACCTGTTGCTAGGCGCCCTTGCTAGTTGCTATACGACTACCTTTCGGACACTCGCAGACTACTCGAAGTTTGAGTACACCGACTTGGAAGTGGAAGCGGAAGGCGTTATCAGAAAGGCCGAAACAGGTTACAGCTTCGGCGAAGTGGTGATTCGCTCGAATCTGACGATTCCACGGGAAGTGGAACAAGAACGGGCCATCAAGCTCTTACACAAGACCAAAGATCTTTGCCTGGTGTCGCGCGCCCTGGCGGTCCAGCCGACATTCGAGCCAGTGGTAAAAGTTGCAATACCCGTTGTCGGAGCCCGTGCGTGACCATCGTGTCCGGCGCGAGGCAATCCTGATGAAGGTTCGCACGGTGGTTCGCACCGAGAATTGGGATGTCAATACAAATCATTGGAGGTGCTTTGTGAAAATCTTAGAAGTTGGCAAGCGGATTGCGCTCAACAACATATTGTTTGCTACAGATTTTTCTCCCCATTCCAACGCGGCGTTGCCTTACGCCTTGGCGATTGCCCGTCAGTACGGGGCGAAGTTATTCGGTGCCCACGTCCTGCCGTCAGAAGACTACCTCTTCGTTGCGCCGGATGCCTGGCCGGGTTATGTTCGGCGGGAAGAAGAATTGCAGCAGGAAGCTTCAGCGCGGCTTGAAGAACAGATCCGAGCAGTGCCGCACGAGGTCCTATCCGGCATAGGCGATGTCTGGAACGTGCTCTCCCGGCTTATCGGCAAACATGACATTGACCTGATTGTGGTTGGCACTCATGGCCGCACCGGGGCCCGGAAATTGGTGATGGGCTCCATCGCCGAAAAGATATTCCGGCAGGCTGCTTGTCCTGTTCTGAGTGTAGGACCGAGCGTGTCCAGCAAACCGAACGGCGAAATTCAATTTCAGAATATTCTATTAGCGACAGACTTTGGTGAGGAGTCCTTGGCCGCATTGCCCTATGCCATCTCCCTGGCTGAGGAAAATCAGGCACAATTAGCACTGCTGCATGTGGTCCGGGAACCCGCCGCGGGCATCTTGGACCTGGAGGCAGTGAGGGCGTCCCTGATGCGGCGTCTCCAAGAACTGGTGCCACCCGAAGCCGAACCATGGTGTCGTGTGGAATGTCTGGTCGAGTTCGGCGGGCCGCCGGCGGAGCGGATTGTAGAAATCGTCACAGATCGAGCGGCAGATTTGATTATTCTCGGTGTGCGACCGACGCGTGGAGCGGTGAGTATGGTGACCCACCTCGCGTACACCACGGCCCAGCACATTGTGGCGCATGCTAGTTGTCCCGTGCTTACCGTTCGCGGTTGAGCGGCGTAGCGGTACCCGAAGCTCTGGAAGTTTGAAGGGAACCTGAAACATGCGCCGATCGTCTATTCTCGACGTGGCAGTCCTCGGCGCGCAACTTTGAGGGCTCAGGAGATTCTGTGAGTTCGACCGAAGCTGGTCTCGTGGGACGTGCGCCGAATCCGAAGAAACAGACAACCCCGAAGTATGGCTTGGATGCTCTGTTCGCTCCCAGTTCGGTGGCCGTCATCGGCGCGACCAGCCGTCCCGGTACCGTAGGCCGAACCATCCTGGAAAACCTGCTGCACGGCAGTTTCCTCGGCAAAGTGTATGCCGTCAACCCGAAGCATGAGGAAGTGCTGGGGCTCAAAGCCTATAAGAGCGTTCGCGACATCCCCCCACCTGTGGACCTAGCGGTCGTTGCCACTCCGGCCGCGACGGTCCCGCAGCTCATTGCAGCGTGTGTAGATGCTGGCGTCAAGTCCGCAGTTGTGATTTCCGCCGGATTCAAGGAACGCTCCGCGGAAGGCACTGCCCTCGAACAGCAGATTCAACAGCAGCTTCGCCATAGTTCGATGCGCTTGATTGGCCCAAACTGCTTGGGCATCATGAACCCGACGATTGGGTTGAATGCCACCTTCGCCAAAGATGTGCCCAAAGCCGGCAACGTTGCTTTCCTAAGCCAGAGCGGCGCGCTCCTGACGGCGATTCTGGACTGGAGCTACCGCGAAGAAGTAGGCTTCAGCGCAATCGTTTCTACCGGTTCGATGCTGGATGTTGGTTGGGGCGATCTGATCTACTACTTCGGCGACGACCCGCATACCAAGAGCATCCTGCTCTACATGGAATCTGTGGGAGATGCGCGGTCGTTCTTGTCCGCAGCTCGTGAAGTCGCACTCACCAAGCCCATCATCGTCATCAAAGCCGGCCGCTCGGAAGCGGCCTCGCGCGCTGCGGCCTCACACACCGGGGCCCTCACGGGCAGTGATGAAGTCTTGGACGCAGCTTTCCGCCGGTCAGGAGTTTTGCGGGTACACAATATCGCGGACCTTTTCTATATGGCGGAAGTGCTCGGCAGGCAACCCCGCCCCCGGGGTCCGCGGCTTACGATAGTGACCAATGCTGGCGGGCCCGCAGTCCTGGCCACCGACGCGCTGGTGGCCAATGGCGGAGAACTGGCTGAGCTTTCTTCCGACAGCCTGCGCCGCCTGGATGAGTTTCTTCCCGCCCATTGGAGTCACAACAATCCCATTGACGTGCTTGGCGATGCTGATTCTGAGCGCTATGCTCGTGCCCTCGAAATTGCTTGCCAAGACCCAAACAGCGATGGGCTCCTGGTGGTCCTGGCGCCGCAAGGGATGACTGACTCTCTGCAGATTGCCGAGCGTTTGAAACCCTTTGCCAAGGAATATGGCAAGCCCGTACTCGCCAGCTGGATGGGAGGGAACAGCGTGGCTGCTGGCGAAGCAGCCCTGAATTCGGCGGGCATTCCAACCTTTTCCTATCCTGATACAGCAGCCCGCGCCTTCACCTACATGTGGCGGTATACCTACAACCTGCGCGGGCTATACGAAACTCCCGCACTCATGGAGCACTCTGAACTGGAGAGCGCATCCCGCAATCAGGTCGGACAGATCATTCAGAATGCGAGAGGCCACGGTCGCACTCTGCTTACAGAGCCTGAATCGAAGCAGTTGTTGTCGCTTTACGGCATCCCTACGGTTGAGACGCGCGCCGCGGCTAGCGAAGGCGAGGCCGTGAAGCTGGCTTTGGAAATTGGCTTTCCGGTTGTGCTGAAGGTCTTTTCTGAAACCATCACGCACAAAACGGATGTTGGTGGCGTCAAACTGAATTTGCAAGACGAGGCGGCAGTCCGCTCTGCCTATCGGGTCATCAAGTCTTCCGTTTTGGAGAAAGCTAGCCCTGACCAATTCTCAGGCGTCACCGTGCAGCCGATGGTGAAGCTGGATGGCTACGAATTAATCCTCGGGAGCAGCGTCGATCCGCAGTTTGGACCCGTGGTCTTGTTCGGCTCTGGTGGCCAGCTGGTCGAAGTGTATCGAGACCGCGCCCTGGCGCTTCCACCACTGAATACAACTCTCGCTCAGAGAATGATGGAGCAAACGCGGATCTTCACCGCGCTCAAGGGAGTCCGGGGACGCAAGCCGATCAACATGGCGGCCTTGGAGCAACTGTTGGTCCGCTTCAGTCGGCTCGTGGTCGAACAGCGCTGGATTGCAGAAATTGACATCAATCCGTTGCTGGCTTCCCCGGAGCACCTGCTGGCCCTCGATGCCAGAATAGTGCTGCACAGTTCCGCCGTAACACTCGACCAGTTGCCAAAGCCCGCCATCCGTCCATATCCCTTGCAGTATGTCGCGCCCTGGACAATGAAGGATGGAAATCAGGCGACCATCCGCCCGATCCGCCCCGAGGACGAACCGCTGATGGTCAAGTTTCACGAGACGCTCTCCGATAGCAGCGTCTATTTGCGCTATTTCTGTTCCCTTAGCCTGAGCAGGCGGGTGGAGCACGAGCGACTGCTGCGCATCTGTTTCGGCGATTATGATCGTGAAATGGCGCTGGTCGCCGAGCGCACCGATCCAGTCACGGGAGAGCGCAGGATCATTGCCGTCGGGCGTATGAACAAACTTCACGCCGGGAATGAGGCAGAAGTCGCTGTGCTGGTTGCAGACCAGCATCAGAAACTTGGTTTGGGGAATGAACTGCTTCGCCGTGTCGTCCAGATCGCCCGAGATGAAAAGTTAAGCCGAGTGTCCGCCGAAATGTTGACTGACAATGTGGCTATGCAGGTCATCACGAAGCATCTTGGATTCCGTGTTCGCGCGACTGACGATCTAACTTCCGTCCGGGCCTTCCTGGACCTCTAAACGATTTTGGCGCGATTGTGACGCGCGTCACAGAAACCGATCTTGTCACCATTTAAGGTCGATCACCTAAGGTCAATCTATGGACGCATTGTTGCTGCATCGAATTCATTTTGGTTTCACGATCACATTCCACTACCTTTTCCCGCAGTTGACCATGGGACTTGCCCTGCTGATCGTGGTGCTCAAGACCATCGCGATCCGTTGCAAAGACGAACGCTATAACGAAGCTGCCCGATTCTGGGCCAGGATCTTCGCGATCAATTTCCTCATCGGGGTGGTGACTGGCATTCCGATGGAATTTCAGTTTGGCACGAACTGGTCGCAATTCTCGCGTACTACGGGCGGTGTCATCGGCCAGCCTCTGGCGATGGAAGGGGTCTTCTCATTTTTCCTGGAATCGGCATTCTTGGGCCTATTTCTCTTTGGCGAGAAGCGCCTTTCGCCCTGGAGACATTGGGCAACCGCCTTCTTAGTGTTTGTGGGATCGTGGATTTCCGGCTTCTTCATCATTGTCACCAACGCGTGGATGCAGCATCCGGTCGCTTACCGGATCCTTCCCAATGGGGTTTATGAAGTCACCAGTTTCTGGGGGCTGCTTACGAATCCCTGGGCGTTGCTGCAATACGCGCACAACATGTCGGGCGCGGTCATTACGGCCGCTTTTGTGATGTGTTCCGTCGGCGCATTCTACGTGCTCGAAAACCGGTTCGCGGAGCACGGCAAAATATTCCTGCGCGTGGGTGTGATTGCCGGGGTCATCGCTTGCGTGACCCAGATTTTCCCCACCGGCGACCTTCACGGCCGTTACCTTGCGAAGCACCAGCCCGCAGCGGTTGCTGCGATGGAGGGCCTCTTCAGCTCCCAGAAGGGTGCTCCGATCGTGCTCATCGGGCAGCCCAATGAAGAACGCCAGACCATCGATAACCCAATCGTGGTGAATGACGTCCTGAGTTTCCTGATCTATGGGACCACGAAAGCCGAAGTGAAAGGCCTGGACCAGTTTCCTCGTGATCAATGGCCGGGGCCTCTGGAGCTGTTGTTTTACAGCTACCACATCATGGCTGGCTTAGGCACGTATTTCGTGCTGATTATGGCGATCGCGGCGTTCTTACTTTGGCGTGGAAAGCTGTTTCAGACTCGCTGGATTTTGTGGCCGCTGTTGCTGAGCTTGCCTCTTCCATACGTCGCCAATACAGCCGGATGGATGACGGCAGAAATGGGACGGCAGCCGTGGGTGGTGTATGGGTTGATCCGCACATCCGAGGGTTACTCCAAATACGTCTCCAGTGGCAACAGCCTGTTTACCCTGCTGGGTTTCATGGGGCTGTACACGGTGCTCTCGATTCTGTTTGTCGTTCTTGTTTACCGAATTGTCGATCAGGGGCCCGCGAGCGCCGGGCTTTCAGCTGTACCGAAACCTGTGCCAACAACTCGAGCGTGAGGGGAAGAAAATGGGGTTCATCTGGTTTTGGATTGTTGCGATCATGCTGGTGGCCTACGTCGTACTCGACGGCTTTGATCTGGGCGTTGGGATACTGCATCTGTTTCTCGCGCGGAACGAACAAGAGCGGCAGCTTACACTGCGCAGCATTGGGCCGGTCTGGGATGGAAATGAAGTCTGGCTCCTGGCCGCTGGGGGCACGCTCTACTTTGCCTTTCCTCTGGTCTATGCATCCGCCTTTAGCGGATTCTATTTGGCTTTGATGATTGTCCTGTGGCTGCTGATTCTGCGTGGCATTAGTGTCGAACTGCGGATGCACATCAACGTCGGAGTCTGGAAATCCTTCTTCGACGGCCTGTTCGTTT
>JBAUXO010000173.1:0-64437 GCA_049584315.1 Candidatus Sulfotelmatobacter sp. | reverse complement strand
TCGATCGCGTCCTTCGAGCCTGCGGATACTATTTCATAGGCAATGGATTGGACTTTCCTGCCTTATTGGGCGGCTCTAGATGTTAGAGTTAACATTATCAATGTGATGTTATTGTTGCGAGGTTCCTATGCTCTCAAACAACAGAACTGATGACCCGCCGATCTGGGTTTCTTTGGTACAGAGAGTAGCGTAATAGAAAAAGCCGGCTGCCAGTCCCAGCCGATGTACCGCACGAGCTTTGCTATTCCCGCCTTTTTTGGATGGATTGGCTTCTGTACTCTACTTCCTCCTCACCGAGGAGTCCACTGGCTGCAAATCTTGAAAACGAAGTGCTGGAGGTCACTTTGCAAAAAGTCGAGCCTCGCAAGAAGATTGCGGGCAGCGTCAGCGTTGCGTAGGGGGTGAATATATACCCATGTTCTTTATAAAGGAAAAAACCGGGTGACTAGCGGCAGGGGCCGCGGGTTCGAGTCCACTTGTCCGCGCCATCTTATTTCTCAGGTCGTTTATGTCGCGTCTACGGCGAAGCCTTTGCTGGTTCTTGCCGCATGTTCTCCGCCAATTCCTTGATCGTAAGTGTCAGAGCAAACCTTTGACAGATTGAATCCGCAGCCTGCGTGACTTCGCCACTTCGTAACCAAATTTTCAGGCGGCCAGTATTGGTTGGTTCGTTCAGCGCGGATTACTGCCGCCGCCGCGGTCGCCGAGATCAATCGAAAAACCTTTGATGCCTAGGCCGCACGATTGCCGCTAGTACTCTGGCTTTTCTCGCGGGCCACACCCCCTTTGTATCCACAACCTTCCCACGCCGCCTGAACGTCGACGGCCTGCACGGGTTGATGTTGAACCCTTTGGACGAACACACCAGAGAAGACGCTAGCACGCGGGAGAACACAACAAACCACAGCGCAGTGGCTACAATATCGAGTCGACCTTCCGGCTGAGCGACCGCTGCCATGGATGGGGGAAAGACACGGGAGAGGGGATGGAGAAGGGCGCGAAGGTTACCGTGTATTACACTGAGGACGGCGGCAGGAAAGTCGCTCACTTTCTCGAAGAAGTTTAGAAGTGGCTGGGAAAGGTCGGGACACGCTATGAAATCGCAGATCAAGCTGGGCACAGTATTCGGCGTTGAGCTGGGGCTGCACTATAGTTGGTTAGTAATAGCGCTGCTGATCACTTTTTCGCTAGTCGCGCAATTCCACGCCGTAAACCGAAATTGGAGTGACGTGGTGGTGTGGGGCACGGCGATCATCACAGGAGTGCTCTTCTTCGCCTGCCTGTTCGCGCACGAGTTATCTCACGCCATCGTTGCCAAAGCCAGCGGAATTCCAGTTCACAAAATTACACTCTTCTTGCTTGGGGGCGTCGCCCAAATCGAAAAGGAAGCGTCCGACGCGAAGACGGAATTCTGGATGGCTATTGTCGGGCCTGTCACCAGCGGAGCCTTGGGGCTGATCCTGCTGATATTGGCCCGGCTTTCTGGCTGGGCTCCGTGGACTTCGCCGACGACCCCCGGGACCGCGCTCCTGGTATGGCTTGCCTACATCAACCTGGGCCTCGGTGCATTCAACATGATTCCGGGTTTTCCTCTCGATGGTGGGCGAGTGCTGCACGCCATCCTATGGTGGGCGATGGATGATGCAGAGCGCTCCACGCGCGCCGCGGCATTCGTCGGGCAACTCATCGCTGTTTTGTTCATTGCTTTTGGAATTCTCCGCTTTTTTCAGGGAGCAGGCCTGGGAGGACTCTGGATTGCTTTTATCGGTTGGTTTCTTTTGCAAGCCGCCAGCGCCACGTACATGCAGGTTAAATCGCGAACGCTTCTCCGCGGCCTCCGGGTCAAAGATGTGATGTCGACGGACTGTTACACAATAGATCCCGAGACTTCGGTGCAGGACTTCGTGCACGAACAATTGCTGCGTTCTGGCCGGCGTTGTTTCCTAGTGGTGCAGGAGGGGCACCTGCTAGGCCTGATAACCCCCAACGAGGTGCGTTCGGTCGAGCCGCGAGCATGGCCGTTCACGGCTGTGCGTAGCGTGATGCGTTCTGCAAACAACGTCCATTTCGTTTCGCCCGACATGCCCGCGATGGAGGCCTTGGAGACCATGGGGCGAGAAGACGTGAATCAGCTACCGGTCATGTCGGATGGTCGAGTGCAAGGTATTGTTTCCCGTGCGCACGTACTGCAGGTACTACGCTCAAGCGCGGAGCTGAAATTGCCTCCTAGTATGCCTCGCGCCGCATGAGAATGCGTTTTTCGTCAAAACTCCTGATCGCTCCTCAGGGTAACTCGTGTCCGTTTCGTCCAGGCGCCAGCGAATCCGGGCAGTGGCGCTGGCACGGCGCATCACCGATGTCAAGAAAATGATCCGGGTAAAGGGCGACATTTCACTCGTCCGGTTTACGCGTTTATCTTGACTTGCGAAGATTCGGGTGCAGAGCGAGTGGATCCCTCTGCTCACGAACTCAACCCACTGCTACGGGCTTCCTCTTCTCCAAATTCCTCGCATGCTCAAATGCAAACGCCATCTGCAGCACACCCCAATCGTCGTGATTCCGTCCCACAATCTGTATTCCGATCGGCAATCCGCTTTTCGAGTACTCGCACGGTACCGAGGCAGCCGGGTTCCCTGTTGCCGTGATGTAGCAGGCCGATTTCATCCAAGCGAGATAGTTCTCCATCTTCACGCCATTAATTTCCGTCGGATAGTGCTGTGTTAGAGCAAAAGGCAGCACCTGATTCACGGGCAGTACGAAAAATTCGTATTGGTCCATGAACTCACGCACTCGCTGATACAGCGCCGATCGCTTTATCTCCACTCGCGACAAGTACGGCCCCGTTAATTTCTTACCTTCCTCCACATGCCAATGGACGTACTCATTCAACTGATCGCCTTTTGTGGCGATGAGGTCCCCGAATCTCGATTCCATCGTCCAATGGCGCCAGGCCAGGAAGCATTCGTTGGCATCCCGAAAATCGGGCTCTGCTTCTTCCACCACGCACCCAAGCGATTCGAAGACCTTCCCCTGGGTGCGCACCGTTTCCTTCACCTCCGGCTCCCAAGGCAACCCCATATCGCGGAACATCGCTACGCGCACACCCTTAAAGCTTCGCCCACCAAGCGACTGCACGAACTGGCTTCCCGGCTGTTCCACAGAAATCGGAATCCGCTCGTCTGGCCCCGCCAGCACACTCAGAAAATATGCGAGATCCTTCACGTTTCGCGCCACACCTCCGACAACGGAAAACGGTTGCCATGCCAGGTCCGCGGGTGTATTCGGCACTCGTCCCGGCGAGGGTCGCAATCCCACTACACCGCAAAAATTCGGAGGGTTCCGGAGCGACCCGCCATAATCGCTCCCATCGGCCAGCGGCACCATGCCACAGGCCGCTGCCACAGCCCCGCCCCCGGTGCTTCCTCCGCAGGTCTTCGTAAGGTCATGCGGATTCCGCGTCGCCCCGAACACGGTGTTGAAGGTTTGTGATCCCAAGCCAAACTCCGGTACGTTCGTTTTTCCGATCACGATCCCGCCTGCCTTCTTTTCCCTTTCCACCAGCAGGCAATCTGACTTCGGGTTGTTCGAATTCCCTTAGTGGCATGTAGATCCTTCACGCCAATCGGCAGCCCATGCAAAGGCCCAAGCCAGTTTCCCTTGGCAAGCGCATCGTCCGCCGCGCGCGCCTCGGCCAGCAACTGTTCCTCTTCCACGAGTGTTACGATCGCATTCACTTCTTGGTTCACGCGCGCGATCTGGCTCAGGTGCGCCTTCACTACTTCAACGGAAGAAATTTTTTTCGTTCGGAGCATTTCCACGAGCGCGGTCGCATTCATGAAGCAGATTTCTTCGAACGGTGCCTGTACCGGCACGGGCTTCGTCACGTTGTTACCCTCCATCCCACCTTCCGCCTTCCCCAACAACGGATTCAGGAGCGCGGTCACCGCCGCCGTGGATCCGGCCTTCAATACTTCCCGTCGCGTCGGATTCCCCATCACCACCCCTTTCGCGCAGACAACTTTTATCATATGCCTACGGATTGCGCTGCTTTTCGCATGCCTGACAACGCCCCTTTTGAGAGTCCGTTGTCGAGCATACCGCGATATTGGGGCTATAATTGCACCCACGCCCGGTAGGCACTCCATATCGTTTGTATGGCAATCTGATCTGCGATCCGCTAGCCGGCCTATCATTGCTTTCCATATACCTTGCCAACCGTGGTAGAGCGTGTTGTTGAGTTTATATTGTTCTGCGCATTCGATTCCTCCCGCGCTACTGTAAGTTTGTCGGAGACGTCTAAGGTGAGGAGTTGAAATTGGAGATCATGACCACAGTTTCTAGGATCCTGGGATCTATATCATTGTTGTCCGCGCTCATACTTGCGGGATGCGGAGACAGCGCCAGCTCCGCGCAGGCATCGCGCGGCAGCGGAGCGATTGAGAGGCCGCGCGACACCTCCGCTGTGCCGGTCACGGTCGCCAAAGTCGAACGGAGCACGATTCCGGTGCAATTACACGCCATTGGCGCCGGCCAGGCCTTCAAGACCGTCTCAGTGGAGTCGCAAGTTGCCGGTATCGTCAAGGAAGTGAATTACAAGCAAGGTCAGTTCGTCCACGAAGGAGCTCTACTGCTCACGCTCGACAAGAGGCCTTTTCTCGCCGCCCTTGATCAATCCAACGCGGCGCTCGCCAGGGACAACGCGCAGGCCCAACTCGATCAGGCGGAACTTGAGCGCTACGAAGGGCTTTACAAACAAGGGATTGTCTCGAAAGAGCAGTTCGACCAATCTCGGGCAACCTCAACTGCCGCCGAAGCCACTGTCAACTTCGATGAGGCCGCCATCCAGACAGCCAAGATTCAGCTTTCCTATTGCTCCATCTATGCCCCCATCAGCGGTGTCACCGGAGCTCAGCTTGTCTATCCGGGAGCAGCAGTAAAGGCCAATGACGTCCCGGTGCTTGTGGTGATCAACCAGGTTTCGCCAATCTACGTTAATTTCTCCGTTCCGCAGCAGTACCTCGAATCGGTCAAGAGGCTCATGACGCGCTCTCGTTTACCCGTTCAAGCCACCCCGACCGGCGATTCCAGACCAGAAACCGGAACTCTGACATTCGTCGATAACACCGTGGATCCGACCACGGGCACCATCGCTCTAAGGGCTTCATTTCCGAACAACGACCAGCATCTTTGGCCAGGCCAGTTTTCCAATGTCCTGCTGCGTCTGGGCGAGCAACAGAACGTGTTGGTCGTACCCTCGCAAGCGGTTCAGGCCGGACAGCAGGGTGATTATGTCTTCGTTACAAAACCAGATATGACCGTTGATGTCCGGCAAGTGAATGTTGGTCAAACTGTGAATAACGAAACCGAAGTTTTGCACGGACTTTCATCCGGGGAAACCGTGGTCACCGACGGGCAAGTGCGTCTAATTCCAGGGACGAAAGTATATTTCACCAAGGGACTCTGACAGGGCTGAAATCAATGCGATGAATCTCTGCGAACCTTTCACACGCCGGCCGGTCATGACCAGCCTCGTGATGCTGGCCATACTTCTGTTTGGTATTCTGGGCTATCGCGACCTTGCCGTCAGTGATCTGCCCAATGTTGATTTCCCGACTATTCAGGTATCAGCCGGCCTTCCGGGCGCCAGCCCGGAAACGATGGCTTCCTCGGTAGCAACACCGCTGGAAAAACAGTTCACGACCATTGCCGGCCTGGATTCGATGACATCGACCAGTTCGCTCGGCAGCATCGAAATTACCCTGCAGTTCAATCTGAGCCGTAACATAGATTCCGCCGCGCTCGATGTCCAGAGCGCGATCTCGGCAGCCGTCAATCAGCTTCCGCCCAACCTGCCTTCGCCCCCAACGTTTCGAAAGGTGAATCCCGCGGATCAGGCCATCTTCTTGCTGGCTGTTACCTCGCCCACCCTGCCGCTCTACGAAGTCGATAAGTATGCCGAAAATCTGCTGG
Source organism: Candidatus Sulfotelmatobacter sp. (assembly GCA_049584315.1). Classification (GTDB taxonomy): domain Bacteria; phylum Acidobacteriota; class Terriglobia; order Terriglobales; family Acidobacteriaceae; genus Sulfotelmatobacter. The sequence goes on along the minus strand of JBAUXO010000173.1, from coordinate 58,467 downwards.
CCGAGCAGATTTCGATGGTGCCCGGCGTCGCCGAGGTCAACGTCAGCGGTTCGGCCAAATACGCCGTGCGCGTGCAACTAAACCCGGAAGCTCTCGCCAGCCGGCAGATCGGTATCAACGAAGTGGAGCAGGCGATTCAAAATGCCAACGTCAATATGCCGATGGGCACGCTGAATGGCGCTCACAAGGCTTATAACGTCGAGTCTAACGGGCAGCTTTCTGACGCCATGGTCTACCGCCCCCTCATCGTGGCGTATCGCAACGGAGCTCCGGTGCGGCTCGATCAGATCGCTACGGTCAACGACGGAATTCAAGATCTGTACGTCGCGGACTGGATCAACAACGTCCCAGGAATTATGCTGGCCGTCCAGCGCCAGCCCGGCACCAATACGATCGAGATCGTCAATAATATTCGCCAGCTCATCCCACACTTCTACGCCGTGGTGCCTCCGTCCATCAACCTCTCGGTCGAATACGATCACTCGGTTCCGATCCGCGACTCGGTTAATGACGTCAAATTCACTCTTCTGCTGGCAATTTTGCTAGTTATTCTTGTCATCTTTCTTTTTCTACGCAACGCATCGGCCACCATCATCCCGAGCCTGGCTCTTCCGATGTCGATCATGGGCACGTTCGCGGTCATGTACCTGCTCGGCTACACGGTGGACAACTTATCGCTGTTGGCGCTGACTCTCTCGGTGGGCTTCGTCGTCGATGACGCCATCGTTATGCTCGAAAACATCGTGCGCCACCAGGAGATGGACAAAGGAGCGTTCGAGGCCGCGCTCGACGGCTCGAGGGAAGTCAGCTTCACGATTCTCTCTATGACTTTGTCGCTCGCTGCTGTTTTTCTGCCTGTCTTCTTCATGTCCGGCGTCTTGGGCCGCTTGCTCCACGAATTTGCCGTCGTCATCATTTCCGCGGTTCTGGTTTCCGGCTTCGTTTCCGTCACCCTCACCCCGATGCTCTGCAGATACTACCTGCGCCCCGAACACGAGAGTAAGCACGGGTGGATCTATCGCAAGTTGGAAAACATACTCGATACGTCGCTCCGCTGGTATGGATGGAGCCTTCGCCGGGCGATGCAGCATCGCGTGCTGGTGATGATTTTCGCTTTTCTCATCCTGGTGGCGACCGCTTGGGAATTATGGGTGATTCCGAAAGGCTTCCTGCCGGAAGAGGATACCGCGCAGATTGCCGTCTCAACCGAAGCCAATCAAGGCATTTCCTTCGACGCGATGAAAGCTCACCAGGAAGCTATCAATCGTATACTCCAGGCCGACCCGAATGTCGTTCAGTTCTATTCGGGCATCGCTGATTCGAGCAGCGCTGGCCTCAACAATGGCGAAGCTTTCCTACACTTGAAAAACCGTTCCGACCGTCCTTGGACCGAGAGTCCAGCCTATGATCGTTGGATTGCCCGTTATGGTCATGCCGCTATCGCCGGTCCCGTGCTCCGGTTCGTCCGTCCGTTTTTCGAACGTCACATGACTATCGACGATGTGATTCACGGGTTGCAACCAAAGCTGGACAGGGTCCCTGGGATGCGAGTCTTCCTCCAGAATCCGCCCGCAATTCGCATCGGCGGCCTATTCACCAAGAGCCTGTATCAATTCACGCTGTCGAGTCCGGCAACGGATCAGCTCTATAAGTACGCGCAGTTGCTCGAAATAAAGATGAAGACGCTGCCGAGTGTGGCCGAAGTCGCCAGCGATCTCCAGATCAAGAATCCGCAGGCGAATGTCGTGGTTGACAGAGACAAAGCGTCTGCTCTGGGAGTGACACCACAGCAGGTTGAAGACGCACTGTACAGCGCCTACGGCCAACGTCTGGTGTCGCCCATCTACACTTCGAATAACGAATACTGGGTCGTTCTCCAGGTACAGAATCGGTTCCAGAGCGATCCCGACATGCTCTCGGAGCTTTATATCCGCTCTTCCTCTGGCCAACTCGTTCCCCTCGCGGCCGTCTCGAAATTTACCACTGGCGTCGGCCCCCTCACCATCAACCACACCGGGCAACTTCCGTCAGTTACGATCTCATTCGACCTGGCGCCCGGAGTGGCTCTTGGCCAAGCGGTGAGTGAGGTGCAGAACTTGGCCAATTCCATGCTGCCCATTTCAATCAACACCAGCTTCCAAGGCACGGCGCAGGCATTCCAGCAATCGATCGCCGGCCAAGGCATTCTGCTGATCATGACAGTAGTGGTCATTTATATAGTGCTGGGCATTCTCTACGAGAGCTACATTCACCCCATCACAATTCTGACGGGGTTGCCGGCAGCGGCCTTCGGGGGTCTAATCACACTCTCTCTGTTCCACGAGCAGCTCGATATCTATGGCTTCGTCGGTTTGATCATGCTCATCGGCATCGTCAAGAAGAACGCGATTATGATGGTCGATTTCGCTTTGGACCTTGAGCGCAAGGGGGATTACACAGCCAGCGAATCGGCCTACCAGGGCTCAATGATTCGCTTCCGCCCGATCATGATGACCAGCGCCTGTACGATAATAGGCACCCTGCCCATCGCCATCGGTTTTGGCGCCGACGCAGACGCCCGCCGTCCACTCGGTCTTTGCGTGGTCGGCGGTTTGCTCTTCGCGCAAGTTGTAACGCTTTACATTACGCCGGTGTTCTACACTTACATGGATGCTTTCTTGAAGTGGCGTACCCATAAGCGCCCGGGAACTCTTGAAACTTCCGTCGAGCCCCTTACACGGTCGTAATTCACAAACACCAAGCTGGCTTTGATACTCTGGCTTTGATACTAACATTCCGGTTACCATAACTATGCCGCGACAACAGGAACTCATGAACACCTTTACCCTGGACGACGTTCAGGTTCGCATCGAGTTTCCAACTCCCCCCTTTTTTCACAAGGTGCGGCCACTGGTCGCCATCAGTGAAACTCCCGAATAGGTCTGACGGTACGCCGCCATTCCTGCTCGCCACCTCATCTGCGGGAGGTTCTCTTGCAGCGGCCTTGGCCCCGGTTGCGGCTCGTCGCTGCGAGGCCCTGAGCAACACCGTCAGACCGTGAGAATGGTCGGTCCTCAAATCAATGGATTGAATGCGGCGGTGTCGCGCGTGTTTCAACAATTTCAACCTCTCAACACCAGGCTGTCTGAATCGGCTCTGAAAATCCTTCAAGTTACGGCTCCGGAGGTTTGGCATGTGCATTGCCCTTATCGAGGGTGCGTAGAGGAAGGAGCTGATGTTGAGGATCTCCACGATCGAGAGTCCGAGACAATGCCGTTTGATCTTGGAGGGCAAGCTGATCGCACCGTGGGCTGGTGAGCTAAAGGGCGCATGCGAGAGGGCGAGGGCAGATCTTGGTGGCCGCGAACTAATGGAAATGAGGAACTTACTCTCCATTAGCCAGGAGGGAGAAGCCTACTGCTTGCGTTGATGACTGAAGGAGTCAAATTCCGCGCTTATGGAGTATTTGCCAAGCACATTCTGAAGCAGCTCTGCAGGGCATCGGCAGACATTGCGGCGTGCCAGTGGAGCGGACGACTTTCTTCAATCCGGCCACCGGAGTCCACATGCCTGATTGTGCGTCCCCCATCTCCGTAACTTGCACTGCAGGAACGTGCGGCAATGCGCGTGCGCTGCTGGATGGATTAGGGCAACCTCGGTCTCCAAACCGGATTCTAATAGTATGAGGGTTGGTGGCTCGATGGATGGAAGAACGGTTAAGTTCCTCGTGGCGGCAGCGGTTCTGTCGCTGTCGGCCTGGGCTATGGCTGAGCAGGACACGACTTCTGCACAGTCTCAGGGCCGGGTGGGTGCAACCGCGACTCGCACTGCTGAGATCACTATTCGAGGTTGTGTGAGCGGAGGAAAACGCTACACGTTTATGCAAGCCAGCACGGGAGCGATATTCGCCCTGACCGGAACGAGCCGCTTTGCTCCCATTCGAGGAAAGTTAGTTGAGATCAGCGCGAACGAATTTGCGCCGCAGGGCAAGTCGCGCGAACTCCCGAACCTCCAGGTCAACAGTCTGCGGGTTATTGCTGGCAAGTGTCCGATTCAGGCCCGCGCGGCGTCTACCACGGTAACTCTGCCCTCAGCAGATCAAGGCCAAGGCCAGCTCGCCGCCACATCTCCCGCCACCGAGCCCTACGCCGACCCCGGCACGGTAAGCCAGACTCCACCTAACGTCGATAATCCAAACATTGCGGGCGATACGGGTGCTCCAAGTCCAGGCACAGGGAACCCTCCAAGTCCGCCCCAATATTGAAGGCGGGTTTCCGCTGAACTGCTTCCTCCGAGCTTTTCACGGCTGCAGGCCTCAAGACGGTTTTAGTCATCCAGTAGCATACAAACAAGCTCTTGTCGACGATTGCCGAACCACTTCGCGATTCGGCAGTACGAGGGAAAGCTGTGTCAGCAGAATCCAATGAAATAAGCGCCACTGGCTACCTCAGCAATGCGTTTGGAAAACCGACGTGTCAGAATGCCTGAAATCTCTCTCGAACGCGGCTCCCAAGAAAAGCCTCCTAAGGGGATCGGCTCTGTAGTGATGTTCTTCCGGGCGAAGAAAGAGGAGCCTAAAATCTAATTGACTGAATCACCTGCTTGATTCTATGCGGACGAAACTCACTCTGCCCGCTCTGAGACTCGTTGACTCCAGCATAAGCGACGTGGCCGTCGCCTCCAGGGAGTGCGACTGGCGAGAGTTGTGTGGTTCCGCTGATTGATGCCAATGAATTTTCCTTCTGATCGCATCGCGTAATAGGAATCGGGTGGTCGTTGACCGGACCGCTCGCTGATAGTCGGAATACGTGTCGTCTTGTTGAGTATTGTTGCGAAAGAAAAGGAGGATTTTGGCGCGAGACTGTATGACAGAGTGTTTGGGAAGCCAGATACCATGGGCCACAGGCATTTTTCTCCCGCTCAAAGTCGTGCCTGTTCCACTCGTGCCAAAAACCCTTCGATTGAGACGGCATGTATGACTTTGGCCTCAACCTTCGCCCACTGGAACGTATTCTTATCGATCCAAAGCTTGCCCTGCATTCGTGTGAGGACCTGCGCTTCCATGTATGGTATGGCGCTTTATAACCGACCCACGGCGTTGCCTCTAGCACGGAGACCCCATACGGTCCCAGTTTCTGCAGACCGAGCAACCTAAAATCAAACACCTTCACCAACTCGCTCATTAGCGAATGGTCACGTTTGCATCTCTTTCATATTTGGCGACCCGTCTCTCTCTGCTGTGGCGACTCGTGTTGGCGCTGGAACATAACAGCATCCAGCTTCCACTGTTCGTCTGCCTGCCCGTCGTGCGTCAGTGGCTTGCATTCACGGCAATCAGGCGCCCGTACGGCGAGCCGAGGATCATGATGTGCGCGCGCGTCTTCGTTTATCGGGTTTCCTGGTCGCGCTCAAAGTAATCGTAGGCAGGCGCGGCATTCCGATCGGCATTGTTGGCTTGGACGGAACGTTGAACGATGGCAGGCACGTCGTATTGAGCAGAAGCGCCCGAGGAGAACAGCATGACGACAAGCGCTACCCACGTCATCTTTTATTTGATGGGAGCCAGAAGTGACATGGGATGCCTGCATCGAGCCTAAGCCTTCAACCGGGCATCAAGGAAGGAGATCAGGCCCGCACATCTTAAATTTCGTCTTTCGCCCGGACATCAGGCCAATTGAAACGGCCCGTTCTTCAGGTCTTGCCAAATCGCTCTTCGGGCTGTTGTGCTGTCGCACCTCGTCGTACCCCAGTATCCCGTAGTACACGGCGCGATCAAAGAACTGGATCAGCATCTGATGCAATTCCAACTCACCGTGCAGCTCCACGATATTGTCGGCAAAGGCCTCCTGCTGGAGGAAATGCCACAAATGATCACGCGTGAGCATCAGGGCCCACACGAATTGATGCAGGCCGACGCCCTCGACTGCTCGGCGTGTGCCGATTTCCCTGAACCGGCCCTCGATATCGTGCTCGGTCTTTTGCAGCAACCATTCCCCCAGGTTGCGATAAACCTCTACGGCTGCCAGTCGCAAGTCCTTAGGGGGGATCTTGCGAAAGTCAGAGGTACGTTCCGACTTGCGAATATGTTCAGTCAGCCCCCGGGCCAACGTTTCGGAGTTGCTCTCAATCAGGCGCACCAGTTTCAGGCCCACCATTGGTATTCTCCTTAACCTCCGTCTAATCTAAAAGGATGCGGACAACTCGGGGGGACGGATGTCCTTTCCTAGAGACGAAAATTAGCGCATTTACAATATATCGCGATACGATATTAGTATACCACGAAGAGTGCGGGTGCAGACAAGGCTCTTGTCACCGGCGCTCGGGACTTGTCTGTGCCGAGCACTTGTCCGGAGTGCGAAGGCAGAAGTGCGTGGGAGATATCGTGACACGATATACATGACCGGCCGGACAACGTTAACTGTGCTCCCAGCATTCCTTCCGAATGGCCGCGGAGAAGATTCTCTCCTGCGACACAGGACAGGCTCACTCCGAGCTGGTCGGTGTGCTCCGTGTCGTTTCGGCGGCCTGGAGCAATTTCCCGAAAAACCGTGCAGCCCCAACTGCATGGACGCACTATGATGGCTTGCGAACTTGACCGCGACCAGCGCTCGCGATCGACTGCATATATTCACGCACTCAACCGATCTGTCACTGCAAGACCGTGTACACGAACAAGGCCCACCAACAACGCAAGGGACAGTGCACAGGGCAAATAGCACATGACCCGCATGGTCTTATCTTCGTCTGAAAACTGTTGTGCATGGGCCATGACGGGGCCACCATGGGCGGCCAACGAACTCTGCCGCTGCTTATTCGACGATCCTGCGAAGTTTTATGGTTGTCTGACCGGATGAAATAGAGATCGTATCACGATACAACGAGACGCCCTCAGGGGAATCCGTCAATCAGGGCTTTCAGAGAATACTCGTCTCCTGTCGTCTGTCGGAAGGCCGTTAGACATGGCTGCAGGTTGCGCCCCGCCCTGCCGACGCCGGTGCGCCGATGCAAAGAAATGATCCGACTCATCAGCAGAACCATCAGGGGCACGCGCACAACCTGCTAAACAGGCTGTTTGCTGGCATTTCAGGGCATGGCGCTTCTTGCCTATCTGTTCCATCGATTTTTTGCGTTTCCGTTAAGCGCGCGACTCCGCTATGTGTAAAGCCTCGGAATCGAGGGTGCGACGGGATCGCTTTGTGCGCCGAGCAGGGTAGCCGAGAGGGAACAGCGATGCGGACTGGCAGCAATGCGGTAGAAACGACCAAAACGTGGGTGGGAGGCGACGGCCTTCGAGTCTGTGAGCATTTGCCTCGACTGATCGGGCAGGGCTACGAATCGCTGACTACTTCAGAGAAAGACCTGCTCAAGTGGGTGGGTGTTTTCTTCCGCAAGCCCACACCCGGGAAGTTCATGATGCGGGTCCGGATGCCCAACGGATTCACCAGTGGCTGCCAACTGCGCGCGATCGCGGACCTTTCGCGCCGTCTGGGGAATTGCGTGCTGGACATCACGACGCGGCAACAGATTCAACTGCGGGGATTCGAGTTAGGGAGCGTGACCGAAATCTGGGAGAAGCTTCGTGGCGTTGACCTGCATTCCCTGCAGACGGGCATGGACAATGTGCGCAACATCAATGGATGCGCGCTGTCGGGTCTCACGCTGAACGAGTTGTTTGACGCGTCGCTGGTGGTGGCGGAGTTGGAGTCAATCCTGGTGGGTAAGGGCGGCAATCCACAGTTCACCAACCTGCCCAGAAAATTCAACATAACCATTACGAGTTGTGTGGAGAATTGCACGCACGATGAGTCGCAGGACGTTGCACTGGTGCCTGCGATGCGCCGGGATCGCGTGGGGTTCAATGTGCTGGTCGGCGGCAAGATGGGATCGGGCGGCTTCACGATTGCGTCTCCCCTGGATGTGTTCGTATGGATTCCGAAAGCCGCGGAACTCGTCGCTGGGCTGGTTGGCATATTCCGCGATCATGGACCGCGCGATGCACGCTCGAAGTGCCGCTTTGCATTCCTGATTGAAGAGTGGGGTCTGCCACGGGTTCGAGAAGAGTTGGCACGACGAGTGGATCACTACTTAGAACCCGCGGGCCGGGACGTACGCAGTCAATATCACTCCGATCATCTGGGAATCACACCACAGAAACAGCCCGGTTACCGCTCGGTGGGTATGTGCGTGCCGATGGGGCGGCTGTACCCGGACCAGATGGACGAGATGGCGCGTCTCGCAGAGGAATACGGAAACGGGGCGATCCGCCTAACGACTGGACAGAACGCCATTCTCGCGAATGTTCACGACGACCGCCTGGATTCCCTGCTGGAAGAGAGTCTACTGGAGGAGCTTTCTCCGAACCCCAGTCGTTTCCGCCGAAAGATGGTGGCCTGCACGGGGACGGATTACTGCAACCTAGCGCAGATCGACACCAAGGGGCAAGCGGCGAAGTTGTCGCGCCTGTTGGACGAGAAGCTTGGGGCTGTGGGGCACACCGTCAGCCTGCACTGGTCGGGGTGCCCGGCGGGATGTGGCAATCATGAGGCGGCGGACATCGGCTTCCGTGGATTCAAAGCAAGGGTCGAGGGCAAGACAGTAGATGCGGTTGCCATTTACACCGGCGGTTGCACTGGTCCTAATGCTGCCGGGGGCAAAAAGGTCATGGAATTCGTTCCGCTCGATGACAACCTACCCGAAGTGGTGGCTAAACTGATTCAGTGCCTCGATCCCGAAGTTCGAGGGCAGCACGACAGGACATCGTTGCTTCCGGAGGCCACTGCGACGGATCAGCCAGTGGCAGTTAACCCGCCGCCTGCGGATTCATCGCGGCCGGAGATGCAGTAATCGAGGAGACTCTGATGGATTATGTTGTTCCGAAGCAGTTAGTCGCTGAGATGCTCGAAGCTGCCCGTAACAAAGCGGCATTATCGGCGCGGGACCTCATGATACGCGGGGGCTCTCTTTACATTACAGGCGCTCCTCTCTACCTCCCCTATGGCGCGTCTCCACAGCGTGGCAAGGAACCGGTGCCTCTCGAATCGAAGTCTGCCGTGGGCTTGGCGGCTGAGGGGGCATGAGCGGGAGCGTTGGCCTGAATCCTCACTTCCCGCTTCGTACCCTCGCGTTCTACACTAGCCGCACGCCGTCGTAGCAGGGGAAATCATCCATGACCGGTGAAGGGTTTGGGAATCTGCGCGTGCTCTCACTTGAGAGCCGGCGGTCGCGTGAAATGGGTTTGCTGATCGCGAACTATGGCGGACAGGCCACCGTGGTAGCTTCGACGCGCGAGGTTTCGTCGGGACCGAATGCTGCGGAATCTGCGTTCGCGGAGGGCTTGGTCCAAGGCCAATTCCAAGTCGTGATTTTTATGACGGGAGTGGGGACGCGCGCTCTGGCGCAGGCAATCGAGCCGTCGTGTCCGCGTGAGCGCCTGGTCGGGGCGCTTAATAAGCTGGCGGTGGTAGCGCGAGGACCCAAACCGGTAGCGGTCTTACGAGAGTTCGGCGTTTCTGTCACTTTGTCGGTGCCAGAACCCAACACTTGGCGCGAGATTCTGCACGCTCTTGACCAGAACGCGCAGACCATCCCTTTGCAGGGCACCCATGTGGCGGTGCAGGAACATGGAGTGCCCAGCCGCGAACTGTATGCGGGACTTGCGGAGCGGGGAGCGCAGGCGTTTCCCGTGCCCGTCTACAAGTGGGCTCCGCCGGAGGACACGGAGCCGCTGCGAGAGGCAATTCGTGATCTCGCTCTCGGAAAGTTCGAGGTTGTGTTATTTACGTCCTCGGTCCAAGTGCATCATCTGTTCCGGTTCGCGGATGAACTGGGGCGGCATCAGGCAGCCGCAAGCGCATTGCGCCGCGCCGTGGTCGGGTCGATCGGGCCGGTCACATCGGAGACCCTGCGCGAGTACGGCATCACTCCCGATCTGGAGCCATCGCACCCGAAGATGGGCTTTCTGGTGAAGGAGACCGCGACCCGAAGCGCCGAGTTTCTGCGCCGCAAGAATTGATCCACAGGAAAGACGGATAGTCCATTTCCATTTCTAATTGTCCTTCTCGATGGACAGGCTTTGCCGCCGGTCGGTTCGTCGGCTGATCATTTCTTCTGCGATGGCTGCCTTATCAGCGGAGGACAACAATCGCGCTGCCAGCGGAAATACCAAGTCGTCCTCGATGCTGATGTGCTGCTTGTATATGGAAATAAGACGGGCAATTGCTTTTCGGAACGCTGCGACGCCGGTGGATTCCAATCTTCCCGCTTCGATGTACCATTGCCCCAACACTTCCACCTCCGCGTGCAAAGCGCCGGCCAAGAAATGGTCCTGTTCCAGAGGTTCAAGCCTTTCAATCGCGGCTTCTACGTCGGGAAGACGCATCTGACGCAGACGCGGAAACAGGGACTCTTCCTCATCGGCAGTGTGCTTGGGTGCAGCCTCTCGGAAGTAGCGCAGCGCGGATTCAAGTGCAACGCGAGTCTCATCGGTCAACGGGCGATCGATGAGCGACGCAACTCCTTCAAGAGTTCCGAGGAACATTTCAATGCGCCGGTGACAGTCCGACAACAGACCGGTGGGATCGGAAAAATTGTGCGCCTGGGCTCCAATTTGTACAGGCATTATCGCCTCCTGCTAAAAAGCTCTATCCAAGATTTCAAATATTCCATGGCTCCTGCCGTATGACCAGCGACGAATCATCCCCGCTTGACTCGGGGGCTTGACTCGCTCGCGATAGCACGCAGGATATAGGCGTTCACACTCACACCACACTCTTCGGGGCATCGCTGGCAGTATCTCGCTCACCGGCACGCGGAGTTCTGGGCTCTGGAAAGGCGGATGGAACTAAACCTGCGATCACACCTGATCACGGCACTGAACGCCGTCTGGAAAAACGACTCGCCCAACCCGGTTCTCGCACGTGCTCGTCATCCAGTCGCCGCAGACGAGCCGCCATAATTTCCTGGCGCCCCAGGTAACCCACTACTCGCGTCGAACGCGCGCATTCCACGACCGGCAAGCGACCTACCTTGCGCCTAAGCATCTTGGCTGCAGCATCATGCAGCAATTCATCTGGGTAGGTCACCACAAGATCGCACGACCCCGCATCCAGTACACTCATCTTGCCGCCGCTGTCCTTTTCAAATGCTCGCAGGATGTCGCTTCGCGTAATGATCCCTTGGAGGTCCTGGTTAGCGTCGAGGATTAACAGTCCCTCGTGTTTGCTCACCACAGGGTCTCGGCGCGCGATTCTCTCCGCTAGTTCCCCCACCGACATGTCGCTGGAGATCGCAGGTAATTCACGGTCCATCATCTCTGCTACCGATACCTGCTGGAGCACATCGGTTTCGTACTCCATGTGGATATGCATACCGCGCCGCGCCAACTTCTCTGTCATAATCGACGACTTCGGCATGAGCCACATCGCCATCCCATCCGCAATTACGCTAACCAGCATCAGCGGCAGCACCGAGTTGTAGTCGCGCGTAATTTCGAATGCAAAAATGATGAACGTAAACGTGGCCCGAGATGCCGCTCCAAACACAGCTCCCATAGCCACCAGTGCAAAAGCACCTGCAGCGAGCTGCGCGCCTGGATACACGCGATCGATCACCATTGCGTAAGCGCCACCCAGTGCTGCGCTCGACATGAACATTGGCGCCAGCAAGCCTCCCGACGTCCCCGATCCTAGCGAGACCACCAGAGCCACGGCCTTCGCTACCATGATGACCAGCAGCAACTTCAGCGCGAGATTTGCGTTTAGAATGTCACCGATCGTGTCGTACCCTACACCCAGGACGCGAGGTACAAAATATCCAATAATGCCCAGTCCCAGAGCCCCTATCGCCGGCCACCAGAGTTCGTCGATGGGCAACTTGTCGAATTGATCTTCCACCCAGTACAGCAGTTTGCTGAACCCGACCGCAGCCAGTCCGCAGATAACTCCAAGTACTAAGTAGAACGGCAGCGCCCTTGGAATTCCGAAGTCGACGGGTGCAACAGAAAACATTGGCCCACTACCTAGCAGTCGAACATGGACGGCTGTCGCTAAGGTGCTGGCAACAACGAGGGGAATAAACGAACGGGATTTGAACTCAAAGAGAAGAAGCTCGATCGCGAGAATGACTCCCGCAATGGGCGTATTGAACGTAGCGGACATTCCCGCCGCCGCGCCGCAAGCCAGCAGCACCTTACGCTCTGCCGCTGTAGTGTGAAGAACCTGCCCCACGAGCGATCCGACGGCACCGCCGGTTTGTATAATCGGGCCTTCGGCGCCAAACGGACCGCCGGTTCCAATTGCGATGGCCGCAGAGATCGGCTTCAGAATGGCGACCTTGGGCTCGATACGGCTGCGGTTGGCGAGCACCGCCTCCATGGCTTCCGGAATCCCATGTCCTTTGATCTTTGGTGAGCCGTACTTTGCCATGAAACCAACGATGATGCCGCCGATGACCGGCGTGACGATTACCCAGAGTCCCAGGTGGTTGAGGCGTGGGCTGATGAAACTGGTGGAGAAACGGTGAAGGAAGAAGATGTTCGTGAACAGGCCTATAAGCTTATAGAGGAGAAAGGCAATGCAGCCGGCGACGAGCCCAATGCCGGCGGCTAGAAACGAAATCAGCACCATCCGAAACTGCGCGGGAGGAGTCATTACCAACTCGCCCGTCGGAGTGACTGCGAGCCGTTCTCCGGACATCGCATCCTTGTGGTCGTGGCTGTTGCTCAAGTCTGTGTTGACTTCCTTCCGACCTTTACCATCTAGCATGCTTATTCTGTTCTCCTGTTCTAGTTCTTTCAAGTCTTATCACCGACTTGATCCGCACTCCCTGTTCCCCGCATCACCCGCCGCAGCCCGTCAATCAGGGCGGGACCTGCATTGCGAAGTTCTGTCCGATGATGCAACGAAAGCGCCCGCAACACCCTCTCTCCTTTAGGAGTGAGTGAGAGCAGCACCTCACGCCGGTCCTGGCCTCCTCGCCCGCGGCGCACATATCCACCTCGGACAAGGCGATTCACCAGTTCCACGGTGCTGTGATGCCGGACCTGAAGCCGTTTGGCCAGTTCCCTGATGCTTGGGTGAATATGCGACGGCAGCCCTTTCAGCGCCAACATGAGCTGATGCTGACGCGGATGGAGTCCCGCGGAGCGGACTGCCTGCTCGCTGAAGTGCACGAAGAGACGAATCTGATGGCGCAGTTCTGCAAGTGCCTGATAATCACCAGATGTGAGTAATTGTTCCATGCTCTTTAGGTCCTACAACACTGCTCTTGCCGATCCTAAGCGCAATGCCCATTGAAGCGGCGAGTATCGACCCGGATAAGAGAAATCCGCTAGACCCGGATTCGTTCCCCTCCCAATCTTCTTCAACCCGCGAGATCGTCGATTGCCGGAATACCCCCGAATTGTCCCTTGACATTGTATCGTGTAACGATATACATATCAAACAGGAGACGCGAGGATTGAGTGGTCGAGGTTTCCGCGACATTATGGTGTCGAAATGCGCCAACCCGAAGTGTCGTGCAGTTTTCCGCTATTTGCACGAAGGAAAGCTTTTCGAGTTTGAAGTGAGAACACTCGACGAGCTTTCCGCCCAAGAGCCGAGGGCGGAGCACCATGAGAACTTAACACGGGACATCGAGTGTTTCTGGCTATGCGCCTCGTGCGCTTTGGCTATGACGCTGGTTCGTGAACCACACACAGACAAAGTTGCCCTGGTTCCTTTTCACCAAGGCGTCGAAGGAGGAGGCGATGTGGGCGATGCCCCGCCCGCTAACCCCTGGGAGCAACGCTGGCTGTAGAAAGCGTAGCGGCGAATCTGCGACAACATCTCGCCGCGTGCCGCCTGCAAGTGGAGGCCAAAGGAGCAGCGCAAATGTTGAGTCTAAGACTGGTACGTCTCATAGAAACACATTCCGACCAATTAGCCCTTGGGCTAACTCAACAGGTTCGGGATTCCGGGCGTACTTCTGACTTCAAGAAGATCCCGTGCGATGAGCTGCGCTTGGCGGCGGTTGAGGTATACCGCGACTTGGAAGAGTGGTTACTGCAAAAGAAGGAGGACGATATCGGGAAGCGGTTCCGAACCATTGCGGCGCGCCGCGCCGGGCAGGGGGTGCGCTTGTGTCAGCTGGTATGGGTCTTGGTAATCAGCCGCAATCATCTGTGGCATTTCCTGCAACAAGAGTCCTATGTCGACAACATCTTTGAACTCTTTGGAGAGCTGGAGGTACAGCAGATGCTCAATCAGTTCTTCGATCGGGCCATATATTACTCGATACTGGGATACGAGGAGGAGGTCCGGCAAGACAATGCGGATCGAACAGAGCGAGAAGGTAGGTTCATTGCCGGTACTCCGGGATCGGCATGACTCGCGTAAAGAGTCGAAGGCGAAGCACGACAGATCAGAGCCTTCTATCTTCGAACCCTTTTTCCCAAAGGTTATTCGTGAAGAAGCGGTGAGGCCGCCTTTGAGGAGCCTGATCGCAATTGCAAATACCTCCGGCTCTGCTGGAGGATGCTTATTTTTCGCCTTGCTTACACCCCTGACCCACTGCGGTCAAAACGGCGCTCGTGGATGCAATCTGACAGTCATAGAACACTCCATCCGATTCGAAGAACGTGTATTTTTGCGAACTCGACGCAGGACTCACGTCCGTGGCATTGCCCGCGTTCGTGAGCGAATTGAAGTAGATGGGAAACCTGCCGAACGAGACCAGCTTGCTAGTATTGTATTTCTGAGTGAACGCCTGGGTGTAGCCGAACGGAGAGCTGCTCACGGGATAGGTCAAATCAGCCGTGAAGGGGAAGCTCCAGAGTTCACTCGTCGTGAACTGCCCTTCCGCGCTCGATTCCGTGGTCTCGGTAGAAAGGCTCGTCTCTAACGAAGTGTCCTGGTCGAGTACCGTGAGCTTGACGGTGTCGAAGTCGATCTTCTCGGTGCTGGAAAAGTTCTGCCGCTGCGAGAGTGAAGTGGCAACCCTTCCGCGGGACGTGTTGATATACCCTGCAATCGTATATTTCCGGTTGGAAGAAACGTTGATGGTTCCGGTGACAGTTCCTGTCCCTTGCAGGTTCTCGGTGACCACGGGACTTGGGCTGGTCAGTGTGTTCTCAGTGACCGCGCCGGTGATTTGCGTGGTTCCCTGGTCGAGGAAAAGCAAGAGCGATGCAGTCGCTGAGAAATAGCTGTCGTCGTTGAACACGCTCAACGCGATGGTGTGGGGTTGGCCGTTACTCAGCAAACTAGCAAAAGGGGTAAGGTTTACGCGGTAGGGCACAAATTCGAGAGTTTGGACGCCCGGGGTCGGCATCCAGTCGTCAGGCAGATCTCCGGTAAAGACCCAGGGAGAAACGGGCGCGATGCCCGCCGGCTGTCCGTCAATGGTGACCTCGGTCTCGCGGAAATTTGTGTTTCCGCATCCATAGACATCGTTGATGCTACTCAGGTCGTTTGGGAAACAGCCCCACCAGGTCTCATCGGTGGACTGGTTCTCGGTGACCAAGTCCAGGTACACCCGCTCGGTATTGGTCGGCAGCGTGAACGTCGTCGCAAGCTGGTCGGTTGGCGAAGACAGCGTGGCGGGCAAGTTTACCCCCCGCTGCTGTTGGTTTGCACCAACGGAAGTACTTGATCGGGTGTCCTTTGGTCCCGACCATCCCAGCCATGGCCATGGCCCCGCTGCGCAGGATAGAACTCGAGGTCGGCGTTTACCGTAAACACTCCATTCAAGAAAGTGTTGTAGGGTGCTGGGCAGTCCGTGGTGCAGTTCTGCAGAATCATCGTGCCCTGCTGCGGTGCGGACAACAGTGCGCTGTAGTCGGTTATGTCCCGCTCTACATGCCAGGTATTGGTGAGCGTCGACAACGGCTCAGGGGTCGTCCCGAAATAGAGGTTTACGTTTTCCAGATAGAGGATCGCCGTCCGGTCGAACTGGTCTCCCCCGTTTTCGCTGAAGTCCGCTTCGAGTACCACCTTCTCCCATGGACCGGAACAATTCCCCGGCGGGGTGAATTCGAAAGTCTGATTGGACTCGGAAAAAAATGCGAACTGGTAGCCGGCAAAAAGCCTCACTACGCAGGGTTGCTCGCGCGGCCGCGGAACTAGCGGGTCGGCCGTCACTGTGAAAGGTGCGCCAATTTGCCGGTTCGTGCTTTGGGCGAAGACAGTACCAGTTGAAATCAATGACGCGACGAGGAGTGCCACAAATGGAAGTTCTTGCAACCAGCCACGACGTGGGTTCATAGCAGATTCCTTACTTAGTCGGGTCCTTGGGCGGACAATGGTCTCGAAATCCTGGGACACCAGTTATGGCATCGGTTTCAGGCGATTGTCAAGGCTTTTGTGATCGAATTAAGCTATATCAATCATTTTCTTGCTCTCTATGCGCCATTCTGCGCATTATTGGCATTGCAGGAATGGCACCCAAGAAAGCCCGCAAGCTCACTCG
This sequence comes from Candidatus Sulfotelmatobacter sp., assembly GCA_049584315.1. Classification (GTDB taxonomy): domain Bacteria; phylum Acidobacteriota; class Terriglobia; order Terriglobales; family Acidobacteriaceae; genus Sulfotelmatobacter. The sequence continues at coordinate 42,045 of JBAUXO010000173.1, read as the reverse complement.
TTGCAATAAATAGTAGTTTCTGGCTGGCACATTTGGCGGCGACGTCAGAGAGAGTTAGAACCGGGCCTCCACGTGTGGAGACCCATCGAGCGGTTGACCACTGCCAACACTGATTACGAGCCTGCCGCTGTCCGAGGAGGTTTCCGCCCCAACGAAAACCTCTTCGAGATTCAAATCGAATTCAACAGAACGGTTCTCGCTGGGTGCAAGCTGAATGCGCTGTAAGCCGCATAGCCGGCGAATCGGGCTGTCCGCTCCCCGATTTTCGCTTCCGACGTACAACTGCACGACTTCCGCGCCCTCGCGTGAGGAGGAGTTCTCGACCTGTGCCGAGATGTGGAGAAAGAATTTGTTCCTTGGGTCTGGGCTCAGGCGCAAACCGGAGTAGCGAAAAGTCGAATAGCTGAGTCCGTAACCGAACGGGTATAGAGGATCTCCGGTGAAGTAGCGATAGGTACGCTCACGCATCGCGTAGTCTTCGAAGGCGGGTAGTTGAGCCACCGAGCGATAGAATGTCACCGGGAGACGCCCGGAAGGATTGTTTTCTCCGGCCAGAGTTTCTGCAATTGCCGTGCCACCTTCTTCGCCTCCGTACCACGCATCAAGGACAGCGGCGGCGTGCTGTTGTGCATAGTTCGCGGATATTGCGCTGCCAGCGACCAGCACTACGACCACAGGCTTGCCGGTATGAACAATAGCTTCAAGGAGTTTTTCCTGCGGCTCGGGAAGATCGAGGCTGGTGCGATCTCCACCAGAGAAGCCGGGAATCTCGACCTTCATCTCTTCGCCTTCGAGCTCGGAGTTCAGTCCGAGAAACGCTACGGCTACGTCGGAGTTCTTCACTGTCTTCACTGCCTCCTTGAGCATCGCTGCTGCGGGAGGCCTCCAGACCAACTGCAATCCCACTCCGCCGTTGCGCTGCCGATATTCAACGCGCAAGCGATAATGAGCTCCTTGTTTCAGTTGCATTCTGGTTTCGTTCGCCGCACGGGTTGAGGATGATTCAGTTTCGTCGGTCAGGATCAATCTGTCGTCCAGAAAAACTTGGGCGGAGTCTCCAGCAGGGCACTCCTCGCAACGCACGCGGACTATTCCTATGGTGTACTCGCCCGAGTACGGTGCGCGTAGATCTCCGGTCCAGCGCGCCGAGTAATTATCGTGGGGGATACGGGATTCCAGTTCGGGATCTTGCATTTCCCGCTGTAGGTACACTCGCCGCTCAGGACGAGCGACAGCAGGGTTCCCTCGCAAGTCTGGGTTGTCATAATACTCCGCAAGAAATCCGGCACTGCTGAGATTGTAGCCCGGCGGCCGCACTATGTTCCCCGCTACAAGTGCGTACGATCCGCCCGAAAACGTGCTTCCCAACGCAAATCGGACTTCGGCCTTCGCGCCGAATTGCCGTTGCATGCCGACGAGCGGCGTGACGATGCTTGAAGGAGTTCCGTGATAGTTGGCCAGCATCGTGTCCGGATCGTCGGCTGCGGGCCCGACCACCGCGACGCGCCGGAGATTCCCCTGCAGCGGCAGAAAGTTCTTGTCGTTCTTGAGAAGAACAATCGACTCCCCCGCAGCCTGCAATGCCAGCTGCCGGTGGGCCGGCGAATCGTTCTCGGAATACGGGATCTTCGCATAGGGAACGCGTTCAACCGGATCGAACATTCCCAGCCGCATGCGGGCCGCAAACAACCTCTCTAACGCTCGGTCGATTTCGCTTTCTGAAATCAGGCCACGCTCCGCAGCCTCAATCAGCGAGGCATATTCATGTCCGCACGTTAGGTCAGTGCCTGCCCTTACAGCCGCAGCTGCGGCCTCCGCTATGCTGGGTTTGTACTTGTGACCCTCGACCATGTCCGTGACCGCGCCGCAATCGCTTACCACGTATCCCTGAAATCCCCACGCACCTCTCAAGTGCTGCTGCAGCAGGAAAGAACTCGCGCAGGCTGGTACCCCATCGACCCTGTTGTAGGAACACATCACGGACGCGGCGTGGCCTTCAACAACACTCGCGCGAAAGGCGGGGAGATAGGTTTCATCGAGATCAACCGCCGTGGGATGAACATCGAACGTGTGCCGGGAAGGCTCCGGGCCGCTGTGAACTGCGAAATGCTTGGGCGTGGCCACAGTCTTCAGGTAGTGCGGATCGGTGCCCTGCATTCCCTGGATGAAAGCAACGGCCATACGCGAGGCGAGGAACGGATCTTCCCCGTAGGTCTCCTGGCCGCGTCCCCAGCGCGGGTCGCGAAAAATGTTGATATTCGGCGACCAGAATGTGAGTCCATGATAGCGGCTGGATTCACCCTGGCGAATGGCGTCGTTATATTTCGCCCGAGCCTCTGTAGAAATGACATCGGACACCCGGTGCATGAGGTCGGCGTCCCATGTAGCCGCCAGGCCAATCGCCTGCGGAAAGACGGTAGCACGGCCAGCACGCGCCACACCATGCAACGCCTCATTCCACCAGTCATAGGCTGGAATACCCAGACGCACAATTGCAGGCGCAGAATTCTGCATCTGCAACACTTTTTCCTGCAAAGTCAGGCTGCCCACAAGATGGGCTGCCCGTTCTTCCGGAGTGAGGTCCGGATTGCGGAACGGCGGAACGCTCCCGGTGTTCTGCGCCCTCAGAAGTGGCAGCAGTAAAAGAATAGCCAGAAACCGCCCACTGTTCTTCAATCCAGCAAGCATCGAGGCAAACGACATCAATTTGTTTCTGTTGCTCAATGTAAGTTGGCCAAGGTGAGAACGACGACGCGATCTGCCTCATCGTCTTTAGGCAGTGGAACTTTCAAAACAACGCCGTCTGCATTCTGCGAAAAGTTGACAGAAGAGGCGTCGAGCATAGAATGAGCTTCCACCACTTTGCCTGGGATCAGCGGAAGCGCTAGCAAGGGTGCGTGCCAGCTAAGAATGTGCACGTATATCTTATTGTCCTTTTGCGTCGATACTCCCCATTCACCAGGAGCGATGGGGCCTCCACGAGTGCCATAGATAGAGTCTCCGTATTTTGAGAGCCACGCCCCTACCGCGGTGAGACGCGTGACAAATTCCTGCTGGATCTCACCGTTGGGCATGGGACCAATGTTCAGCAGCAGATTCGAATTATTGCCTGCGGCTTGAACTAGCCTCCGTTCCAGTTCCGCTGGACTCTTGTATTTACTGTCTGCAATATTGAATCCCCATGACTCATTGAGAGTGTCGCAGCTTTCGAGCGGTAGTTGATTGCTGACGGAAGTGGTGTTGAAGCCGGCTGTATTCTGACCAGGAAGATCGCGTTCGAAGGTCTGAACATCTTCGCCCGGTTTCGGGTACTGATGATGGTTGGGAATAATGAGCGCGGCCGGCTGCAACTGGTGAATCAGTGCATACATCTTCGGGAGGTGCCAATCGGCATCCGGCTTGTCCCACATGCCATCAAACCAGATACCGCCAATCGGTCCATAATTGGTGAGTAGTTCACGCAACTGCCCATCCATGTAGTCATCAAGGTAGGCGTTCCAATCGCCGTGGTTCGGGCGACCGTTGTCCCATGAGGTCGCTCCCCGCGGATAATAGTCGGGGTTGTGCCAATCCAGTTGCGAGTAGTAGAAGAAAAGCTTGATTCCCTGGCGGTGACATTCCTCCGCCAGCATTTTCAGAGGGTCTTTTTTATAGGGCGTCCGCTGCATGATATTCCAATCCGAGATTTTCGAATCGAACATGGCAAAGCCATCGTGATGGCGGGACGTGATGGTGATGTACTTCATGCCTGCTGTTTTGGCCAGAGCGACCCATGCTTTGGCGTCGAATTCTTCGGGATCGAAAAACTGAGGCAGGCGATTGTATTCATCGAGCGTCAATGCACGGTTATGGAAGACCCATTCGCCGTCGCCGAGAACACTGTAAACACCCCAGTGAATAAACATTCCGAATTTCGCATCTTGAAATTCCCGACGCGCCTGCAGGTTCTCTGGAGCGGGCTGGTAGTCGCTACAGTGCGCGAGAATACCGCCGACCATAAGGGCCACAGGGAGAACACATGTTGTGACGGTAAACGGCCGCTCCTTCGCCATATCTCTTTTCTCCGTATTTCGTTTCGTCCGTCCAGTTTAATCCGTCAGAAGAATTCCGCAGAGTTTCGGCACCGCGATCGCTACGGTAGAAGAACGGGCGTGACCTAGAGTTACCCCGAGAGGCTTAAGAGCACAAAATGAACGGGCTTTGGGCGTGCGCCGTAGAGTAGGCCACGCTAGAGTAGGCCACGCTTAAGAAACAGAATGACATTGACGCTAATCTGCGAGTCAGCAGTTTCATCAAAACATCCCTCGGGATAGACGTGAAAATGAACACAGCCCGCTCGCGGCCACAGCCTTTTGGATTTGGAAAAAGTCGTCATCTGCTAGAGTCGTGTTAAAGATTTGAGCAACCGCGGAATCCAGACTATTTTTAACGAAAAATCAAAATAGCCCACTCCCGTACATCCGTGCTCTGGCACAATTAGCCATTCTCGCGATAGCATTAGGGTTTGCGGCAAAAGCGCGCTTTTTTCGCTATGGCTACTAAGAGGACGAAATCCAACACCAAGCATGGCTCTAACGGGCGCCGCTCGCGGAATGGTTCTCCAGTGAGCTCTGATCTCCGCAGCTACCTGATTCCCGACTACCGTCTCGAACGTCCCGACTTTACCGTCCGACAGGCGGTAGAGAAACAAAAAGATGGCACCGAGCATGTTCGCTACGAAGTCGAAGGTAACCTCAGCGCTCCCGTCCCGCCAATTCGCGACTCCATGTATCTCGACAGGAAGCAATGCATCGAGATCTATCGCTACATGCTGCTCAACCGCAAGATGGAGATCGGGCTCGAGAATCTTTACAAGCAGGGCAAGGTTGTCGGCGGGGTTTATTTCGGACTCGGCCAGGAGGCTTGCTCTTGTGCATCGGCCTACGCCCTCGATAAAGACGACTGGTTCGCCCCGATGATCCGCAATCAGGGAGCACTTCTGGTTCGCGGCTTCCGCGCCTCCGACACGATGATGCAGTACATGGCGAAGGCCGATTCGCCAACCAAAGGCCGAGACGGGACGTCGCACTTCGGCGACATCGAAAAGCGCAACATGGTCTCGCCGATTTCCATGCTCGGCGATCTTATCCCGGTGCTCGCCGGCGTGGCGCTCGGTGCGCGCCTTCAGGGGCGCGACATCGCGACGCTCACCTGGATCGGCGATGGCGGCCAGTCCACCGGCGTTACCTATGAAGGCATCAACTTCGCTGCCGTACAGAAGCTCGGCCTGGTGCTCGTCGTCGAAAGCAATCTCTGGGCCTACTCCACACCGTCGGAGATGCAATACCGCGTGCAAGACCTGGCTGAGCGCTCCATCGCATACGGCATTCCGGGCGTGATCGTCGACGGCACCGACGCCTGCCAGGTCTACGATGCCACGCGCGAAGCCGTCGAGCGCGCGCATCGCGGCGAAGGACCCACGCTGATCGAAGCGAAGATGATGCGCATGAAAGGTCACGCCATCCACGATGCGGCCGCGTACGTACCCAAGCCGATGTTCGATTTCTGGAAGAAGCGGGACCCGATTGCGCGATTTGAAAATTATCTTGTGAAAGAAAAGAAGTGGCTGACAACGAAAGAGAATGCCGAATTAATCTTAGAGGTTGAGCGGGTGATCGAGGAAGAGAGAGAGATGGCGCTCAACTCTCCGATGCCAACCCCCGAATCCGCCGAAGGCGGCGTCTTTTGCGAGGATGGCTGCCATGAAATCAAGCCGAAATATGGAATGCCGAAAGTGAGAAAGGGTACCGGCAGCTTCAGGCAGACGGAAGCTGCCGTGCATTTGAAGTAGGGGATTTCACCCTGATCCGTGGAAATCCGTGGCACAAATTGGAAGTTCTGAAACCGGACGCTATGCAACTCACCTACCTCGAAGCCATCCGCCAGGGAATCTGGGAAGAGATGGATCGCGATCCCACGGTCTTTTGCCTGGGTGAAGACATCGGCATTTATGGCGGTGCCTTCAAAGTCACGGACGGTTTCATCGACCGCTTTGGCACGGAGCGCGTCATCGATACGCCCATCGCTGAGTCCGCCATCGTGGGCGCGGCTTTCGGAGCCTCGCTCACCGGCATGCGTCCCGTAGCCGAGTTTCAGTTCATGGATTTCATCGGCTGCGCCTTCAACCAGATTTCCAACATGGTGGCGAAGACGCATTACCTCTGGGGCGCGCCCGCTCCGCTCGTCCTGCGCGGACCCAGCGGCGGATACGTTCACGGTGGACCGTTCCACTCGCAGAATCCGGAGATGTGGTTCGTCCACAATCCCGGTCTCAAGGTCATCTGCCCAGCCACGCCTTACGATGCCAAAGGCCTCATCAAAGCCGCCATCCGCGACAACAATCCGTGCATCTTTTTTGAACACAAATATCTTTATCGCCGCATTAAGGGAGAAGTCCCCGCGGAAGATTACGTCGTCCCAATCGGTAAAGCGCGACTTACTCGCGAAGGACGTGACCTCAGCATCATTACCTATGCCGCGATGGTACACACTGCGTTGGAGGCCGCCGAGGTTCTGAAGAACGAAGGAATCGATCTGGAAATCCTTGACCTGCGCACCGTCTTGCCGCTCGATCGCGAAGCCATCGCTCAGACTGTGAAAAAGACGAACAAAGTCATCATTCTTCACGAACACGCGCGCACCGGTGGCCTAGCCGGGGAAATTACCTCTATTATCAACGAGGAAGCCTTCGATGATCTCGACGGCCCCGTCGTCCGGATCGCGGGCCTTGATTCGGCTGTCCCATTCTCTCCGCCGCAAGAAGAGCACTATCTGCCGCAAGTGAGCGACGTGGTTCGCGAGGCACGCCGATTAAAGGCTTATTGACCCAGCATCCGATATAACCTAGTGCCAGACTGAACTAGCGCCTCACGCGTATCGTCTGCCACAATAATGCGTCGGGAGGGACTGATGGGAAAATTCATTCTCGGTGTCGTTGTCACGGTTCTGGTGCTCGTTCTCGGCGGGCTCGGTCTTGCCATGCTCGGTTTTATTCCCACGAATGCTAACGTTGCGCCGGCACGCCTCGAGCGCCGCATCGCGAACGGGGCGGTTGACGCGTCCATGGAGCGTCATGCTCCTCATGTAACCAATCCCTTGCCTCCCACCGATCCGAATTTCGAAGATGGTATGAAGCTATACACCATGAATTGCGCCGTTTGCCACGGTGGACTCGATCAGAAGCCCGCATCTCTCGGTAACTCCTTCTATCCGCCGGCGCCGAACCTGGTCTCCGCTCCACCCGACGATCCCGAGTGGCATGTCTTCTACACGATCCGCACCGGAGTCCGTTACACCGGGATGCCGGCGTGGGATAAAACACTCAGCGAACAGGATATCTGGAAGATCACCAGCCTTCTATCGCACATGGAGAAGCTGCCACCTGCGGTTCAGGATTACTGGAAAACGAACTTCGGAGTCGCCGCGCCTACGGGGGGAGAGGGAAAAGAGGATCAGAAGCACGACTAGCGGCAGGTGTTCCCTTCGTGAGGGTTCCGAGTTTCTCATCTTGAACGCTATAATATCTGTTTGTGTTTGGCCCTCCGTCTTCAACTGTGGGCCGCGTGGAAGGAAATCATGCCGACTGACATCATCATGCCTCAAATGGGCGAATCCATTGTCGAGGGCACTATTACGAAATGGCTGAAAAAACCCGGCGACAAGGTCCAGCGCGATGAACCTCTGTTCGAAATATCCACTGACAAGGTGGACGCCGAGATTCCTTCACCCGCATCCGGTGTCCTGCAGGAGATCAAAGTTTCGGAAGGCACCACGGTGGGGGTGAATACGATCGTGGGAACTATCTCGGCTGACGGCGAGGCCGCGGCCGCGCCTGCCAAACCTGCGCCCGCAACTGCAACTCCAGAAAAACCAGCCCCGGAGAAAAAGGAAGCCAAGCAATCCGCCCCTGCGTCCCCATCCGCGCCAGCAGCCAGCGCTCCGCCGGCCGAGTCGGGTGAGGAAGAAGAAGCGCGCTCCTCGCCGCTGGTTCGCAAAATCGCGCGCGAGCACGGGGTTCGTCTTTCGCAGATTTCCGGCACCGGCCTCGGCGGCCGCATCACCAAGCAGGACATACTCTCCTTCATTGAAGGACAATCATCCGCCCCAGCGCCAGCCGCACCCGGCGCGGCGGCCGCGGCCGCGCCCTCCGCTTCTGCCTCCGGGCCTGCGGCCCCGCCAGCCCCCGCTGCCTACCCAGGCGATCTCGTTCCCCTGACGAACATGCGCAAGATCATTGCGCAGCGCATGATCGAGTCCCGCCGCACCAGCGCGCACGTCCATTGCATGTATGAAGTGGATTTCACTCGCATCGTTCACTTGCGCGCCAAGCACAAGAACGGATTCGAGCAACGCCACGGAGTCCGCCTCACGTTCATGCCGTTCTTCGTGCGCGCAGCCATCATCGCGGTCCAGCAGTGGCCCATCACTAATGCTTCGATCGAAGGCGACAGTATCCGCTATCATCGCAATATCAACCTTGGCATCGCCGTCGCCCTCGACTGGGGCCTCATCGTCCCCGTCCTCAAGAATGCCGGCGATCTCAACTTCCTCGGTTTGCAGCGCGGCATCACCGATCTCGGTGAGCGCGCTCGCAATAAGAAGCTCAAACCCGAGGATGTCGAAGGCTCAACTTTCACCGTCACCAACCCCGGACAGTTCGGCGCTGTCTTCGGTCTGCCCATCATCAATCAACCGAACTCGGCCATCATGGGCGTGGGCGGCATCACCAAACAGCCGCTGGTCGTCACCGACAAGGAGGGCAATGACTCGATCGCCATCCGTTCGGTCGTCCATCTCACGCTCGGCTACGATCACCGCCTCATCGACGGCGCCGTCGCCGACCAGTTCATGGCTTTGGTGAAGAAGACACTGGAGAATTGGAACGAGGAGATCGGGTAGGGGTTAGCGGGCTGATGGCTCGGTGTTTGCAGCCGGCTGCTGCTTGCACCGGGAGGACGCATTTAGGCACAAAACCGTTCCGCCTCTGATTCTAGAAATTCCGTTTTTGACTTGTGCCAGCCCCGATAAAAAAGCCGCCCGCCGCTCGGATCCCGAAAACATGACTTCTCCTCAAATTCGTTGGAAGCAGCCTTCTCAAAATCGTCCATGCAAGAAATCTTCCACGCTCCGCACATAAACCTCGGCAAAGTCTGCCACCGGCCGTCGCCCCTCAATCAGGTCCATGCCATCCTCGAGTTTCCAACCCATCACCCCCAACAGCGCCAGTGTCATCATCGGAGCCCGATGCACTCCCGCCGCGCAATGTACAAACACCTTCGCTTCGTTGTTTTTCAGCGCCGACAGCGCAAACTCCACGCCCCGCGCAAATACTTCAGGAGGCTTGGGTTCAAAATCATCGTCCACCGGGTTCCAGCAAACCGCAATTCCATGGGGCTGCGCCAGCGAAGTGTCGTCAAACTCAATCTGCATGTCGATGATGTGCGTGATTCCTGTCCGCGATACCGCCGCCATATTCTCCGCCGTCCAGATTCCGCCACCCACCGCGATCCGATCGGTCACCCAGGTAATATCCATTCCCATCCTGCGTCGTGTGACACAAACCTTTCCGTCCGCTGCGTTCCCTCGGAAAATCAGCCCACCGGCAGAGCATCCCCTGCCATGTGGTTCAGCAGTATTCTTTCGCCCCGGCTCGAGCGCTTCCGCCGTTCGCAACTTCGGTTCATTTTACGGTATCCCCTCGCTCCTCGTTTTGCGCGACGACCCTTCGTCCCTGGCTGTCTCCGTCTACGGTCGTTTCCTCCTGGCCACGGATCGCCGGCCCTGTCGGCAAGCCCAGCCGGCACAGGCTCGTTTCTCTTAGCACGACCGGTTTATGCTATTGAATTGGCAAAAGAACCGTAACCTTGCCGTTCTTGAACCGTTTAAGGTTCCAGGGCAGCGTCGCCGGCGAGCATCGATCCGGAATGCAACTGCCGGAAGAATCCCTCGTCCTATCCAGATTTCAACCCCCGTCCGTTCGGCACCATCACGCTCACCCTCCCGCTGAAGTTCAACGATTTCAGCAAATGCTCCATGGCAGGGGAAAGCACCTCGGCCGCTCGCACCTTTCGACAAAACTCGACAAAGTTCCTGGCTTCCTTACAGTTCTCCCGCCCACTCCTGTAGACTGATTCCTGAAAAACAAATTGAGTTATATGATGAGCGATCGTATCGCTCTCAATGGTGCCCGTCGTTGTACCCAAAAAGCTGTTTAAACCTTATCCCACTTAGCGAATTGCTATAACTCGCATGTTATACTCCGAACGATGAAATTCCGAGTGCTGCAAGATAATCTCCGTGACACTATTTGGGAGCGCATCGAGGAAGGCGAACTGACTGGCCTCCGCCTGGCGGAACAGACGGGATTTAAACAGGCTCACATCTCCAACTTCCTGAATCGCAAGCGCGGCCTCAGCCTGGAGGGCATGGATCGGGTTCTGGCCGTTCAGCATCTTTCCGTGCTGGATCTGCTCGACCCCTCTGAAATCAACAAGCGCGCTTCCATCCTGCCTCCGAGTAACGACGAATTCCAAAATGTCCTTCTGACCGATGCAGCCATTGCCGCGACCCGGCCTCTCATCACCAGCATGGACGTCAAGGAAATCCTGAAATTCAAGAAGACATTTCTCAAGAAGCTGAAACGGGAAACCGTCGGCGCCGAGCGCGCGCAATGGGAACGTTTCCTGGTCATTAAAGTAGATGGCCGTGAGGGCATGAGCATGTACCCGCGACTTCTCCCTGGCGCCACCCTCCTGATCGACCGCCACTACAACTCTCTCAAGCCCTACCGCAAGGGCGAGTTCAACATGTACGCCGTCCTCAAAGATGGCACGTGTACGGTAAAGTATGTGGAAACCGCCGGTACTCACCTGATTCTGCGGCCGCACAACCAAGCTTATCCCATCGAGGTGATGACCATCGAAGATGGCAAGTCTCCGTCCGATTACCTGGTCGGCCGTGTCTGCCACGTCGGCATCGAAACCTAGGCAAAAGTCTTAGTGGCTCGGTCGGCACGAGACGCAGCCAGCGCTCACTAAGAACGGAGAACCGGCTTGTCTACTCCGCATTCAGGCTGTCAAACATTTTCCACAACTTGTCAGCGGTGGCGCGATAAATCATGTATCCGCTTCCCCCATCCGAAGTCTCGCGAAATAGCAATTCTCCGCGACCGTCTCCATCCGCATCGACTACATCGATCAATTCCAGCCGCGGCGTTACATCCAGGTGATATTTGTCGGTGACCCCGGAATATAACTTGCGCAGATTGCCGTAGATATCGGTCCGCACCACGAGCATCACGCTGAACGGCTCCGCTTTTGCCGCAACCCCGGTTGAGCCCGGGATTGTAGCTTCCGCGCTCAAGATCAGCACCGGCTGGTTGGTCGTCCACACGTCGAAGCCATGAAATTGAATATTCTCAAACACTGGCTCGGCTTGCTTTGCCGGCGCTCGGCGCCCCCCTGCACCCGTCTTGGGTGTAACCGGATGCGCCACAATCTGGTTCTTGACCAGCGCTGTGGCATAGGCCCGAACCTCGTTCCCCGCCAAAGCTAACATCTGACCTCGTCGTTCTTCTTCTTCGCCCGTCTTCCAAAAGAATTTATAGGATTGTGGTTCAGGTCCCCCGCCATCGGAAATTGCCGCTACCGTCCGAACCGGTACGGCGGCAGAGGTTGCCGTCGCCGAGGCTGCCGTGGTCGTGGAGTTAACGTTGCCGCCCTTCGCCATCACCGCATCTTGTTCGTCCGGTGGTGCCGGTGCCGTCGGCTTGCCCCGGCGTAACGTCGGTCGATAGTAACTGTCTTCCGCTTGACCGGTTGAGGTTTCAGGAGAGGATGATTTGTTCCCCGATGTCGGGGCGGCTGAGCCTTGCGTTGGCGACGTTTGGCTCGGCGCTGGTTGGCCGGGGGAGACCTGTCCCGGACCGGTCTGCGCCACCGGCACAGGTTCCTTCGTGCCCGAATTCGCGGGTTTATCCGCGGCCGGCGGCGCTTCTTGCCCGGAAGCCGACCCCGGGGACGCCCCGCCCGACGGTTGCGAGGATGCAGGAGCTTTCGCACCCGCCTTGTCCCCTGCTCCAGACCCGCCGGCAGTGGAGCCAGACCCTGCATCCGCCGCGCTGCCTGCCTTGGATGTCCTTGTCAGGCGAGGCGGTTCATCCCCGCTATCATTCAGCCCCACCGGGACGTCTTCCGCTTTGCGGGTCGGCTTCGGGGCCTCCGCTCCCTGCGGCAAGTAGGTTCCGCTGCCGATCCAAGGTTGCGGACTCGCCGGGCTCTTGCTGTGCAACGCACCATTCACCGTGAACAACCCCTGCGAATCCCCCGATTGCTCGGCCTCATACACCGTGCCCGATTCCAGAGCCATTGGTATCGGATCCGCCTTGTAGGCGCTCGCATCGTAGAACTTCCCGTCGACCAGGATTGCCACTGGAATTAGCGTCGCCTTGCCACTGCCGCTGAGTTCGACCAGTCCTACCGCCCGCGGACCTTTGACCTTTTTCGGCTTTTTGATTTCGGCAGGCTTTTCCGGAGGCGTGTTGTTTGGGCGCTTCAGCTGCGGTTGTTGCGCCGCGCTTCGCACCCCCCCCCATGCGAGAAGGCCCGTCATAATGACGAATGCACTCCATCTGCGGTATAAACAATTTCTGAAGACTACCCGTCCCGGCCTCGGCTTCACCCGCGCTGAGATTCCGGACGCCGCCTTCAACCCTGATTCCCTTGGAAATGAGATGCCCATGAATATCAATGATAAGGCCCCCGAGTTTACTTTGCAGGATGAGAATGGCCAGGAACTCTCTCTCAAGGATTTACGCGGCAAAGTTGTGGTCCTGTATTTCTATCCTCGCGCCGATACCCCTGGATGCACCGTCGAAGCCTGTGCTTTCCGGGATACCTATAAGCAGATCCAGAAAACCGGCACGGTCCTGCTCGGCATCTCTCCCGATACGCCCAAAGCACAGAAAAAATTCCAGGACAAATTCAAGCTGCCCTTTTCCCTCCTTGCCGATGCCGACAAGAAAGTCGCCAACGCTTATGGCGTGGTCCAGGAAAAAAATATGTACGGCAAGAAAGTGATGGGGATTGCCCGGACCACCTTCGTGATCGGCCCCGACGGCAAAATCCAGCACATCTTTCCCAAGGTAAAGCCCGAAGGTCATGCCGTCGAAGTATTGGCCTACTTGAAAGAATCGGCCAAGGGCGCGGCGTGACCGTGTGTTTTGATCGCGTTCCGTCTCGGTTGTTAAGGAAACGGGACCTGGCCCTTTCCACATCTTAACTTCCCCATGACTTTGGACCGTGCTCTCTCGCATCCGGCGATCCACCCGCTCGATCGCTCCTTTTTCGCTCGCGGTCCACGCCGCGTCGCTCGCGAATTGCTGGGCAAATTGCTCATCCGCGACCTCGGCAAACTTCGCCTCGCCGCCCGCATCGTCGAAGTCGAGGCTTATCTTGGCGAAAGCGATCCCGCCGCTCATGCCGCCGCAGGCAACACTGCCCGCACCTCAATCCTGTTCGGACCGCCCGGCTACGCCTACGTTTATTTCATCTATGGCAATCATTACTGTTTGAATGTCTCCTGTGAGCGCGAAGGCCAGGCCGGGTCCGTGCTGATCCGCGCCCTTGAACCACTGCGCGGCATCGAAGCCATGGCCCGCGCTCGAGGCATCACCCTGCAAGGTCCCCGCGATCTTCTTCGACTCACCACTGGCCCCGGACGCCTTGCCCAAGCCTTCGGTATCACGCGCACCCGCGATAACGGACGCGATCTCACATCGCCCACCTCCGGCCTGTGGATCGCGGAAGACGGCGTCTTTACCGCGCGCATCCAAATTACTCCCCGCATCGGCATCCGCAAGGCTGCCGACCAACCGCTGCGCTACATCCTTGCGGGCAACCCGTTTGTTTCAGGACGGCGACCATCGAAGCCGCCTCTGAGTCGTGCCGGGGCTTGACAACCGGTGTACACTTCTCCTCGGGTCAAATGCAGTGAAACCACTGCTGGTAAAGGCTTTTGACTCGCTCGCCGCTTGTACCGGAGCCCCTGCCGGCCAGCCGGCGAAATGATTTCCTGTCCGCCGGATCGAGATTGCGAATAAGTTCTCCTCCCCGCATCCTCCCAGCGGCACGAATCATCTCATTTTTTAGGAGTCCGCTTGCGCCGTTCTCTCGCATTTCGAGCTTCCATCGTAGCCTGGTTGTTTCTGGCCTCGTCCTTGCCCGGGCTCGCGCAACCACGAAATGCCGCTCTCCCCTCCCAAACGACGATTTCTGCTGCCAACATCGTGATCGGCTTCGTGGGCGGCTTCGTCGACCATGACAACCCCCACCACGGCCCGGTTCAACTCGCCCGGCGCATCCGGCAAACCGTTCCCCCGGGAACCTACGTGCGAGTTTTCGAGAACCGACATAGGAAGCAGGCCTATAACGCCGTTCTTCATCTGCTAGACACGAATCGCGACGGCGCACTTTCTGCCGAAGAAAAAACTCGCGCCCGCATTATCCTTTTTGGCCACAGTTGGGGAGCCGCTGCGGCGGTTTTACTGGCCCGTGATCTGGGAGAGCGAGGCATCCCGGTTTTACTGACCGTGCAAGTGGATAGTGTCGCGAAATGGTGGCAGGACGACTCCGTCATTCCCGATAACGTTGCCGAAGCCGTGAATTTTTATCAGACGGCAGGCATCATTCACGGCCGTCGCCAGATCACAGCTATTAATCCCGCGAAGACTGAAATCCTGGGGAACTATCGCATCGATTACAAGAAAACTCCGGTCAAATGTCCGGAAGCCTCCCGGTGGGAGCGAATCCTCACTCCCGGTCACATGCAGAGCGAGTGCGATCCAACTCTTTGGTCGCAGATCGAAAACCTGGTAACCCAGCGTCTCGCTCCTCAGCCCGCGTCCGTCGCCCTTTCTCCATCGGAGCAGGCGCAGTCGAGCCGTTAAGAATCTCAAAGCAGGAGGTTGTCGATCAGCCGGGTCGCGCCCACGAATGCGGCAACCGCCACCAGAGCACCTCTGCCGACGATTCTAACCGGATCGAGACTGTCAGGATCGACAACTTGAAGATAATCAAGACGTACTGATTTTTCCCTGGCAAGTTCTTCCCCAGCCGCAGCCAGCAGTTTTTCCGGGGAGGCTTCGCCGCCCTCCCACATTTTCTTCACCCGCATCAGTGAACGATGCAAAATCAGCGCCTCTTTTCTCTGCTGCGGATCGAGATAGGCATTTCGGGAACTCATGGCTAGTCCGTCCGGCTCCCGCACAATCGGGCAGGCCACAATCTCCACCGCAAAGTTCAGGTCGCGCACCATCTGCCGAATGATCGCCACTTGCGCCGCATCTTTCTGTCCAAAGAACCCCGCATCGGGTTCGATCACATGAAACAGTTTCGCTACCACCGTAGTAACGCCGCGAAAATGTCCCGGCCGCGAACGCCCGTCCAGCTTCTCACTCAGCCCGTCCACGGTAACCCAGGTCGCAGCTCCCGCCGGATACATCTCTTCTACGGAGGGAGCGAAGAGCAATTCCACGCCCTCCTTTTCCAGCAACTGCCGATCGCGATCGAATGTCCGCGGATACCTGGCCAGATCCTCCGTGGGCCCAAACTGCGTCGGATTGACAAAAATCGACGCCACCACCCCATCGCACATAGCCTTTGCCGCCCGCACCAGAGATAAGTGCCCTTCATGCAACGCTCCCATGGTGGCAACCAATCCCAGCCTTTTGCCTCCCCTTCGCACACCACGGCACGCCGCACGCATGTCTTCGAGGGTGTTCGAGATTCTCATTTGTCTTGGGATGTTTTCTAGGAGGAGGGGATCCAGTTGATCGTCACGTGCGCGCTCTGCAGCTCGCCGGCCACCAAGCCGCGGTTTCGCCGGAGCGCGATTTTATCCTGCTCAGAGCTGGTCGGCTTGGCATCCACCAGCACCGCAACCGCCCGTCCATACGGCCACGCCGACGCCGGCAACTGCGCCAGAGCTTTCAATACTTCTTCCGGCTTCAGAATCTGTTCTTCGTTCGCCGCAACTCCGCTGAGCAGTCCCACGGTCGCCGGACGAATCACGAGATAGGGATTGCTCCAGTGTTTCGTCTCCTGCAGCGGCGGAAACTTCCCCGGATCAGGTGGAGCAACGGCCTGCAGCACCGTCTCCGCATCCGGCACCGGCTGCGCCTTCGGCCCCGAGCAGGATGCGAGCGAAAAACTCGCCATCATCCCCAGTAAAAGGGTGGCCAGTCCCCCGCGCAGAGAATTCATAACCAAAGTCCCAGAACTCACCGCACCACCATGGGGGCGTCCGTCTTCACCGCCCATATCAGGGCAACCACCCATCCGATCATGGTCCAGCCCAGAAAAAAATTCAGCAGGACGATCGCCGTAATATCCCGCTTGCTCCGGGCCAGAGCAATAATCGACGGCAAGAAATACATCACAAAGCCAAAGCCGAAGAAGGGAAGGAAAAGCGCTGGTAGCAGCATAAGACCTCCGCCTCAATAGGCTAGCACCATCGCGAGGGATTTTGTTAAGACGCTGTCCTCCCCTACCCGGTGGCGATCCGCGCAAAATCCGTGGCCGGATTATCGTCCCATCGCCCGCTTCCGCGCCAGCACCGTATCGAACCCTGCCTTCGTTTCCTTGGGCAGATGATACGACTCCTCATCTGCGGGATACTGCTGCGACTTCACATCCGCGCGGAACGCCTGCGCTGCATTCGTAATCAGCGCTGCCGCGTCGCCGTACCGGCGCACAAACTTTGCTGGCGGCCCAAACGTCAGATTCACGATGTCGTGAAACACCAGCACCTGCCCATCGCACTCCGGACCAGCCCCAATCCCAATTGTCGGCGCAGCAACCTCGGCCGTAATCATCGCCGCCACCTCGCGCGGAATGCCCTCCAAAAACAGACATGCCACGCCGGCACGGTCCAGCGTCACGGCATCTCGCATCAACTGCTCGATGCCACCGAGATTTTTCCCCTGCACCCTGTAGCCGCCCATCACATTCACCGACTGTGGAGTCAGCCCGATGTGCCCAGCCACCGGAATCTCGGCATCAACGATGCGGCGAATCAGGTCGGCCCGCTTTTCGCCGCCCTCTATCTTCACCACTTCCGCTCCTCCTTCTTTCACAAAGCGCGTGGCATTATCGAGCGCGACTTTGGCGTCGATCTGATACGAACCGTAAGGCATATCCGCCAGCAGCAGCGCATTCTTCGTGCCGCGTCGGACGGCCTTCACGTGGTGCAGCATCTCGTCCACCGTGACTGAGAGCGTGTTCTCATAGCCCAGCATGGTCTGGGCCAGCGAATCGCCGACCAGAATCATTTCGATTCCGGCCTCATCGACCAGACGCGCGGTCGCGTAGTCGTAAGCGGTTAGGCAGCTGATCGGTTGGTGATGGAGTTTGTGTTCCCGCAGGGAAGCGGTGGTAATTTTATGGCGAGGCTCGCCAATCGGAGTAAGGCTCACTGTGCCCTCCAGTGCCCCTCCGGCTCGGCCGGATAGAGCCTGTCTGCATCGGCTGGGATGCTTCAGCCCCTATTATAGCGTCAAAAAGGGGCTTTCGTCGATAGCTGCCTGTCGTAGGGCGTCGCAGGGGAAGGACCGGAAAAATCTTAGCGTCTGGTCCCCGCGGCTACACTCGCGCCGGTTCCTACGCCCCCACTGCTTCCCCGCCCAGCGGCAGAAAGTACTGCGTCCCCTTGATCGGCTCCGTCACCTTCCGCAGCAGTTCTTGCAAATCCTCGTTGCGGTCGACGAAATCAATATCCGACGTGTTCACGATCAACAGATCCGAGGATGTGTAATGAAAAAAGAAGTGTTCATACGCCTTCACCACTTCTTCCAGATATTCATCGCTCACTGCCCGCTCGCCCGGCGCATTTTTTTTCTTGAGCCGCTTTTTCAAGACTTCAGGCGTGGCCTGCAGGTAGATCACCAGGTCAGGGGTCGGCAACTTCTCGCGAAAGTGGTTGTAATACCGGTTGTAGGTATCGAGTTCCTGGTCAGTCAGATTGAGGCAGGCAAATAGCTTGTCTTTCTCGATGATGTAGTCGGCCACCACGGTCTTCTGCGAACTGGCACCCAAGTCGAGCGCCTGCAGCTGCTCGAATCGCCGCACCAGGAAAGCGAACTGTGCCTGAAATGCCGCCCCCCGCTCGCCCTCGTAAAATGCTCCGAGAAAAGGATTTGACTCAGGCTCCATGACCCGCTGCGCGTTCAGTCGTTCCGCCAGAATGCGAGCCAGGGTGCTCTTGCCCACTCGGATCGGGCCTTCCACTGCAATGTAACGGGGGAGTTCGAAAAGATTCGCCATGGCCTCGCAATATTTCGGAATGGGCAGGATAGCTCGTCTGTCGCCGAGTGGCAATTGCGGGAAGAGTTAACATGAACAATTTCGTATTTAAGGGATTCTGCGATTGCCGTGGATTCGCGCTCCTGTGGCGACGGCCGCCTCGGCTCTCTCGGCGGAGTGCAGCTCGCCGACGGCGGCCACAAGCAATGGGGCGCAGAGCGCTCCCAAACCGTGATCGCCAGCGATCACCGGATCACGCGCTACAACCCAGAAAGGTATGAATTCGTGACGATACCGCGGATCATGGCGAGCGCCCCGCCCCTCTCATCCTGAGCGCAGCGAAGGACCCCATACCCCGCTAGAGATAGAAACCAACCCCGAAAAGATTTCACCCACCGCCCTACAGTTACTCCCTCACCGCCGCCAAGGCTTGCTTCGCCGCCGCAATCGTCTGCTGCACATCCTCCGCCGTGTGGGTCGCGCCCAGAAATGCCGCCTCGTACTGGGACGGCGGCAGATACACTCCGCTGTCCAGCATGGCGCGGAAGAATTTCCCAAAGGCTTCGGTATTCGATTTCGACGCCGAATCCCAATCCGTCACCGGCCCCGCAGTAAAGAACCAGGTAAACATCGATCCGACCCGGTTGTAGCACAGCGGCACGCCAGCATCCTTGGCGGCTGCCGCCACGCCCTGCACTAGCTCCCCACTCAGCGTGTCGATCCGCGAATAAATCTCCTGCTTGTGCTCGCGCAAATACTTCAGCATCGCGCATCCCGCCGCCATCGCCAGCGGATTTCCCGAGAGCGTCCCTGCCTGATACATCGGTCCCAGTGGCGCTACAAGGTTCATAATCTCGTTCGTCCCGCCGTAGGCGCCCACCGGCAATCCTCCGCCAATGATCTTGCCCATGGTCGTCAGATCAGGACGAATGCCATATAGCTCCTGCGCTCCCCCGAAGGCCACTCGGAATCCGGTCATCACTTCATCGAAAATCAGTACAGACTTTTCCCGTTCCGTAATCAGTCGCAGCGCCACCAGATAGTCATCAGCCGAGGGAACGCATCCCATATTTCCCACCACTGGTTCCACGATCACGCACGCAATTTGATGCTTGAATTTCTGGAACGCGTACTCCACCGCTTTGGTGTCATTGAATGGCAATGCCAGCGTGAATTGCGTGAACTCCTCCGGAACCCCCGCCGACCCTGGGATTCCCAGCGTAGCCACGCCCGACCCCGCCTTCACCAGCAGTGCATCGGAGTGCCCGTGGTAGCACCCTTCAAATTTCACAATGTATTTGCGTTTGGTATAAGCCCGCGCCAAACGAATGGCCGACATGGTCGCTTCGGTTCCGGAACTCACGAAACGCACCTTCTGCAGGTGCGGAAACGCCGAAATCACCAGCTCCGCCAGATCCGCCTCCGCCGGCGTCGACGCTCCAAAGCTCGTCCCATTGCACACCGCGCCCACGATCGCATCGAGCACGTCCGGCGCGGCATGGCCGAGAATCAACGGCCCCCACGATCCTACATAGTCGATGAACTCGTTTTCATCCGCGTCCCAAATGTGCGAACCCTTTCCGCGCACAATGAACGGTGGCTCGCCTCCCACGGAACCAAACGCACGCACCGGCGAGTTCACTCCGCCAGGAATCATGCTTTCGGCACGCTGCTGCAAACGGCGCGACTGCTCGGCCTTGCGAGACGTTGTGGATGGCATCAAGGCTCCCACATCAGAAGGATGTCAATGCTCAGGACTGCGGGCAACGGACTACTATACCAGCGCGCTAGAGGACCAATTAACCAGATATTCATCCGGTAGCCATCATTTTGCAACATGGCTCCGGTAACGTAAGGTCATCAAGTTGCCCTTCTAACCGGGAGGGTTCAAGGACGGCTTCGGGGGCTCCGGGCTGTCCTTCTTTTTATTTTGTTAGGCATCGACCCGCGTGCCGTCACTTTAGGTAAGCTCGCACCAGTCCGATCAAGTCTTCGCCCAGTTCTTCCGGTGACTCCATTTCTTGATCGGGATTCATCATGTGCAGCCGTATGTGGTCTTCCAGAATTTCTGCCATCAGCCCGTTGACCCCCCCGCGAATCGCAGCCAGCAACATCAGAATATCGGCGCACTCGTCTCCCGCCGTCAGCGCCCGCTCTACAGCCGCGAACTGGCCGCGAATCCGCTTGATCCGAAACAACAGTTTCTGCTTTTCCTTTGAAATCACCGGAATCTTATCTTGCATTTTTCTCTTTCCTCGACGTTTTTCTTTGCACGTACCCTAGGGGGGTATGATATAAGATGCTGGGTGAGAAAATCCACCAAATCTTCCGGGAAGGAGGTTCACACCAATGGCTTGCATCGCTCTTCTTCCACCACCCATGGCGATGGCGACGACGGAGTTCGCGCGCCTGATCGGTTACGAAGTGTCCGCTCCGTGGCGGTTGGAACAAACCATTCGAACGGCCAACTCGGCGCATGAACTAGGTCGTGGTCACCGACAAGAACGGCGGCCGGCGGCTGCGGATGCAGTGGGCAACTTCCGGAAACGGCTGAGAGGCTGCCGTCCGTTTGTAACATTCCTTTAACCAGCTCTGCGTAGGCTCAGTGGATTGGCGGAATATCCATTCGGTTTGAGGCGGTTCGCCACCTCTGCCGCCGTGCCAATACTATCATTAACTATGATTAACTGTGCATGGTATAGAGAGGTTAACTAGGTGGCGAGGAGGACAGAGGGAGGAACTTCTCACGGTGAGTCAAAGCGAGTGACTACACTCACGCCCTGGGGCGACCGCAAGCATTGAGCCGGTTTCTCTACCCCGGCTGACGTGTAATTATGCAATTGAAATTCATTTTCAATATGGTTCCCCCCCCACCCCGTCGCCCGTCTGCTGCCAACCGAAGTGCGAAGCCGGCGGCCTTCGCCATTCGGGCAGTCCTCAAGGCCTGCCTGATCCTGTGGTTGCTCATCTTCCTAGCCCCTGCTCCCAAGGCCCGCGCGCAACAGCCTAGTGCACCCTGCGCCACGGCACCGGATACCGCGCCGCAGTCTGATCCATCCAACGTTACCGATCCGCCGCCGGACGAATCCACCGAAGCCATGCTCCCCCACTTCAAAAGCTCGCGATTCTGGCTCTCCGGTCAGGCGAACTTTATCTTCCAAACCCATCCCCCGTTTCACGCCGACTACAGCGGCCCCAATAGTCTCCGCTCCAACTACGAAAAAGCCACGTCCCGCGTGCTGACTCTCTACAGCGGCGTGCGTCTCAACCATTCCACCGAGATCCTGGTCGACATTGAAGAGGCCGGCGGCGCCGCTCTCAGTCTGGGCCTCGGGCTCGCCGGGAACACCGATCTCGACATCGTGCGCAATCCTTTATTGAGCAAAGCCCCTTACCTGGGCCGCGGCATGATTCATAAGGTTCTTGCGCTGAGCAAGGACAAGGTCGAAAATCAGCGCAGCTATCTCTCGCTCTTCGATGAATTGCCGCGCCGCCGCTTGGAGCTTCGCTTCGGTAAATTCAGCCTGCCCGATTTCTTCGACATAAACTCCGTCGGCTCCGATACCAAATTCCAGTTCATCAACTGGACCACCGACAACAACGGCGCGTGGGATTACGCCGCCGACACCCGTGGCTATACCATCGGAGCTACCGCCGACTTTGAGGACCGCAAGTGGGGCTTCCGTTTCGGCGAGGGCCTCATGCCCATTGTGGCGAACGGAATCAATTTGGTGTATCGGCCCTGGCAGGTGCACGCCGAGAACTTCGAATATGAACTGCGGCAGGGCGTGATTCGAAAGAAAGGCGGAGTGGTTCGGCTGTTGGCTTACACCAACTACGCCAATATGGGCATCTATCGCGACGCTATCGCCAACTTTGCCGAGGGCCTCACGCCGATTCCCGAAATCACCAACCATCCCTGGCGCATCACGCGCAAATATGGCTTCGGGATCAACCTCGAGCAGAACCTCACCCCTAACCTCACCGCCTTCGCGCGTTTCGGCTGGAACAACGGCAAGACCGAATCCTTCGCCTACACTGAGGTCGATCAAACTTTCGCCGAAGGATTAGGCGCCAACGGCGCCTGGTGGCATCGCAAACAAGACCGCGCCGGGGTTGCCTTTATCTCGAACGCAATCAAGAAGGATCATCAGACCTACCTCGCCGATGGTGGCATCGGCTTCCTCCTCGGCGACGGCGCGCTCAACTACGGCCGCGAAAATATTGTGGAGAGCTACTACACCGCCCACGTGTGGCGCGGCATCTACGTGGCGCCCGGCCTGCAACACATCAATGATCCCGGCTACAACCACGACCGCGGCCCCGTCCTCGTCCCCTCTTTCCGCCTGCATGTCGAGTTCTAACCCTCAGCCGCAATTTACCGCAACTCCTGGGGATCCAAGGTGCAGGCGTACGACGTCAGTCGGATCGAACCGCGGATCGAACCGCGGATTCAGCCGCTGAGGTGATCGCCCGCTACTTCTCTACCCTCACCCCCTTCCAGAACGCCACGAACCCCCTGATCTGCTGCGCCGCCGCCTTCGGTTCGGGGTAATACCAAGCCGCCCCTGCATTCCGCTTGCCATTCACTTCCACATCGTAATAACTGGCCGTACCCTTCCACGGACAAACGCTGTGCTCATCACTTGGTTTGAAATATTCCCTGCGAATCGCATCCGGTGGAAAATACTGATTCCCCTCCACCTCGACCGTCGCACCACTCTCCGCCAGAACCGCGCCTTCCCACGTTGCTTTTGCCATAATGCCCATATAGATTCCTAACAGCCGCAACCGCTTCACAACCTGATTGAGGAATAAATGCCAGAGACGGTGACCGAAACCCATTTCAACGGTCATTCCATGGTTCGCCCGCTGAAGCGCGTCCTGGTCTGTTCTCCGCGCGCTGCCGGATGGAACCAGCCTGACCGTGCAACTCGCTGGCAAGAATTGGGCTTTCATCACGCCCTCGATTTCGACAATGCCCAATCCCAGCACGACGCTCTCTGCCGCGAATTGAAATCGGCTGGAGCCGAGCTCTGCGAAATGCCTCCCCCTCCTGATTTCTCCCTCGACGCCGTCTACACCCACGACGCCTCTCTTCCCACCGACTTCGGTTTGATCGTCATGCGTCCCGGAAAACCGAACCGCGTCGCCGAAGGCCCGCACCACGCCTCATTTTGCGCCTCTTTGAAGATTCCCACGCTCTCGGCGATCACCGCTCCCGGCACCACCGAAGCCGGAGACATCCTCTGGCTCGAATCGAAGACGCTCCTCATCGGCCGCGGCTACCGCACCAACGCGTCTGGCATGCAGCAGATGCGCGCCCTCCTCGCCCCTTTCGGCATCGAAGTTCTCTCAGCGCCCCTCCCCTACGGCCCAGGCCCGTCCGCGTGTCTCCATTTAATGTCGTTGATCAGCCTTCTCGACGACCATACCGCGTTGGTCGATCTTCCCTGGCTCGCGGTTGAAACCGTCGAACTGCTCAAGTCTCGCGGATTTAAATTTATCGAGATCGACCCCTCCGAGCGTGACTCCCTTGCCTCGAACGTCCTCGCTCTCGGAAAGAATCGGCTCCTGGCACTCGAAGAAAACTACAAAACCAACGCCCGCCTCGGCCAAGCCGGCTTCGATGTCCGCACTTTTCCCGGCAGCGAACTCTGCATCAACGGCAGCGGTGGCCCCACCTGCCTCACCCGCCCTGTTCTGCGGGCATGAGTCAAAACGTACCATCTGGCGGGTGCCCCAAGCTGGTCGCGTCTTCTGCGACAGGGTGGGGAATTTGCATTTCACTTTCCCCCGCAACCCCAGGTCGCACTGCCTTTGGGAGACGTGGTGATTTCCCGCCGCCCTACGGTTAATTCTGGCCGGACCAACCAGACCCCGCTCTCCTGCTAAAATAATTCTGCATGCTTCTTCCCTTCGTCCGCGAACTCTTCGTGGACGTAGAAAAGCTTCCCGCCTTCGCGCGTGTTGCCTCCCACCTCAAGGAGGGCACGGGGCGGATGCGTGTCTCTGGCCTCACCCCCACCGCCAAAGCCTTGCTGCTCGTGCTGTTTCAGCGTTCCGCCGGACGTCCCCTCATCTTCGTCGTCAATGACAACCGTACCGTCGAAGACTTTCTTCCCGTCCTCCGAGGCTTCTGTGAACTCACGGCCGCCTGCGATCCGGAGTCCATCATCTCCCTCCCCGCCCGCGACGTCCTTCCCTTCCAGAATCTCTCCCCGCACCCTGAACTTCAGGAAGAACGCGCCACCGCTCTGTGGAAGATCGCCACCGGCGCCGCATCCATTGTCGTCTCCCCGGTCGCGGCCACTGCCATCCGCCTCCATTCCAGCGATTACTACGCCGACCTCGCCCGCACCATCCACCGCGGCGAGACCTTCGATCTTGATTCCCTGCTCGCTCACCTCAACACCGTCGGCTACACTTCGACCGACGTAGTCGAGATGCCCGGCCAATACGCGGTTCGCGGCGGCATCCTCGACGTCTATTCTCCCGAGGCCGACCGCCCTTTGCGCATCGAGTTCTTCGGCGATGAAGCCGACTCCATTCGCAAGTTCGATCCCGCTTCTCAGCGTTCTTCGAATCCGGTTGACGAGGCCGTGCTGCTTCCGCTCACCGAGACTCCCATCAGCGAATATCTTCTGGGCGCAATCCATACGCGCCTCAGCGGCAAGCGCATTACCGGCAACGAAGAGATCGTCGAAGCCGCCGTCCGCGCTGGCGGCCTTAATGTCTTCCCCGGCTGGGAGTTCTACACCCCCGTGGCCGGAGCCGATCGCACTATCTTCGATCTCCTCCCGCGAGCCTCCCTTCTCCTCGACGAATCCGATCAACTCACTCAGGAGTTCGACCGCTTCTGGAGCCGCGTCGCCGAAGTCCACGAGCGCAGCGGCGTGGGCAATCTCGTCCGCCCCGAAGATCTCTATCTCCCGCCTGAAGATTGGTGGCAGAAAGCATCCAAGCTTCCCGGCGCGAACCTCGAGCACCTGGGCATCACCCGCGGCCTCCAGGAAGCCGACGTGCCCGAGATTTCATTTCTCACGCAGCCCTCGCCCCGCTTCCACGGCGCGGTTCCCGCCATGCTGGAAGAAGCGCAAAAACTCAACGCCGAAGGCAAGCGGGTTCTCTTCGCCGTCCCCAACACCGGCGAGGTCGAGCGTCTGGCCGACGTCTTCACCGAGTACAACGTTTCGTTTCGCCTGGGAAGCCGCACCCGTGGCGGCGAGAGCTACGCCGACGAAACCAGCTACTTCGCCGGCGAGGTCCTCACCACCACCCTGGCCGCAGCCTACGTCCCCGACGGAGTTCTCCTGCCCGACGCGAACCTCGCCGTCTTCGGCTCGCGAGACCTGTTCGACGAATCTGACGCCGTCGCCTCTCGTCCGCAGCGATCCAAATCCAAAGTCTCCGCTTTCCTCTCCGACTTCCGCGATCTCCAGGTCGGCGACTACGTTGTCCACGTCGAACATGGCATCGGCCAGTATCAAGGCCTGAAAGAAATCAACCACGGCGATGGCCCCGCCGAATTCATGCTTCTCGAATTCGCCGAAGCGGCTCGCCTCTACGTCCCGCTCACGCGCCTCGACTTGGTTCAGAAATATCGCTCGTCGGAAGGCGCCAAGCCGGTCCTGAGTCATCTCGGCACTCAGTCCTGGTCCAAGACAAAAGCCCGCGTCAAGAAGGCCATGAAAGACATGGCTGACGAGCTTCTCAAACTTTATGCCGAGCGCAAAACCGCTGTCGGACACGCCTTCCCGCCCGGCAATGAATGGTTCCGCGAATTCGAAGACGCGTTCGAATTCAACGAAACCGAAGACCAGGCCCAAGCCATCAAGGACGTCATCCGCGACATGGAATCTGCGCAGCCCATGGACCGCCTGCTCTGCGGTGACGTCGGCTACGGCAAGACCGAAGTCGGGATGCGCGCCGCCTTCAAAGCCATCGCCGACAACAAACAAGTCGCGGTCCTCGCCCCCACGACCGTTCTCGCCTTCCAGCACTTTGAAACTTTCAAGCAGCGCTTCGCCCCCTTCCCCGTGACCATCGAGATGATCAGCCGCTTCCGCACCCCGAAGCAGCAAAGAGAAATCCTGCAAAAAACCGAAGCCGGCAAAATCGATGTCCTCATCGGCACTCACCGCATCCTCTCGAAAGACATCAAGTTCTCGGACCTCGGCCTCCTCATCGTCGACGAAGAACAGCGCTTTGGGGTCCGTCACAAAGAGCGCATCAAGCAAATGCGCAAGCAAGTCGACGTCCTCACCATGTCGGCCACGCCCATCCCGCGCACGCTTCACATGTCGCTCGTCGGCCTCCGCGACATGAGCGTGATCGAGACTCCGCCGAAAGACCGCATGGCAATCCAAACCGTGGTTGCCAGTTGGGACGAAAAACTGATTCAGTCCGCCATCGAGCAGGAACTCGAGCGTGGCGGCCAGGTTTATTTTGTCCACAATCGGGTCGACACCATTTGGGAGATCGCCGCAAAAATCCAGGCCCTCGTTCCCAAGTCGCGCATCATCGTCGGTCACGGTCAAATGTCAGAAGGTGAACTAGAGAAAGTGATGCTGAAATTCATGCACCATGAAGCCGACATTCTCGTTTCAACCACCATCATCGAAAACGGTCTCGACATCCCACTCTGCAACACGATTCTGATCAACCGCGCCGATCGCCTCGGTCTTTCCGAGCTTTACCAACTCCGCGGCCGCGTCGGCCGATCGAACCGCCGCGCCTACGCCTATCTCATGCTTCCGCCGGAAGCCGAACTCACGCCCATCGCCCGCCGCCGTCTCGCCGCGCTCAAGGAGTTTTCCGACCTGGGCGCGGGATTCAAGATCGCGGCTCTCGATCTCGAACTCCGCGGCGCCGGTAACATGCTGGGCGGCGAGCAAAGCGGACACATCGAAGCCATCGGCTTTGAGCTCTACACCCAGATGCTCGAGCGCGCCGTCCGCGAGATGAAGGGGGAATCCGCGCCCGACGAGGCCGAAACCCAGCTCAATCTCGGCCTCAACATTCGCATCCCCGCAGACTATGTCCCCGAAGAAAACCAGCGTCTGCAAATGTATAAGCGCGTCGCACGTGTCGAGACCGAGTCGCAGTTAACCGACGTATCCGCGGAACTACAAGACCGCTACGGCCCGCCTCCACCCGCGGTTCGCAATCTGCTCGACTACGCCTCCCTCAAACTCTTATGCATGCGCGTCGGGGTCAACGCCATCGAGCGCAAACGCGATTCCGTCAGGTTGAAGTTCCAGCAGAACGCCGCCGTCGATCCCGAACAGTTAGCCCGCTTCGTCTCCGGCCAGCGCGGCGCACAGTTCACGCCCGACGGGATGTTGAAATTTGCTTTGAAGGCCACCGCCGCAGAAGAGGTCCTGCGTGCTCTCGGCAGCGTGCTGGAGCAATTGGCCAGCACCGAAACCGCATCAGAAGTCCGATCCTCCACTGGACCAACTTAGGGTTTGAAAGGATGCGGCGATCGCTACTGGGGCAGGCACTCGATACGCGCCGCGTTGAAAAGGGCGCGACTTCAGCCGCGCCGAAAAGTACCCCACGCACACAAGGACGGCTTTGGCCGCGAAGGTCGCCATTCACAAATCCCACCATTTACAATGGTCCGGCAACCAAACTCGAACAAAACAACGACTAAAGACCATCGATCCACCACCGCTCTTATGACCATGAAAGTCCGTAAAGCCGTATTCCCCGCGGCGGGCCTCGGCACCCGCTTCCTGCCTGCCACCAAAGCCCAGCCCAAGGAAATGCTTCCCCTGGTCGATAAGCCCATCATCCAATACGGAGTCGAAGAGGCCATGGCGTCCGGCTGCAACCAGATCCTCATCATCACCGGCCGCGGCAAGCAAGCCATCGAAGATCACTTCGATGTCAGCTACGAACTCGAACGGATGCTGGAGGAGCGCAACAAAACGGATCTGCTCCAGATCGTGCGCTCTATCTCCGACATGATCTACGTCGCCTACGTTCGCCAGAAAGAAGCTCTCGGCCTCGGCCATGCTGTCCTCATGGCGCGCGAAATGGTCGGTCACGAACCCTTCGCTGTCCTCCTCGCCGACGACGTCATCGACGCCAAGGTCCCCTGCCTACAACAAATGGTCGAAGTCTTCGACCAGACCCAGTGCTCGGTCCTCGCCACTCAAGTCATCGAAGGCAAAATGATTTCGTCCTACGGCGTCCTCGACGTGAAGCCGGTCGCGGGCAGCCGCTTCGGCGATCGCCTCTTCGAAATCAAGAACATGGTGGAGAAGCCCAAACCTGAAGACGCGCCCTCAAACCTCGCCATCATCGGCCGCTACATCCTCACCCCAGCAATTTTCGACTGCCTGGCCAAAACTCCGACCGGTGCTGGCGGAGAACTGCAACTCACCGACGGCATGCGCCTTCTCCTGCAGAAAGAAAAAATGTACGCCTATGTCTATGAAGGCCGCCGTCACGACACCGGCGACAAACTCGGCTTCCTGAAAGCCACCGTCGAATTCGCCCTGAAACGGGAAGACCTCGGCGAGCCATTTCGCGAATATCTAAAAGGATTGAAACTGTAGTGTGCTCGTGTGGCACAGCCGCCTGGGCTTGACCTGCGCCAAGTCGCAGGGGCTGTCCGTCGAGCGAAGCGAGGCACTCCTGTTAGCATCCATGCGTAACTTGACGGCCAAACTTTGGTTTGTTGAGAAGTTCTTCTCCCACAGCTATTCTGTACTCAACCATTCAGTCTCACCTCCTCCTGCCTTGGACATGACGGAGGTTGCTTGGGCAAAATGGGCAGGCGTTGCCAGCTCCGCAAGCAGGTTGCAGTCCCGGTACGCATTTTCGGCACGGACAGCCGCGGTGAGGCCTTTTCTGAGAAAGCCCTCACCGTCAACGTCAGCCGCAACGGGGCTGAGCTGGCCGAAGTTCGCCCCGACCTCGCGCTCGACGAGATTGTCGGTCTCACCTACGGCAGGAATCGAGTCCATTTCCGCGTCAAATGGATCGGGCGACCCGGAACCCCAAAGGCTGGTCACGTCGGCTTGCTGAACACCGCTCCGGAAAGACCGCTCTGGGATTGCCCTCTACCTGCGGACGCAGTCGATGATTACCAGCCCGGCAATACGGAACTCCGCTACCATCCCCGCTTCCGTTGCCAAAATCCAATCGAGGTTCACGTGAATAGTGGGGCTTCTTTTTGGGGTACCGTAGCTGATCTCAGCCTGAGCGGCTGCTACGTCGAGATGCCAATTCCTCTCGAGCCCGGAACCAGTCTCAAGGTTGGCATCTGGTTCGGACAAAGCAAAGTCTGGGCCCAGGCTCAGGTTACTCACCGGACACCGGGCTTGGGAATCGGCTTAGATTTTCTCGAGATTTCTGAGTCAGACCGCGATCAGATTCGGCGCTTTCTTGCGAATCTCTCACCTTTCGCGAAAAAAGCCATGCGGCCGGTTAGACAAAAATAAAAAACCTAGCCACCCAACGAACTCCTCAGCTTCTTCGACTTCTCTTCCACGCCCCGCGCCAATCTTTCCTTGTGCTGCTCCAGCTTCTTCGCGACCGCAGCATTCCTCAGCCCTATCATCTGTGCCGCCAGAATCCCGGCATTGACTGCCCCCGGCTTCCCAATAGCCATCGACGCCACCGGGATCCCGGCCGGCATCTGCACCGTCGCCAGCAGCGAATCCATCCCCTGTAGCGACGTCGAAGGAATCGGCACTCCGATCACCGGCAGCGTGGTGTGCGCCGCAATCACCCCCGCCAGATGGGCCGCCCCGCCTGCTCCCGCAATAATCACCTGAATCCCGCGCCCCGCCGCCTTCCGCGCAAAATCCGCGGTTCGATCCGGTGATCGATGCGCCGACGTAACATCCATCTCGTAAGCAATCCCAAATTCGTCCAGTGCATTCCCCGCCTCGCGCATGATCTCCAGGTCAGAATCGCTTCCCATCACAATCGACACCAATGCCTTACTCATCGATCTCCCCAATTATTTCTTCAGCGCCCGTCCCGCAATATCTTTGCGATAGTGCGCGCCGTCAAATTTGATTTTCTCGCAAGCCTCATATGCCAGCTGCAACGCCGTCTGCAACTCCGCCGCCCGCGCCGTCACCCCCAGCACACGTCCCCCCGCCGTATAAAACTGCCCATCTCGGTTCGATGTCCCCGCGTGAAACGCCTTCACCCCCTCGACCCCCGCGGACGCATCGAGTCCGCTAATCTTCTTCCCCACCTCATACCCGCCGGGATATCCGCCCGAGGTCATCACCACGCACACCGCAGCATCTTTCGACCATTTGAAATCACCCTCACTCACCCGCCCCGCAATCGACGCCTCCAGCGCATCCAGCAGATCGCTCTCCAGCCGCATCAGAATCGGCTGCGTCTCCGGATCTCCAAACCGGCAATTGAACTCCAGCACCATCGGACCCCGTGCCGTCATCATCAGCCCGCAGTAAAGCACGCCTTTATAATCCGCGCCCTCCGCCTTCATGCCGTCTACTACAGGGCGAGCAATGTGATGCACCAGCCAATCCCGCATCGTCTCATCCACAATCTCGGCCGTCGAATAGGCGCCCATGCCGCCTGTATTCAGTCCGGTATCGCCATCGCCCACGCGCTTGTGATCCTGCGCCGCCACCAGCGGCGCAACCCGTTCTCCATCGCTTACCACCAGAAATGAGAGTTCGTCGCCCTTCAAACATTCTTCCAGCACGACTCGCGACCCGGCTTCTCCCAGCATCTTTCCGCTCAACATTTCCGACGCAATCCTCGCCGCTTCCTCCTTGCTGGCCGCGATCACCACCCCCTTGCCCGCGGCCAATCCGTCGGCCTTCACCACCACCGGTGCGTGAAAGTGCCCTAACGCCGCTCGCACCTCCTCTACCGAATCGCAGATGGCATACGCGGCCGTCGGTATCCGATGGCGCTGCAGGAATTGTTTCGCGAAACTCTTGCTCGATTCCAGCTGCGACGCAGCCTTCGTCGGCCCGAACACCGGCCAGCCTCGTCGCGTGAACTCGTCCACCACCCCCAACATCAGCGGCAGCTCCGGACCGACCACCGTCAAATCTGGCTGCAGTTGCTGCCCCAAGGCCACCATCGAATCCAGACTCTTCAAATCGACGGGGCAGCACTCCGCCTCGTCCGCGATCCCACCATTGCCCGGCGCACAGTAAACCTTCGAAACCCGCGCCGACTGCCGCAGCTTCCACACCAGCGCATGCTCCCGCCCACCACTACCTAGAACCAGGATCTTCATAATCGCGAAAAATCAAGGTTAGGGGAGCACAGCAACGCTGTCAAACCCGCATGTGGAGACAGCCGCCCCCGGGTGTCCGGTCGATTAAAGCTCGATTGTCTCTTGCCTGCGCTAGTCCAGGCTCGCCGGCCAAATCCTCAGGGCTCCTCTGGGCTGCCTGTATTAAATTTCCTCTCCGCCCATTAACTATGCTTAATACCTCATCGTATAATCTTCCCAATGATCACCGTCTCTAAAGAAGACTATCTCAAAGCCATCCTCGAAGCTGAAAGCGAAGGCGAATCCGTCATCTCCGCCCGCCTCGCGGATTGGCTCAAGGTTTCACCTCCCGCCGTCACCATGGCCGTCCGCCGCCTCAAGAAGGACGCCCTTGTCCGCGTCCAGGGCGACGGCCACCTGCGTCTCACCGCCGCCGGCCGCAAAATCGCGCGCCGGCTCACTCTTCGTCATCACCTCATCGAGCGCATGCTGGCCGAACTCTTCGGCATGGAGTGGTGGAAGGTACATGATGAGGCCGAACGCCTGGAGCATGCCGTCTCCCCCGACTTCGAAGCCAAGCTTCTCGCCAAGCTCGGCAAGGGAGGCGTGTGCCCTCACGGCAATATGAGCGAGATGGAAAGCCCCGCCAGCCGCCGTCAGCGCGGCCTGCTCCTCCTCGCGGATGCACAACCCGGAGTCACCTACATCGTCAGCGGAATCTATGAGCGCGACCGCCGTCTGCTCGAGTTCCTCGAGGCCCGCGGCATCCGTCCTGCCGCTAAGGTGCGCATCCTCGAGCGCAACTACGACCAAACTCTCACTCTCTCCACCAGCTCCGGCAACGTCTCTCTCGGCCGCGCCGCCGCCGAACGTGTCTGGCTCTCCCCGGCCGACCCCCGTCCCGCGAAGTAACCCCCCTGAGCGTACCCAAAAGCCTGTTCTGAGCGAAGCCGAAGGCGCCCTGGGGAACTCGCCTGCGCCGCCACAGACGCGCTGTTTTACACTCCGCTTCGGTCGCTCGTCTAACCGGCTCGAGAAGATCTCCCCTCCCGTCTTGTTTCCTTTCGCCCCGCCCTTTGCGCCACCGTGGAAGAGTGGCCCTTCTGGGCCGCATCCGATTCCCAGAAAGGCTGGCTTTAGCCCGCGAGGCAAACTACTTAACTATAGTTTATTTATTCGTGTATACTTGCGCTAATCTCTGCTGGGTTCCCCGCTGAACCAAATCGCCGGAGATTACCTGTGCGCCGTAAGAAGCGATGAAGCCGCCCGCCGCCCAAAACGAAGACGAAGTCGTTGTCATTACGCATGAAGATGTCGATCGCGCCCACGATCGTTCCCGCGTCTCCGCCGCCCGTGCCCAACATGGCTTTTCTTCCCGAGCCCGTCTCCTGTGGTTACTGGTTGGCCCCGGCGTCCTCGTCATGCTCGGTGAAAACGACGGTCCCAGCATGCTCTCCTACGCCGCCACCGGCGCCAAGTTCGGTATCGGATTTTTTATCCCCTTCGTCGCTCTCACCTTCTGTATGGCCATCGTCGTCCAGGAAATGACGGTTCGCCTGGGCGCTGCTACGCATCGTGGCCACGCTGAATTGATCTTTGATCGCTTCGGTCCTTTCTGGGGATGGTTCTCCATGATCGACCTCGGCATCGGCAACTTCCTCACGCTCATCACCGAGTTCATCGCCATCCGCGCCGGTCTGGGTTTCTTCGGAGTCCGCCCCTGGATCGCCATCCTCATCGCCCTCGTCATCCTTTACGCGGCGCTGATGAGTCACCGCTATTGGACCTGGGAACGCATCACCCTCGCCGCCGCCGCCTTCAACCTGGTCTTCGTCCCCGTAGCGCTTATGACTCACCCCAGCTGGCCTGCGGTCGGCCATGCCTTCATCACTTGGCAACCGCTCCCCGGTTTCAACAAAGACACACTCCTCATCGTGCTCGCCGATATCGGCGCTACCGTCACGCCCTGGATGCTTTTTTTCCAACAGAGCGCCACCGTCGACAAGGGCATGACCACCAAAGACATCCGCTTCGGCCGCGCTGACACCGCCATCGGCGCCGCCCTTGCCACCGCCGCCGCCATCGCCACGATTCTCGCGACCGCTCCGCTCTTCGCCCATCAGATGACCGCCGATAATTTCGAAGCCGCCCAATTCGCTCAGGCTCTCCAGCCTGTGATCGGCCGCTTCGGCGCATCGTTGTTCGCCCTCGGCATGGTCGAGGCGGGCATCGTCGCCGCCATCACGATCTCTGCATCGTCGGCATACGCGTTCGGCGAGGTCACCCACAAACCGCACAGCCTCAACCTCCCCATGGGAGATGGGAAATCGTTCTACGCCGTGCTGACACTTTGTGCCATGACCGCCGCCGCCATCGTCCTGATCCCCGGCCTGCCGCTGGTGTATGTGGTTCTGGTCGTAAACGTAGTCGCCGTTCTCGCCATGCCACCAGCTCTCGTGTTCCTCTTTATGCTGGTGAACGACAAGGAAATCATGGGCGACTTGGTCAGCCCTCTGTGGGCAAACATTCTCTCCAGCGGCGTGGTTTTCCTCCTGACCGCCGCCGGCATCCTCTTCGGCATCAGCATCATCGCCCCCAACATCTTCGCCGCCTTAGGAGGAAAATAGGCATGAATCCGCGCCCAACCTGCTTTCTCAGCCGATGGCCAGCTCAACCACCAGGGAGAACTACATGATGACGAAAAAAATCGATAATCCGCCGCTGCTGATCTCCGCCGCCGACGAAACTCTGGTTTTCGCCTCCCTCGAGCACGACCAACTGGTCGGAGCCAAGAAGCACCTCATTCCCCGCCGCCACCTCAAAGGCCCGGCCCTGGTGGTCCTCTGGTCCCTCCGCATCTATCTTCTGTTCATGATGGCCGTCGTCGCCTACCAAGTCTGGACTGCCGCGCGTTAGAACCGCAGCGCTGTCTTTTTTTCGTTATCCATTTCCGTCCTGAATAATTGAACCGTTCGGTTCATTTATGCCAACCTCAGCGCGTCAGTCGAACGGCGGATGAAAGGCACCCCAGCGAATTGTGCACCGCCATGGTCCAATCTCGGGTGCGGCATGGCCTCGCTGACCTCTCGCTCCCCCCAGGCAAAAGCTATCGGCTCCACTCCTCGCGTTTCGCTTTACTACTTCGGCTCAAAAGAGAAAATGGTGGTCAAAGTTCTGGCCGAGATCCGGCAGCGCCAGCGGGCCGCCTCCGACCAAAATGCAGGCCGACACCTTCGAAGAGGCTCGTCTCATCGGTTGGAGACACATGAGCCCGCCCGATTCCGAACCACTCTTCCGGTTTTTCTTCGAGGCCTAGGGAATCGCGTTCCGTCATCCCAAGCTCGACAAGAACTTCCTGCGCTCCAGGCTCGACGACGGGCTTGACTGCGTGGCCGCCCCGCTCCACCTGGAGCGGTTACAAGCCCGGCCGGCAGTCGAAGGGAACTATGCAACTCGGCTCGTGGCACAAACTTCTCCCACTACGCAATCCGTGCCAAAACGACTAAACTAATGAGTTCTGATATTCACTGCAGCCCGCCATGCGGCGCCAGCCGTCTCGCGGCATCTTTCCTCAGGAAGGCCATTATGTCCCTGAACAGCTTCAACGCCCGTTCCGTTCTCAAAGTCGGCAACAAGGAATATGAAATCTATCGCCTCGACGCCCTTGACCAGCAAGGCATCTCCACCCAACATCTTCCCTACTCTCTTCGCATTCTGCTGGAGAATCTTCTCCGCACCGAAGACGGACGCAACGTCAAGAAAGAGGACATCCGCGCCTTCGCCGCCTGGAACAAGCATTCCAAGCCCGAGAAAGAGATCGCCTTCACTCCCAGCCGCGTCCTCCTTCAGGATTTCACCGGCGTCCCCTGCGTCGTCGACCTTGCTGCCATGCGCGATGCCATGCAGCAACTCGGTGGCGATCCCTCTCTCATCAATCCT
This sequence comes from Candidatus Sulfotelmatobacter sp., assembly GCA_049584315.1. Lineage (GTDB taxonomy): Bacteria > Acidobacteriota > Terriglobia > Terriglobales > Acidobacteriaceae > Sulfotelmatobacter. The sequence continues at coordinate 6,540 of JBAUXO010000173.1, read as the reverse complement.
CTGCAGCCCGTCGAATTAGTAATCGATCACTCCGTCCAGGTCGATGAGTTCGGCACCCCCAGCGCGTTCGACAGGAACGCCCTCCTCGAATTCCAGCGCAACAAGGAACGCTACTCCTTCCTCCGCTGGGGCCAAACTGGATTCCGCAACCTCGCCATCGTCCCTCCCGACACCGGCATCGTCCACCAGGTCAATCTCGAATACCTCGCGCGCGTAGTCTTCGTCCACGAATCTGACGGCAGGCGCACCGCCTACCCCGATACGCTGGTCGGAACAGACAGTCATACGACGATGATCAACGGCCTGGGCGTTCTCGGATGGGGCGTCGGGGGCATCGAAGCCGAAGCCGCCATGCTCGGCCAGCCCGTCTCTATGCTGATTCCGCTGGTCGTTGGCGTAAAGCTCACTGGACGTCTCCGCGAAGGCGCAACCGCTACCGATCTCGTCCTCACCATCACCGAAATGCTCCGCAAGCATGGCGTCGTCGGAAAATTTGTCGAATACTTTGGTCCTGGCCTGCGCGATCTCCCGCTCGCCGATCGCGCCACTATCGCCAACATGTCGCCCGAATACGGCGCCACCTGCGGCATCTTCCCGGTCGATAAAGAGAGCCTGAAATATCTGAAACTCAGCGGCCGCACTGCCGAACAAATCGCGCTGGTCGAAGCCTACTGCCGCGAGCAAGGAATGTTCCACGACGGCAAGACTTCCGAAGCCGAATACTCCGAACTCCTCGCCCTCGATCTTGGCACAGTTGAACCCAGCATCGCCGGCCCCAAGCGCCCGCAGGATCGCGTCGTTCTCTCCCAAGCCGGAGACTCTTTTCAGAAAGCGCTGCCCTCGCTGATCAAGCCGAAGTCCGCCGCGTCAGGCACCGCAGTTCAAACCGCGAACGCCGGGAGTTCCGCAAACTGGGAGCAGGAAGGGGGTAGCCCCACCGCCATCGGCGTCGAAGATCCCAACGTCCACGAGCACGTTCCCGCAACCGTGAAGAACTCACTCAAACACGGCAGCGTAGTCATCGCCGCCATCACCTCCTGCACCAACACTTCGAACCCCTCGGTGATGATCGGGGCTGGCCTACTCGCCAAGAAAGCTGTCGAAAAGGGCCTCACGATTCCGCCTTGGGTCAAAACTTCGCTCGCCCCCGGCTCCAAAGTCGTCCGCGATTATCTTGAGAACGCCGGCCTCACGGCCTATCTCGAGAAACTAAAATTCCACATCGTCGGCTACGGCTGCACCACCTGCATCGGCAATTCCGGACCGCTGCCCACCGAAGTTTCCCAAGCCATCGACGAGAAAGATCTCGTCGTCGCCAGTGTGCTCTCCGGCAATCGCAACTTCGAAGGCCGCATCAACTCCGAAGTCCGGGCTAACTATTTAATGTCGCCTCCACTTGTCGTCGCCTTCGCTCTCGCCGGCCGCATCGACACCGATCTCCGCAAAGACGCCATCGGCAAAGACAAAGAAGGCAAGTCCGTCTACCTCGCCGATATCTGGCCCACCCAGCGTGAAGTCGAAGAGGCCGTCGACCACTCCGTCACCGCGGAGATGTTTTCCAAGAGTTATGCCGATGTTTTCGCCGGAGACGGTCGCTGGCGCGGCCTGTCCATCCCTAAAGGCCAGACCTACGCCTGGGAAAAAGACTCCACTTACATCCGCCGCGCTCCCTACTTCGATGACATGAAGCTCAAGCCTTCGCCAGTCGAAGAACTTAAAGGCGCGCGCGTTCTCGCCGTCCTTGGCGACAGCGTCACCACCGACCACATCTCTCCCGCCGGCTCCATCAAGAAAGACAGCCCTGCCGGAAAATATCTGCAAGAGCACGGCGTCAAGCCCGGCGACTTCAACTCCTATGGCTCCCGCCGCGGCAATCACGAAGTCATGGTCCGCGGCACCTTCGCCAACGTCCGCCTGCGCAACAAACTGGTCAATGTCGAGGGCGGCTTCACTCGCCACTTGCCCACCGGCCAGGAAATGTCGATCTTCGACGCTTCCCAGAAATATCAGGCCGACCGTACTCCGCTCATCATCCTCGCCGGCAAAGAGTACGGCTCCGGTTCCTCTCGCGACTGGGCCGCCAAAGGCCCGCGTCTCCTGGGCGTCCACTCCGTCATCGCCGAAAGCTACGAGCGCATCCACCGCTCCAATCTCGTAGGCATGGGAATCCTCCCGCTGCAGTTTGAGCCAGGACAAGACGCCGAATCTCTCAAGCTAACCGGCGACGAAGTCTTCGAAATCACCGGCATCCGCAGACTGATCGATCATTACGCCGCCGGTCAGAAAGTCAAAGTCAGCGCCAAAGCCAAGGGTGGAGTGATAGAGTTCGACGCCCTTGTCCGCATCGATACCCCGCAGGAAGCGCTCTACTACGCCAACGGTGGAATCCTGCAGTACGTGCTGCGGCAGTTGCTCGCCGCAAAGTCGAGCCCGCAACCGGTTGGCGCCTAAGGCGTCGCGCCGCAGAGATAAGCTTTATCGCCTGCGAAAAAACGCCGCCCTTGTCTCTCGGAGCAGACACTGCTGTCCGCCGGGTGCCTCACCCGTCGTTTCTTGAAGGATGGGATTCCAGGGTCGCGTCCCGCCTGGGATTTCCTTGTCGACATACCGGAACTGAAGCCCAACGCGCTTCTCACCGCCTGGGCGACCCACTTCACTCAGGCCAAGTGCTGAAACGCCGCTCTTCCACAGTTACCCCCACTCCTTGCATACTGAGAGTGATGAGAACCGAAAGCCCCGTCCTCTCAGGCGTCAACATCCGCCTTGAGCCCCTTGACCACTGCCACATCGGCGGTCTGGTATCCGCCTCCGCATCGGACTCCTCTCTTTACCACTGGAGTCCCGTGCCGCAGGGCGCAGCCCACGCCACCACCTATGTCGAGATCGGCCTGTCGTGGCGCGACGCCGGCACCGCCGTCCCATTCGCAATCATTAGCCAGAAGGATGACGCTATCATCGGCTCGACGCGCTTCTGGAACATCGAGCGCTGGTCGTGGCCGTCTGGACATGCGCGTCACGGCCGTCAACTCCCCGACGCCTGCGAGATCGGCTACACTTGGTTTACCCGCTCCGCCATCCGAACCGCAGCCAACACCGAAGCCAAGCTACTCATGCTGACGCATGCCTTCGAAGCCTGGCAGGTGCTCCGCGTCTGCTTTCACACCAACGCGCGCAACCATCGCTCCCGCGCCGCCCTCGAACGCATCGGCGCAAAGTGCGAAGGCATTCTGCGCGCCCACCGCATGGCGGCCGACTTTATCCCTCGCGATTCGGTCCGTTATTCCATCATCGCCGCCGAGTGGCCTGAGGTAAAGCAACAATTAACTCACCGCCTCCAGCATCGCCCGTGAAGGGTGTTCCGTGCTTGTCGCTCGGTTCTTTGGAGAGACAGGGGGGAGTCTTGCTGGTGTGGAGCAGGCACTGCTGTCCGCTGCCTTTGATCTTCCCTCTATTCCATGCTGTACTCGACCCGGATTGCGGGTTTCGCCATCTCCTCCAGAAACAGATCGGCAGGAACGTCCCGCTCCTGTAAGACGCCGTCGCGCTTCGTAATCAGTCCCGCTGCCAACATTTGTATGACGATCGATGCCGGAAATGCGGTGGTGCGCATCATCGCGCTCATGTCGGTTTTGGCCTTGTAGTGCTCGAACAAAGTGAAAGCGGCCACGCGGCCCTTGAGGCGTCCGCCCAGCCACCCGCGCAACGCCGGGCGACGCACCGATTTGTGCGCTTCCAGCCGCATGTTGCAGACATCCGCGCCCTTTCCCGCAAAAGTCCACTCAAAAAGGTTCGACATCACGGCACGCGGCGTAATCTCGCTTCCATCCACTCGCATCTTGTAACAGCGCGGATGTCCCGTCCTGGTCTTTCCCCTGCTTGGAGAGAACGGGCGGCGGGGATTTCGATCGTCGTCGCCAACGCACCGACCACTCGAGCCCGTCCCGGCGAAGAGCGGAGACTCTCGCGCTGCTATAATCAAGAATTGCGCTCATGTCCACGAAACGTCTGATTCGATCCACAACAGTTTTGTCCATCCGCCGCAACGGCAGCGTGGTTCTCGCCGGCGACGGCCAGGTTACGCTCGGCGAGTCTGTCATTAAACACACGGCGAAAAAGATTCGACGCCTCTACAACGACAAAATTCTCGCCGGCTTTGCCGGTTCCACCGCCGACGCCTTCACCCTTTTCAGCCGCTTCGAGTCGAAGCTGGAGCAATACCACGGCAACCTCGGACGCGGCGCCGTCGAACTCGCCAAAGACTGGCGCACCGATAAATTCCTGCGCCACCTGGAAGCACTGCTCTTGGTGTGCGACAAAGAGCAAACCTATCTGCTCAGCGGGCAAGGCGACGTAATCGAGCCTGATGGCGGCATAGCCGCGATCGGCAGCGGCGGTCCCTACGCCCAGGCCGCCGCCGAAGCCCTGGCACGCCACACCGAACTCTCCGCCCGCAGAATCGCCGAAGAAGCCATGAAGATCGCCGGCAAAATGTGCATCTATACCAATGACGCGGTAACGATTGAAGAACTGTAGTGAGTTTTCGGTTCTCAGTTCCGGGCAACCTTCGCTGCGTGACTGAGAACTGAGAACTGAGAACTTTTTATGGCCATTTACTTGCCCAGCAGCGCCGAAGAAGAACAACTCGCACTCGACGAACTCACTCCTCGTGAGATCGTCGTCGAACTCGACAAACACGTGATCGGCCAGAAGGACGCCAAGCGCGCCGTCGCCATCGCTCTCCGCAACCGCACCCGCCGGCAAAAACTAACCCCCGACCTAGCCGAAGAAATCATCCCCAAAAATATAATCATGATCGGGCCGACGGGGGTGGGGAAGACGGAAATTGCGCGCAGGCTGGCGAAGCTGGCGAATTCTCCATTCTTGAAGGTGGAGGCTTCAAAGTTTACAGAAGTGGGATATGTGGGACGCGATGTGGAGTCAATGGTGCGCGATCTGGTGGAGATTGCCATCGACAATGTACGCGAAGAGAAGTTGGAAGACGTTGCGGACAAGGCCGAGTTGAATGCGGAGGAGCGGCTGCTGGATATTCTGCTGCCGCCGTCCCCTCCGTCGCGGCCAGCGGAATCGACGACTGCGGGCGGAGTAGTGATTGATGGCAACACGGCACTGACGGAATCCTCATCGCGGACGCGCGAAAAATTACGGCAGCAATTGCGCGAGGGCAAGCTGGACGAGCGGCAGGTTGAGATTGATGTGCGGGAGCGGAATTTTCCCTCTTTTGAAATCATGACCAACCAGGGTGTCGAGGAGATGGACATCAACATCAAGGACATGCTGCCCAACATCTTTGGCGCGCGGACCAAGAAGCGAAAGATGAAGGTGAACGAGGCGTTCGAATACCTGATTCAAGAAGAAGAGCAGCGGCTGATCGATATGGATCAGGTGACGCGCATTGCCATTGATCGCGTGGAGAATTCGGGGATCGTGTTTCTGGACGAGATCGACAAGATTGCGGGACGCGAGGGCGGGCATGGTCCGGATGTTTCGCGCGAAGGAGTGCAGCGCGACATTCTGCCCATTGTCGAAGGAACCACGGTGAACACACGCTATGGGATGGTGCGGACGGATCACATCTTATTTATCGCCGCGGGTGCGTTTCACGTTTCGAAGCCGAGCGATCTGATCCCAGAGTTGCAGGGGCGGTTTCCGATTCGCGTGGAGTTGCAGTCGCTGACGATGGAAGATTTCGTGCGCATCCTGACGGAGCCGAAGTCTTCATTGGTGAAGCAGTACACCGCGCTCCTTGAAACCGAAGGCGTGAGGCTGGAGTTTACTTCCGAGGCGCTGCAGGAGATTGCGCACTTTGCATTTCGGGTGAACGAGAGCACGGAGAACATTGGCGCGCGCAGGCTGCATACCATCATGGAGCGGGTGCTCGATGAGTTGAGCTTTGACGCTCCGGAGAGAAAAGGCGAGCACGTGACGGTGGATGCGGATTACGTGCGCAAGATGTTGACGGACATTGTGAAGGATCAAGATTTATCGAGATATATTCTTTAGAGGGGGAGAGGGGCTGAAGCTCGCAGGTATTTAAGGGCTGTACCCGGCGCTGAAGCGCGGCTTTTCCTCGGGATTACCATCGATCGTGGCGCGGGTGGGTTTCGACCGCCGGACACTCAAGATCGGAAGGGGCGCTGCCCCTGACCTGCAGCTTTTGCCGTCCCTACGGGCCCCGGTTCGCATTTCTTGAGCTTGCCCCCGAACTTACGCGAGGGGCTATCGTATGACGCCCCTCGCGGGGCTGGGGTCTAGTGGTCCCGGTCTCGGTCATGGCCCGCAAGCCCCTCATGGTCGCAAGCAACGCCGGCCTGACCTGGCGCCCGGGAGATTGAGCTGTCTGGAACGGGCGGCTGCGGACCCTCGGTGGCTAAAGCCGCCTTCATTTTGCTCTCTTATCAATAGTTGCATAAATAACGTCAGTAGCCTACATGAGCGGCATACTTTGTGTCGGGAAGTTGGAAGAAAGAAAGGAGTAACTCCGTCGAACGCTGGATGGATCTCATGATCGAGAGCAGAGCC